>JAYRFV010000037.1:0-31145 GCA_041908165.1 Holophagales bacterium | reverse complement strand
GAACTGATCCTCGGCAAGCTCTCGCCCTATTTCGCCATCGGCATGCTGGACATGCTGCTCTCGGTGCTCGCCGGACGCTTCCTGTTCGACGTCCCGATCCGCGGCAGCCTGCTGCTGCTGTTCGTGGTCTCGGCGGTGTACCTGGTGGGGGCACTGTCCCTGGGGATCCTCATCAGCTCCCTGGCGAAGACCCAGCTGCTCGCCAGCCAGGCGGCGTTCGTGGCCACCTTCCTGCCGGCCTTCCTGCTGTCGGGCTTCATGTTCGACATCGGCAACATGCCGGTGCCGATGCAGGGGGTCACCTACCTCGTCCCTGCACGCTACTTCGTGGCCTTCCTGCGGGGCCTGTACCTGAAGGGGGCCGGTCTCGCCGAACTCTGGCCCGAATGCCTGCTGATGCTGGGGTTCGCCATCCTGATGGCCGGCCTCTCCATCCGCAGTTTCAAGAAACGCCTCGCCTAGGAACCGTCGTGCTCGAACGCCTCCTCCACATGCTCCGCAAGGAGTTCATCCAGGTGCTCCGCAACCCGCGGATGCGTGCCGTGGTGTTCCTGATCCCGGTGGTGCAGGTGGTGATCATCGGGTACGCGGTGAACACCGATGTCCGCCACGTCCGCACCGCGGTCTGCGACCTGGACAACACCCCGGCCAGCCGGGAGCTGCTGGCACGGTTCACCGGCTCCGGCTGCTTCGACGTCGTCCGACGGATCACCACCGAGGCGGAGATCCAGGAGGTGATGGACACCGGCTCCGCAAAGCTGGTCCTGCACTTCAACCGCGGCTTCGGCGAGCGCATCGCCGCCGGCCGCAGCGCCGCCGTGCAGCTGCTGCTGGACGGCTCCGACTCGAACAACGCCAGCGTGGTGCTGAGCTACGCGTCGCGGATCGCCGCGGCCCACAACCAGGACCTGATGAAGGCGCAGCTGGGACGCCGGCTCGGGGCCCGCATCGAGGCCGACCCGGTGTCGCTGGTGTCGCGGGCCTGGTTCAATCCCAACCTCGACAGCCGGAACTTCTTCGTGCCCGGGGTGCTGGCGATGCTGGTGGCGGTGGTGTCGATCATCCTGTCGAGCATGGCGATCGTCCGCGAGCGGGAGATCGGAACCATGGAACAGATCATGGTCACGCCCATCGGCCGCCTGGAGTTCATCCTCGGCAAGACCATCCCGTTCGCCCTCATCGGCTTCATCGACGTGGCCCTGATCACGCTGGTGGCGGTGTTCTGGTTCGAGGTGCCGCTGCGCGGCAACCCGCTCACCCTGTTCCTGGCCACCGGCCTGTACCTGCTCAGCACCCTGGGCGTCGGCCTGTTCATCAGCACCGTCAGCCGCACCCAGCAGCAGGCCATGATGACGGCCTTCTTCTTCATGCTGCCGGCATTCATGCTCTCGGGCTTCGTCTACCCCATCGCCAACATGCCGGAGTCCGTCCAGTGGATCACCTTGGCGAATCCCCTTCGCTACTACCTGGTGATCATTCGCGGGGTCTATCTGAAGGGTCTCGGACTGGGGGTTCTGTGGCCTCAGCTGGCGGCCCTGGCCGTGCTCGGCAGCTCGCTGATCGGCCTGGCGGCAGCCCGGTTCCGCAAGACCATGGCCTGATCCGGGTGGGGCGTCCCCTACAATGGAAGCGATGAGCGCCCTGTCCCTGCCCCTTTCCGCCTACCTATCCGACCCGCGGCTCGCCCCCCTCGCCGCCAGGGTCGAACGGGGCGAGCGCCTGAGCTTCGAGGATGGCCTGCTGCTGTACCAGACCCCGGACCTCCCGGGGGTCGGCGCCATGGCCCACTTCGTGCGGACCCGGCTGCACGGCAGGCGCACCTACTTCGTCGCCAGCCGGCGCCTGAGCTACACCAACATCTGCTACACCCACTGCCAGTTCTGCGCGTTCCAGGCGAAGCCCGGGGATCCGCGCGCCTACGTGCTCAGCGCCGAGGACATCCTCCGCGAGCTGCACAAGCCGGAAAGCCGGGGCGTGGTCGAGCTGCACATGGTCGCGGGGCACCACCCGCAGCTCCGGATCGAGTACTTCGAGGACCTGTTCCGCAAGGTGAAGGCGGCGTTCCCGGCGATCCACCTCAAGGTCTTCACCATGGTCGAGATCGGCTACTACGCGAAGGTCAGCGGCCTCAGCGTGGAAGCCTTCCTGGACCGCTGCGTGGCGGCCGGCCTGGAGAGCTGTCCCGGCGGCGGGGCGGAGATCTTCGACGAGGAGGTCCGCGCCGAGATCTGCATCGGCAAGAAGTCGGCCGACGTCTGGCTGCGCAACGCCGAGATCTGCCACGCCCGCGGAATCCCCACCAACTGCACGATGCTCTACGGCCACATCGAGCGCGCCGAGCACCGGGTCGACCACCTGCTCCGGCTGCGCGACCTCCAGGACCGCTCCATCGCCGGCGGCCGGGCCCGCTTCCTCGCCTACATCCCGCTGGCCTACCAGATCGAGAACAACGAGCTTTCGGAGAAGTACGAGCTGCACGAGACCACCGGCACCGCCGACCTCCGCGAGATTGCCGTGGCCCGCCTGCTGCTCGACAACGTGGCCCACGTGAAGGCCTACTGGGTGATGATCTCCGAGGGCCTGGCCCAGGTGGGGCTGAGCTACGGCGCCGACGACCTGGACGGCACCATCGTCGAGGAGGAGATCGCCCACGACGCCGGCGCCACCACGCCGCAGTCCCTGTCCAAGGCGGAACTGCGGCGGCTGATCACCGAGGCCGGGTTCGAAGCGGTGGAGCGGGACAACCTCTACCGCGAGCTCGGCACGGCGGCCGCGACCTGAGCCGGCGTGAAACCGAAGGTGAAGGTGTGCTGCATCGGCTCCCTCGAGGAGGCCGAGCAGGCCCTGGCCCTCGGCGCCTCGGCCCTGGGCCTGGTGTCGGCCATGCCCTCCGGTCCGGGGGTGATCGCCGAGCCCCTGATCGCCCGCATCGCCGCGGCGACGGCCGGCCGGGCCGACACCTTCCTGCTCACCGCCCTGTTGGAGGCCGACGCCCTGGTCGACCAGCATCGCCGCTGCGGCACCACCACCCTGCAGCTGGTGGACCGGGTCCCTGAGCCGGAGCTGCGCCGTCTCCGCGGCGGGCTGCCTGGCGTGCGGCTGGTCCAGGTCATCCACGTCCGGGGCCAGGACTCGGTCGAAGAGGCGGTGGCCGCCGCGTCCCTGGTCGATGCCCTGCTCCTCGATTCGGGCAACCCCGGCCTGGCGGTCAAGGAACTGGGCGGCACCGGCCGCACCCACGACTGGTCCCTCAGCCGACGGATCCGCGAGGCGGTCGCCGTTCCCGTGTGGCTGGCCGGTGGGCTCGGCCCGGGCAACGCCGCCGCTGCCGTCGCGACGGTCGCTCCCCACGGCCTCGACCTCTGCTCGGGCCTGCGCACGGCGGGCCGCCTCGACCCGGCCAAGCTTGCCGCCCTGTTCTCGGCCCTGGCGTGAACCCCGTGGCAGACGACAAGGCTGCCCTTCGCCGCCGGTTCCGCGCCACCCGCGATGCCCTGGACGGCCCGACCCGGAAGGCGGCCTCGGAGTCCATCTGCGGGCACCTGGAGGCCTTCTGCCGCTCCCGCCGGATCCGCCGCATCGCCGCCTTCTGGCCGCTGGGGTCGGAACCGGACCTGCGCCCCCTGGTCGCCGCCCGGACCGACTGGTTGTGGTCCTTTCCGCGGATCTCCAGCACCGAGCCGCCCCGGCTGGTCTGGGGCTGCGAGCCCCTGGAGCGGGGCCTGTGGGGGCTGATGGAGCCGGCCCTGGCGCAGCATTTCCTCCCGCCGGCGGACCTGCTGCTGGTGCCCGGCCTGGCCTTCGATGCGGAAGGCCACCGGCTCGGATACGGCAAGGGCTTCTACGATGCCCTGCTGGACCGGCTTGACGAACGGCTGCCGACCCTGGGCATCGGCTTCGCTTCGCAGAGGACCTTCCGACTGCCCCGGGAACCCCGGGATCTGCCCGTCCAGGGGCTGGTCACCGAACGGGGCCTGGAGTGGTTCGGTCGGCCGACGTCCGAGGCTTGAACCGGGCGATCGAGGGGGGGGCTGCCGACCGCTCCGACAGGAGAACCGGCCACTGGCCCGGCTTTGCCCTGGCCGGCCGCCCCGGGCGTGGTAGCGTGGTCGCCAATCCCGGAGGCTCCCATGCGACCGCTGCTCCTCGCCGGTTCCCTGGCCATGTGCCTGGCCGCGGCGCCGCCCCAGGCCAGCGATTGCGTCGAATGCCACGACAAGGTGGACCTCGAGGCCTTCCGCAAGCTGACCCACGGCGGCCTCGCCTGCACCCAGTGCCACGTCACCATCAAGGAGATCCCGCACCCTGAGAAGCTTGCCCCCGTGCAGTGCGTCCGATGCCACAGCCACGAGTCGCAGGATTACGAGAAGAGCGTGCACGGTGTGGCCCAACTGAAGGGGAAGAAGCACGCCGCGACCTGCCGATCCTGCCACGGGCCGGCCCATGCGATCGTGCCGAGGTCGAACCCGGCTTCGCAGGTCGCGCGCCGGAACATGCAGGCCACCTGCGGCAAGTGCCACAGCGCGGAGCACCTGGCGAAGCTCTCCACGCACCTGTCCAGCCGCGCGTCGCGCATGGACGTGCAGCCCTTCACGAAGTAGCGCGCTGCGCTCAGCTGCCGAACACCTTCTGCAGGCTGGGGATCTGCACGATGCTGGACCCGTCCGCGTAGTCCACCGTGGCGGCCTCGCGCATCTTCTGCAGCACCTGCACGAGGTCCCGGATCCGGTCGACCATCTCCTCGATCTTCTTCAGCTTCGGCTCATCGGGGTACTTCCGCTGTAGCAGCTCGACCTGCATGGAGATCACCGCCAGCGGGTTGTTGATCTCGTGCTTGAGGGTGCCGGCCATCTGCCGGAAGCTGTCGAGCCGCTCCACCGCCCGCGCCTTGCGCTGCAGGTCGTCGTGGCCGCGCAGGACCTGCAGCCGGTGGTGGAGGGCCTCCCAGCGGAACCCCTCCGGAAGCCAGTCGGTGGCGCCGGCGGACAGGATCGCGGAGGTCAGGTCCTCCGGGGCCCGCACCACCAGGATCGGAGCGGTGGCGAAGGAGGGGTGGCGGCGGTAGGCCTGGATGCATCCCACTGGATCCGCCAGCCCGCCCGCGTCCAGGACCAGGTAGCGGAAGCGCGGCAGCGGCGGCAGCGGCGGCTCGGCCTCCAAGGGAAACAGGTTCAGGTCGCCGGCCTCGGCGACGCTCTGGAAGAGCCCCAGAAGCTGGTACTCCTCCGTGACCAGGCCCATGAGCGGCCGCTGGGTCTCTTCGGGCACGGCCTCGGGTCCCTGGGCGAACTGGATGGAGAGCACCTGGTCAACCCAGCGCCACCGGATCCCGGCCGTCTGGATGGTGCGACCGGTCCAGGGGTCCGGAGTCGGGCCATGGCACACGGGGGGGAAGCGGAGCTGCAGGATCCACATGCCCGGCTCCTGGCTCCAGGTGCCCACCAGGGTGCTGCGCCCGGGCAGCTGGAGGAGGAGGGGCTCGACGAGGCTGGCCAGGGCCTGGATGGCGTGGGTGCTGGCCACCCAGATGAACCCCTTGGGAGGGTGCTGCAGGGACAGCTCGGTCTGCTGCAGGGCCAGGAGGTTGGCCCAGGGCTTCTCGAGCTGCCCCTGGAGCGACTCCAGGGACATCGACGTGCCGGGGTCGGGCACGTCCACGTGGGTCATGGACAGTCCCTCCTCCACCAGGGTCGACAGGCGCTCGACCTGGTCCCCCAGGAGGGAAAGGGCCTTCAGGTCCACCGTTCGGGCCCAGGCCCCAAGCCAGCGGACCGGATTGTTCATCGCCGACATGAGTTCCCCGTAGCCGTCCACCGTGCGCTGGTGGAGGGCCTTCAGGCGGAACAGCTCGCCCTCCGCTTCGGCCTGACCCAGGGCGCGGGTGCTGAGGTTCGCGTGCCGCAGGATGAGGGAGCCCTGGTGGACCAGGCTCTGGAGCAGGGCCAGGTCGAACCGCACGAACGGGGCGGCCTCGATGTTCCGGTCCAGGTAGACGACCCCGAGGACCTTGCCGTCCACCTCCAGCGGAGCGCACAGCAGCGGGCCGCGCTGGAACTCGACCAGGCTGCTGCCGCCGAACCGGGGATCGGCCATGGGCGTGTTGGACAGCACCGCGGTGGCGTGGACCGAGACATAGTCCATCACTGAACGCGACAGGCCGAGGTGCTCCTGGATGTCGCCGACCCGGTGGGCGGTGCTCCAGCCCCCGTCCGCCGCGAGCATGACCAGGAATCCGCGTTCGGCCCGGAACAGGGCCATGGCCTTGTCGAGCAGGCCCCGGAGGATCCCTTCGGGCTCCTTTTCGCTGAGGATGCTCTCGGTGGAGGCGTGCAGCAGTTCCAGGCCGCGCATGAGCACCATGGCCTGGCGCGGCTCGGGGTGCACCTCCTCGAAGATGGATCCGACCCGCTCGATGGCGTTCTGCCCGTCCAGGCCCGGAAACCCCAGGGTGAAGCCCAGCCTCCAGTCGCCGAAGGCGAGCTGGTCGCCGTCCTCGAGGGCGTTGCCGGCGGGGTGGTTGACCTGGAGGCCGTTCAAGGTCGAGCCATTGGCGCTGTCCAGGTCGGTCACCCACCAGCTGCCCCTGACCTTGCGCAGGCTGGCGTGGCGCCGGGACAGGGTGGGTTCCTGGGGTTTCGCCACGGCGCACAGGAGGGGATCGCGGCCGACGAAGCAGTCCTCCTGGAGAAAGTGGCGGTGCACCACACTGCCCTCGTTCCAGGAAAGAAACGGCACGACCCCCTCCTGGCTCCTTTATCGGCGGGTGGGTCGCGCGGATTACATCCGGTTGGGCGACGGGGGTCTAGGTAGGCAGGACGTACCTGCTGGGCCGTTCCTTGCTGGGACGGAACAGCAGGATCGTGTGCCCGATCGTCCAGACGTGCTCCAACCCGGGCATCCGCTCCAGCAGTGCCTTCGCGACTGAATCCTCGTCTTCGAAGGAGTTCCGGTTGAGCTTGACCTTGATCAGCTCGAGGCTCTCGATGACCAGGGTGATCTCCTCCACCAGCGCCGGGGTCACGCCGGACTTGCCGATGTGGAGCACGGGTTTGAGGGCGTGGGCCCTCGCCTTGAGGTACTGGCGCTGGCGCGGGTTCAGCATGGGGGTTCCTATCGCTTCCGGCGGATGAAGACGAGGGTCCGGTCGTCGGAGGGAGGCGCCCCGGCGGTGAAGGAGTCCAGGGCCTCCTCGATGCGCTGCTCGAGGTCCGGCAGGGGGTGCGTCCGGAACGGGCTCAAGAGCGCACGGAGCCCGGCCAGCTCCATTTCTTCGCCGCCAGGACCGGCGGCTTCGGTGATTCCGTCGGTGTAGAGCACCAGCATGTCCCCGGCCTTCATGGGCCGTTCGTCCTGGCCGTAGCGGTTTTCCGGGAACATCGCCAGGGGGAGGCCGTGGGATTCGAGGGCCTCGATGGAGCCGTCGCTGCGGAACAGGAGGGCGGGATTGTGCCCGGCATTGGTGAACTGGGCCACGCCCCGCTCCGGGTCCAGCAGGACCAGGAAGCAGGTCACGTACCGGTTCGCGGTGGTGTGCCGGTGCAGGATCTGCGACAGTTCCTCCGCCAGCTCGCCGGTGGGGAGCTGGGAGCGGGACAGCACTTCCATGGTGGCCTGCAGGCTGGCCATGAGGAGCCCGGGGCCGATGCCCTTGCCCGCCACGTCGGCGATCACCACGTAGAGCTTGCCGTCGGGCCGGGGCCAGAACCCGAACAGGTCGCCGGAGACGTGCCGGGAGGGCTGGTTCATCCCGCGCAACTCCCAGCCCTTCAGGACGGGCGCTTCGGCCGGCAGGAGGCGCTGCTGGATCTCCCGGGCGAGGGCGAACTCGCGCTCCATGACCTTCTTCTTCTGGACCTCCTCCAGCAGCCTGGCCTGGAGGATCTTGGCGGCGGCCACGTGGGCCAGGGACGCGGCGAGCCGGAGGTCCTCCCGGGAGAAGGAACCGCGCAGGGGCTTGGCGTCCAGGTAGAGAAGGCCCATGACGTCCCCCTCGTGCTCGAGGGGCGCCACCATCACGGTCGAAGCCCCGCTGATGCGCAGGGAGGCGGCCCCGGCGAGCTTCGGGTCCAGGGAGGGGTCGTTGATCAGGAGGGCCTCCCGACGCTCCACGGCGGACTCCACAAGGGTCCGTGAGATCTTGATCTGGGTCTCCTTGCCGGAACTCCGGGTGAGGACCGGAACCAGGTCCCCCTCCGGGTTGCGCAGCAGGATCGCCCCCCGGTCCGGCCGGAGGACGGCGAACAGCCGCTCCATCAGGCGGTCGAGGTATTCCTCCACCGTGTGCTCCCGAAGCAGATCCAGGGTGATCTCCTCCACCAGCTGGATGGCATCGCTCCAGCCCGGATCCGGCTCCCTGCCGATGTGCGCCACCGGTCCGCTGCTGCGCAGGTCGGTGGCGCGGATGACCAGGGTGGATGGGCCCTTGAGGTCCTGCTCCTTGCCTTCGATGACCACGCCCGAGGGCCTGCCCGGATCGAGTTCCAGGACCACGTTCCCGAGTTGGACGCGGTCGCCGGCGCGCACGGGGTGGCGGCCCTGGATGGCATGGCCGTTGATGAAGCTGCCGTTCAGGGAGCCGAGGTCCTCCAGGATGTAGCCGTCCCCGACCTGTTCGAGGCGGGCGTGGCCCCGGCTCAGGCTCGGGTCCTCGATCACCAGGTCGTTGCGGGCGGACCGCCCGATGGTCAGGGATTCCCGCGCGTGCTCGAAGCGGCGGGGCGGCTGGCCGGGGGCTCGGACGAGGATGGCTTTCATGTCGGGTCTGCTGCTCCGCCTACTGTGAACGGGGGGCACCTCAGATTCAAGGGATGCGCCCTCGCCGGCCTTGATCCTGGCCCCCCCGCCCCGCACACTGGCCGCGGGGGCTCCATGCGCGCGCTGCTGATGATCCTCGTCTCGTCCGTGCTGGCCCTGGCGGTTCCGCCGCGGACCCTGCGGGTGGACTACCACCATACCGTCGGGACGGTGGAGGTCTTCGCCTTCGAGCGGATGGTGCTCGAGCCCCTGCCCTGGCCAGGACCCGAGCAGCGGGTCGCCGACGATTCCGGCCTGGGCAAGTACCGCTTCGAGGTGCTGGAGCGGGACACCCGGAAGCTGCTGTACTCCCGCGGTTTCGCCAGCGTGGCCGGGGAATGGGAGACCACCGCCGATGCCCGGCGGTCCGCCCGGACCTTCGAGGAATCCCTGCGCTTCCCCCTTCCTGCCCGGCCCTTCAAGGTGGTGCTCAGCAAGCGCGATGCCCGCAACCGCTTCCAGGAGGCCTGGTCGGTCGACCTCGATCCGGCGGACCGGACCATCCAGTCTGCGCCCCCGCCGAGGCCGGGCGACCTCATCGGGATCCTGAACTCGGGTGATCCCTCGATGAAGGTCGACCTCCTGATCCTCGGCGACGGCTACACCGCCGCGGAGCGCGGGCTCTTCGAAGGCCAGGCGCGCCGCCTTGTCGACCTGCTCTTCCAGGAATCGCCGTTCAAGGAGCACCGCGGCGACTTCAATGTCTGGGCCCTCTGCCCGCCGGCGGCCGCCAGCGGGATCTCGCGCCCCAGCACCGGTGTCCAGAGGCGCTCACCGCTGGGCTGCAGCTACGACTTCTTCGGCAGCGAACGCTACATCCTGACGGCCGAGAACCGGGCGTGGCGTGACGTCGCGTCGTGGGCACCCTACGAGTTCGTGGAAATCCTGGTCAACGGACAGACCTACGGCGGAGGCGGGATCTTTGGCGCCTTCGGCACGGTGGCGGCGGGCAACGCCTTCGCACCCTACGTGTTCGTCCACGAATTCGGCCACCACTTCGCCGGCCTGGCGGACGAGTACTACACGGCGGAGGTGGCCTACGAGACGGGCGGGGACCGGGTGGAAACCTGGGAGCCCAACGTCACCGCGGATCCCCGGAAGCCCAAGTGGGCCGACCTGCTGAGCCCCGGGGTGCCCCTTCCGACGCCCTGGCAGAAGCAGGCGTTCGAGGACCACGCGAAGGCGGCGGGAGTGCTGCGCAAGCGGATCCGTGCGGAGAACCGCCCGGAATCCGAAATGGAAGCGCACATGATCGCCACCCAGGCGTTCGAGACCCGCCTGCTGGGGACCGACCTTCACTCCAAGGCGGTCGGCGCCTTCGAGGGGGCCAACTACGAGGCCACGGGGTACTTCCGCAGCCAGGAGGACTGCATCATGTTCACCCGCGACCGGGTGCCCTTCTGCGCCGCCTGCAAGGCGGCCATCCGAAGGTCTATCAATCTTTACGCACCGGGAAAGCGCGTCCCCGCAGACCCTCGATGAAGGCCGCCTCCATCCACCAGATGGCTGGATTCCCGTTGCCGGGGCGGGTGCGCTGCGACAGCAGTTCCGCGTAGTCCAGGACCGGTGCACGGGGGGGCCCGGAATACCGCCCGCTCATGAAGAAGAGGTAGCGCCCGTCCGGGCTCAGCGAGGCCGAGTACTCCTGGCCGTCCGTGCTGTTCAACGGCGCCCCCAGGTTCAGGGGTTCGGTCCAGCCCCCGTCCGGACGCCTGAAGCTGATGTAGTAGTCCGCTCCACCCAGGGAATCCTTGCGTCCCCACATCGGAACGATGAGGAAGCGCCCATCGGGGTCCACGCACGGATTGGCCTGGATCGGGGCGCGGTTGAGGGGGGCGGGCAGCGGCTCCGCGCTCCGGTAGGCGGTGCCCTCCCACCGGCTGCTGAGAAGGGTGCGTTCCTGCCCCTTCTCCCGGAGGAAATAGAGGGTCCCGTCCCGGGTGACGCTCGGGAAGAAGGTTTCGCCATCGCCATTGATGCAGGCGGGAAGGCGGACCGGGGTGCCCCACCCGGTGCCGCGGCGCTCCGCCATCCAGATGCCGAAGGGTCCGGGCTGGGAGCCGTCGCCTTCGGGACGGTCGGACGCGAAGTACAGGTGCCTGCCGTCCGGTGCGACGCAGGGTTCCAGGGTGCGCCAGCGGCCATCGGATGCGAAGGACGCCACTTCCGGCCGTGTCCAGCGGCCGTTCTCGATCCGGGTCCAGCAGACCGCGGACCGGTGGAACCCGGGCAGCATGATCGTGAAGTAGATTTCCGAACCGTCGGGAGACAGGGCCAGGTCCCGGGTGGGCAGGCCGGTGGTCACGAGCCCAGGGGCGAACAGCACCGGCGCTGCACCCGGAGGCGCCTGCCCGAGGTAGGGCCCCCGGAGGTCAGGCCAGGACGACTCGGCGCGGAGCAGCAGGGTCAGGCAGGAGAGCAGGAGGGTGGACATGGTGAACCTCCAGGACAGGGTTTCCAGGAGCGCGTCCCGCGTCGACCCGCCGGGGGCGGGCCGTGCCCGGAAAGGGGCCAATGGCCCCAACCCGATGGGCGCGGGGCGGCGCGATCCTGCGTCAGCCCCGGTCCGCGATGTCCTGCATCGCTGGAACCCCGGCTTCCTCGTCTCGCCGGCCCGGCGTTTCGCGCGCGGACACGCCTCATTCTGAACTGGCCTCCTAAGGGCGCGGACCCTCCACCGGACCGGCGGCCGGGAGCACGCCGAAGACGTCGGTGAGCCGCTCCCTCCTCAGCTTGAGGACGTGGTCGCGCAGCCGGGCGGCCTCCTCGAACTCCATCCGCCCCGCGTGGGCCTGCATCTGCGCCTCGAGCTTGGCGATGCCGCGCTCGAAGCCGCGGTCGTCCAGGTAGAGAAGCGGATCCTCGGCCGCCCTCTCCTCCTTGGGCACGTTGATGAATTCCCGGGCCAGGGCCTCGCCCATGACGTCGTCGATGTTCTTGCGGATGGTCTCCGGGGTGATCCCGTGGGCCTGGTTGTGGGCGATCTGCTTGGCCCGCCGGCGGTCGGTCTCGTCGATGGCCTGGCGCATGGAGCCGGTCACGGTGTCGGCGTACAGGATCACCCGTCCGTTCACGTTCCGGGCCGCCCGGCCGATGGTCTGGACGAGGCTGCGGGTGTTGCGCAGGAAGCCCTCCTTGTCGGCGTCCAGGATCGCCACCAGCGCCACCTCGGGGAGGTCCAGCCCCTCCCGCAGCAGGTTGATGCCGATCAGCACGTCGAACACCCCGCGGCGCAGGTCCTTGAGCAGCTCGACCCGTTCCAGGGTGTCGATCTCGCTGTGCAGGTACTCGGCCCTGACCCCGACCTCCCGGTAGTAGCTGGTGAGCTGCTCCGCCAGCTTCTTGGTGAGGACCGTGACCAGCACCCGCTCGTCCCGGCCGACCACCCTGCGGATCTCCTCCAGCAGGTCGTCGACCTGGCTGGCCACCGGACGCACCTCCACCTGCGGGTCCACCAGCCCGGTCGGCCGGACCACCTGCTCCACCACGACGCCGCCGGACTGGGCCAGCTCGTAGTCGCCGGGGGTGGCGCTGACGAACACCACCTGGTTGATCCGCTGTTCGAACTCCTCGAACTTAAGCGGCCGGTTGTCCAGGGCGCTGGGCAGGCGGAAGCCGTAGTCCACCAGGGTGGTCTTGCGGCTGCGGTCGCCGTTGTACATCCCGTGCAGCTGGCCGGTGGCCACGTGGCTCTCGTCGACGAACAGGATGAAGTCCTCCGGGAAGTAGTCCAGCAGGGTGTGCGGAGGCTCGCCGGGGCGGCGGCCGTCCAGGAAGCGGCTGTAGTTCTCGATGCCGGAGCAGACCCCCATCTCCTTCAGCATCTCCACGTCGTAGATGGTGCGCTGGTGCAGCCGCTGAAGTTCGACGATGCGCCCGCCCTGGCGCAGTTCCTCCTCGCGCGCCTCGAGCTCCGCCTTGATCTCGCGGATGGCGACCTTGAGCTTGTCCTCCGGCGTCACGTAGTGGGTCTTCGGCCAGATGGTGAGCGCGTCGACCTTCTCGAGCACCGTGCCGCGCAGCGGGTCCACCTTGGACAGGCGCTCGACCTCGTCGCCCCACAGCTCGATGCGGTAGGCGGCATCCTCGTAGGCCGAGTTCACCTCGATCACGTCGCCGCGGGCGCGGAACTGGCCCGGCTCGAAGGCGACGTTGTTGCGGGTGTACTGGATCGCCACCAGGTCGCGCAGCAGCATGGCCCGGTCCAAGGTCTGGCCCGTGGCCAGGTTCACCGACAGGTTCAGGTAGCTGCTCGGGTCGCCCAGCCCGTAGATGCAGCTCACGCTGGCGACGACGATGGTGTCGCGGCGCTCCAGCAGGCAGCGGGTGGCCGAGAGCCGGAGCTTCTCCAGCTCCTCGTTGATCTTGCTGTCCTTCTCGATGAACAGGTCGCGCTCGGGGACGTAGGCCTCGGGCTGGTAGTAGTCGTAGTAGCTGACGAAGTACTCCACCGCGTTATCGGGGAAGAACTGCTTGAACTCGCTGTAGAGCTGCGCCGCGAGCGTCTTGTTCGGCGCGAAAATCAGGGCGGGCCGGCCTGCGCGGGCGATGGTGCTGGCCATCGTGAAGGTCTTGCCGGAGCCGGTGACGCCCAGGAGCGTCTGGCAGCGCTCGCCGGCGGCCAGTCCATCGACCAGCTGCTGGATCGCCTGGGGCTGGTCCCCGGCGGGTTCATAGGGGGCCCGGAGCTTGAACGGGATCGGTCGAGGCATGGCCCCAGTGTCGCACCAGCGGAGCTCGGTGGGGTCAGGCCCGGCGCAGGAGCAGGCAGCCGTTGGTGCCGCCGAAGCCGAAGTTGTTGTTCAGCATGTATTCGGCGTCGAAGCGTCCCGCCCGGTTGGCGGTGACGTCCAGGTCGCATTCCGGATCCTGGTCGTCCACGTTGAGGGTCGGCGGGATCTGGCCGGTGCTCACGGCCATGGCCCCGACGATGGTCTCGACCGCGCCTGCCGCACCCAGCAGGTGGCCATGCATGGATTTCGTGGAACTCACCTTGAGGTCCTTGCAGTGGTCGCCGAAGACCTTGCGGATCGCCATGCACTCCAGCCGGTCCCCGGCCGGCGTCGAGGTACCGTGCGCATTGACGTAGCCCACCTGCTCGGGGGCGATGCCGCCGTCCTTGATGGCCGCCTGCATGACCCGGCGCGGGCCGTCCCCGTCCTCCGAGGGGCTGGTGATGTGGTGGGCATCGCCGCTCATCCCGTAGCCGGCGATCTCGGCGTAGATCCGGGCGCCGCGGGCCTTGGCCAGTTCGTATTCCTCGAGCAGGACCACCCCGGCCCCCTCGGCCATGACGAAGCCGTCCCGGCCCCGGTCGAAGGGACGCGAAGCCCGGGTGGGCTCGTCGTTGCGGGTGCTGAGGGCACGCATCGCGGCAAAGCCGCCGACCCCGAGCTGGTTGATGACCGAGTCCGAGCCGCCGGCCAGCATGCGGTCCGCGTAGCCGTGCATGATCAGCCGTGCCGAGTCGCCAATGGCGTGGGTGCCGGTGGCGCAGGCCGTGGCGACGGCGCTGTTGGGGCCCTGCAGGCCGTAGAGGATGCTCACCCAGCCGCTGGCCAGGTTGACGATCAGCGCCGGGATGAAGAACGGGCTGGTGCGGCGGGGGCCGCGATAGTTGCTGGCCTCGTCCCAGATGGTCTTGAGTCCGCCGATGCCGGAGCCGATGTACACGCCGAAGGCCTCGCGCTCCTCCTTGGTGAAGGCGTGCTCCTCCAGCCCACCGTCACGCATCGCCTGGCGCGCCGCGGCGATCGCGTACTGGATGAAGACGTCCATCTTCTTCTGTTCCTTGCGGTCCACGTAGTCGTCGGGATTGAACCCCTTGACCTGCCCCGCGATCTTGCAGGCGAAATCGGCGGTGTCGAAGCGGTCGATCAGCCCGATGCCGCTGCGCCCGGCCAGGAGGTTCTCCCAGGTCTCGGCGACGGAATTTCCGCAGGGGTTGATCGTTCCCATTCCGGTGATGGCCACTCGGCGGCGGGGGTGGGAGCTCATGGATCACCTCGGTCGGGGACGGGCGGGCGGCACGGCGTGCCTGGACGTGGGTTTCGGCCAAAGGGCAAGCGCCGCAGGGCCGGTCAGCTCTGCGGCGCGGGGATTCTGCAGGCCAGCCTCAGGCCTTGACGTTCTTCTCGATGTAGCCGATGGCGTCGCCGACGGTCCGGATCTTCTCCTGCTCGCTCTCCGGGATCTCGATGTTGAACGCCTCTTCGATCGCCATGATGATCTCGACGGTGTCGAGGCTGTCGGCGCCCAGGTCATCCACGAAATGGCTGGACTCCGTGATGGAATCCTCCGGCTTCGCCAGCTGCTCGGCGATGATCGCGATGACCTTCTTACGGACTTCCGCCATGGGCTTCTCCTTGGAACCTTGCGAGGCTATCACAGGGTTCTGGAGGCTGCCAAGCGGATAGACTGCCCGGGTGCCCCGGGATGGCCGATGGGAACCGACGCAAAACCAGGCGACGACTTGGGTTGGAAGGCGACCCTGAGGGAGTTCGAGACCCACCTCGCCACCGAACGGCGGCTGTCCCCGCACACCGTGAACGGGTACCTGTCCGACCTGCGTTTCCTCGCCGAGTGGGCCGGTGGCCAGGGGCTGGCGCCGGCCGCCCTGGAACGGGAGGCCCTGAGCCGCTTCCTGGTCCGGGAACAGGGGCTCGGCCGCTCCCCGCGAAGCCTGGCCCGCATGACCTCCGCCCTCCGCCAGCTGCTGCTCTTCATGCGCCTTGAGGGCGGGGGACCAGGACCGGAGGCGGTGGTGCGTTCGCCACGCCCGCCCCGGAGGCTGCCCCGCTCCTTGGCGGAACCCCAGGTCGAGGCCCTGCTCGGTGCCCCCGACACGGCCCAGGTCCTGGGGGTCCGCGACCGGGCCTGGCTGGAACTGCTCTATGCCAGCGGGCTGCGGGTGTCCGAACTGGCCGGGCTTTCCGCCCTCTCGGTGTTCCTCGATGAAGGGTTCCTGAAGGTCCTCGGCAAAGGCGGCAAGGAGCGGCTCATCCCCTTCGGCGAGGGTGCGGAGCACTGGCTGCGGGCCTGGCTGGTCCTGCGACCATCGCTCCAGCCTGCAGGCAGCGCCCTGTTCATCGGCCGGCGGGGCGAGCCGCTGAGCCGCCAGCAGTTCTGGCGCCTGATCAAGGCCTACGCCGGCAAGGCCGGCCTGCCCCGGGAACGGGTGAGCCCCCACGTGCTCCGCCACGCCTTCGCCACCCACCTGCTCGACCACGGCGCAGACCTGCGGGCGGTGCAGGCGATGCTCGGCCACGCCGACATCTCGACGACCCAGATCTACACCCACGTCCACCAGGCCCGCCTTCGCGCCCTCTACGACCGCCTCCACCCCCGTTCGGAGGGGCCCGCTTGACCCCGGGCCGGGCGCGGCGAGGATAGGGGGATGAACGAGCCCCGTCCCACGCTCGACCAGGCGATCCTGATGCTGATCGAGCGCCAGGAGGTGGCGGACCAGGCCACCCTCATCCAGGCCCTCGCCGAGCAGGGCTACCGGACCAGCCAGGGCGCCATTTCGAGGCGGCTGTCGAGGCTCTCCGTGCAGAAGCGGAACGGCGCCTACCGCCGGGTCGTGCCCGAGAACCACCCGCACCCTCCGTACCACTTCATCGCCTCGCCGCCCAACCTGGTGCTGCTGCGCACCGGCCCGGGGTTCGGGATGGCCCTGGCGATCCGCATCGACCGCAACGAGGTGCCCGGCATCGCAGGCACGGTGGCGGGCGAGGACACCCTGCTCGTGATCCTGGAGGCCGGAGCCCGGATCGAGGACGTCCGCCACTCCCTCGAAAGGCTGCTCGGGCCGTCGACCTGAAGCGTGGACGGAAGGCGCCGTGGCGGCGATGATGAAAGCTGGAGAGCCCGCATGCCCACTCGCAAGCCCGCTGCAAAGGCCACGCCCAAGCAGGAACCCGCCAAGCCGGCCAAGGCGAAGGAACCGGCGGCCAAGCTGAAGGAACCCGTGGCAAAGCCGAAGGAACCGGCGGCCAAGCCGAAGGCCGCGCCGAAGCGGGCGAAGGCGGCCCCTCCCGAGCCCGTACCCGCCACCGACGCCCTGGTCGCGACCCCGGAACCGGCCAAGCGCCCCAGGCCTGCTCGCAAGCCCAAGGAGGTCCCGGCGCCCGAACAGCCTGAAACCGCTGCTGCGGTTCCGGCTGCAGCTCCCATCCTGGCGGCCGAAGGCCTGGACCCCCGCGCCCTGCAGGTGCTGGAGGCGATCCGCAAGGGTTGTGCCCTGGAATTCATCTTCCTCCAGGGCGAGACCAATCCGCCGCGGACCTTCGAACCGCGGATGCTGTGCTTCGATGCGCTGAGCCAGAGCTGGTACGCCTGGGGCTGGGACCGCCGCTACAACGCGGAGCGCCACCACCGCCTGGACCAGCTGCAGGAGGTCAACCTCGTCGAAGGCCTGGGCAGGGCGGCGCAGGGGCCGTTCAAGGAAGGCACGCCCCCCAACCAGATCGGCGGCTGGCTCGGCGGAGAGCCGATCCAGGTGAAGGCGGTGCTGATGAAGCAGTGGATCTTCGCGGTCAAGCAGGCGCCCCCGCCCTTCCCGTCCTTCCAGCTGGAAGACGTCGAGGACGGCAAGGCCCAGGTCACCTTCACCGCCACCGACCTCCGCGCCATCTCCCGCTGGTGCATGCAGTTCGGCGATGGCATCCAGGTGCTGGAACCGCAGCGGCTGGTGGACCGGATCAAGCAGGTGGGCGTCGCCTGGGGCGGCAAGCCCCGCCCGGAGCCCGAACCCGCGCGCGCCGCCGCGCCGCAACCCCGTCCTGCTCCGCCGCCACCGCGCAAGGAACGCGAGGCCGAGGAGAAGCCCAAGGGCAAGGCGCCCCGGGTCGAGGTCCGCATCGAGCGGCTCTGAGTCCGGTCCATTCCTTGAGGGGGTGGTCCCCTGGCCCGATGAAGCGGGTGTTTCCTGGGACATTGGATGGCCCTGTACCGAGCGTTCGAGGCTGGGGTGGAGGTGGACGGCGAGGCAGTCCTTGCCGTGGTGCAGGGCATGGGCCGGTTCAAGGCCCTGGCTGTGGAGATCCTCCTCGAGCACGGCATCCCGAATCCCGTGCCCGGCCAGTGGTACCCGCAGCAGGCCTGGCTGGACGCCTTTCGCGACATCGCCGAGCGGCTGGGACCGGCCAACCTGCTGCAGATCGGGAAGATGATCCCGCTGACCGCGCGCTGGCCCGGAGGGATCGGCGACATCCACGAGGCCCTGGCGTCCATCGACGTGGCCTACCACTTGAACCACCGCGGCGGCGAGATCGGCAGCTACGGCTACACGCCCCTTTCGCCCCGATCGGGCCGGATGCGCTGCCGCAACCCCTTTCCCTGCGAGTTCGACCAGGGGATCCTGCTCGGCCTGGCGCGCCGCCACATCCCTCCGGACTCGGCCCTGCTCGAAATCCCCCACGGGGAGGACGGCGCCTGCCGGAAGCACGGCGCCGAGGCCTGCGACTACCTGCTGGCGTGGTAGCCGGCCAAGCCCGGTTAATTGACCAAAATGATCAACTACCCTACTGTGGGAGTGCGCAGGCGCTCCCAGGAGGAACGTGAAGATCTCGGCACGAGGTAGGTACTCGATGCAGGCCCTGTTCGACCTGGCCCACCACAGCCACGGCCAGCCGGTGCCCCTGCACGCCATTGCCCAGCGGCAGCAGCTCTCCCTGCCCTTCCTGGAGCAGATCTTCAACAAGCTGAAGAAATCAGGCGTCGTGACCAGCGTCCGGGGGCCGAAGGGAGGGTACATCCTGACCCGGCCCTGCAACCGGATCACCGTGGGCGAGGTGCTCCGGCTCACGGATGGGACCTTCTACGCCGGCGCGCGCGGGGACGCGGAGAAGGCCGGCTTGGCCCTGATGGCGGACCAGGTGATGGCACGGCTGCTCTGGAAGCAGTTGCAGGCGCACCTCACCACCTTCATGGACACCGTCACCATTGCCGACCTCTGCAGCGAAAGCGAGAGCAACAGCTGCCCGCACTGCACCTGCCCGGAATACGTCGCAGACGTGCAGCAGCGCATGGCCAGCGGCGAGCGCCGTCCCTGCGGCGTCCTGGGCTAGCCCGTGAGCAATCCCTGCGCGCTTCCGGCGCTGGCGGAGGCGCCGTCCGAGGCCGACCGGGCCGGCCTGCCCAAGCTCGAGCAGCGCCTGCGGCGGCGGGTCGGCGTGCTGATGCACCAGTACCGGATGCTGGAGGACGGCGACCGGATCCTGGTCGGGCTGAGCGGGGGCAAGGATTCCTGGGCCCTGCTCGACCTGCTGGCATCGCTCCGGCGCCGGGCGCCGATCGGCTTCGAGATCCACGCCGTGACCATCGATCCCGAGTTCCCGAAATTCGACCCGGACCGCATTGCCGATGAATGCGAGCGCCGCGGCATCCCCCACCGGGTCCTGGCCGCTCCCATCGACCGGATGGTGCGCACCAAGCCCGACGAACTGCCGTGCATCATCTGCTCGCGGCTGCGGAGGGGGGTCCTGTACAGCCACGCCAAGGCGAACGGCTTCACCAAGATCGCGCTGGGCCATCACTTGGACGACCTCATCGAGACCCTGCTCATCAACCTCTTCTTCGAGGGCCGGCTCAGCACCATGCCGCTCCGGTTGCTCAGTGACGACGGGGCCAACACGGTGATCCGCCCCCTCGGGAGCTGCGAGGAGGCCGACCTGCGGCGCTTCGCCTGGCTCAAGGGCTACCCGATCGTCCCCTGCGGCTGCCCGCTCTGTGGCTGCTCCAGCCTGGAATCCCGGCGCAAGCAGGTGAAGGACCTGGTCGCCCACCTCAACCTGGGGATCCCGGACCTGAAGCACTCGATGCTGAAGGCCATGAAGAACGTGAAGGCCACCCACCTCCTCGACCTGGACCTGTGCGCCCGGGCGGCGGTGGGCACCGAGGCCTGGAAGGCCTAAGCCGGACTTGGAGCCGCAGCCCCCCTGCGGGACAATCGGGGATTCCCCCAGGGGTGGGCATGACACCGAGCAGCAGGTGCTGGACCGACCGGGCCGAGGCCCACTTCGCCACGGCCCTTCGTGAGTCGGCGGTAGCCGAGGACCTTGTTCCCAACCCGCAGGCGGTCATCCACCACGCCCACGCCTGCGTGCAGGCCCTGCTGCGGGCCCGCCTCGCCGAAGCCGGCATCCCTTTCCCCGAGACCCCCTACCTCATGGTGCTGCTGTACCTCTGCGTGGACCTCGAGCCGGCCTGGGAGGAGCATCGCGAGGCGATCCGCACGTTGACAACCCGGTTCCTGGACGCCGAGGACCCGGCCAATCCGATTCCTCCGGAACGGATCACCGAGTCCCTGGCCTTCTGCCGGGCCTTCCGTGGCCTGGCCCTGGCGGCTCAGGCCTGAATGTCGGCTCCGTCAGGTTCGAGCCGCCACCAGCCTGGCGCGGGTGTAGGCGATGAGCCCCCCGGCCTCCATGATCGCCTTCCGCGCGGGCGGCAGCGGCACCTGTTCGTAGCAGCCCCCGGTGGTGCGGTTCAGCACCTCGGTCCCGGTGATCTCGAGGTCGTGCCCCTCCTCGGCCGCGAGACCGGGACACATGACCACCTGGAGGCCGAGGTTGATGCTGTTCTGCAGGAAGATCCGCGAGATGCTGCGGGCGACGATCACCAGCCCGTGACCTTTCAGGGTGCTCACCGCCTGCTCGCGGCTTGAACCGCAGCCGAAGTTCTCGTCGGCGACGATCACGCTGCCGGCCGGATAGGTCCCGGCCTTCAGGGCCGCGTTCAGGTCGGTGCGGTCGGCGAAGCAGAACTGCGGGGTCTCAGAGGGCAGCACCGTCGCCATGTAGCGGCCGGGGTAGATGTCGTCCGTGCTGATGTCGTTGCCGAGCTTGAGGATGACCTTGGACATGGAAAGACTCCTTTTCACCGCCAAGGCGCCAAGTACGCCAGGAAAAGCAAAATTGCTTTTCCCCTTGGCGTCTTGGCGTCTTGGCGGTGGATCAGTTTCATTATTTTCTCGGATCGGTGATGACGCCGGCGATGGCGCTGGCGGCGGCGACGATGGGGCTGCAGAGGTAGACCTCGGACTTGGGGTTGCCCATGCGGCCCTTGAAGTTCCGGTTGGTGGTGCTGAGCGCGGTCTCGTTGTCGCCCAGGGCGCCCTCATGGACCCCCAGGCAGGGTCCGCAACCGGCGTTCATGACCACCGCCCCTGCGCGCATGAAGTCGTGGATGTAGCCGAGGTCGAGCGCCTTCTGCCAGACCCGCCCGGAGGCGGGGAACACCAGCATGCGGGTGCCCTGGGCCACCTTCTTGCCCCGCACGACGCCGGCCGCCGCCGCCAGGTCATCCAGGCGGCCATTGGTGCAGCTGCCGATCACCACCTGCTGGATCGGGGTTCCCTCCACCTCGTGGACGGGCTTCACGTTGTCCACCATGTGCGGGCAGGCGATCTGCGGGGCGAGGGTGGAGACGTCGATCTCGAGGGTCTGGATGTAATGGGCGTCGGGGTCCGGCTGGACCAGGTCGAGCGGTTCCTGGACCCCGGATTCGTCGCGGAGGAAGCGCACCGTCTCCGCGTCCGCGGGCACGATTCCGCAGGTCGCCCCGGCCTCGACGCTCATGTTGCACACCGCCAGGCGGCCGCTGGTGCTCATCGCGCGGATGGTCTCGCCGTGGAACTCGAGCACCTTGAAGTTGCCGCCCTGGGCGGTGAGCCGGCCGATCAGGTGCAGGATCAGGTCCTTGGGCCCGACGTTCGGCTGGAAGGCGCCGTTCACCACCACCTTGATCGTGGCCGGCACCTCGATGTTCACGGCCACGCCCAGGGTCCAGCCGGAGGCCATCTCGGTGGCGCCGATGCCGAAGGAGAAGCAGCCCACGGCGCCGTGGCTGGTGGTGTGCGAGTCGGTGCCGACGACCACGTAGCCCGGGCGCACGTAGCCGTACTCCGGCAGGATCTGGTGGCAGATGCCGCCGACATCGCCGCGGACGTCGTGGAACTTGGCGATGCCGTGCTTGGCGACGAATTCGCGGATCCGCTTCTGGTTGGTGGCGGTCTTCGGGCTCTCCGCAGGCACCCGGTGGTCGAGGATGATGGCGATCCGGGAGGGATCCCAGGGCCGGGCCTCCAGCCCGGTGCCGGCATAGATCTCGTGGAACTGGTTCATCACCAGCGCCGCGTTCTCGTGGGACATGGCCAGGTCGACCCTCGGCTCGACCACCTCGCCCGCCTTCACCGCAGGCACCCCCGCCGCCCGCGCCAGGATCTTCTCCACCACCGTCATGCCCATATGGCCTCCAAGGCGAAACCGCGAATTCCGCCAATGTACGCGAAGCGGGGAAACCCCATCAGCGGAAATCGCGTCGTTTCCGGTTTCAAATCACGCCCTTCGATTTCAGCGCTTCCAACTCGGCTTCGTCGAGCCCCAGGCCCGCGTACACTTCGGCGTTGTGCTGGCCCAGGGCCGGGGGCGGCGCCTCGACGTTGCCCGGGGTTTTCTCGAACAGGGCGGTCAGGGCGAACACCTCGAACGCGCCGACGCCCTCCGCATGGGTCTTCTGCAGGACCCCGCGGTGCTGGATCTGGGGCTGGCGCAGGGCCGCCTCCAGGCCGAGGATCTCCCCGCTCGGGACGTCCCGGGCATTGAGCGCTTCTACCCAGTAGGCGGTGGGCTGCTCGGCAAGACGGGCCTCCAGCAGCGGCGTCAGTTCCTTGCGGTTGCGCTTGCGGGTGTCTCGTTCCTGGAAGCGCGGGTCGGTCTTCAGTTCGCCGACCTCCAGCACGTCGCAGACCGCCTCCCACTGCTCCTGCTTGTTGGCCGCGATGTTGATGAAGCCGTCGGCCGTGCGGAAGGTGCCACTGGGGGCGGCGGTGAAGTTGTCGTTGCCCATGACCACCGGCTGGCTGTTCCCGATGAGCAGGTTGGCGGCCACCCAGCCCATCAGAGGCATGATGCTGTCCAGCAGGGCGACATCGATGAACTGGCCCTCGCCGCTGCGTTCCCGGTGGAACAGGGCGGCCATGACGGCGAAGGCGGCGTTCAGGCCGCCCACCGTGTCGCAGACCGGGAATCCCGCCCGCAGCGGGCTGAGCCGCTCGTCGCCGTTGATGGCCATCTCGCCGCTGAGCCCCTGGATGATCTGGTCGTAGGCGGGCTTGAAGGCGTCGGGGCCGGTCTGGCCGAAGCCGGAGATGGCGCAGTAGACCAGCTTCGGATTGAGTTCCTTCAGGACGCTGTAGCCGATCCCGAGCCGGTCCATGACGCCAGGGCGGAAGTTTTCCACCACCACGTCGGCATCCTTGGCCAGGCGCTTGAACAGGTCCTTCCCTTCGGGCGACTTGGTGTTCAGGGTGATCGAGCGCTTGTTGCAGTTCTGAGCCAGGAAGCTGGTGCCCATCAGCTTCCGGTTCAGGTCCGGGACGATTCCGAGCTTGCGGGCGAGGTCGCCGTCCTTGGGGTTCTCGACCTTGACCACGTCCGCCCCCAGCAGGGCCAGGTGGAGGGTGGCGAAGGGGCCGGAAAGGACGTTGGTCAGGTCGAGGACCTTGATGCCCTCCAGGATCTTGCGGGTCATGGCTGCCCCTTGGGGACGATCGGGCCGGTCTTGTGGACGCAGCCGGGGAGTTCGCGGCCGAGATGGCCAGTCACCTCGCGGGCCACGGCGATGAGTGCCTGGAGGTCGATGCGTTCGCACTGCCCGGTCCGCTGCAGGCCGTGGACCAGGTCCTCGGTGGCGACGTTGCCCGCGGCCACCTTGGTGAACGGGCAGCCGCCCAGGCCGCCGAAGGCGGTCTCGATGCAGCGGGCGCCGGCGTCGATCGCCGCGTAGATGTTCGCCATGCCCAGGCCGTAGGTGTTGTGGATGTGGGCCGTGACCTCGGCGGTGGGCTCCATGTGCAGGATCCGTTCGACCAGGGTCCTGACCTGGGCAGGATGGGCGTGGCCGGCAGTGTCCGCGAGGCTGATGGCGTGCAGGCCCTCCTCCAGGTAGCAGGCGACGATGTGCATCACCCGCTCGGGGTCGACCGCCCCTTCGAACCCGCAGCCGAAGGCGCTCTGGACGCTGACCTGCACCCGCCTGCCGGCGGTCCGCGCCTCCCGGGCGGTGGCGATGATCCGCCGGGTGGCCTCGTCCGTACCCATCCCGGTGTTCTTCCGGCTGTGGGTCTCCGAGGCCGACACGCCGAGGCAGAACATCTCGACGCCGCAGGCCAGGCCGCGTTCGAGGCCCCTCTCGTTGAGCACCAGGCCGCTCAGGACCGTACCGGAGGCGCGGCCGGCCATCCGGCGGAACAATTCATCGGTGTCGGCCATCTGCGGAACCTTGTCCGGATGCACGAAGGACCCGACCTGGATGAAGTCCAGGCGGGCCTCGATCAGGCGCTCGAGCCAGGCCAGCTTGAGGTCCGTGGGGACGACCTGCCTCTCGACCTGGAGCCCGTCCCGGAGACCGACTTCATGGATCAGGATGTGGGTCATCTTGAAAACCTCGATTTTCCGCAGATTACGCAGATTGCGCAGATTTCAAATGCAAGATCCTGGTCATGTTTCCAATCTGCGTCATCGGCGTAATCTGCGGATGAATTTCAGAGTTTCTTCGCGATCGCTTCGCCCATCTCGAGGGTGGTGGCGCCGCCCCCCATGTCGTAGGTGCGGACCAAGCCTTCGGCGATGACCGCGGCGGTGGCCTTCTCGAGGCGCACGGCCATGTCGTGCTCGCCCAGCCAGTCCAGCATCATCTTGCCGGCGAGGATGGTCGCGATCGGGTTCACCTTGTACTGGCCCGCGTACTTGGGTGCGCTGCCGTGGCTGGGCTCGAACACCGCCAGCTTCTCGCCGATGTTGCCGCTGCAGCCGAAGCCGAGGCCGCCGACCATCTGGGCCGCCAGGTCGCTGATGATGTCGCCGAACAGGTTGGTCGCCACCATCACCCCGTAGTTCTTGGGGTTCTTGAGCATCCACATGGTGATGGCATCGACGTTGGCGTCGTCCATGGCGATGCCCGGGTATTCCCTGGCGATCCGCTTGCCGGTTTCGAGGAACATGCCCTCGGTGGCCCGCACCACGTTGGCCTTGTGGATGACGGTGACCTTCGGATAGCCGTGCTGCTTGGCGTACTCGAAGGCCGCGCGGATGATCCGCTCGCAGCCCTTCCGGGTGTTCACCTTGCAGGTGATCGCGAAGTCGTCGCCCGGCAGGCCGGCGAAGTGCCCGAAGGGCTTGCTGTGCTTCTTCAGGACGTCCTTGACCTCCTCCGGGACCGGCGTGAACTCGACGCCGGCATACAGGTCCTCGGTGTTCTCACGGAACACCACCATGTCGATCCCTTCCTGGTAGTTCAGCGGATTGCCCGGGTAGGCCTTGCACGGCCGGAGGCAGGTGTAGAGGTCGAACATCTGGCGCATGCGCACGATCGGGCTGCGGTAGACCAGCCCCTTGCCCTGCAGTTCGGGGACCAGCTCGAGTTCGGCGTCCTTCACCGGCTTCGAGGTGATGGCGCCGAACATGGCCGCATCGCTGGCGTGGAGCAGGTCGATGGTGCGCTGCGGGAAGGACTCGCCCTCCTTGCACCAGAACTCCCAGCCGATGTCTCCGTGCGTGTAGGTGGCGTCGAACTTCAAGGCATCGAAGCAGATGCGGGTCGCCTCCATGACCTCGACACCCACGCCGTCCCCAGGCAGCCACGCAATCTTGTATCGGCCCATCGGTTTCCCCTTTGCGCACACCGCGCGTGAAAAATTATTGCCAATCTGGCCCGTCGATAAATATTTTTTTACACTCCGGCAAGGCCGGATCACCTGGTTCCATTTTCCAGCCTGCGCGCTTTCCGTGCGCGGTCACCGGTCACATTTCGGGGAATCCGGCAGACCGCCCTAAACCGCCCGGCGGGCCGCCTAGGAAACACCCCAGTCCAGGATCACCTTCCCGGACTGTCCGCTGCGCATGATGTCGAAACCCTTCTGGAACTCGTCGATGGGGAAGCGGTGGGTGATGACCGGGGTGATGTCCAGACCGGACTGGATCATCGCCGCCATCTTGTACCAGGTCTCGAACATCTCACGGCCGTAGATCCCCTTCAGGATCAGGCCCTTGAAGATCACCTGGCTCCAGTCCACGGCGCAGTCCGCGGGCAGGATGCCGAGCAGGGCCACCCGGCCGCCGTGGTGCATGGCCTCCAGCATGGATTCGAAGGCGTTGCGGTTGCCGCTCATCTCCAGGCCGACGTCGAAGCCCTCGGTCATGCCGAGCTGCTTCATGACCGTCGGCAGGTCCATCTGGGCGGGGTTGACCGCCAAGGTGGCGCCCATCCGGCGGGCCAGGTCCAGGCGGTACTCGTTGACGTCGGTGATGACCACGTGGCGCGCCCCGACGTGCCGGGCGATGGCCACCGCCATGATCCCGATGGGGCCGGCGCCGGTGATCAGCACGTCCTCGCCGACCATGTCGAAGCTGAGCGCGGTGTGGGCGGCGTTGCCGTAGGGGTCGAAGATGGCGGCCACCTCGTCGGGCACCTGGTCAGGCACCTTGAACACGTTGAAGGCCGGAAGGCTGAGGTACTCGGCGAAGGACCCGGTGCGGTTCACGCCGACGCCCACCGTGTTCATGCAGAGGTGGCGCTTGCCGGCCCGGCAGTTGCGGCAGTGGCCGCAGGTGACGTGCCCTTCCCCGCTGACCCGGTCGCCCGGCCAGTAGCCTTCGACCTCGTCGCCCACCGCCTCGATGACGCCCACGTACTCGTGGCCCACCACCATCGGCACCGGGATGGTCTTCTGCGCCCAGGCGTCCCAGTTGTAGATGTGGACGTCGGTGCCGCAGATGGCGCTCTTGTGCACCTTGATCAGCACATCGTTGGGGCCGATGACGGGCTTCGGCACCTCGCCCATCCAGATGCCTTCCTCGCGCTTGGATTTGAGCAGAGCTTTCATGGGTCACCGAAAGATTGGATCCACCGCCAAGACGCCAAGGCGCCAAGAAGTGAAAAATGAAAATTCGTTTGTTGTTTCAATTGCTTTGCCTTGGCGTCTTGGCGCCTTGACGGTGAATTTTTTCATTTGATCACGCCCAACTCCCGCCCCACCTTCGCGAAGGCGGCGATGGCGCGGTCCAGGTCCTCGCGGGAATGGGCGGCGCTCATCTGGGTGCGGATCCGGGCCTGCCCCTTCGGCACCACCGGAAAGAAGAAGCCGATCACGTACACCCCCTCGCCCATCAGGCGGGCGGCGAACTCCTGAGCCAGCGGGGCCTCGTACAGCATTACCGGGATGATCGGGTGCTCCCCGGGCAGGAGCTTGAACCCCAGCCGGGTCATCTCGGCGCGGAAATGCGTTGCATTGGCCTTCAACCGGCCGCGCAGGTCGTCGCCGTCGGCCAGCATCCTGAAGACCTCCAGGCTGGTGGCCGCGATCACCGGCGGCAGGGTGTTGCTGAACAGGTACGGCCGGGCCTTCTGCCGCAGCCACTCGATGACGGTGGCGTGCGAGCTGATGTAGCCGCCGCTGGCGCCGCCCAGGGCCTTGCCAAGGGTCCCGGTGAGGATGTCGACCCGGCCCATCACCCCGTGGTGCTCGGGCGTGCCGCGGCCCTTGGGGCCGACGAAGCCGACCGCGTGGCTGTCGTCGACCATGACCATGGCCCCGTGCTTCTCGGCCAGGTCGCAGATGTGCGGCAGCTTCGCGATGTAGCCGTCCATGCTGAACACGCCATCGGTGACCACCAGCTTGAAGCGGCAGCCGGAGGCGGCCTGCAGTTGCGCCTCCAGGTCGGCCATGTCGCTGTTGGCGTAGCGGAAGCGCTGGGCCTTGCAGAGCCGGATCCCGTCGATGATCGAGGCGTGGTTCAAGGCATCGGAGATGATCGCATCCTCCTCGCCCAGGAGCGGCTCGAACACGGCGCCGTTGGCGTCGAAGCAGCTCGAGTAGAGCTGGGTGTCCTCCATCCCGAGGAACCCGCTGATGGTCCGCTCGAGTTCCTTGTGGACATCCTGGGTGCCGCAGATGAACCGGACCGAGCTGAGCCCGAAGCCGTGGCGGGGCAAGGCCTCGGCCGCCGCCCGCACCAGTTCCTCCCGGCCGGACAGCCCCAGGTAGTTGTTGGCGCAGAGATTGATCACCTTCTGCCCACTGGCCTCGACCCACGCGCCCTGGCGGCTGGTGATGACCCGCTCGGTCTTGAACAGGCCCTGGGCCTTGAGCGCGGCGGTCTCGGCGGAAAGGTGTTCGAGGAAGGCTGGATTCACGGCGGACCTCGTGGATGCGCCCAGTCTACCCCCGCCCCCGGCCGGCGCCGGCCCCCGGGAGGTGCCCCCGGTCACATCGTGGACCTGGCTACGGCCACGTCCCGGGCCGCCCGGGCTTTCCCCTCCCCCTCCGGTCCAGGACACCGGAGGCCATCCGCAGTCCGCCTTGTGAGATCATCCAGCAGCACCCTGGAGTCCGCGATGCGCCTTCTCCCATCCCTCTGCGTCCTGGCGGTCCTGACCGGCTGCGGCTCGTCGAAGCTTGAGAAGTCCACGGCGGAGAAGCTGCTCAAGCCGGACTACCCGGCCGTGGTCTTCGTGAAGGTGCCCCGGTCGGCCACCGCGGACAAGGGCAGCGACAAGCATGCCCGGACCACCAAGCTCAACGAACTGCTGGCGAAGGAACCCTGGATCGACATCAAGACCGAGGAGAAGGACGGAAAGGTCCGCTCCACCTACCAGGTGAGCCCAAGGGCTCCCAAGTCGGTGCGACCGGCCACAGACTACATCGAGGTGCCGGCCGCCATGGCGGAGTTCGTCGGGGCCACCCGCATGGAGCCTGCCGATCCGCGGCGCAAGGACGGCCCGGTGAACGTGACCTACCTGGTCCGCTACACCAAGCCGTCGGGGCTGTGGCCCCTGTACGAGTTCCTGCACCCGGAGGCGCGGCTGAACCAGCCCACCGAGCGCAAGGCGCTGTTCGAACGGTCAGGCGGGAAGTGGGGCCTCATGGAGACCAACGAGAAGGCCCGCATCCGGAACTAGGCCGCGGCTAGGCCTCCGGCCGCCTGAAGCACTTGGCAACCTTCTGCATGAGCAGGGGGTCGCCCTCGATGGAGATCCTGCCGCTCATGAAGGCCTCCTGGGCGTTCAGGGCCCCCGTGGTCAGGGCCACGAAGTCCTCCGGCGATGCCTTCAGCACGGTGTCGCAGGGGGCCATGAGCCGCGGGTAGGCAAGGGCCCGGCCATCCCGGATCAGCAGCGTGTAGCCGAGGTCCCCGAGCTGGTAGCCTACCGCAGCCTGGAGGTCACCGGCCTTTTCGGGGTTGAACCGCTCCGGCATGCTGTCCAGGAGCGCCTCGGCCGGATTCACGGCGGCTTCGAAGTGGGCGGTGTGGGCCGCCACCCGGCTGAAATCGCCCTTCACCGCCAGGCGCCCCTCCAGCAGGGCTCCGACCAGGTTCAGCTTGCCGAGGTTGAGGGCGGCGAAATCCGCATCCGCGATGGACAGGGAGTCCGCACCGGCGGCTTCCCCAGGGCGGATCGACAGGGTGTCCTTGCTGAAGGCGAGCACGTAGGGCTGGCCGTCGACCTTGAGCTCCAGCGTTCCGGAGCTGCCGCCGCGGTAGCGCTGCACCAGGGTCGCCAGCGCCTTCCCTCCTGGGGTGGCCGGGAAGGCGATCTCCGGACTGCGGGACCAGGTGGTCCAGGCCTCCCGCAGCAGGGCCATGTCCCCGGTGAACCGGATACCCCCGCCGAGAAGGGCCGGACCAGGATCCCGCAGGCCGCAGACCAGGGCGGTGATGGCGTCCTCATCTCCGCTGAGTTCCGGGCCCTCCCCCTCCGCAACCGCACCGGCCGCAACCCGGATCGGGCTGGCGAGGAGCGGCAGCCTTGCCCTCAGAAGCGCGTCCAGGGGCTTGCCGGGAGCCTTCTTCGCCTCGGGCTTGCGGAAGTACCGGGGAAACTTCTGCAGCAGCCCAAGGTCTCCGGTGCCCTTCAGCTTTCCCGTCATGAAGGCTTGCATCGGGTCGAGCTTGCCTTCGTTGAGCGCGATCCAGTCCTCGGCGGCGATGACGACGGACGAGGTGGCGTCGGCCTTCGGCTCCCGCTTCAAGGTGAAGGTCCCGTCGGCGATGAGGCAGGTGTAGTCGCCCCCGCCTTCGCCCGTGACCTGGTAGTACACCGAGGCGTTGACCCCGGCAGCCTTGTCCGGCACGAACAGTTCGGGCATGAGGGAGAAGATGCCGTCCACCGTCAGTGCCATGGGTCGCCTCGCTGAAGTCCCATGAGGATCCCCGGCGGCGCGCACCTGCGCAACGCCTACCAGCGGTAAGGGTGGTTCGGGTCGGCCCCGTTCGGTTCCGGCGTGTCCTGGAGCGGCGGACTTGCGCCATACTGGCAGGCCCTTCCGAGCCCACCATGTCCTCCGAACCGGACGCCAAGCCCACCCCGAAAAGCGCCGCCGACACCCAGCCGCTCAAGCTGCCCGCGGAACTGCGGGAAGATCCAACGGAGCGGACCACCGGCAAGTTCAGCAGCGAGGAGATCCAGGCCCGGCTCGGGGCCGCGCGGACCGAGATCCAGCCGACGCCCGAGGGCTCCAGCCTCCGGATCATCCACGCCCACGCCCCGCCGGAGGAACGTCGGAGCCACCAGCGCCCCTCCTCGGCCCCACCCGAAGGGATGGACCGGCGCCGGTTCACCCCGCTTCAGGTCCCGACCCTGTTCCCCACCTCGGGCACGATCCTGGTCCTGCTGATCGGAGGGTTCGCAGATGACCGGGCCATGGGCGAGGCGGCCCCCTTCTGGAAGGACGACCTGGACGGCGGGTCCCTGGTCTGGCAGGCCCTCGGCCGTGCTGGGCTCGTGGCGCGCGAGGACCTGGGGACGGCCATGGGCCAGGGAGGGTTCTGGGAGGAAGCCGCCCCGCGGACTGCGGCCGTGGCCATGACCTACATCGGCTACCGCCGTCGCGGCGAGAGCGCCGATTTCGACCAGGTCATCAAGGGCTGGAACCAGCGTCGGCTGCAGGTGCTGATCCAGGAGTGCGACCGCCGCTCCCAGGGGCGGCTGCGCGTCGTCAGCCTGGGCGAGGCCGCGCGGTTCATGACCAGTGCGTGCATGTTCGGCCTGCCGGGCATCCCCCTGCTGGCCCTCCCGGACCCGACCCGGGATGCCCTGGGCGGCACCCGGCAACCCGACCCGCCGGCGCGGGACCGGTGGATCGAGTGGGCCGCGGACGTGCTCCAGGTCCAGGCCGATTGAGGCGGCATCAGGCAGGACAAGGGGGGCGCCCACGGCTGAGGGCCGATGCGTTGGCCGCTCAAGCCCGAGCCGTCAGGCCTTGGCGAAGATGTCCATGACGGCGTGCAGCAGCTGGATCGCCTCGTCCTTCGGACGCTGGAAGGCGTTGCGGCCCTCGCCCCCGCCGG
>JAYRFV010000036.1:0-12039 GCA_041908165.1 Holophagales bacterium | reverse complement strand
CCGGGGCGGTTTTTTTATCCGTGGAGGCGTCCATGACCGCCCTGCTCCCGAACGACGTCCCGGCCTACGCCGTGCCCGAGGCCAAGCTGGTCCCGGTGGGGGACCACCTCGGGAAACTCGAGCCGATCCCGCCCTCGCGGATGTTCCTCATCAACAAGTCGCTGAAGGTCTACACCGAGAAGAACCCGGGCAGCCCGGTCTTCGACGCCAGCCAGGGCGACGGCGGCGCCTCCCTGCCGGGCGTGCCGAAGCCGCTTCTGGAGCGGGCCTTCGAACTGCAGTTGCAGCACGGGACCGCCTACGACATGCCCTTCGGCACCGAGGCCTACCGCAAGGCGGTGGCGGAGCAGTACTGGCAGCTGGACCCGGCCCTCGGCTGGGGCCCGGCCAACGTGCTTGGCGTCCAGGGTGGCCGTGACGGTCTGGTCAAGGCCTACCAGGCCATGCAGACCCTCGGCCACGGCCGCCAGGGCGACGTGGTGGTGGTCAGCCGGGTGCCCTGGATCAGCTACAACTGGGGCCCCTACGGCGTGGGTGCGAACGTGATGTGGGCGCCGGGTCGGCCCGAGGAAGGGTGGGCCTACAACGAGGGCGCCCTCCGCGAGTGCGTGGCCAAGGCCGCCCGCTCCGGCCGCAAGGTGGCGGGCCTGGTGATCACCAGCCCGGACAACCCCACCGGCCTCAACACCCCGCTCGACCGCCAGATCGCCCTGGCCAGGGCGGCGCTGGAAGCCGGCGTGGCCTTCGTCCTGTTCGACTGGATGTACCACCACGTCTCCGACGCCGAGCCCTTCGACCTCAACGCCCTGCTCCGCGCCTTCGAACCCGCCGAACGCAAGCGCTTGATGGTGCTGGACGGCATCACCAAGAGCCTGGGCGGGTCCAACATCCGCAACTGCCACCTGATGGCCGACGCCGACGTGGTCAAGTCGATCGTGGCCCAGGCCTCGCACTCGGTGATGCCTTCGTTCTTCAGCCTGGCGGTGGCCCTGGCCGCCTACGAACAGGGCTTCGCCAAGGCCGCCGCGCCGATCGTGGGGCCCTGCAACGAGAGCCGCGCCTGGCTGCGCGGCTGGCTGAAGGAACAGGGCTTCCAGCACATCCTCGGCCAGGGCTACTACGCCTTCCTCAACGTCGGCCGCTGGCTGCAGGCCCGGGGCTGGCCCGACAGCGAACCGATCGGCCAGTACTTCGCCGAGGAGCATGGCATCGCCGTCGTCCCCGGCGCCTTCTTCAGCCCCTACGGCGCCGACTGGATCCGCTTCTCCTACGCCACGCCCGTCGCCCGCACCCAGGGCGCCGCCGCGCGGCTGCTGCAGGGCCTGAGGGCATTGGAAAATTAATTCAACGCAAAGGCGCAAAGACGCAAAGGGATTACCAAAGGATTTTCTTTGCGCCTCTGCGCCTTTGCGTTGAAAAGGTCATTTTCAATGGAGTTCCCCGTGTTCGACCTCAACGGATTCGTCGACAAGGTCCGGCTGGCGCGCCAGGCGGCGCTGCAGCAGAAGCCGGGCGGCGGCCTGTGCGGGCTCGAGCTGGAATGGAACGTCCTCGATCCGCAGTTCCGGCCGCTGCTCACGGTGGGCACGGGACCGGACCGCATGTCCTTCGTCGACCACCTGCGCGGCAAGGTGCTGGCGCCGTGGACCGAGCCCTACCACCAGCTGGAGGTGTTCCACTGGATGATCGAGTGGGTGACCCGGCCCTGGTACGCCCCCAAGGGCGCGGTCTACGAAGGCCGCCTCCTCGAGGCCACCCTGATCAACGCCCTGCACCGGATCGGCCGCGATTTCGGCGAGCCGCTCTACCACTGGCACGGCAACCTCCTGGTGCTTCCGGAGATCGGCCCCGACTGCATCCCCCAGGGCTGGCACCTCGCCAAGCGCCGCTACCTGGAACGCTGCGTGGAGCTGTACGGCACCCAGCTGGCCACCGCCGGCACCCACAGCAACCTGAGCCTGCCCGAGCCGATGCTGGCCTGGGACTTCATGCACCTGAGCCCGGGCCAGCGCGGCGACACCCACCTCGACGACTACAAGAGCCAGGCCTACGTCACCGGCACCCGCCTGATGCGGGCCTTCGCGGCCCTGTTCATCGCCACCACGGCCGCCACGCCGCTGCAGGCGCAGGTGGAGGACGGCGTGCCGGTGGTCCGGGTCACACCCTTCGAATCGGTGCGCAACCTGACCTTCCCCAACCCCGACAGCCTCGACGTGCCGGACCTGAACCGCAGCTACGCCGACTACCTGCGGATGTCCTACGACCTGGTCCGCCGCGGCGTGCGCTTCGGCAACAACAACTGGATCCCGGTCCGCGCCCGCTCCCAGGCCGAGCCGGTGGAGCGGCTGATCCAGGTCACCAGCGACCAGCTCCACGACATCTACGCCAAGGGTCTCTTCGCCGCGGGCTCGGGCGCCCCCGGCCAGATCCAGGACGTGGATGCCATGGCGGCCCAGATCGAGCGCCAGAACCTGTTCGCCCGCATCGACCTGCCCATGGCCCGGGTGGAGGTCCGCACCGACGATCCCGGCAACGACCTGGCCCTCGACGTCGCCAACCTCACCTTCAAGCACCTGCTGCTCCTGCGGTTCTACGGCGACGACGCCTTCTGCCGCGCCTTCCGCTACGATGCCGAGGACATCGCCCGGGCCCGCCGCAACGAGCTGATCGCCGCGCGGGCCGGCCTCGACGGCGCCATCGAGAATCCCTTCAGCGGGAAGCCCATCGGCATGCGCGCCTTCCTGGCCTGGGCCCTGGAGGAACTGCGGCCGCTGGCCGAGGCGCTCGACCTCTGGGAGGACCTCGTCCCCCTGCGGGAGATGGCCGCCGGGGCGCCCAGCACCGCGGCGCGGCTGCGGGAGCGGCTGCGCGCGGAGCTGAACGGTTCCGACATCGTCCCGCCGGAAACCCTCGCGCGCCTGGCGGAGGAGCGCCAGGCCCAGGTCGCCAAGGACGTGGAACGGGTGGTCGAGCACATGGCCGAGCTCGGCAGCGAGGAGGAGGGCAAGCTGCTGGACTTCCTGCAGCGCGCCCGGGACGACGTGCACAGCGACCCGCAGGCGCCGATCCGGTTCCGGCCCCGGCCGCGGGCCCAGGTGGAGATCGCCTACCCGGACCGGCCCACCGAGATCGTCGCCCTGTCCCAGGCGCTGGTGCGGATCCCCTCGGTCACCGCCTGCCCGGAGGAACGCATTCCCGAGGTGCACCGCGCCGGCACCTTCATCTTCGACTGGCTGCTCAACCACGGCATCCCGGTGCGCTACTTCGACCGGGCCAAGTACCCCTCGGTGCTGGCCCACTTCCCCGGCCAGGAGCGGGCCCCGGTGATGCTGGCGGGCCACTTCGACGTCGTGGAGCCGGATCCCGACGACAGCCAGTTCGAGCCCAAGGTCGAGGGCGACTACCTGTGGGGCCGCGGGGCCGCCGACATGAAGACGGTGGTCGCCACCTACCTGGTGTGGATGAAGGAGACCCTGCGCAAGGGCCCGCCCTACCCGCCGGTGAACCTGCTGCTGGTGGGGAACGAGGAGAACGGCGAGCAGGAGCCCACCGGAACGCCGCATGTGCTGGCCCAGCTGAAGGCCGAGTGGGACGGCTACGAGCCGGCCATCTTCATCGCCGGCGAGCGCACCGGCGAGAAGGGCACCGAACGCCTCGGCGAGGTCTGCACCGAGAACCGCGGGGTGCTCCGCTTCGAGCTGGTGGCCATCGGGGCCAAGGGCCACTCGGGCTTCGGCGCCGCCTCCGGCGACCTCATCGAGCGGCTGGTGGGCGCCCAGGAGCCGCTGAAGGCGATCTTCGCCCGCCACCTCACCCTGAAGTCGGCGGACGGCTGGGCCTCCCAGGCCAAGATCAGCTACGTGAGCGCAGGCACGCCGGGGGTGTTCAACGTGACCCCGGACCGCGGCGCCATCGGCGTGGAGATCCGCCCCATCCCCCAGGACAACGTGTCCGGCCTCAAGGCCGACCTGGAGGCGCTGGCCCAGGAGCGGGGCCTGGAGATCGTGCCCACCACCTGGGAGCCGGGCATCGCCTGCGACGCCGACAATCCCTACCTGGTCGCCCTGCTCGCCGCCATCCGCGGCAGCAGCGGCGAGGAACCCCGCCTCGGCCGCAAGGGCGCCGGCACCAGCGCCCGCTTCGCGCCGCGTGGCCAGGGCGTGGTCTGGGGCCAGACCGGCATCGGCCCCCACGCCAAGGGCGAGCGCCACTACCTGCCCAGCATCGAGCCCTACTACAGGGCCCTCGAGGCCCTGGGCGACGGGCTGGCGGGCCGGCCCGCCACCTAGACCGGCACCGGCCCAGGACGGCCTCCCGGCCTGACAATCCGCGGCCCCGCTGGTAGTCTTTCCGCACCTTCAACAGCCAGCCCAGTCATGCGCTATTCCGCAGGTGCCCGCATCGGTCCGTACGAGGTCCTGGCCCCGCTGGGGGCAGGGGGCATGGGCGAGGTGTACCGGGCCCGCGATCCGAAGCTCGGCCGGGAGGTGGCGGTCAAGGTGCTGCCGCCGCACCTCCTGGCCGACCCGGACCAGCGCCGCCGGTTCGAGCAGGAGGCCCGCGCCCTGAGCGCCCTCAACCACCCGAACATCCTGACCATCCACGATTTCCAGGGGCAGGCCGGCGCCCCCTTCCTGGTGATGGAACTGCTCGACGGCGAATCCCTCCGCCAGCGCCTCGGCGGACGGCCGCTGCCGCCGCGGCGGGCGGTGGACCTCGCCCTGCAGGTCGCGCAGGGGCTTGCGGCCGCCCACGGCAAGGGCATCCTGCACCGGGACCTGAAGCCCGAGAACCTGTTCCTGTGCCGGGACGGCCGGGTCAAGATCCTCGACTTCGGCCTCGCCAAGTCGGCCCGGGGGACCGCCGATCCGGAACGGTCGACCGGCGTCTGGGCCGGCCCGGCCCGGAGCACCGAGACCGGCATGGTGATGGGCACGGCCGGCTACATGAGCCCGGAGCAGGTGCGCGGGGAGGACCTGGATGCGCGCAGCGACCTGTTCAGCCTGGGCGTGGTCCTCTGGGAGATGCTCACCGGCCGCCGGCCCTTCCAGGCGGCCTCCCAGGTGGAGACGCTGCACGCCATCCTCAAGGAGGAGGCGCCGGACCTGGATCCGGCCCTCGGGGTTCCCGCCGGGCTGGCGCGCATCGTCGACCGCTGCCTGGCCAAGGACCGGGACGCGCGGTTCCAGGGCGCCCAGGACCTGGCCTTCGCCCTGGAGGCGCTGGCGCTGAACGACGCCTCCAGCCTGGAGGTCCGGGTGCCCCGCCTCCGGCTGCAGCGGCTGGGCGCCGCCCTCGCCCGGTGGCGCTGGGCCGCCCTCGGGACGGCGCTGGCGGCGCTCCTGGTGCTGACCGGCGGCCTGGCGATGCGGCTGCGCGAAGGGCCCGGACGCTTCAGCTTCCAGCGCGTGACCTTCCAGCGGGGCACCCTCACCGGCGCGCGGTTCGCGCCGGACGGCAAGACCCTGTTCTACTCCGCCAGCTGGGCCGGGGGTCCGGTCCGCGTCTACTCCCAGGGGGAAGGCGCCCAGGGCGTGGAGGTGCCCGGACTTCCCTCCGCCCACCTCCTCGCGGTGTCCCCCACCGGGGAACTCGCCCTCCAGGACGCCCTCCGCCGCAGCTTCCAGGGGGTGCGCCCGGGGGCGCTGTACCTGGTGCGGCCCGGGGTGGGGACGCCGCGGCCGGTGGCGGATGGCGTGACGGCGGCGGATTTCTCGCCCGATGGACGGCGGCTCGCCGTGGCCTTCCGTGACGAGGCGGCCGGCGAATGCCGCCTGGAATACCCCCTGGGCACCGTGCGCCACCGGGGTCCGGACTGGATCACCCAGGTGCGGGTCGCACCTGATGGGGACCTCGTGGCCTTCCGGACCGCGCCCAACATCAGCTGGGGCGGCGGGAGCCTCTGGCTGGTCCGGTCCGGGTCTCCGGCCCGGACGCTGGTGCCGGAGCGTCCGGTGCTCCACGGGCTGGTCTGGGACGGTCCGGGCCGCCGCCTGCTGACCCGCACGGGGGACTGGATCGAGGCCGTGGACCTGGAGGGCCGCATCCGGCCCTTCCTCCATTTCCCTGGCCGCACCAAGCGGATCTTCGATCGCGACGGCCAGGGGCGGCTGCTGCTGGGCGAGGCCGAGGAGCGCGGCACCGCGGAATTCATCGACGAGAAGGGCCTGCGCACCAGCCTGACCTGGATGGACGCCTCGAGCCTGGCCGGGGTCTCGGAGTCGGGCGACAGCGTGCTGTTCCACGAGATCGGCCAGAGCGTCGACTACTTCGCGGGGGCCTTCAGCTTCCTGCGGTCCACCCGCGGGGAGCCGCCGGTGCTGCTGGCGCAGAATTACGCCCTGGCGCTGTCCCCCGATGGACGGACCGCGCTGCTGCGGACCGAGCCCACCGGGGGCCAGGTGCTGCTGCAGCCGGTCGGCTCGGGCGAACCGCGCAGGGTGGAGCCGGCGACCCAGGGCGCCCGCATCACGGCGGCGTTCTTCGCCCCCGACGGCCGGGTCTGCACCACCGAGCGGGAGGGGCAGGGCGAACCGCGCAACTGGATCCACCGCCCGGATGGCAGGCCGGAGCCGCTCGGCCCGCCCGGTTTCCGGGTGATCCTGGTGGCCCCGGACGGCCGGCGGATGGTGGCCACGCGCAAGGGCGTCACCTTCCTCATCGAGGAAGGAACCGAACCGCGCGCCCTGCCGATGATCACCCCCGACCACCGCCTGGCCGGCTGGCGGGGTGGTGGGACCCTGCTGGTGCAGCCGATCGAGCCCGGTCGCTGCCGCGTGCTGCAGCTGGACCTAGCCTCGGGCCGGATGACCCCCTGCGCCGAACTGACGCCGGCCGAGCGGAGCGGCCTGATCGGCTCCACCGTCCTCGCCTGCCGTGCCGGCCGCGCCTGGGCGGCCACCCACCACTGGTACAGCGTCGACCTCTACCTCGCCACGCCGGCGCCTTGACCGGGGCCCGCGGGCTCCGAGAATGGAACCTCGCGGGATTCCAGGAGGAGACCATGAAGCGGCCCGACCCTCGCCCGGCCCTGCTCGCGCTGGCGCTCCTCGCGCCCCTGCCGGCCAAGGCGCCTCCCGGGCGGGCCGCCGTGGTCCAGGGCTTCGACCCCGGCCGCCTCGACCGGCTGCACCGGGTCATGCAGGGATTCGTCGACCGCAGGGAACTGCCCGGGATGGTCCTGTGGGTGTTCCGCGGCGGCCGGCCGGTGCTGCACCGCGCCCTGGGCCACCAGGACGTCGCGGCGAACCGGCCGATGCGGACCGACGCGCTCTTCCGGATCGCCTCGATGACCAAGCCGGTCACCAGCGTGGCGGCGCTGATCCTGGTCGAAGAGGGCCGGTTGAGGCTGGACGACCCCCTGGCGACGTACATCCCGGCCTTCAAGGACGTGCAGGTGTCGGTCCCCGGGAAGGACGGCGAGGCGGCCCGGCTGGAGAAGCCGACCCGCGCGATCACCGTTCGCGATCTGCTCACGCACCGGGCCGGCATCTCCTACAGCTGGAACGGCAAGGGACCGGTGCAGGAGGCCTACCGGACGCTCGGCGTCTGCGACGGCCTGCTCGAGCCGGGTTTCGACCTGGCGGAGAACGTGGCGCGGCTGGCCCAGGCGCCCCTGGTGCACGATCCCGGCAAGGCCTTCCACTATGGCCTCAGCACCGACGTCCTGGGGCGGGTGGTGGAGGTGGCCTCCGGCCTCGCCCTGGAGGCCTTCCTGGAGGAGAGGATCTTCGCGCCGCTGAAGATGCGCGACAGCGGATTCGCCGTGCCCGCCGGGAAGGCCGGGCGGCTCGCGGAGGTCGCCACCGGCGCCGAGGGCGGCGGGATCCGGCCCATGAGGGATCCGGAACGCTTCGGCCTGGTCAACCTGGGGCCCGGATCGGCGCTGCGCCCGGAATCCCGGTACCGCTCGGGCGGCGCCGGGCTGGTCTCGACCGCCGCCGACTACGGCCGCTTCCTGCAGATGCTGCTGAACCGCGGGGAACTGGACGGGGTCCGCATCCTGGCGCCGAAGACCGTGGACCTGCTCGCCGCCAGCGCCACCCAGGACCTGCCCGCCACCGGACCCGGCGAGGGCTTCGGCCTCGGCGTGGCGGTGCTGGTGGACCTGGGCGCCTCCCGCAAGCTGGGCACCCCGGGAATGTACGGCTGGGCCGGGCTGTACGGGACGGTGTTCTGGGTCGACCCGAAGGAGCGGCTGGCGGCGGTGCTCATGGCCCAGCGCTATCCCTACGGCGGCCACGACTGGATGGGAGCGTTCCGCACCCAGGTCTACCAGGCGCTGGTGCGCTGAGCCGCCCGGCAGGACCGGAAAGGCACCGCCCCGGCGAGCCGGGGCGGTGGGGTGCGGAGGGCGGAGGCGAGCCGCCCCGATGGCCTCAGGGCAGGAAGTAGGTCATGCCGTGGCCGGCGCTGAAGGGGCGGCCGACGAAGCAGATCCGCTTGAAGCCGTGCTTCTTGATGGTGTCGATCGCGTTCTGCGCCTGGGCGGCGGTGGCGAAGTGGACGATGAGGTGGCTGCCGTCCACCACCGTGTAGTTCGACCCGATCAGCTGGACCTTCAGGTTGGCCGGGTTGAAGCCGATGCAGTCCTCGGCCGGCGGCGGCGGGGTGGCCTTGGCGTCGACCCACACGGCGTGGGAGCCGATGCCGTTGGCGCCGTACTTGATCCACATGTAGCCGCCGAGGCCCCAGCCGGTGCCCCAGGAGTTCTTGATCAGCCAGGCGCCGCCGCCCATGCTGTCATCCCAGCCGACGATGGCGACGCAGTGGTTGAGGCCGGCCACGTTCTGGTTGAACACGCCGCCCGAGTAGGCCTGGAAGGCCGAGGTGGCATTGACGCCCACCGACAGCACGCCGTGCTGGACCAGGGCGGCCTTCAGCTGGGCCACGCTGGGCAGGCCGGTGCCGGCCACGAAGCCCCAGGCGGAGGCGAAGTACGGCTTGGCGATGGCGGTGCAGGTGCCATTGCTGGCGGTGTAGGGCTTGCTGGCCTCGGTGCCGGTACCCTTGACCAGCAGGTACTGGGTCACCCACTCCATCCAGCCGCCGCCGCAGCTGCCGCTGCCGGCCACGGTCTTGCTGCAACTCAGGACGTCCTGCTCGGAGGTGTCGATCATCTGGTTGTTGCGGATCGCCCAGCTGCTCTCGAAGGCCGCCATCGTGCCGAACACCCAGCAGCTGCCGCAGCCGCCCTGGTTGCGCACCGGCGTGACCTTGCCCTGGGTCACCCAGTTGAAGGCGGAGGCGCCCACGCCCCCGGTGGCCAGGCCCTGGGCGGCGCCGGCCTTGAAGCCCGGGGTCGCCTTGGCGTGCGCGGCCACCTCGGCGGCGTCGTCGCTCAGCATCTTGGCCGAGAGGGCCATCTGCGCCTGGGCCCGGGCGGCGGCGTCGGCGGGGACCTTCAGGCCGCACAGCTGCTCGAGCGGGATGTCCATGGCCTCGGTGTAGGCCACCTCGAAGCCGAGGTTCTTGGCCTTGATCTCGGCGCGGATCGTTTCGAGCCGCGTCTTGATGGCGGCCGGGGCGCTCTGCTCACGGATCTTCAACTGGGCGCTGACCGCCGGAGCGAACTGCTTGCCCTGCGCCATGGCGGTGACCGGGGCGAACAGCACAGCGGCCGCGATCAGACAGGAAATCCTGGTTCGGTTCATCTCCACCTCCCTGTGTGGAAGAGGGCTCCCGGGACGGTCCGAGGCGGAGGCGGCCGGGGGCTGGGTTGAAAGGGGACCTCGTGCGATCAAGGATGCGGCCGGCCGGAACCCGGACAAGGACCACTTTCTGCATTGCTCCATGGACCAGTTGGCTGGTGCCGGACCGCCCGGGTTCAGAGCAGCCTGAGATCCTCGCCGTCCAGGACCGCCTTCACCCGGCCCCCCTTGGCCAGGCGGCCGAACAGGATGGCGTCGGCCAGGGGCCGCTTCAGGTGCTGCTCGATCACCCGGGCCAGGGGCCGGGCCCCGAAGGCGGGGTCGAACCCCTTCCGGGCGAGCCATTTCCGCGCCGCCTCGTCGACCGCGAGGCGGACCCCCTTGGGTTCCAGCAGCTCCTGCAACTCCCGCAGGTTCCGGTCGACCACCTGCAGGATCTCGGGTTCCCCGAGCGGCCGGAACTGCAGGATCGCGTCCAGCCGGTTGCGGAATTCCGGGCTGAAGGCCTTCTCGAGGGCGCCGCGCGCGGATCTTCCGGCGCCCGCCTCGGCGAAGCCCACCTGGCGGACGCTCAGGTCACGGGCGCCCGCGTTGGTGGTGAGGACCAGTACCACGTGGCGGAAGTCCGCGCTGCGGCCGTGGCTGTCGGTGAGCGAGGCGTGGTCCATCACCTGCAGCAGGATGGCGAAGAGGTCAGGGTGGGCCTTCTCGATCTCGTCCAGGAGCAGCACCGCGTGCGGATCCTTGCGGACGGCGTCGGTGAGCAGGCCGGCCTCCTCGAAGCCGACGTAGCCGGGCGGGGCCCCGATCAGCCGGCTCACCGCGTGCTTCTCCATGTATTCGCTCATGTCGAAGCGGTGGAAGGAGACGCCCAGGATCCGCGCCAGCTGCCGGGCCAGTTCGGTCTTTCCGACACCGGTGGGGCCGGCGAACAGGAAGCTGCCGATCGGCTTGTCCGGTCCCCTGAGGCCGGACCGAGAGAGCTTGATGGCGGCGGCGACCTTCTCGATGGCCTCGTCCTGGCCGAAGACGACCGCCTTGAGGGCGGGCTCCAGCCGGGCCAGCGCCTTGCGGTCGTCGTGGCCCACGGTCTCGGCCGGCACCCGGGCCATCTTCGCCACCACCGCCTCGATCTCCGCAGTTCCGAGGGCCTTCCGCCGCCGCCGCCGGGGCAGCAGCTTCTGGGCGGCGCCGGCCTCGTCGAGGACGTCCAGGGCCTTGTCCGGAAGCTTCAGGTCCCGCAGGTGCCGGTCCGACAGCCGCACGGCGGCCTCCAGGGCCTCCTCCGTGAAGGCCACCCCGTGGTGCGCCTCGTACCGCGACTTCAGGCCGCGGAGGATGGCCAGGGCCTCGGCGGCGCTCGGCTCCCCGACCTCCACCCGCTGGAACCTCCGGGACAGGGCGCGGTCCTTGTCGAAGCTGTGCTTGGCGTCCTGGAAGGTGGTGGCCCCCAGGCAGCGCAGTTCGCCGTTCTGCAGCGCCGGCTTGAGCAGGTTGGAGGCGTCCATGCTGCCGCCGCCGGTGGCGCCGGCGCCGACGAGCGTGTGGATCTCATCGATGAACAGCAGCGCCTTGTCCTTCTTCTTCAGGGCTTCGAGCACGGCCTTGACCCGCTGCTCGAAGTCGCCGCGGTAGCGGGTCCCCGCCAGCAGGGAGCCCATGTCCAGGGCATACAGGACGGAGCCCGCGAGGGGTTCCGGGACCCGGTCCTCCACGATCCGGAGGGCGAGGCCTTCGGCGAGGGCGGTCTTGCCGACGCCGGGATCCCCCACCAGCAGGGGGTTGTTCTTGCGGCGCCGGCAGAGGACCTGCACCATCCGGCTGATCTCCTCCTCGCGGCCGATCAATGGATCGATCCCGCCGGCGCGGGCCCGGGCGGTGAGGTCCACCGCGTAGGCCTGCAGCGGGTCGGCCGCGGCCGGCTCGCCCTCCTCCTCGGCCGCGGGGGCGCCGCCGGCCGGGGACGGGGAATCCGTGCGGGCCCCGTGGCTGAGGAACCGGACCAGGGGCAGCCGCTCCACGCCCTCCTGGCGGAGGAACCAGGCCGCGTGGGAGTCCTTCTCGCGGAGCAGCGAAACCAGCACGCCGCCGCTGTCCAGGTGGGCGGCCTCGCTGGACATGCTGTGCAGGATGGCGTGCTCCATCACCCGCTGGAACCCGAGGGTCGGGGCCGGCTCCACCAGGTGGTCGCCGGGCACCGGATCGGACTTCTCCTCGAGGAACCCCTCCAGGGCCGAGGCGAGCCGGGCCGGGGGGCCGCCGCCCGCGGGCGCCGCCCCCCCCGCCCCGGGGGGCCCCCGCACGCCCCCCCGCCCCGGGGGCCCGGGGGGGGACACGTGGGGGGGCGGGGGGGGGGGCGGGGCGGGGGGGGGGGGGGCCCCCCCGCGGG
>JAYRFV010000035.1:0-26116 GCA_041908165.1 Holophagales bacterium | reverse complement strand
CTTCGCCCCGATGAAGACTCCTGGAACCCTGTCCCCATCCCGCTGGCTCCGCGACACGCTGGTCGCCTGGGAAGTGCTCGCCATCGTGCTGGCGGTCACCCTGGTGGCCTGGGCGCTGGCCTCGCGCCAGGTGGCCCGGGAGGCCCGCTGGCGCTTCGACTCGGAAGTCGCGCGGATGGGCGTGATCCTCAAGGCCAAGCTCGACAACTCCCTGGTGGCCCTCGACGCCTCCCGCGGCCTGTTCGACACCCCCCGCGACATCGGGCCCCAGGACTGGCGGGCCTTCGTGGGGCACATCGATGTGCAGAACCGATTTCCCGGCATGCGCGGGATGGGCTACGCCAGGGCCGTGGACGGGCCGCAGGACCTGCCGGCCTTCCGCGACTACACCCTCCGGACCCTGGGCGAGGCCCTGACCCGGCCCCTCGAGGCGGAACCTGGGCGGAACCTGCCTTCCATGCCGATCCTGTGCCTGGAGCCGGACCTGCCGAATTTCCGTGAAACCGTCCGCGGGACCGAACTCCTGTTCGAGCCGTCCAGGCTGGAGGCGGGCCGGAGGTCGGTGCATTCCGGCCGGGTGGCCGCGACTGGGCCGGTCCGACTGAGGTCCAGCGTCGCCCGCGGCGACGAGGCCCATCCGAGCATCGTCCTCTACTTGCCGATCTACGGACGCGGCCTGCCGGCCTCGACCCCTGGCGAACGGCTGCAGGCCCTGCGCGGGTTGGTGTTCGCCTCGTTCTTCGCCGATGTCCTTCTGGAGGATGCCTTCCGGCCAGGGACGGACCTGGAGGTGAAGGTCTGGGACCCGGGCGGGGCGGAACGGGTCCTGTTCGAGTCCGGACGGGTGCAGGGCGCTGGGCGGAGAAGGGCCTGGAACTTCGAACGGACCGAGTCGATCGAGTTCGGCCAGCGGACCTGGATGGTGTCCTACCGTCCCGCGCCGGGCTTCGCCCTGGGGTTCCGCGAGTGGGGGCCTTCTCTGGTGCTGGTCGGCGGGCTGGCGGTCTCCGGGATCCTGTTCGGCTTCACCCGGGCGCAGATGGTGGGACGGGCCCGCGCCGAGGCCCTGGCCAAGGCCCTGGAGGACAGCGAGGACCGCTTCCGCAGCCTGGCCGACACCGCCGCCTGCGTGATCATCCTGTTCTCGGACGTCATCGAGTACGTCAACGACTACGCGCTGGAACTGCTCGGCTACAACAGGGACGAGATCCTGGGACAGCCGTTCTGGGCCCACGTGCATCCGGAGGACCAGGCGATGGTCAGGGCCCGCGGCGAGGCGCGGCTGCGCGGCGAGACGGTGCCCGGCCGCTACGAGTTCCGGCTCGTGGGCAAGGACGGCGCCGCCCGCTGGATCGACTTCACCGCCGGGAAGATCCGCTGGGGGGGAAGGACCCTCGGCCTGGCCACGGCCTTTGACGTCACCGACCGCGTCCGTGCCGTCGAGGAGCGCCTCCAGCTCGAGCGGAAGATGCTCGAGGCGCAGCGCCTGGAGAGCCTGGGGCTGCTGGCCGGCGGCATCGCCCACGACTTCAACAACCTGCTCGGGGCGGTCCTGGGCCACGCGGCCCTGGCCGAGGACGGCCTGCCGGAGGCATCGCCCACGCGGGGCCACCTGCAGCGCATCCGGGGCAGCGCCCAGCAGGCCGCCGAGCTGTCCCGGCAGATGCTCGCCTACTCCGGACGCGGCAGCTTCATCGTCGAGTCGCTCGACCTCAACCAGCAGGTGCGGTCCATCCAGAGCCTGCTGGACGTGACCGTGCCGAAGAAGGTGCACGTCGACTTCGCCCTGGCCGAGGGCCTGCCCGCCCTCCGGGCCGATGTCGGCCAGTTGCACCAGATGGTGATGATCCTGGTGACCAACGCCGCCGAGGCGATCCAGGGGCAGGGCCGGCTCCTGCTGCGGACCCGCCGCACCGTCCTGGATGCGGCCCGCCTGGCCGGGATGGCGGTGGGCCGCGACCTTCCGCCGGGGCCCTACGTCACCTTCGAGGTCCAGGACGACGGCAAGGGGATGGACGCGACCACCATCGCCCGGATCTTCGATCCCTTCTTCACCACCAAGTTCGCCGGCCGGGGCCTGGGGCTCGCCGCGCTGCAGGGCATCGTCCAGGGCCACGGGGGGGCGATCGAGGTCGCCAGCCTGCCCGGAGCCGGATCCTGCTTCAGCCTCCACTTCCCCGCCGCACCGGAAGCAGCGAGGCGCGACCGCGCCGATTCGGGCCCGGTGTCCCTGCCGAGGGGCCCCCAGGGGCAAGGCCGGATCCTCGTCGCCGAGGACGAGGAGGCGCTGCTCGAGGCCACCCAGGAGGTGCTCCAGCGGGCCGGATTCGAGGTCACGCCCTGCGCCGACGGCGGGGCGGCGGTCGAGCGGTTCGCGGAGGATCCTTCGGCCTACGCCCTTGCGATCCTCGACCTCACCATGCCGGTCCTGGACGGGCGCGAGTGCTTCAACCGCCTGCGGGCCCTGCGGCCCGACCTGAAGGTGCTCCTCGCCAGCGGCTACGGCAGCCTGGAGGCGGGCTCCCGGTTCAGCGAGGGAGAACTGGCCGGGTTCCTGCAGAAGCCCTACCGCGGCCGGGACCTCGTCGCCCTGGTGCGCAAGGTGCTCGGGACCGAAGCCTGAGCCCGGCTGGTCTATCCGACCAGCGTTCCGACGACCTCGCCCTTCACCGCGGCGACCAGGTTCCCGGGCACGTTGAGGTCGAACACCAGGATCGGCAGCCGGTTCTCCATGCACAGGGCGATGGCCGCGGCATCCATCACGCGCAGCCCCTTCTCGAGGACCTCCTGGTAGGAGATCCGGTCGAACTTGACGGCGGCCGGATCCTTCCGCGGATCGGCGGAGTAGATACCGTCCACGTTGGTCGCCTTCATCACCACCTCGGCGTTGATCTCGTTGGCGCGCAGGGCGGCGGCGGTGTCCGTGCTGAAGTAGGGGTTGCCGGTGCCGCTGCCGAAGATGACCACGCGACCCTTCTCGAGGTGGCGCACGGCGCGGCGGCGGATGTAGCTCTCCGCAACCTTGGGCATCTCGATGCCGCTCATCACCCGGGTCTGCACGCCCTTCTGCTCGAGGGCATCCTGCAGCGCCAGGGCGTTGATCATGGTGGCGAGTATCCCCATGTGGTCGGCGGTGACCCGGTCCATGCCCTTGGTGGCGCCGGCCACCCCGCGGAAGATGTTGCCGCCGCCGATGACCAGGCCGACGTCGATGCCCAGCTCGCGGATCGCCTTGACCTGCAGGGCGATCATGTTGACCACCGCCGGATCGATGCCGCCCTTCTGCTCGCCCATCAGGGCCTCGCCGGAGAGCTTCAGGAGGATGCGCTTGAACTTCATCGGGGAACCCCGCGGAGACGGTGCGGCAGGTGCCGCATCATTCTGAGTGAAATGGGAGGCAAAGCGAAGGCTGGGCTTCGCCCGGCCTGAACGCGGGGGTGTGGGGCGGTCCGCCGCTGCGGGTCGAGCCGCAGCGGTGACCCCCGCGGAACGCTACTGCCCCATCTGGGCGGCGACTTCCTCGGCGAAGTTGTCCTTGCGCTTCTCCAGGCCCTCGCCCATCACGTACTTCTGGAAGCGCCGGATGCTCAGCTTCTCGCCGATCTCGGCGATCCGGGAGGACAGGTACTGCTGCACGGTGAGGTCGGGGTTCATGATGAAGGGCTGCTCGAGCAGGCAGACGTCCTTGTAGATGCTGTTCATCTTGCCCTCGACGATCTTCTCGACGATGGCCTCGGGCTTGCCGGTGGCGATCGCCTGGGCGCGGGCGATGTCCTTCTCCTTCTCGATGAACTCCTGGGTGACCTCGCCCTTGTCGATGAACCGCGGCGCGGGGTCCGCGGCGGCCACGTGCATGGCGATCTCCTTGACGAAGCGCTGGAAGCCCTCGGTCTTGGCGACGAAGTCGGTCTCGCAGTTCACCTCGAGCAGCACGCCGACGCGGCCGCCGGGGTGGATGTAGGCCTCGACGATGCCCTCAGCGGCGACGCGGTCGGCCTTCTTCTCGGCGGCGGCCAGGCCTTTCTTGCGCAGCCACTCGACGGCCTTGTCGTGGTCGCCGTCGTTCTCGTCCATCGCCTTCTTGCAGTCCATCATCCCGAGGCCCGTGGCGTCGCGAAGCCGCTTCACGTCCAGTGCGGTGTATGCCATGTCGATCTCCTTCTGTCGTCGGAATTTGAGAACGGTTAGCTCATGGAAAAAGCAATGGTCAGGCTTCGCCTGACCATTGCGCAGGGGTGCGGGGCGGTCCGCCGACGCGGTCAGAGCGAAGCGGGGACCCCCGCCTAGGCTTCGGCCCCTTCGTTCATCTTCTCGGCCATCATCGCCTTCATGTCGGAGGTGTCGGCCTTGTCGCGGAAGGACTGGCGGCCCTCGAGGATGGAGTCGGCGACGCGCTCGGCGAACAGCAGGATGGATCGGATGGCGTCGTCGTTGCCGGGGATCACGTGACCGATCTTGTCGGGGTCGCAGTTGGTGTCGACAAGGCCGACCACCGGGATCTCCAGCTTGTTGGCCTCGGTGACGGCGATGTCCTCGCGGTGGGGATCGATGACGAACAGCACGTCCGGCACCTGGCGCATGTCGCGGATGCCGGAGAAGGAGGCCTCCAGCTTCACCTTCGCGCGGGTCAGGTGCAGGATCTCCTTCTTGCTCATCAGGGCGGTGCGGGCCGGATCGGCGAGGGTGGCCTCCATCTCGCGCATCTTCTCGAGGGACTTCTTGATGGTCGCGAAGTTGGTGAGCATGCCGCCCAGCCAGCGGTTGTTCACGTAGAAGGCGCCGCAGCGCTCGGCCTGCTCCTTGATCACGTCCTGGGCCTGGGGCTTGGTGGCCACGAACAGGAAGGTCTTGCCCTCGGCGGCGGCCTTGGTCAGGAAGTTGGAGGCCTGGCTCCAGAGCCGCAGGGTCTTCTGCAGGTCGATGATGTAGATGCTGTTGCGCGCGCCGAAGATGTACTTCTTCATCTTCGGGTTCCAGCGCTTGGTCTGGTGCCCGAAGTGCACGCCGGCTTCGAGCAGTTCCTTCATCTGGATGGCAGCCATGATGGCCTCCTCAATCGTGGCGGGCCTGTGGGGGTGCCCGCGGTTGGGGATGAAGGCGGGGATCCCCGCCCGATTCGACCGCCTGCGGCGGCCCGGTAAAGCGCCGGGGGGCCCTGCGACCCCCCGGTGGATGGAAAGGCTAGCGCTTGCTGAACTGGAACCGGCGGCGGGCGGCCTTCTGGCCGGGCTTCTTGCGCTCCTTCATGCGCGGGTCGCGGGTCAGCAGGCCGGCGTTCCGGAGGGCGGACTTGAGCTGGTCGTTGTAGCGGAGCAGGGCCCGGCTGATGCCCATGCGGATGGCCGAGGCCTGGCCGGCGGGCCCGCCGCCGAGCACGGTGACGTGGAGGTCGAACTTTCCGTCCACCTCCGAAAGGATCAGCGGCTGGTGGACCACCATGCGGAGCACCGCGTTGGGGAAGTACACCTCGAGCTCGCGGCCGTTGACCTTGATCTTGCCGCTGCCGGGGCGCATGAACACGCGCGCGGTGCTGGTCTTGCGCCGTCCGGTTCCGTAGTGCTGGGCGATCGACATGAAGGGCCTCTTACAGCTTGATGGTCATGGTTTCGGGCTGCTGGGCGGCCTGCTGGTGCTCGGCACCGGCGTAGACCTTGAGCTTGCGGTACATCTGCCGGCCCAGGGGGCCCTTGGGCAGCATGCACTTCACCGCCTCCTCGATGATGCGGGCGGGGAAGGTCTGCAGCATCACGTCGGCGCGGACCTCCTTCATGGAGCCCGGCTGCGGGGTGACCCGGCGGTAGAACTTCTGCGAACCCTTCTTCCCGGTGAGGACGGCCTTCTCGGCGTTGATCACCACGACGTGGTCGCCGCTGTCGAGGAAGGGGGTCCAGGTGGGCTTGTTCTTGCCCATCAGCACCTCGGCCACGGCGGTGCCGAGGCGGCCCACCGGGATGCCGGTGGCGTCCACCAGGTACCACCTGCGCTGGATGTCCTGGCCCTTGGGGAAATAGGTGCTCATGGCGGTGCTCCGAATCGTCGACGGGCGACACAGCGACCCGGCCGGCTGGCCGGTGCGCAGAATGTCCACCTTATCGCCGGACGGCCGGATGGTCAAGGCGACATTCCGTGGGGAGGCAACCCCGCCGGTTCAGGGCGGAGTCAGCAGGGTCCAGAGCTCCTGGGCGACCCGCTGGGCGCCCATGCCGTCCACCAGGACGCGACCGTCCCGGGACTGCTCCTGCCGGTTGTCGAGGCCCTCGGGCCCCAGCCACCTCGCCATCGCCTCGGTGACGATGGCGAGGTCGGCCTCGGGGCCGATGCCCAGGTCGAAGCAGCCGTTGGCGAGGGCCACGTCCGCGATCATGCGGTGCTGGCGCTCGTTCTGGCCCCAGGCGGCCGCGGGCACCCCCAGGCAGAGGGCCTCGACGAAGCTGAGTCCCGCGGCGCACCAGAGGGCATCGTGTTCGAGCATCCGGCGGGTGAAGCCGGCGAGCTGCCCGTGGATGGTGCACCCGGGGAAGGGATCGGACAGGGCGCCGGAGGGGTCGAGAAGGGTGCACTGCCCCAGCCAGCGTCCGGATTCGACCAGCTGCCGGAGCACCTGGAAGGCCCTCGCGGCAAGGCCGGGCCCGTCGGTGCCGCCGAACGAGACCAGCAGCCGGCGCACCGTGAGGGGCTGCAGCGGGTCGCGCTTGGGCCGCAGGTCCCGGGCGCTGGGATCCACCACCACGAAGCGCAGCCCGCGGAGCACGCGGCAGGCGCCGTGCTGGGCCTCGAAGGGACGGACCTTGCGCCCGCCCACCTGCTTCACCGGGTTGTCGGGGAAGTCCACCCCTTCCAGGAAGGGCTGGAACAGCAGATCGGCCGCTTCGTGCAGGTCCGAATCGTCCTCCATGAGGGCCAGCTTCAGGGGCCGGAGCGCGGCAAGCTCCTCCGGATCGTTGTCCCAGTGGTCCACCAGGACTCCCGACGCGCGGGCCTTCAGCCCCGCGGGCAGGGCGGCGTGCAGGTCGGTTCCCAGGTCGACCACCTCGCAGGGCAGGCGCTCCTCGCGGAAGGGGTGCAGGCCCTGGCCGACCCGCCGGGCGCGGTCGTCGCCGCTCACCGCCAGGCAGCTCGCGCCGCCGAGGGCCCGCCAGGCCGCCTCGATCGCCAGCGCCCGCGCCACGTGGCCCATCCCCAGGCGGAGGTCGGTGTGGACGCGCAGGATGAGCAGGGGAGGCATGGGCGGGAGGGGAAGGTGCAGCCAGTCTAGCGGGTCGGAGCCGTTAGGCCAGCCCATCCGTCAGCCCCGGTTGAACCTGCCGCGGTCACGGGAAGGGGTGGCCCTCGGCGAAGCCCGGCCGGGGATCCGCGGCCGGAGGGGCGACCGCGAGCGGCCAGCCCTCCGCGAAGTAGGCCTCCTTGTAGCGGATGTAGCGGGGCCACACGCCTGCGACCAGGCCCCTCTGGGCGCTGTTCAGCTCGCCCTTGACGCTGGCCGGCCAGCCTGCGACCAGGGTGCCCGGGGGAGCGGTGAACCCCTCCCGGACCAGGGTGCCGGCGGCCACCAGGCAGCCCTCGCCGATCTCGGCCCCGTCCATGATGGTGGTGCTCATGCCCACCAGGCAGCCCCTGCGCAGGGTGCAGCCGTGCAGCATGACGTTGTGGGCCACGCTCACCTCGTCCTCGATGAGCAGTGGGTGGCGCCCGTTGGTGACGTGCAGGCAGCACATGTCCTGGATGTTCGCGCGGGCGCCGATGCGGACCCAGTTGACGTCGCCGCGGACCACGCAGTTGAACCACAGGCTGGCGTCGTCGCCGACCTCGACATCGCCCACGAGGGTCGCCCCGGGGGCGATGAAGACCCTGCGGCCGAAGCGGGGTGAGATTCCCTGGAAGGGACGGATCATGGCGCCACCTCGGCTCCCATTGTCCACCGTCCGCCGGCCGCGCCGGACACGACACCAGGAATCCGCCCGCCGGCCGTTCCCGCGATGCAGAATAGGTCCTACCCGAGGCCGACATGTCCGAACACCTGATCCCCGCCCGAAGGGGCCTTCCCGGGGACGACCCGATCTTCCTGCTGAACGCCGAGGCCCAGCGGCGGCGCAGCGCCGGCGAGGCGATCCTGAACGCCACTGTGGGGGCCCTGCTCGACGATGCCGGCCGGTTGGTGGTCCTGGATACGGTCATGGAGGCCTGGCGGGAACTGGGGGAGATGGAGGTGGCCCCCTACGCACCGATCGCCGGCGACCCCGCCTACCTGCTGGCCCTGGCCCAGCGCCACTGGCCGCAGGTGGAGCGGGTCGGCGCCGGGGTCTCGACGCCCGGCGGCAGCGGGGCCCTGGCGCTCTCGGTGCGCAACTTCCTCGAACCCGGCATGGCGCTGCTCACGGCCGCCCCCTACTGGGGGCCCTACCAGACCATCGCCCAGGAGGACGGGCTGCGGGTCGAGACCGCACCCTGGCTTGACTTCGGCGACCGGCCGGGCTTCGACGCGGGCGCCTGGGAAAGGAAGGCCGGGGCCTTGATGGCCGAGCAGGGCCGGCTCATGGTCTGGATCAACGACCCCTGCCACAACCCCACCGGACGGACCCTGCCCCCGGCGGCCCGGGGCGACCTGCTGGCCGTGCTGGAGGGCCTGGCCGGCCGGGGCCCGGTCACCCTCGTGCTCGACTTCGCCTACCAGGACTACGCCCGGGATGCGGCGGCGGTGCGCGAGGCGATGGACGGCTACGCCGCCTTCGGCGCGCAGGGGCGGGTGCTGGTGGGGGCCAGCCTCAGCCTGTCCAAGTGCCTCACCCTCTACGGCAGCCGCGGCGGGGCCCTGGTCTTCCCCTGGTGCGACAGCCCCGACCTGCAGTCGGCGCTCACCATGAGCTGTCGTGGCCTCTACTCCAACTGCCCGCGGGCGCCGCAATCGCTGATGCTCCGGCTGGCGCGGGACGGCAAGGCCCTGGTCCGGCTGGCCGAGGAGCAGCGCCACTGGTCCCAGGTGCTCGAGGCCCGCGCCGCCGCCCTCGATGCGGCGCTGCGGGCGGAGGGGCTGGACGGGGTGCCCTGGGACGGCGGCTTCTTCGTCACCTTGAGGGTCCCCGACCCGCCCGCGGTCTTCGAGCGGCTGCGAAGTCAGGGCGTGATGGTCGTTCCCATTCCCGAGGGGCTTCGGGTGGGCATCTGCGGTCTCGGGGCGGGAGACGCTCCGCGCTTCGCCGCCGAACTCCGGGTTGCCCGGGGCTGACCGCCACCCTCCCAGGATCCGCATTGGACTCCGTGGCCGCATCTGCTATCCTGGTGGGCCCCGCGGGCGCATAACTCAGCGGTAGAGTGCTATCTTCACACGGTAGAAGTCCCAGGTTCGAATCCTGGTGCGCCCACCAAAGGCCCTGAACCGCATCAGGGCCTTTTTGGTGGGGGACGGACGCCACCACGCCGGAGGGACCTCCATGCCTTTCATCAACGCCACCCAGGTCCGGGTCGGGATGATCATCAATTTCGAAGGCGAGCTGTGCCGCGTGACCTACGTCGAGCACCAGACGCCCGGCAACCTGCCGGCGCGCATCCAGACCCGGATGAAGCGCATCAAGGACGGCATCAACCGCGAGAACCGGTTCGGCTCCAGCGACAAGATCGACAAGGCCAGCCTGGAGCAGCACGTGATGGAGTTCCTCTACGAGGACGGCGACCGCATCGTGCTGATGAACAACGAGAACTACGAGCAGCTCGAGCTTCCGGTCGACCTCCTCGGGGACGACCACGTGTTCCTCCAGCCGAACATGCAGGTCGAGGTGGAGTTCCACGACGGCAACCCGATTTCCGTGGCCCTGCCGGAGTCGGTGGTGCTGGAGATCCTGGAGACCGACCCGGTGATGAAGAACGCCAATGCCACCGGCTCCTACAAGCCGGCCAAGATGGACAACGGCATCGTGGTGGGCGTCCCGCCCTACATGGAGGCCGGGGAGCGGATCCGGGTGAAGACCGCCGACCGGACGTTCGTGGAACGGGTCAAGCCTTAAAAGGACCTCAGGATGCCTTTTCAGCGGGCATTGACTTACAGGGGGGCCCTGGCGAATCCTTCCAGAGGGCAAACCATGCTGAAAGAACCCCTCCACCCCTCCGGACGCTCCATGGGCCAGGCCGTCATCAATCTCCGCAGGATCGACTACCTGAAGGGGATCCCGCAGGCGGAGGCCGAGTCCCTGGCGGAGGTGAGCGAACTGAGGCACTTCCAGGACCGGGCCACGGTGTTCAACCAGGGCGAGAAGCTGCCCGGCGTGTTCGTTGTGGTGCAGGGCGCCCTCAAGGTGTTCCGCACCGATGGCCGCGGCCGGGTCCAGGTCATCAAGATCCTGCAGCCTGGCGAATGCGTGGGCGAGGTGCCGGTGTTCGACGGCGGCCCGGCCTCCTCGAGCGCTGAGGCGCACGGCGAGACCGAGTGCTGGATGATCCCGGGCCCGGCCCTGCAGCGCATGACCCACGCCAACCCGGTGGTGGGCGAGGCGATGATCCAGCACTTCGCCGCCAAGGTCCGGCACCTGGTGGAACTGGTGGAGACCCTCAGCCTGCACAGCGTCCCGGAGCGGGTGGCGCAGATGATCTGCGAGTACCACGCGCGGACCCCGCACCGCTCGCTGGTGGAGTTCCAGGAGACCCAGGAGGACCTGGCGCAGTGCATCGGCGCCAGCCGCGAGGCCTTCAGCCGCGCCCTGCGCCTGCTCACCGACCTCGGCCTGATCCAGAGCACCTTCCCGGTCGTGCGCATCCTCGACGTGCAGAAGCTCCAGCACTACGCCCGCGGCTAGCCGGCGCTCCCGCGGGACCGGGGCGTTCCGTAAGGCCGGCTGCATGGAAGCGGGCCCGGCCCTGCGAGGTGGGCGAGGAGCCCGACGAGGCGCCCCCGGATGGACGTGAAGCCATCCGGGAGCTCTGCCCGGGCCGCGAGGCCGTGGACCGGCAGCCCGCCCGCCCTAGGACCCCATCAGCTGCTTGTGCATGGCCGCCGCGGCGCGCCGGCCCTGGCCCATGGCGAGGATCACGGTGGCGCCGCCGGTGATGGCGTCGCCGCCGGCGAAGACGCGGGGGATGCTGGTCTCGCCGGTGTCCGGATCGACCGCCATGACGCCGCCCTTGAGGGTCTTGAGGGCGCCCTTGGCCTCCTGGGCGATGAGCGGGTTGACGCTGAAGCCCAGCGCCACCACCAGGGTCTCGCAGGGGATCATCACCCGCTCCTCGGTCATCCGCACCCCGCGCCGGCCGTCGGGGCCGGGCTCGGTGAGCTCCATGACGGCGCACTCGGCCGTCTTGAGCCAGCCCTTCTCGTCGCCGTGCAGCTTCACGGGGGTGTTGAGGAAGTGGAACTGCACCCCCTCCTCCATCGCGTGCTCGAGCTCCTCGATGCGGGCGGTGCTCTCCTTGATGGTGCGTCGGTAGACGATGTGGACGTTCTCGGCGCCCATCCGGCGGGCGGCGCGGGCGGCGTCCATGGCGGTGTTGCCCGCGCCGACGATCACCACGTTGTTGGTGACCGTGACCGGGGTGCTGTGCTGCGGGAACAGGTCGGCGCGCATCAGGTTGATGCGGGTGAGGAACTCGTTGGCGGTGTAGTTGCCCTTGAGGTCCTCGCCCGGGATGCCGAGCATCGAGGGAAGGCCCGCGCCGGTGCCGATGAAGACCGCATCGTTCTCGCCGCGCAGTTCGTCCAGGGTGATGCTGCGGCCCACCAGGGTGTTCATGACGAACTTCACCCCCAGCTTGCTGAGCACGCTCACTTCCTGGTCGACGATGCTGTTGGGCAGCCGGAACTCGGGGATGCCGTAGAGCAGCACGCCGCCGGGCCGGGGGAAGGCGTCGTAGACCGTCACCGCGTGGCCCTTCTTGATCAGTTCGCCGGCGACGGTGATGCCGGCCGGGCCGGCGCCCACCACGGCGACCTTCTTCCCGGTCGGCGGATCGACCGGCGGCAGGTCGGGGGAGCCGAGCAGGGAGTCGCAGGCGAAGCGCTCCAGGCGGCCGATGCTGACCGGCTTCTGCTTGATGCCCACCACGCACTTGATCTCGCACTGCTTCTCCTGCGGGCAGACGCGCCCGCAGACCGAGCCGAGGCTGCTGGCCTCCTTGATCACCATGCCCGCGGCCTGGGGATCGCCGTCCACCAGCTTCTGCAGGAAGCGGGGGATGTCGATGCCCACCGGGCAGCCGTCGATGCAGTGCGGCACCTTGCACTGGATGCAGCGGGCCGCCTCCAGGCGGGCCTGCTCGGGGCTGAAGCCGAGGGCGACCTCCTTGAAGTTGCCCACCCGCACGTCGGGCTCCTGGCAGGTCATCTCCTGGCGCGGGATCTTCATCTTCTGGCTGGGCTTGAGCGCGGCCCAGTCGAGGCTGCGCCAGTCCAGCTCGGTCTCCGGCGCGTGCAGCTCCGGCATTTCGAAGGCCGGTCCCGCCGGGGCGCGGCCGACCTTGCAGGCGTGCTCGGTGGCCTCGCCCTCCATCTGCCGGTACCAGTCCTGGCGGTTGCGAAGCATCTGGAAGTCGACCTTGTGGCCGTCGAAGTCGGGGCCGTCGAAGCAGGCGAACTTCACCTCGCCGCCCACCGCCACCCGGCAGCCGCCGCACATGCCGGTGCCGTCCACCATCAGCGCGTTCAGGCTGACCAGGGTGAAGATCCCGTAGGGCTTGGTGAGCTCCGAGACGGCCTGCATCATCGGCATCGGCCCCACCGCCACCACCTCGGCGACCGGCTCGCGGTCCAGCACTTCCTTCAGGGCCTGGGTGACGATGCCCTTGCGGCCGAGGGTGCCGTCGTCGGTGGTGATGATCAGTTCGGCCGAGGCGGCCTCGAGCTCCTCCGCCAGCAGGACGCGCTCCCGGCTGCGGCCGCCCAGGATCGTGATCACCCGCCGGCCCTCGGCGTGCATCTCCTCGGCGGCGGGCAGGATCGCCGCGCTGCCGTAGCCGCCGGCCACCAGCACCACGGTGCCCTCCTCGACGATCTCGGTGGGCCGTCCCATCGGCCCGGCCACGGCGTAGAGGCGGTCGCCGGCGCTGAGCTTGCCCATCGCGCGGGTGGTGGCGCCCACCTCCTGCATGACGAAGCGGATCCAGCCGCCCTTCCGGTCGCCCCCGGCGAGGGTGAGCGGGATGCGTTCGCTCTCGGGGAAGGGGGCGACCATGAAGAACTGGCCGGGCTTGCGGTTGCGGGCCACCATCGGCGCCTGCACCACGAAGGACCAGGTCTCCGGGGCCATCAGGGTCTTCTCCAGGATCAGGTAGCCCTCCTGGGTGACCGCGTCCGGGGTGTACAGGTAGCGGCCCTTGAGCAGCGGCAGCATCAGCGCCTCTTCCGCCTCGATGTGCGGACGGACGACGCCGAGCAGCTGGTGGCCGGTGGCGCGCACCGCCTCCGGGTCGGCCACCTGGTCGCCGTCGATGGCTGCCAGCAGCTGCAGGGTCAGGTCCCACATCTGCCGGTGGTCCTCGTAGAGCCGGGAATGCAGCTCCTCGGCGCCGATCTCCTCGAGCAGCGGGAACAGGTCGCGCTCCTCCGCCTCGTTGTGCGGCCTGAGCACCTCGTAGATCCAGCGGGCGCCGGCATCCACGCCGCGCCAGTCGGCGCCGGCCAGGGCCGTCTCGAGGGCCTCCAACTGGTCGAAGGCGAGGGCGTGCTCGCCACGCCAGCCGTCGAGGTCGACGGTCTCGGGAAGCTGCGCAGTCATCGGCAAGGGAGTCATGGGGCCTCCGGACACTTAAGGATGCAACGGCGCGTGAAAAAAGGCCCGGGAGTTGGGGCCCGGGCCCCCCAATTATGAAGCGGATCCCCGAGTCGGAATAACTTTCATTTTCCTGTCCAGCCGGCCTCGGGAAAAAGCAAAGGCCCGGCTCTGCCGGGCCTTTGCGCGGGGTGCGGGGGTCACAGGCGCAGCCGGAGACCCCCGCTGAGGCTCATCCCTTCCAGCCCTGGAGCATGCGCATGTAGTTGGCGCGGGTGAAGGCCAGCGGATTGGGGCTCTTCTCCAGGCTCATGCTGCCCTTCATCTGCTGCAGCGACTGGTATTCGTGCTCTTCCATCCAGTGGATCATCTCCTCGCGCACGGCGTTGAGGTGCTCGGGCCCCTTCATCAGCAGCGCGCTCACCATCTGCACGGCGCTGGCGCCCGCGGCCACGGCCTTCATGGCGTCCATGGCGGAGTGCACGCCCCCGCTGACCGCCATCGGCACCTTGATCTGGCCGTGCAGGATCGCCAGCCAGCGCAGCCGCACCAGCAGCTCCACCGGGCTCGACAGCCGCAGGGTGGCCTCCGCGGACAGGTGCTCGAGGTCGATGTCGGGCTGCAGGAAGCGATTGAACAGCACAAGGCCGTCGGCGCCGCCCTCCACCAGCTGCTGGGCGAGGTGCGGCAGCGCCGAGTGGAAGGTCGAGAGCTTCACCGCCACCGGCAGTTTGACCGCCGACTTCACCGCCTTGAGGATGCCGAGGGTGCGGGCCTCCACCTGGTCGGCGGTCTCCTTGGGGGAGGTCGCCATGTAGTAGACGTTCAGCTCCAGGGCGTCCGCGCCGGCCTGCTCCAGGAGGCTGGCGTACTTCAGCCAGCCCGTGTCGCTGGTGCCGTTCAGGCTGGCGATCACCGGCACGGAGACGGCCTCCTTGATCCGGCGGACCTGGTCGAGGTAGTTCTCGGGCCCGAGGCGGAATTCCCCCGGGTCCGGGAAGTAGGAGAGCGCCTCGGCGGAGTTGGCGTTGTGCAGCTCCATGTCGAGGATGGTCCCCTCCTGCTCGCGGGTGATCTGCTCCTCGAACAGGCTGTGCATGACGATCGCCGCCACGCCGGCGTCCTCGAGGCGCTTCACCGTGTCGAGGTCGTCGACCATGGGCGAGGCGCCCGCCACCAGCGGGTGGGGCAGCTTGAAGCCAAGGTAGGTGGTGTTCAGGTTCATGTCGGTCATCCCCTTCACTTGGCCTCGGCCTCTTCCACGTCCTCGGACCTGCGGATGGGCATGGAGACCTTGGCGAGCTGTTCGTACACGGCGAACCGGTTGCTGACTTCCCGCTGGGCGGCGCCGAGGAGGTGCTTGAAGCCCTCCGGGTTCTGCTGCTCGACCATGCGGAACCGGGTCTCGTTGCGCAGGTACTGGCCCAGCGAGACCTTCGGATGGCCGCTGTCCATCTGCAGCGGCAGTTCGCCCTCGACCACCCGGCGGGGGTCGTAGCGGAACAGCGGCCAGTGTCCGCTGTCCACCGCGAGCTTCTGCTGCTCGCAGCCCATCGCCAGGTCGAAGCCGTGGGCGATGCAGGGGCTGTAGGCCAGGATCAGGCTGGGGCCGGGGAAGGCGTCGGCTTCCAGGAAGGCCTTCAGGGTCTGGTTGTCCTTGGAGCCGAAGGCGACCTTGGCGACGTAGACCCCGCCGCTGACCATCGCGATCATGCCCAGGTCCTTCTTCGGCAGGGCCTTGCCGGCCATGGCGAACTTGGCCGCCGCGGCGATCGGCGTCGACTTCGAGGCCTGGCCGCCGGTGTTGGAGTAGACCTCGGTGTCGAGCACCAGGATGTTGACCTTGCGGCCGCTGGCCAGGACGTGGTCGAGGCCGCCGTAGCCGATGTCGTAGGCCCAGCCGTCGCCGCCGACGATCCAGACGCTCTTCTTCACGAGGTAGTCGGCGAGGGTGAGCAGCCGGGCGGCCTCGGGACCGCCGATCGCGGCCAGCTTCTGCTTGAGGGCGGCGACCCGCTCGCGCTGGGCCTTGATGCCGGCCTCGGTGGCCTGGTTGCCGGTCACCAGCCCGGTCACCAGCTCGTCGCCGAGCTTGGAGGCGAGGGCGTGCAGGCTCTCGAAGGCCATCTCCTCCTGCTTGTCCACGCCGAGGCGGATGCCGAAGCCGAACTCGGCGTTGTCCTCGAACAGGCTGTTGGCCCAGGCCGGGCCGCGTCCGTCGCGGTTGGTGGTGTACGGCGTGGTCGGCAGGTTGGCGCCGTAGATCGAGGAGCAGCCGGTGGCGTTGGCGATGATCGCGCGGTCGCCGAACAGCTGGGTGAGCAGCTTGACGTAGGGGGTCTCGCCGCAGCCGGAGCAGGCGCCGCTGAACTCGAACAGCGGCTCGAGGAACTGCGAGCCCTTGACGTCCATCTTCACGGTGGTGCGGTCGGGCTCGGGCAGGGACAGGAAGAACTCGAAGCCGGCGCGCTCGCGCTCGCGGCTCGGGGCCTGCGGTACCATGTCGATGGCCTTGTGCTTCGGGTTGCCCTTGTCCTTCGCCGGGCAGACCATCACGCACAGGTTGCAGCCGGTGCAGTCCTCGGGAGCCACCTGCAGGGAGTACTTCATGCCCTTGTACTCGGGGCCCTTGTAGTCGGTGGACTTGAAGCCGTCGGGAGCGCCGCCCAGCAGGGCAGGGTCGTAGACCTTGGCGCGGATCGCGGCGTGCGGGCAGACGAACACGCACTTGTTGCACTGGATGCAGATCTTCTCGTCCCACTCGGGGATCTCGAGGGCGATGTTGCGCTTCTCCCACTTGGTGGTGCCCAGCGGCCAGGTGCCGTCGATGGGGAAGGCCGAGACCGGCAGCAGGTCGCCCTTGCCCGCCATCATCACGGCGCTGACCTTCTGCACGAAGTCCGGGGCCTTGTCGCTGACGATCGGCGGCATGGCGTAGCTGGCGCTGATGGCGGCCGGGACCTTCACTTCGTGGAGGTGGGCCAGGGTCGCGTCGACCGCCTCGTAGTTCTTCTGGACGACGTGCTCGCCCTTCTTGCCGTAGGTCTTCTCGATCGCCTTCTTGATCTGGTAGATGGCCTCCTCGCGGGGCAGCACGCCGGAGATGGCGAAGAAGCAGGTCTGCATGATCGTGTTGATGCGCACGCCCATGCCGGTGAGCCGGCCCACCTCGTAGGCGTCGATCACGTAGAACTTGAGCTTGCGCTCGAGGATGGTCTGCTGGAACTCCTTCGGCAGGGTGTCCCAGGCCTTGTCCGCCCCGGCGGCCGTGTTCAGCAGGAAGGTGGCACCCTCCTGGGCCGACTCGAGCATCGGGTACTTGTCGAGGAAGCTGGTCTGGTGGCAGGCGATGAAGTTGGCCTGGCGGATCAGGTAGGCGCTGCGGATCTGCCGCGGCCCGAAGCGCAGGTGGCTGATGGTCACCGCGCCGGACTTCTTGGAGTCGTAGACGAAGTAGCCCTGGCCGAAGTTGTCGGTCTCCTCGGCGATGATCTTGATGGAGTTCTTGTTGGCGCCCACGGTGCCGTCCGCGCCCAGGCCGTAGAACAGGCAGCGGGAGACGTCCTTGGCCTCGATGTCGAACTCGGGGTCCCAGGGCAGGCTGGAGTGGGTGACGTCGTCGAGGATGCCGATGGTGAAGTGGTTCTTCGGCCGGGGCTGCGCCAGGTTGTCGTACACCGCCTTGATCATCGACGGGGTGAACTCCTTGCTGGACAGGCCGTAGCGGCCGCCCACCACCACCGGGTCGAGGGTGGTGGCGCCCTCCTCGCGCATCTCGCGCAGGGCGGCGAGGATGTCCAGGTGCAGCGGGTCGGCCGGCGAGCCCGGCTCCTTGCAGCGGTCGAGGACCGCCAGCTTCTTCGTGCTGGTGGGCAGCGCCTTCACGAAGTCGCGGGCGCTGAAGGGGCGGTACAGCCGGACCTTCAGCAGGCCGACCTTCTCGCCCTGCCTCTGCGCCCACTCCACGTACTCGTGGGCGGTGTCGGCGCCGGAGCCCATGATCACGATGACGCGCTCGGCGTCAGGAGCGCCGAAGTACTCGAACAGCCGGTAGGCGCGGCCGGTGAGCTTGGCGAACTTGTCCATCTCCTCCTGGACGATCGCCGGGCATGCGGTGTAGTAGCCGTTGCCGGCCTCGCGGGCCTGGAAGAAGGAGTCGGGGTTCTGGGCGGTGCCGCGGACCACCGGGTTGTCGGGGGTGAGGGCGCGGGAGCGGTGGGCGGCGATCAGCTCGTCGGTGACCATCGACTTCAGGTCCTCGTTGCTGAGCTCCTCGATCTTGGCGACCTCGTGGGAGGTGCGGAAGCCGTCGAAGAAGTGCAGCATCGGCACCCGGCTGCGCAGGGTGGCGGACTGGCTGATCAGGGCGAAGTCGTGGGCGCTCTGCACGCTGTCGGAGCAGAGCATGGCGAAGCCGGTCATGCGCACGCTCATCACGTCGCTGTGGTCGCCGAAGATCGACAGCGCGTGGGTCGCCAGGGTGCGGGCGCTCACGTGCATGGCGAAGCTGGTGAGTTCGCCGGCGATCTTGTACATGTTCGGGATCATCAGGAGCAGGCCCTGGGAGGCCGTGAAGGTCGTGGTCAGCGCGCCGGCCTGGAGGGCCCCGTGGACCGCGCCGGCGGCGCCGCCTTCGCTCTGCATCTCGACCACCTGCGGGACCGAGTTCCAGATGTTCTTGCGGCCCTGCGCGCTCCACTCGTCCGACCATTCGCCCATGTTCGAGGACGGCGTGATCGGGTAGATGGCGATGACCTCGTTGGTGCGGTGGGCGACGGACGCCGTGGCTTCGTTCCCGTCGACCGTGATCAGTCGTCTGGCTGTCATGTCTCCTCCTCGTTCATTCGGCGGCTCGGCCTCGGCGGGATCCAGGGCGGAAGGCTCGCGTGCCGCCCTGGACGCGCCCGCCCGGCCAGGATCAAGCATGGCCGGTTGCCGCAGCGGGGCGGCAGCGGCGGCGGAGAGTTGTGGCTGTGGTCACAGGGCGCAACCCGTTGTGGGGGAATGCACCATCCGCAGGCCCCTGGCCGCCGTTCCCTGTCAATTCCATTTCATCCTCCCGCAGACGCGCCTGCGCCTGCGCCGCTGGAAAGTCCAGGTGCATCAGGACATGGACGCGACAACTGCATATGCAGCGGGAGACTGAATCTCATCGACACGGAAACCGCTCAACTGGATCCATAATTGCTTCACACGATCAACCGAGTTCCGTGATCCCACGGACCCGTCCCAGGAGGCCCCATGCGCCGCACCCTCATCCTGCTGGCCGTTGCTGCTTTCGCCTGCACCGTGCCCGCCCTCGCCAAGCCCACCACCGTGAAGGGCGCCAAGTGCACCGCCTGCCACGACGGAGCTCCCAAGGACAAGAAGATGAACGCCGCGGCCGCCAAGTACTTCCCGAAGTACGCCGAGGCGAAGTGCAAGGACTGCCACGGCGCCGCCGAGGGCAAGCTCACGACCACCGACGCCGCCAAGAAGGCCGCCAAGTAGGTCCCGTCGCGCCGGCCGCGGGCCGGCCCACAACCCACCCACCCACGCGCCGTGACTCCCACGGACGCAAATCCGGAGGCTCCATGCGCCGTTCCCTCACCCTGCTGGCCCTCGCCGCCTTCGCGTGCACCGTGCCGGCCCTCGCCAAGCCCGCGACCGTCAAGGGTGCCAAGTGCACCGCCTGCCACGACGGCGCCCCGAAGGACAAGAAGATGAACGCGGCCGCCGCGAAGATGTTCCCCAAGTACGCGGAAGCCAAGTGCAAGGACTGCCACGGCGCCGCCGAGGGCAAGCTGACCACCACCGACGAGGCCAAGAAGGCCGCCAAGAAGTAGGGCCCAGGCACAGGGCAGGACCAGCGGCGCGGGCTCCGGCCCGCGCCGCTGCCGTTCAGGGGCTCAGCGCGCCAGGATCGGAATCAGGTTCGTGAGCGCCGCCGGGGGGGCAGGCCGCGGGTCGTGGATCCGTTCGAGGGGGACGGTCACCAGCTCCCCGCCCTGGACGCCCATGTACACGCCGGACTCTCCGGCCACCAGGCGCTTCACCGCCTCGGCCCCCCACAGGCTGCCGAGGACGCGGTCCACCGCCGACGGGCTGCCACCGCGCTGGATGTGGCCCAGCACCACCACCCGAAGGTCGAGGTTGTATTCCCTGCGCAGGCGTTCCCCGACTTCGTAGGCGTTGCCGTTCTTGTCGCCCTCGGCGACCACGATGATCGAGGACCGCTTGCCCCGCTCCCAGCCCTTGCGGACCTGGTCCACCAGCGCCTCGTAGCTGTCCTCCTGGCTCTCGGGGTAGAGCACGGCCTCGGCGCCGCAGGCGATGGCGGTGTGCACGGCGATCATGCCCGAGCTGCGGCCCATGACTTCCACCAGGAACACCCGTTCGTGGGAGTTGGCGGTGTCGCGGATGCGGTCGACGGCGTCGATGGCGGTGTTCAGGGCGGTGTCGAAGCCGAGGGTGCGGTCGGTGCCGGGCAGGTCGTTGTCGATGGTGCCGGGGATGCCGACGCAGGGGACGCCATGCTCCTCCCACAGCAGGCGGGCCCCGCTGAAGCTGCCGTCGCCGCCGATGACCACCAGGCCGTCGATCCGGGCATCGCGCAGGTCCAGGACAGCCTTCGCCCGCACCGCCGGAACCTTGAAGGCCTCGCAGCGGGCGGTGTTGAGGATGGTGCCGCCGCGCTGCAGGGTGTTGGCCACCGTGCGGCTGGTGAGCGGGCGCCAGTCCTGGTCCACCAGGCCCTGGTAGCCCCGCCAGATGCCGTACACGTCGACGCCGAGGGCATCGGCCTGGCGGACCACGGAGCGGATCGCCGCATTCATCCCGGGGGCGTCGCCGCCGGAGGTCAGGACGCCCAGCCGCCCGATGCTCATCGCGTCCTCCGGTGCGGGACGCGATCCCCGGCCTCGGCCCGGACCTGGCTGTCGTGCTGGTGCATCGGATTCTCCACGGTGTCCCGAAAGGGGGATTGTAGTCGGTCACGGCATCCCCGCGCCCGGGTCGGGTCGGGCCCTCACGCCCCGGAGGAGCCGCCCCCGAAGTGGACAGCGCAGGCGTCGGCGGCGCCGAGCAGGCTGACGGAATAGTCGCGGACGATCCGGACCGGCGTGGACCGCGCCAGGGCGTCCAGGTGCGGGCGGTAGTTGGTCGAGAAGGTCCGCATGAACCGGTCCCCGGCGAGGAACCGGCCTTCGTGGCGGACGGCGATGCCTCCGGCGAGGTAGAGGCCTCCGGTCGGGAGGAAGACCGCGCAGAGGTCCGCGCACACCCGGGCGTAGAGCTCGACGAACAGGTCCAGGGCCCGGGCACAGGCCGGTTCCCGGGCCGCGGCCGCGGCGATGGCCGCCGGCCGCTGTTCCCCGGGCAGGCGGCGGAGGGCCTCGGTGCCCGGTGTCCGGGGCGCGCGGCCGCTCTCGACCAGGAACTCCAGGAGGTTGGCGATGCCCGGCCCGGACACCGCGGCCTCCGCGCCCGGCGGGCCCGGGAACCGCCCGCGCAGGTACTCCCAGAGCGCGAGGGTCTCGCCGTCGAGGATCGGCAGGCCGATGTGCCCACCCTCGCTGGGCAGCACCCGCGTCGGCCCGTGGACCACACAGCCGACCCCGAGGCCGGTCCCGGCTCCGACGACGAGCGCCGTGCCCGCGGGATCCGGTTCGGGCGAGGGGCCGTCCGGGCGGGGCAGGGGCAGCAGCTGGGCCGGGTCCGCGGGGTCCAGGAGGAGCACGCCCCGGGTGAGGGCGGTGAAGTCGTTCAGCACCAGGACCGGCAGCCCCAGGCTCCCCTCCAGGGCCGGACCGTCGATTCCCCAGGGCGCGTTGGTCAACTCGAGGCGCCCCGCCTCGACCGGACCCGCCCCGCACGCGCAGGCGGCGGACGGAACCGGAAGCCCGGCCAGTTCGGCCTCCTGGAGGAACGCCCGCACCGGTTCGAGCAGCCCGCGCTGTGCGCCGGTCGCCACGGTGCGCCGCAGGAGGATGCGGTAGCGGCCCTCCCGCCGGGCCAGGAGGCCGAGGTTCAGGTTGGTGCCTCCCACGTCGGCGGAAAGGGTGACGAGGTCGTCCATCCCGATGCTCCTGGCCTGATGATAGCCGGTGGACCTGGATCCCCTGGCGGCTCCGGCCACCGTCCTCCCGGCGGGGGTCGCACCGCAGGCCGGCCCCGGGCTTTCCTGCGAGAATGGGCCACGGCCCGCCCCGGGGAGGGGACGGGGCGGTCGGCGGGGAGGCGGACATGAAGGTCGGGTTGGTCGGGTTCTCGGGCAGCGGCAAGACGACCGTGTTCAACGCTCTCACGGGTCTCACCGCGGAGACCGGCTTCGGGGCCGCGCGGGGCAAGACCAACCTCGGCGCGGTCAAGGTCCCGGACGACCGGGTGCTGGCGCTGGCGGGGCTCTACAAGCCGAAGAAGACGACCTTCGCCGAGGTCTCGTTCTGCGACGTGGCGGCGGCCGCGGCCGGGACCCAGGGCCAGAGCCTGGACGACGCGACCCTCCGGGCGATGCGCGAGGTGGACGCGCTCTGCCAGGTGGTGCGCGGGTTCCCGGGCGCCGCCGGAGAGCCGGCCACGCCGCTCGCCGAGGCGCGCAACCTCGAGGAGGAGATGAACCTCAGCGACCTCATCCTCATCGAGAAGCGGCTCGAGCGGATCCGCAAGGAGAAGGGCAAGGACGCCGAGATCCACCTGCTCGAGCGGATCAAGGCCGGGCTGGAGGCGGGGACGCCGCTGCGCCGCATGGACGGGATCGGGGCCGAGGAGTGGGTGTCCCTGGCCGGATTCCGGTTCCTCACCCAGAAGCCGCTGCTGGTGGTGCTCAACGTCGCCGAGGCCGACGCCGCCGCGCCGCCGCCCCAGGACCTGGCCGCCCACGCCGCGGAGGCCGGCCTGGGGCTGGTCGTCCTGGCCGGCCAGGTGGAGATGGACATCGCCCAGATGGACCCGGAGGAGCAGAAGGAGTTCGTCGCCTCGCTGGGCCTGGCGGAGCCGGCGGTGGGCCGCTTCATCCGTGCCGCCTACGCGCTCACCGACCTGATCAGCTTCCTCACCGCCGGCGAGGACGAGTGCAGGGCCTGGCCGATCCGCCGCGGCCTCAACGCCCAGAAGTCCGCCGGCAAGATCCACAGCGACATCGAGCGCGGCTTCATCCGCGCCGAGGTGGTGCACTGGGACGACCTGGTGCACCTCGGCAGCGAGGCCAAGTGCCGGGAGGCCGGGAAGTTCCGCCTGGAGGGCAAGGAGTACATCGTGCACGACGGCGACGTGATCAACTTCCGCTTCAACGTGTGAGATGCGGTTCATCCTCGAGCAGGTGCGGACCGGCGGCGACCGCAATTTCGGCTACCTGCTCGGCGACCGGGAGGCGGGCGCCGCCCTGCTGGTGGACCCATCGCCGGACCCGGGCCCCCTGCTCGACCGCGCCGCCGCCCAGGGCCTGCGCGTGGACTGGATCCTGAACACCCACGGCCACGGCGACCACACCGCCGGCAACGCCGAGGCGAGGGCGCGCACCGGTGCCGGGGTGGCCGGAGGTCCCGGCCACCCCGGCCCGCTGGACCGCGTGCTCCGGGACGGCGAGCGGGTCCCCTTCGGGACCTTCGTCCTCCGTGTCTGGCACGTGCCTGGTCACCATCCGGACCACCTGGCCTTCCTGGTGGAGGACCTGGCCGCCGGGCTTACCGGCGACCTGCTGTTCGTCGGCAAGGTGGGCGGCACCGGATCTGAAGGGGACGGACGCACCGAATGGGCGAGCCTGCAGCGGCTGCTGACGGACTGGCCGGCCCACACCACCCTCTGGCCCGGGCACGACTATGGCGCCCGGCCCAGTTCGACCCTCGACTGGGAAAGGCGGACCAACCCCTTCCTGCTCTGCACGGATGTCGAGGCCTTCCTTGCGCTCAAAGCGGGGTGGGCCGGGTTCAAGGCCCGCCACGGCCTCAGGTAGGAGGCCGCGCGGCCCCCCGCGCCAGCCACTCGCCATAGGTCTCGTCCCAGCTGACGATGTGGCGCAGGAACAGTTCCCGGACCAGGCGGAGGTCCTCGTCCAGGCCAAGGTGCCCTTGCAGCCGGGGCAGGAGGAGGCGGCTGAATTCCGACTGCAGGGCACGGTGCGCGTCCATGTGACGGTCGGCATCGGGGTAGCCCTGCGCGCGCATGAGCTGCTCCTCGCGCGCACAGTGGCTGGAGAGGTAATCCAGCAGGCAGCGGGTGAGCTGGGCATCCACGACGGCGTCGCCCGGAATGCGTCCGCTGCGGTCGCGCAGGCCGTCGAAGAACGTGATCATCCAGTCGTGTTCGGCGTCCACCTGGGGGTCCTTGAACGGCTGCATGGTCCCTCCTTCCTCGCCGGTTACGCCCCACCCGCTCGGACGGTCGAGTCCCCAGTCTCGTCCCCCGGATGCGCTTCGCCAAGGGGTTGGGGCGATCCGCTCGGGAGGAGGGTGGACCGCCTCCATCCTCCCCTCGACGGCCGTCCAGGATCCGGGCCGGCGATGCGACAGGCCCTCGCGGTGCTCTAGACTGGGAGGTCCTGCAAGGAACCTGGATGACGAACGACTACAAGGATTTCCGGATCACCATGGGCGCCCGCGCCGGCGCCAGCCCCTCCGTCGCCCAGGGCAAGGGGGGCGTCGCCACGGTTTCGCCGCAGGCGTCGGAACTGGCGATCGACGTGCTCCGGGATGGCGGCAATGCCTTCGATGCCGCCTTCGCCACCGCCTTCGCGCTCTGCATCTACCATCCCCAGGCCGGCAACCTGGGTGGCGGCGGCTACCTCCTGTACAAGGAGAGGGGCGGCCCTCCAAAGGCCCTCGGCTTCCGCGAACAGGCGCCCGCCGCCGCCACCCGCGAGGCGTTCCTGCGTCCTGACGGCAGCCCCGATCCCGACCGTACCGCCTTCGGTCCCGCTTCCGTCTGCGTGCCGGGCACGGTCAAGGCCTTTTTCGAGCTGCAGCGGCGCCACGGCCGCCTGCGGCCCCGCGACCTCCTGCGTGGAATCGCCCGGCGGGCCGAAGCAGGCGCGCGGATCACCGGCTACGAGGCCGACTGCCTCAACCGGCTCGCCCCCAAGCTCGCGGCCTCCCCCGAAGCCCGCCGGATCTACGTCCGTGACGTGCCTTTCAAGCCTGGCGACACGCTGGCCAATCCGGCACTGGCGGGGACCCTCGCGCTGCTGGCCGAGGAGGGGGAGCAGGCCTTCTACCGAGGCCGGATCGCCGAGCAGATGGTGACGGACCTGCAGGCCAACGGAGGCTTCCTGTCCGCGCAGGACCTGGCCGGGTACGCCCTGCGGGAAGGGGAGCCGATCCAGCTGGAGGTGGCCGGGCGGCGGGTCTGGACCGTTCCGCCCGAGGCTGGCGGGGCGCTGCTGCTGGAGATCCTCGGGATCCTGGACCGGCCGGAGTTCCACCGGCTGGCCCCCGGGGGCCCCGACTTCCACCACCACCTGGCCCAGGCCTGCAAGCTGGCCTTCATCGACCGTCTCGACTACCTGGGCGACATGCCACCCGGTCCCGCCTACCGGCAGCTGCTCACCCGGACCCGGCTTGACCGGCGCTTCGCCCTCATCGACCCGGCCCGCGACACCCCCACGGCGGTCCTGGCCGGCCTCTGCCGCGCGCCGCAGGATGCGGGCCGCAACACCACCCACTTCGCCGTCCTCGATGGCGAAGGCAACGCCGTGTCCTGTTCCTACACCATGAACCTGCGCTACGGCTCGAAGTGGGCAGTCGCCGGAGCCGGCTTCCTGCTCAACGGCAGCATCGACTCCTTCTCCTTCAGCGAGGGCCAGGAGAACTACTTCGGCATGATCGGCAGTGCGCCGAACCTGTTCGCGCCCGGCAAGCGCCCGGCCAGCAACATGGCCCCGGTGCTGGTGACCGCCGGCGACTCCGTTGAGATGCTGCTGGGCACGCCCGGCGGGCCCACCATCCCCACCACCCTGGCAGGCGTGCTGCTGGCCAGCCTGGTCCACGGCGCGCCTCCCGCGGCCTGCATCGCCGCCAGCCGCCTGCACCACCAGGGCTGGCCGGACGTCCTCAGCCACGAACCGGGCTTCGACCGCCCCGAGCTTCTCGCCGCCCTGGCTGAACGCGGCTACACCATCAAGGACAAGCAGGAGCTGATCTCGGACGTGCACGGGCTCTTCCGCACCGAGGACGGGTTCCTGGCGGTCAGCGACCACCGTCGGGAAGGGCAGGCTCTGGCCATCCCCTGATTCCCCCAGACCGGGCGCCATCGTCGACTCGGGGGTTCAAGTCCCCCCACTTCCGCCGATGCAAAACGGGCCGCTCTGGGGCGGCCCTGCGCTGGCTGCGGATGGGAGGCTCCGCCTCCGGGAGCTTGGGCCGCAGGCCCAAGCGACTGGGAGCACGCTGCAGTGCAGCGGGCGATAGGTAGAGGCTCCGCCACCGGGAGCTCGGGCCGCAGGCCCGAGCGACTTG
>JAYRFV010000034.1:0-19512 GCA_041908165.1 Holophagales bacterium | reverse complement strand
ATGCTCGACGCCAACGAGGCCTCGGAGACGCTCGACCCGCTCTTCGACACCATCGTCAAGCACTGCCCGGTCCCCAAGGGCAGCGTGGCGGAGCCGCTGCAGCTGCTGGTCACCCTCATGGACTACAACGACTTCGTCGGACAGATCGGGATCGGCCGGATCGTCAACGGCACCATCAAGGTCGGCGAGACCGTGTCCCTGGTGAAGCGCGACGGCAGCGTGCAGCAGCACCGGGTCACCCAGCTCTACGGCTTCGAGGGCCTCAGCCGCGTCCAGCTGCAGCAGGGCAGCGCCGGCGAGATCGTCGCGATCGCCGGCATCCCCGACATCCGGGTGGGCGAGACCATCGCCAGCCTGGAGGACCCGCAGGCCCTGGGCTACGTGGATATCGACGAGCCGACCATCTCGATGATGTTCATGGTCAACACCGGCCCCTTCTCCGGCCAGGACGGCAAGCACGTGCAGAGCCGCCGGATCCGCGAGCGGCTGCAGCGCGAGCTGCAGCACAACGTGGCGCTGCGGGTGGAGGACACCGACAGCCTGGACTGCTGGAAGGTCTCCGGCCGCGGCGAGCTGCACCTCTCGGTGCTGATCGAGACCATGCGCCGGGAGGGCTTCGAGCTCTGCGTCAGCCGGCCGGAGGTGATCCTGCACACCGACCCCGAGACCGGGGAGAAGCAGGAGCCCTACGAGGACGTCACCATCGACATCCCCGACGCCTACATGGGCGTGGTGATGGAGCACATGGGCAACCGCAAGGCGGAGATGCAGGACATGGCCAACGAGTCCGGCCGCCTGCGCCTGCACTTCAAGATCCCCAGCCGCGGCCTGATCGGCTTCCGCAGCGAGTTCATGACCGACACCCGCGGCGAGGGCATCATCCACAGCCTGTTCAGCCACTACGGCCCCTACAAGGGCGAGCTGCCCGGGCGCAAGAACGGCGTGCTGGTGGCCATGGAGCAGAGCGAGGCGGTGGGCTTCGCCCTCATGAACCTGGAGGAGCGCGGCGTGATCTTCATCCACCCCGGGATGCGCTGCTACGAGGGCATGATCGTCGGCGAGCACGCCCGCGAGAACGACCTCGTCGTCAACGTCGCCAAGGGCAAGAAGCTTTCCAACATGCGCGCCAGCGGCAGCGACGAGGCCACGCGCCTGACCCCGCCCCGCGAGCACACCCTCGAGCAGGCCCTGGAATACATCGAATGGGACGAGCTGGTGGAGGTCACCCCCAACTTCATCCGCATGCGCAAGCGCGTGCTCGACACCAACGAGCGGAAGAAGTCAGAAAAGCGGGCGATGGCCTGAAAGGAGCCCAACGGCGGGGCTGAGCCAAAGTCCGGAACCCGGCGCCTGAGCATCCGCAGGATGCGAAGAGGAAGTCAGAAAAGCGGGCGATGGCCTGACCACGGGCCAGGGTTGGTGTCTGGCCCAGGACCGGACCCCCGGCGCCTGAGCATCCGCAGGATGGGATGGGGAAGTCAGAAGGGCGGGCGCAGGTCGGAGCCGCAGGGGCTCGGGGAATTTACAAGGGCGTGACTGTTGCCTCGGCTTGCGAGGTAGAATCGCCCATCGACCCCCCTGCGGAGTCCCGGATTGGAGGCCCCATGCGCATGCCGCAAACCCTTCTCGGTTCTGCCCTTTCGCTGACCCTGGTGGCGCAGGCCCCAGCGCCGCAGCCGGGGCCCGGCGGCCCCACCGCACGGCCCGCTGGGCTTCCGGGCGCGTCGGGAGCTCCATCGGCCGAGGCCGCCGAGCCGAAGCCCTACGACAAGGTGGTCACCGCCGAGGCCAAGACTCAGGACGGCCTGCTCAAGGTCCACCAGGTGAAGAGCAGGTTCTACCTCGAGATCCCCAAGTCCAGGCTCGGCAAGGAACTGCTGATGGTGGCCACCGCCACGCAGGTTCCCGCCGGCACCGACCACGCCGGGCAGGAGCAGGACGAGGCGGTGGTCCGCTTCGTGCTGAAGGACAACAAGGTGCACCTGCAGGCGGTCTCGCACGCCTACGTGAGCGAGCCCGGCAAGGCGATCGCCTCCGCCGTCGCCGCCTCCCAGCGCGACACCATCCTGCGCAGCTTCAACGTCGAGGCCTTCGCCAAGGACGGGGCCCCGGTGATCGAGGCCACCGGGCTGTTCACCAGCGAGGTGGGCGGCTTCACCGCCCGCATGATGGTGAACGCCAGCGCCCTCGACGCCAGCCGCAGCTACGTGGACGGCGCCCGCGCCTTCCCCACCAGCCTGCGCGTGGACGCGGTGCACACCTACACCGCCAGCGGCCTGCCGGCAGGGGTGACGCCGATGCCCGGGATGCCGATGCCACCGCCGCGCAGCGCCACCGTCACCATGGCCTACAGCCTCGTGGAACTGCCGGCGCAGGCGATGATGCCCCGCTTCCACGACGACCGGGTGGGCTACTTCACCGTCTCCCGGGTGGACTACGGCAGCCCTGAGCACGAGAGCAAGCGCGAGCGCCTGATCACCCGCTGGCGGCTGGAGAAGAAGGATCCCGCCGCTGCCGTCAGCGAGCCGGTCAAGCCGATCGTCTGGTACATCGACAAGGCCACCCCGGCCTGGCTGGTGCCCTACGTGAAGAAGGGCGTGGAGGCCTGGAACGTGGCCTTCGAGGCCGCCGGTTTCAGGAACGCCGTGCAGGCGCGGACCTTCCCGACGAAGGAGGAGGACCCCGCCTTCGATCCCGACGATGTCCGCTACAGCATCATCCGCTGGGTGCCCTCGCCGGTCGCCAACGCCTACGGCCCCCACCTCTCGGATCCGCGCAGCGGCGAGATCCTCAACGCCGACATCGTGATGTACCACAACATCCTGCAGCTGCAGCGGGACTGGTACTTCACCCAGGTCGGTCCGCTCGACAGGCGCGCCGCCAAGCTGCCCCTGCCGGACGACCTGATGGGCGACCTGGTCGCCTACGTGGTCACCCACGAATGCGGCCACAGCCTGGGCTTCCCGCACAACATGAAGGCCTCCAGCACCTATCCACTGGAGAAGGTCCGCGACAAGGCCTGGGTGAAGGAAATGGGTCACGTGCCCACGCTCATGGACTACAGCCGCTTCAACTACGTCGCCCAGCCCGAGGACGGCATCGATCCGGAGCTGCTGCGGCCGAAGGTCGGGCCCTACGACGTCTTCGCCGTGAAGTGGGGCTACCAGCCGATCGCCGGGGCCAAGTCGGCCCACGACGAGAAGGCCACCCTCGACACCTGGGCCCGGGAGCAGGACGCCAAGCCCTGGCTGCGCTTCAGCACGCCCCGGGCGGGCGGCAGCGATCCAGGCGACAACACCGAGGCGGTGGGGGATGCCGACGCGGTCAAGGCCACCGGCCTGGGCACGAAGAACCTGCAGCGGGTGCTGGCCATGCTGCCCGCCGCCGTGGCCAAGCCCGGCGACAGCGACGCCACCCTCGAGCACCTCTACCAGGCGGTCTGGGGCCAGTGGACGCGCGAGCTGGGCCACGTGGCGGTGATCGTCGGCGGCTTCGAGAGCCAGGCCAAGCACCAGGGGCAGGCCGGGGCGGTGTTCACCCCGGTCGCCAAGCCGAGGCAGAAGGAGGCGGTGAAGTTCCTGGTCGACACGGTCTTCAAGACCCCCAAGTGGATCCTCGACCCGGGCGTGCTGTCCCGCCTGAGCCCGGCCGAGGGCAGCCGGCAGCTGCTCGCCGCCCAGCGCAGCGTCCTGCGCGGCCTGCTGGACCGCGGCCGCACCCTCCGCCTGCAGGAGCACGAGGGCCTGCTGGGCGACCAGGCCTACAAGCTGACCGAGTTCCTCGGCGACCTGCGCGAGGGCCTGTTCACCGAACTGAAGGCCCCGGCGGTCCGTGTCGAGCCGGCCCGCCGCAACCTGCAGCGGGCCTACCTGGACCTGCTGGACGACCGGCTCAACCGGCCGGCGCCGGTGATTCCGCCGCAGTTCGCCGCCTTCATCTCGATGGCGCCGACCCTCCCCGACGACACCCGCGGCGCCCTCCGCGCCGAGCTGCGCACCCTGCAGGCGCAGGCGGCGGCCAAGGCCGCGACCGCCGGCGACCGGGCCACCCGGGCCCACCTCGAGGACCTCAAGGACCAGATCGCCCGGATCCTCGACCCGCGCTTCGCGGCTCCTGCGGCCAGCGCGACCACCTTCCGCTTCGGCTTCCAGGAGTCCGGCTGCTGGCCGGCCCTGGTTCCCGCCCACGAGTAGCCCTGCACGCCCGGCTCCAGGGCCGCCTTCAGGCGGCCCCGGGGCCTCGGATAGGCTGAAGGGGATGGAGAAGGGCATCGGCATCTACCAGGCTCCCCAGCGTTCCAGCTTCTGGCAGAAGCTCGGCCCGGGCGGCCTGGTGTCGCTGCTGCTGGCCCTGGCGAGCGGCCTGCTGCTGTTTCCGGTGCTGCTGCGGCTGCGGCGGGTGCTGCGGGCCACGGAGGGGCAGCTGCCCGTGGTCTCCGATTTGATCCTGGTGCTGGGCCGGCGCCTCGAGCGGGACCGGCCCACCCCGGTCTTCGTCGGCCGGCTGGCCCGCGCCGAGGACCTCTGGCGGGGCGGCCTGGCGCCCCGCATCCTGGTGACCGGCGGCATCACCGGGCGGTCCGACCGCAGCGAGGCCGCTGCCGGCCGCGACTGGCTCCTCGGCCGCGGGGTGCCCGCAGAGGCGGTCCTCACGGAGGACCAGAGCCAGCACACCCTGGACAACCTGTTCTACGTGCGCGAGCGGATGACGGCCCAGGGCTGGGGGCGCGCGCTGCTGGTCTCCGATCCGCTGCACCTGGCCCGGGCCCGGGCCCTGGCCGCGGGCCTGCGGATGGACACCCGCTGCCAGGCCGCGGAGGCCTGCCCGCCCCGGCGGGGCAGCCTCGGCTGGTGGGGCCGGGCACTGTCCGAGGCCTTCTTCCTGCACTGGTACGCCACCGGCCTTTGGTACAGCCGGCTGATCCGGTCCGAACGGCAACTGGCGCGGGTGACTTGACCTGCCAGAATCCATCCATGCCTGGCCACCTGATCCTCGTCCCCACGCCCCTCGGCAACCTCGGGGATATCACCGATCGCGCCCGCCAGGCCCTGCAAGGCGCGGACCTTGTGGCCTGCGAGGACACCCGCCGCACCGGCCGCCTGCTCGACCACCTTGGGCTGGAGAAGCCGATGCAGCGGTTCGACGACCACGCCGGGCGGGCCGCCTTCGAGCGGGTGGCGGCGGAACTCGCCACCGGCCGGACGGTGGCCTACTGCTCGGACGCGGGGATGCCCGGCATCAACGACCCCGGCTTCGAGCTGGCCCGCCTGGCGCGGGAGGCCGGCGCGGACGTGACCTGGCTGCCCGGCCCCAGCGCGGTGCTGCTGGCGGTGGTGGGCTCGGGGCTGCCCTGCCACGCCTTCAGCTTCCTCGGCTACCTGCCCAGCCGGGGCGAGGCCCGGAGGAGCTTCCTGCAGCGCGCCCTGGGTCGGGAGGAGACCTCGGTGGTCTTCGAGACCCCGCACCGCATCCACGAGGCCCTGGCCGACCTGCAGGACCTGGCGCCGGACCGCGAGGTCGCCCTGGGGCGGGAACTGACCAAACTGCACGAAAGCTGGTACCGCGGCGTGCCTGTTGAGGTACGGGCCCAGCTGGGCGGCGAGGATCGCGGTGAGATGGTGCTGGTGCTTGCCGGCGCCGCCGCCAAGCGGACCGTGACCGAGGCCGGTGGCGGATTCGACGGCGAATTGCCCGAGTGGGCCCTGCGCTTCCTGGACGCCGCCCGGGAGGGCGGTCTCACCTTGCGCGAGGCGGTCAAGCCCCTGGCCAAGCACCTGGGCGTCAGCGCTTCGGAAGTCTACCGGCTCGCAGCCGAACGTTGATGGGCCGGGGCGGTCCTTCCCAGGCCGGGGCCGGCAGCTTCGGCGCGGACCGGCTCTGGGCCCTTGCGCTGCTGCTCCTGCTCGGGCTCCACGGCTGGTTCAAGTGGACCTGGGGCACCCTGCCCGAACTGCTGTGGGCCTGCAACATCGCCAGCTTCGCCACGGTCCTGGGCCTGGGCTTCCGCAGTCCCGCCGTGACCGGGATGGCCCTGCTCTGGCACCTGGGGATCGGCGAACCGGCTTGGCTCTACGAGGTGGTCCGGACCGGCCACTCCCACTGGGTCTCGGTGCTGGTGCACACCCTTCCGGCCCTCGCCGCCTTCCTTTCCCTGCGCCGCACCGGACTGCCGCGCAGCGCGCCCTGGCTGGCCCTGCTCATGTTCGCCCTGTTGCTGCCCATCAGCCTGCTCACGCCGCCCCAGCTGAACATCAACCTCGCCCACCAGCGCCCGGAGATCCTGCAGCGTCTCCTTCCCGGGACCTGGTCCTACCGGCTCGCCTTCGGCGCGACGGTGGCGGGCCTGCTGCTGCTCTGGGACCTGGCGCTCGGGCGCCTGCTGGGACGACCCGGTAGACTTGAACGGTGAACGTCACCGAACGCACCATCCTCGAGGCCCTCTGCGCCAGCGGCCGCAAACTGCACGGGCGCAACCTCCTGGCGGCGGCCGACGGCAACCTGTCCTACCGGTTCCGTCCGGACCGCATCGCCCTGACCCCGGCCGGGGTGAACAAGGCCGACCTGCGCCCGGAGATGCTCTGCTGGATGAAGCAGGACGGCTCGGTGCTGTACGGCAGGCCGAGCAGCGAGCGGCTCATGCACCTGGCGATCTTCCGCGCGGTGCCGGAGGCCCGGGCGATCGTCCACGCCCACCCGCCGACCGCCATCGCCTGGAGCCTGGCCCAGCCGGGGATGGCCTTCCTGCCCGACGAGGCCCTGCCCGAGGTGATCCTCGCCGCCGGGCGCATCCCGGTGGTGCCCTACACCCGGCCGGGCACCGCCGCCATGGGCGAGGCCCTGCTGCCCTTCCTGCCGGCGCACCGGCTGCTGCTGCTGGCCCGCCACGGCGCGGTCTGCTGGGGCGAGACCGTGGAGGAGGCCACCAACGGCATCGAACGCCTCGAACACCTCTGCCAGATCCTGAAGAGCGCCGGCGAGATGGGCGGCGCCAAGCCCCTGCCGGCCGAGGAGGTGGCCGAACTGCGGAGGCTGCGCGCCAAGGCCGGGCCGAAGGTGCTGTAGGCGGGCGGCAGGCAGGACCTGGCCGAGACCGTGGCCGGGCCCGTGACCGCGTCCGAATCCGGGACCCGCGGCCGGTTGTCGGTTCCCGCCCGTGGAATCATGGAGCCATGCGCGATCTCCACTCCCTTGCGTTGAAGGTCCAGGGCGGGCGGCTGCAGGTGCTCGACCAGACCCGGCTGCCCGAGGCCGAGCTCTGGGTGGCCGTGGCCGGGCCGGCGCACATGGTGGCGCTGATCCGCCAGCTCTCGGTGCGCGGCGCGCCGCTGATCGGGGTCGCCGCGGCCCTGTCGCTGGCGGCCTTCGCGGAGGACGGTGCCGGGCTGGAGGACCTGCGGGCGGCCGCGGCCGGCCTGCGGACGGCGCGACCCACAGCGGTCAACCTGATGTGGGCCATGGACCGCATGGTCGCAGTCCTGGACCGCGGCGGAAGCGGGCGGGACCTGGTCCAGGAGGCCGAGGCACTCTTCCACGAGGACGTCCGCCTGTGCGAGGCCATGGCGGCCCAGGGTCTGCCGCTGCTGGGCGCCGGCGAGGCCGTGCTCACCCACTGCAACAGCGGCGGTCTCGCCACCGCCGGGATCGGCACCGCCCTCGGCCTGATCCGCCGCGGCTGGGAGGCCGGCCGCATCCGCCACGTCTACGCCGACGAGACCCGGCCGCTGCTGCAGGGGGCCCGGCTGACCGCCTGGGAGCTGGGCCGGGCCGGCATCCCGCACACCCTGATCACCGATTCGATGGCGGCCATCCTGCTCCGCGACGGCCGCGTCGACCGGGTGCTGGTGGGCGCCGACCGGATCGCCCGCAACGGCGACTTCGCCAACAAGGTGGGCACCTACGGGCTGGCGGTGAACGCCCGCTTCCACGGCGTCCCCTTCCACCCGGTGGCGCCCTACAGCACCGTCGACCTGGGCTGCCCGGACGGGGCCGCCATCCCCATCGAGGCCCGCGACCCGGCGGAAGTCCACGGCTTCGGCGGCTTGGCCTGGGCTCCGGAGGGAACGCCCGCCTTCAATCCCGCCTTCGACGTGACGCCCGCCGCCCTGGCCACCAGCCTGGTGCTGGACCGCGGCGTGTTCCGGCCGGAGCACCTGGCCGCCGGCGCCCTGGCCGGCTGAAGGACCCAACCTTTGCCGGCCGGCCGGGTCCATGGCTGCATGCGACGCGCCGCCCTCGGGTCGATCCTGGTTGCCCTCCTGGCCTCCTGCCTGGCCTGCGGGGGGGGCGGCGGCGACACGCCTCCCCCGCCCAGCCCGCCGGTCATCCAGGGCTTCACCGCCACGCCGGCGACGATCCTGGCCGGGGAGTCGGCGACCCTGTCCTGGACGGTCGCCGGAGCGACGGCCCTGCGGCTGGACCCGGCCCTCGGCGACGTGACCGGCCGCACCAGCCTGGGGGTCGCGCCGGCGGCCACGGCGACCTACACGCTGACCGCCAGCAACGCCGGGGGCAGCGTCTCTGCGACCACCACCCTCACGGTGGCCGCGGCCCTGACCTGGACGGACCTGTCCATCCCGGTTCGGGACGGCCGCAGCCTGGCGGCCGACCTCTACTTCGTCGGCAGCTCGCCCACCGCCAAGCCGGTGATCCTGATCCAGACCCCCTACGACAAGGGCCACTACCGGGACAACACCGTGCCCGGCCCGGCCGGCGGCGCCAGCTTCCCGAAGAGCGCCTCCTACAACGTGGTGGTGGTGGATTGGCGCGGCTTCTACGGCTCCGCGGACGCCGCCGTGGCCGGCTACGACCGCGGCCTGGACGGCTACGACTGCGTCGAATGGATTGCCCGGCAGCCCTGGTGCAACGGCAGGGTCGGCACCTGGGGCAGTTCGGCGCTCGGGGCGATCCAGTGGCAGACCGCCCGCCACCAGCCTCCCCACCTGGTCTGCTGCACCGTGCAGGTGCGCGGGATCGCCACCCGCTACGAACAGTTCTATTGCGGCGGCGCCTGGCGCAGGGAGCACGTCCAGAGCATGGCCCTGCTGGGCCTCGTGGACCTGGAGAACGTCCTGGCCCACCCCGCCAAGGACGCGCTGTGGCAGGCCGCGGAGGCCGCCAGTGACTACACCGCCGACATCCGCGTCCCGGTGCTGGTGGTGGGCGGGTGGTACGACCACTTCCCCATGGACGTGCTGGACGCCTTCGAGGGCCTGCGCACCCGGGGGGCGGCGGACCTGCGCTCCCGCCACAAGCTGGTGATGGGCCCCTGGACCCACAGCGGGGTGGGACAGCCGGTGCAGGGGGTGTTCACCTACCCCGATGCCACCGGGATCCAGGACACCACCCTCCAGTTCTGGGACGCCGCCCTGCGCGGCGTGGCCAACGGCTGGGAGGCGAAGCCGCCGGTCAGCTACTACCAGATGGGGGAGAACCGCTGGCTGTCCGCCGATTCCTGGACCGGCCTCGTCCGCCAGGAGCGGGCGCTGTACCTGCACCCCGGCGGCCAGCTGCAGGCGGCCACGCCGCCCGCGGGAGCGGCGCCGGAGTCCTTCCGCTACGATCCGGCGGACCCGACGCCGGCCCTCGGCGGGTCCCGCTTCAACCCCTTCAATCCGCTGGTGCTGGAGGGGCCCCAGGACCTCGGCCAGGCGATCGAGCCGCGCGCGGATGTCCGGGTCTACAGCACGCCCCTGCTGGACCAGGACCTGGTCCTCAACGGATCCCTGGCCCTGGACCTGTGGGTCGCCTCCGACCGCACCGACACCGACTTCAGCGTGCGGCTCACGGACGTGCAGCCGGACGGGCGGTCGATCATCCTCACCCAGGGCATCCGCCGGCTGCGCTTCCGCGAGAGCCTGTCGCGCGAGGTGCTGGCGGTTCCCGGCCAGGCCTATCCGCTGACGATCGACCTGCCGGACCTGGCCTACACGTTCCTGAAGGGCCACCGCCTGCGGCTGGTGATCGCCTCGGCGGACCACCCGCACTTCGACCGGAACCGCAACGATGGCGGCCCCATGTACGTTCCGGGGCCGTTCCTCCCCGCCCAGAACACGATCTTCCAGGATGTCGGCCGGCCGTCGCGGTTCCGGTTCCAGGCGCGCTGAACCTCAGGGACCCGGCGTCAGCCGCGGCAGCCGGAGGGTGAAGGTCGAGCCCAGGCCGCGGCCCCGGCTGGCGGCGGTGAGGCGTCCGCCGTGGCGCTCCACCACCTCCCGGGCCAGGAACAGCCCCAGGCCGGTCCCCGGTACCTGGCGGGTCATCTCGTTGCCGATCCGGTAGAAGCGCTGGAAGATGCGGTGGCTCTCCTTGGCGCTGAACCCCTGGCCCTGGTCGGAGACCACCACGATGGCCTCGTCCCGGTCGCCGTCCAGGGTGACCGTGGTGCTGCGCGGCTCGCCGGCGTACTTGAAGGCATTGGAAAGGAGGTTCTCGACCGGGATGGTCAGGAGCTTGGGATCGGCCATCACCACGATCCCCTGGGCGAGCTCCAGCCTCAGCCCCAGCGCACCCGGGCCCAGGCGCTGGTCCATGGCCTCGCAGACCTGGCCCAGCCACGGGCCGAGGTCCAGGGGCACGGGTTCGAGGTCGAGGCTGCCGGCATCCGCCCGGCCCGCCGTCAGGAGGTTCTGGACCAGGTCGGTGAGCCGGTGCAGGTCCTGGTCCATGAGGCCCTGGATCCGCTGCCGCCGTGCCGCGTCCAGCTCGTGGGTGAAGACCGTCTCGATCCACACGCGCAGCGCCGCGATCGGGGTCTTCAGCTCGTGGGTCACCGAGGCGATGAAATTGCGCTGACGCAGCATCAGCTCCATCTCGGCATTGAGCCGCCGGTAGATGTAGGTCAGCCCGAGCAGGACGCCGAGGGCCATGAAGGCGCCCTGGCCGGCGTCCCTCCAGACCGCGCGGGTCCGTTCCCGCTCCATCTCGGCCAGCGGCTCCGTGCGCAGGGCCAGGTAGCCCCGGGCATCCAGCAGCGGGGGGTCGTCCGGCTCGACCGGGGTGGGCACCACGGCCACGTGCGGGTAGCGCTGCTCGATCATCGCCTTGCGCATGTCCAGCGCCGGGATCTCGGCATCCCGCCCCTCCACGACCCCCGGCCGGGACGGCAGGTCCCGCTGCTGGCCCATGTGGCGCAGGATGATGGCGTAGTCGTACTGCCAGGCCTCGGCCCGGCCGGCCCGGAGGGCGGCGATGCGGGCGTCCTGGAGCTGCCGGGAGGACCGGATCGAGTGGGAGATCCACCAGCCGACCTGGGAGCAGAGCAGCACCGCCACGCTCCAGAAGATGACGCGCTGGAGGACCATGGGGCCGGGCAGGGGGGAACTGCGGGGGCGGGCGGGCATCCGGGGGCCGTGGAATCCAACAACTGTACTTGCATTAGCCGTTGGCCCGGGCATCCTGGAAACACCATGAGGACCATGCACATGCCGAAGGCGCAGGTCGCCGGCCCCGGCCGGGCGGATGGCCGGTCCGGAGGGGTGGCATGAGCTCGGTCCCCCCCGGGAATCCGCCCCAGGGCCCTCCGCGCGCCCTCGGGCCGGGCCTCCACCCGCAGCCGCCGCAGCGGCAGGCGGGCGCCGAGGTCCTGGCCGAACTGCTGCAGGCGCAGCGGCAGGTGGGCCAGCTGGCGCAGGAGGCCAAGGACCTCCGCGTGCAGCTCGGGCGCCGCACCCACCAGATGGGCGTGCTCCAGCACCTCGCCGAGATCCTGGCGGCCACGCCGAAGATGGTCCAGCTGGCCCAGTCGCTGCAGGAGGTCTTCGTCCAGGAGTTCGGGGCCCGCCGCTGCGCGGTCTGGGTCATGGAGGACGCCGGCGGCGTGTTCATGGTGCGTTCCGCCCACGGGCTGCCGCGCAGCACCTGGGACGGGCTCAAGCTGCCCATGCCCAACCCGTTCCCGAACCACCCGCTGATGCTGTTCCAGAACCAGTGGCTGGAAGCGGGGGCGCTGCCCCGGTCCCTCGAGGCCATCAAGGGCAGCGACGGCTCGGCCTTCTACTTCGTGCCCTTCGAGTACCAGCTGCTCCTGATGGGCTTCGCCGTGCTCGCGGTGGATCCGAAGAAGAAGCTGGACGAGTCCGAGAAGGACTCGCTGGCGCTGCTCCGCAAGCAGGCCGCCTCCAGCCTCTACAATGCCTGGCTGTTCCGCGACCTGCAGGAGCAGCGCGACAAGCTGCAGCGGCAGGCGGTGGAGCTCGAGGCCGCCAACAGCGCCCTGCGCGAGGCGGACCGCTTCAAGAGCGAGTTCCTGGCCCTCACCAGCCACGAGCTGCGGACCCCCCTCACCGGCATCCTGGGCTTCACGCGCCTGGTGATCGACGGGCTCTACGAGGACGACGCCGAGATGCGGCAGCTGCTGCAGGACAGCTACGTCAGCGGGCAGCACCTGCTGGACCTGCTCAACGACATCCTGGACCTGGCCAAGATCGAGAGCGGCCGCCTGGAGATCCACCCCGAGCCGTTCAGCCTCGCGGTGCTGATGGACGAGGTCCACCAGATCGCCGAGGGCTACCCGAAGCGGCCGGGCGTGGCCACCATCTGGCCGATGGGCCTGCAGGAGCTGCCCGAGGTCCTGGTGGACCCCTACCGGCTGAAGCAGGTCCTGCTCAACCTCCTCTCGAACGCCTTCAAGTTCACCAAGGACGGCAGCGTCCGGCTGGCGGTCGAGCGGCTCCCCGGAAAGATCCTCATCCAGGTGATCGACACCGGCATCGGCATCAGCCCGGAGGCCCAGAAGAACCTCTTCCAGAAGTTCGTCCAGGCCGAGGGCGGGCACGCGCGCGAGTACGGCGGCACCGGGCTGGGCCTGGTGATCTGCAAGCACCTGATGGAGATGATGGGCGGCACCATCGACCTGTTCAGCGAGGGCAACGGCAAGGGCACCACCATGATCCTGCAGGTGCAGATCGCCTGATGTTCCGCGGGGGTCGACCGCTGCGCCTGTGACCCCCGCACCCCCGCGCTTCGGGACCGGCTCAGCCGGTCCCTCGCCTGCGGCTCCGCGGGGGTTCCGCGCTGCGCGTGCACCCCCACGCCGCGCAGGGCATCGGGGAGCGCCGGGTTCGACAATCGGGGGGCGGGCAGTCGACAATTGGCGTGGGTTGTCTGCTGTTGGAGTGGCCGATGAGCTACGTGCGCCGCGAGTCGTTCCTGCCGTTCACGCGGCCGGTGCTCGGTCAGGAGGAGATCGAGGAGATCATCGACTCCATCCACTCGGGGTGGATCACCACCGGGCCGAAGGCGGCGCGGTTCGAGGCGGAACTGCAGGCGTACAACGGTGTGCCGCACTGCCTGGTGATGAACAGCGCCACCACCGCCCAGGAGATCACCCTGCAGTGCCTGGGCCTGAAGCCCGGCGACGAGGTGATCACCACCTCGCTGACCTGGGTCAGCACCCTCAGCACGGTGATCCTGCAGGGTGGCGTGCCGGTGCTGGTGGACATCGACCCGAAGACCATGAACCTGGACCCGGCGCGGCTGGAGGCGGCCATCACCCCGCGCACCGTGGGCATCATCCCGGTCCACCTCACCGGCCTGCCGTGCCCGATGGACGCGGTGTGGGCGGTGGCCGGGAGGCACGGCCTCTGGGTGGTTGAGGACGCGGCCCAGGCCATGGGCGCCCGCTACAAGGGCCGGAGGATCGGCAGCGACCCGCGCTCGGTGATGAGCGTCTACAGCTTCCACCCCAACAAGAACCTCACCACCGGCGAAGGCGGCGGCATCGCCTTCCACGACGAACGGTTCCTCCCGCGTATCCAGCGGCTGCGCTTCCACGGCATCGAGAAGGACGCCTGGAAGCGGCAGAGCAAGGAGGGCAGCGTCCACATCGATGTCCAGGAACCTGCGCGCAAGGCCAATTTCATGGACCTGCAGGCGGCGATCGGCCTGCACCAGATCAGGAAGCTGGACGCCTTCAATGCGCGCCGTGGCGAGCTGTTCCGGCGCTACTTCGAACTGTTCGCCGGGATGGACGAGTTCGAGCTGCCCTGGGACGGCGATGCCGACCACGGCCACTGCTTCCACCTGTTCGTGGCCCGGATCCGGCCGGAGAAGGCCGGCCTCGACCGCGACGCCTTCGTGCAGGCGCTGAAGGCGGAGAACATCGGCACCGGCATCCACTACCGGCCCGCCCACCAGCACAGCTTCTACCGGGACTTCTACGGGGCCCGGCCCGGCGCGCTGCCGGAGGAGGGCCTGCCGCACACCGACTGGAGCGGCGACCGCCTCTGCAGCCTGCCGCTGTGGCCGGGGCTCGCCGAGGCGGACCAGGACCAGGTGGTGGCGGCGATCAAGCAGGTGATCGCCCGGGCCCGGTCGGCGAACCGGGTGGTGGTGTGATCCCCCAGGCCCTCCTCCAGGCGGTGCGCTTCCACCAGTCCGGCGACCTTCCGCGCGCGGAGGCCGGGTACCGCGAGGCGCTGGCGCAGGACCCTGCGCTTCCCGAGGCCCACTGCAACCTGGGGATCCTCCTGCACGGCCGCGGCGACCTGGAGGCCGCGGCGCGGCACCTCGACCAGGCGGTCCGGCTCAACCCGGGCCTGGCCGCCGCCTGGAACAACCTCGGCGTGGTCCTGCGCAAGCTGCAGCGCAACGCGGAGGCGACCGTCGCGCTGCAGCGGGCTCTGCGCCTGAATCCGAATGCGCCGGGGACGCTGCACAACCTCTCCCTGGCCCTGCGGGCCGAGGGCCGACCCGAGGAGGCCCTGGAACACTCCGGGCGGGCCCTGCAACTCGATCCCGGCGACCTCGGCCTGGCCCTGGCCTACGGCAATGCCCTGCTCGATGCCGGCCGGCGCGAGGAGGCCGTCCGGCATTTCTCCCAAACTGCCCGGGGCTATCCCGAGGACCTGAACACCCACCGGAACCTGGGCGTGGCGCTGCTCGCCGTCAACCGGCCTGGCGCGGCCGAATCGGCCTTCCGGACGGTCCTGGCCCTGGATCCGGGCAACGTGAACGGGCACGTCGGGCTGGCCGAGGCCCTCCTGCTCCAGGGCCGCTGGGAGGAGGGGCTGCGGGAATTCGAGTGGCGGCTGCAGCGGGAGGAGGACGGCCGGCTCCAGCGGCAGCTCCCGGGACGCCCCTGGCAAGGCGAGCCCCTTCGCGGCCGGTCCCTGCTGGTCTACAACGAACAGGGCCTGGGGGACGCCCTGCACTTCGCCCGCTACCTCCCGGCCCTGGGGGGCGGCCCGGTGCTGGTCTGGGTCCAGGACGCCCTGGTGGACCTGCTCCGCCAGCTGCCGGGCGACCGGACGGTCGTCGGCCTCTCGAGCCCTGCGCCGCCCACGGATTTCCACGCCTCCATGACCAGCCTGGGGCACCTGCTGGGGCTGGGACCCGAGGGGCCGAAGCCGGGCCCCTACCTGGCGGCAGCGCCCGGGTCGGCCGACCCCTGGGACCGGAAGCTCCCTCCGCGCCCCCGCGTGGGCATCTGCTGGCGGGGCAATCCCCGCCATCCCAACGATCGGAACCGGTCCGTCCAGGCCTCGCTGCTCGGCCGCCTGCTGGACCTTCCCGGAGTGGGCTGGGTCGGCCTCCAGGTGCCTCCTTCGGCGGAGGAAACGGCCCTCCTGCCGGGCCTGTTCCAGGCCGGACCGGGAATCCGGACCTTCGAGGACACCGCGGGGGTGCTGGCCAGTCTGGACCTGCTGGTCACGGTGGACACCTCCTTGGTCCACCTGGCCGGAGCCATGGGCGTGCCGACCTGGCTGCTGCTGCCCCACGTCCCCGACTGGCGCTGGATGCTGGAACGCGAGGATTCGCCCTGGTACCCGAGCCTGCGGCTGATCCGCCAGGGGCCCGACCGCGAATGGGCGAAGGTGCTCGCAAGGGTGGAAACCTCCCTTCGGGCGCTTTACCCCTGAACCGGGAGAGCCCCTAACGCTCCAGCCAGCGCAGCAGCCGGAAGGCGAGGGCTTTCAGGCGTCCGGTGTAGGGGGGGAAGTAGAAGGCCAGGGTGTCCAGCCAGCGCAGTTCGACGATGGCGCGGAGGTGGCTGAAGGCGTCGAAGCCGTGGACGCCGTGGTAGGCGCCCAGGCCGGAGGCGCCGCGGCCGCCGAAGGGCAGGTTGGGGTTGCCGAGGTGGATGACGGCGTGGTTGACCACGGTGCCGCCGGCGCGGGTGGCGCGGATCCAGTCGGCGGCCTCCCTCCGGTCTGCGGTGAACAGGTAGCTGGCCAGGGGGTCGCCGCGCTCGCGCAGGAAGGCCAGGGCCGCCTCGCGGTCGGCGTAGGCCACCACCGGCAGGATCGGGCCGAAGATCTCCTCCTGCAGCAGCGGGTCGTCGGCCGGGACGTCGCGCAGCACCGTCGGCTCCAGGCCGCGGCTGGCCTCGTCCAGGCCGCCGCCGATGACGAGGCGGCCGCGGGTGCCCGCCAGCAGGGCCTTCTGCCGGGCGAAGGCGGCGGCGTCGATGATCCGGGCATAGCTGCGGCCCTCCAGGGGCCGGTCGCCGAAGAGCGCGCGGATCTCCGCGGTGAGCGCGGCGAGGAAGGGCTCCACCTGCGAGGCCGGAACCAGCACGTAGTCCGGGGCGACACAGGTCTGGCCGGCGTTCACGAACTTGGCCCAGGCAAGACGTCGGGCGGCACCCTGGAGATCGGCCTTCGCGGTCAGCAGGGCCGGGCTCTTGCCGCCCAGCTCGAGGGTGACGCCGGCAAGGTGGCGGGCGGCGGCGGCCATCACCAGCTTCCCCACCCGGGTCGAGCCGGTGAAGAAGATGTGGTCGAAAGGAAGTTCCAGCAGGGCCGCGGCCACCTCGGGCCCGCCGGTGACCAGGGCCACCTCCTCGGGGGGGAAGGCGTCGCGGATTAGGGCCGCCAGGAAGGCCTCGCTGGCCGGCGCCTTTTCCGAAGGCTTGAGGATCACCGCGTTGCCTGCGGCGATGGCCGCCACCAGGGGGGCCAGCAGCAGGTAGCAGGGGTAGTTCCAGGGGGCCAGGATCAGCACCCGGCCCTTCGGCTCCGGCAGGACGAAGCTGCGGGTCCCGGCCATGCTGAGGGGCGTCGCCGCCCGCCGCGGCCGCATCCAGCGCGGCAGGTGGCGCAGGGCGTGGTTGAGCTCCTCCATCACCGTGTGGAACTCGGTGAGGTGGGCCTCCGCCGCGGGCTTGCCCAGGTCCGAGCCGAGCGCCTCCAGGAAGGCCTCCCGCCGCTGTTCCAGCAGGGTCTTCAGGCGCAGCAGGCGGGCCTGGCGGGCGGCTGGACCCTCCTCGCCGAGCGTCCAGCGCCGGGGCTCCTGCGCGGCAAAGAGGGCTGTTGGGTCGGGAAAGTCCATGGCGACTGCAAGGATTAGAGCATGGCGCCGAGGGGCGGGCGATGACACAGTTAGGGAACCCACTCCAAGGATCGATCCATGATGGTGCCCCAGCTCCTGCTCCGGAGGCTCTACACCTTCGGCTCTCTGCGCAATTCCCCGGAAGGCGTGTCCTTCAGCCTCAAGAACCGGCTCAACGACGTGGTCCTCACCCGCCTTCCCAAGGTCCGCATCGGACCGCTCGAACTCGGCGCCGACGACCTGGAGGTGGAACTGGGCGACGGCCGCTGGCGGCCGGCCACCGAGATCAGCCCGGACCGGCCGCACAGCTTCCCGCTGAAGCAGGTGGCCCAGTTCCGCGCCCTCGGCAAGAAGCTGGTGGACGGCATGCACGCGCTGGAGATCAATTTCGAGGTGCAGGGCCTGGGCAAGCTGCACATCAAGGTGGAGGACCACACCTCGACCCCCAAGACCGCCGCCGCGTCGGTGCCCTACTCGAAGACCGACAACTACGCGCCGGACATCATCGAGACCCGGCGCCGGTACGTCGAGGAGTTCACCGGTGCGAAGTTCGAGCACATCCAGCGCTACTCCTTCGACCCCGAGGCCACCAAGGGCAACATCGAGAACTTCACCGGCGTGATCCAGGTGCCCCTGGGCTTCGCCGGGCCCCTGCTGATCCATGGCGAGCACGCCAAGGGGGAGTTCCTGATCCCGCTGGCCACCAGCGAGGGCACCCTGGTGGCCTCCTACAACCGAGGGATGAAGGTGCTCAACCTGAGCGGCGGGGTCCACTGCACGGTCCAGAGCGACCACATGCAGCGGGCGCCGGTGTTCATCTTCGACAACGCCCGCGATGCCCGCGCCTTCCGGGCCTGGGTGGACGAGAACATGGCGGACATCCGCCGCGAGGCCGAGCTCACCACCCGCAGCGGGAAGCTCGACTACATCGACACCTACCTGGCCTCCAAGTTCGCCTACCTGCGCTTCAACTTCACCACCGGCGACGCCGCCGGCCAGAACATGGTGGGCCGGGCCACCTTCGCCGCCTGCAGCTGGATCCTGGAGCACAACAAGTCGATCCGCCGGTTCTACCTGGAATCGAACCTCGCCACCGACAAGAAGGCCTCCCAGGTCAACGTCATGCGCACCCGCGGCAAGCGGGTCACCGCCGAGTGCGTCATCAAGCGCGAGGTGCTGATGGAGGTCATGCGGGTGGAGCCGGAGAGCCTGGCCTACCACTGGGGCGTCGCCAACGTCGGCTCCATCCTTTCGGGCGCCAACAACAATGGCGCGCACAGCCCCAACGCCATCACCGCCATGTTCATCGCCACCGGCCAGGACGTGGCCAACGTGGCCGAGGGCTCATCGGGGATCCTCTACACCGAGCTGACCCCGGAGAAGGACCTCTACATCTCGATCACCATCCCGTCGCTGATCGTGGCCACCCACGGCGGCGGCACCGGCCTGCCGACCCAGCACGAGTGCCTGCAGGCCCTGGGTTGCGTCGGCAAGGGCAAGGTGAACAAGCTGGCGGAGATCGTCGCCGGGGTGGTGCTGGCCGGCGAGGTGTCGCTCGGCGCCGCCATCTCGTCGCTGGAGTGGGTATCCTCGCACGAGGAATATGGGCGCAATCGCTGAGCCGGAACCCGGAACGGAGAACCTCCCGCCGACGGCGGGGACGGACGCCTGCGTCCCCGGGGATCCTGCACCGGAGGAGGTCGCTCCGGGCCTGGGCCCGGAGGAGATGCTCCGCGCCCGGGGCTTCGAGATCCTGCGGGTGACCCGGCCGCAGGGGCTGATCCGGCGCCTGCTGGTCACCGAGCGGCACTTCCTGGGGCTGCTGTTCGGCGGCCTCGGCGCGCTCCTGGCCCAGCGCCGCGAGGAAGGCGCGCCGCTGGGGTTCAAGCATTTCCTGCTATGGCTGTTCGCCCTGCCGCGGGTGTTCGTGGACCGGGAGCTGCGCCGGCAGCCGTTCCCGGTGCAGCTGCGCCGCCGCCTCGAGCGGCTTGGCCCCACCTACATCAAGCTCGGCCAGATCCTCAGCCTGCGCGAGGACCTGCTGCCCCGCAGCCTCACCGACGAGCTGAAGCACCTGCTGAACCGGCTTCCGGTGGTGCCCCTGGACGTGCTCGGCCGGATCATCGAGAAGGACCTGAAGCGGCCCATCGACGAGCTGTTCCTGCACATCGACCCGGTGCCGCTCGGCTCGGCCTCGATCGGCCAGACCCACCGGGCGGTCACCCGCGACGGCGAGGCGGTGAT
>JAYRFV010000033.1:0-26207 GCA_041908165.1 Holophagales bacterium | reverse complement strand
GTCGCGCCGGCCCAGTCCGTCTTCAACGGCGCCCTGGTGGAGCTGTACTGGACACAGATGATGGACAGCAACCTGCGGCTGAACTCGGCCTCCCACAGCCCCGCCTACAACTCGCTGGTCGCCGGGATGAACGAGAACCAGCTGCTGGTCAAGCGCGCCGAGCTGTACTTCGGCGGCAAGGTCAATGACGACATCTCCTGGAGCATGATGATGGACCCGAACAACACGTCGGGAACCAACACCACCTTCGGCGCGGTGCTGCACGACGTCTGGGCGATCTGGAAGCTGAACAAGCAGCTCACCCTGCGCGCCGGCCAGGGCAAGTTCCTGCAGTCCTACGAGGCCTCCACCACCTCAGCCCGCGACATCATGTTCTACGACCGCGCCCAGCTGTCCCGGTTCATCGGCGACCGCCGCGACCGCGGCGTCATGCTCACCTACGAGTACGGCGATCCGAAGGGCTTCAACGGCAAGATCCATGTGGCCGTCACCAACGGCATGTCCGACAACGGCACCGGCGGCAAGCAGCCGGAGGTGAACGCCCAGAAGGATTTCCACGCCCGCCTCGACTTCGCCGTGGGCGCCCACAAGTTCGGGACCTACTTCCGTGACGGCTCGACCCAGTTGAAGGACGTCGGCGTGGTCACCGGCACCCTCTGGACCGGCAGCGGCGTCCCCACCGCGGCTCAGGTCCTCGAGAACAAGGACCGCGCCACCAACCTGGGCTTCTACTACTTCATCGACACCCCCAAGTACCAGGTGACCGGCGAAGCCTCCACGGGCCTGCTCGGCCGCCGCTTCGCCTCGATCTTCGCCTCGGGCACCAATGCCATGAGCCGCGAGCACCTCGACCAGAAGTACCTGGGCTACTTCGTGCACGGCGCCTACAAGATGGGCAAGCACTGGCTCACCGCCCGCTACGAGTTCATGAACTACAACAGCGGCGACCAGTGGTACACCGCCTACAACCCGTACACGGAAACCGCGGTCGGCGTGTCCCGCGGAGCCGACTACAGCCCGAAGTTCACCGAGATCAACCTCGGCTACAACTACATCTTCAATCCGAGCAAGTCCTCCGCCGGCAAGCTCAAGCTGAACTACATCATGCGCAGCAAGAACTTCCTGCAGCCCCGCGCCGGCCAGACCGGCGAGCAGGGCGGCGACAGCCTGGTGGCCTCCCTGCAGGTCGCCTTCTAGGCTGACATGTTCCTGGAAAGGGCCCGGCAACCGCCGGGCCCTTCCTGCGCCATGGGAGGATGGTTCTGGAGCCGGGGCGTGTCCCGGAGGGAGGGCTCGCCATGAGGGACACCGAGCATTTCGATCGGGCTGCTTCGACCTGGGACCAGGCGGACCGGCGGGTGGCGCTTGCCGAGGCCGTCGTGAAGGCGATCGCGGCGCGGATCCCGCTGACGAAGGACCTGTCGGTGCTGGATTTCGGCTGCGGGACCGGACTGGTGACCTTGGCGCTGGCGCCGCGGGTCGGCCGGATCTGCGGGGCCGACACCTCCCCGGGGATGCTGCGCGAGCTGGCCACGAAGGCCAACGCAGCGGGCCTCCCGGTGCCGTTGCTGCCGCTGGCGGAGGACGGGAGCGGCCCCCTCGGTGGCCCCTACGACCTGATCGTGAGCAGCATGACCCTGCACCACGTCGCGGACGTGCCGGGCCTGCTGGGCCGGCTGGCCCGGCACCTGGTTCCCGGCGGGCAGGTGGCGCTGGCCGACCTGGACGCGGAGGACGGCAGCTTCCACGAGGCCGGCGTGGCGATCCACCACCGCGGGTTCCCCCGGCACCGGATCCAGGAATGGCTGGAGCAGGCGGGATTCGAGGCGGTCCGCCTCGAGACCGCCGCCGTCACCCGCAAGGAGGGGCGGGACTACCCGGTGTTCCTGGCCACAGCCCGGCGGCAGGCGCAGACCTGAGGCGGATCCGGGCCCGCTATCCCGGTCGACCGGGCCGGAGCCGGCAGGCGCAGCCGCCCTGCAGCAGGTTGGCAGGGTCCGCGTGCAGGGGCAGGCGCTCGTCCTCCCAGCGGGAGATCCCGCCGTTCAGGCTGGCGACGTCCGTGAAGCCTCGCGCCTGCAGGAGGGCCGCGGCCTCCCGGCTGTAGAGCCCCACCGCATCGGCGAGGATCAGGGGCCGGTCCCGGGGCAGCGAGTCGCAGCCGGACGCGAAGCGGCTGAAGGGCAGTTCGATCACCCCGGGAACCGCAAACGCCTTCATCGCGACCAGGTAGTCCTCGCGGACATCGACCAGCAGCGCGCCGCGTTCCAGGTCGGCCAAAGCCTCCCGGGGGGAGAGGTGGACCACACCGCCGGTGCGCAGGCCCTGGTTCATGAACGGGCTTTCCATGGGCGCCTCAGGCGGAAGGCCGGGCCAGCCAGGCCAGCCAGAGGATCCAGGCGGCGCAGCCGGCCAGCAGGAGGCCCATCCCCCGCGGCAGCCAGCGTCCCAGGACGCTCGAGAAGCGGCTCCGGGCATAGCGGCTGGCCCAGCCGGAGGACGCACCGGCGAAGAACAGCAGGATCCCGTGGCCGAGCGCATAGGCGAACAGCAGCACGCCACCCCAGAGGACCTGCTTCTGCAGCGCCACCACGGTCAGGACCGCCGCCAGTGCCGGGGTGGCGCAGGGGGCGGACAGCGTCCCGGTCAGGGCGCCCAGGAAGAACGCGCCGACCAGGCCGGCCCCGTGGAAGCGGGCCAGGACGCCGTGGGAGGGCGCAGGCAGGCTGAAGACGCCGAGCAGGTGCAGGCCCATGGCCAGCAGGACCAGGCCCAGCAGGGCCTTCCAGCCCCAGCCCACATCGCCCAGCAGCGACCCGGTCAGGGCCGCAACCAGGCCGAGGAGGGTGAAGGAGGCGGCGAGTCCAAGCACGAAGACCGCCGAGAGCACCATCGGGTGGTGCCGCCCTTCTTCGGTGCCGCCGGTGAAGCCCACCACCAGCGGGGCCGCCACCAGCACGCAGGGGTTCGCCGAGGTGAGCAGGCCGCCGAGGAAGACCAGGCCCACCTGCTGCCAGGCCGGGGCCTGGGCCACCCGGTCCGCCAGCTGCGCGATCCACTCGCCCATCACTTCAGTCCGGCGGCGTGCAGGGCGGCCAGGAATTCGGCCTTCGGCCAGAACCCCTGGTGGCGGGCGACCTCCTTCCCGCGGGGATCGAAGACCACCTGGGTCGGCATGAGCAGGATCCGGTGCTCCCGGGCTTCCTTCGGAAACTCGGTGACGTAGAAATTGCGGAACCGGGCGCGGCTGCCGAACTGCTGCTGCAGCTCCGCGAGGATGGGCTGCATCTTCTTGCAGGGGATGCAGGTGGGCCCGCCGAACTCGATCACGGACCAGGAGCCGGCTTTCAGCACCTGGGCCAGTCCGGGCGGATCCAGGGCGGGGACGGAAACCTGGGCGGAGAGTGCGGCGCCGAAGAGGAGGAAGGGCAGGAGGGACGCATGCATGGGATCACCCGCTGAGTTGGGGTTCAGGACGGTGCGCTCAGGCTTGGAGCAGTGCCAGGATCTCGTCGGTGCTGGCGACCTTGCCCTGGAACCGGATCTGACCGTCGATCGCCAGGGCTGGGGTGCTGAGGATGCCCCGGGCGGCCATGGAAGGGTAGTCCTCGACCTTCACCACCTGGTGGCCGCCCCCGGCGGAGGCGATCGCCACCTGGGCGTGCTTGTAGAGCACCTGGCACTTCGTGCAGCCGGAACCGAAGACTTCGATCAGCATGGCGACTCCTCAGAAGATGGCGTTGAACAGAAGGCCCACCAGCAGGATGCCGGTGGCGACGACGCCGACGAAGGCGGCGATCAGCCGGGGGCGCATGACCTTGCGCAGGATGATGGTTTCCGGCAGCGACAGCCCGATCACCGACATCATGAAGGCCAGGGTGGAACCGAGGGCGGCGCCCTTGCCCAGCAGCGCTTCGACGATGGGCATGACGCCGGCGGCATTCGAATAGAGCGGCACGCCCACCAGGACCGCCAGGGGCACGCTGTACCAGGCCTGCTTGCCCAGCATCCCGGCCAGCCAGCGTTCGGGCACGTAGCCGTGGATGAACGCCCCCACGAGGATGCCTCCCAGGATGTACGGCCAGACCTTGCCGACGATGTCCCGCACGCCCTGCAGGGCCAGGTCGATCCGCGCTGGGAGGGGGATCGGCCCTTCGTCCTCGCCGCCTGGCGCGGGCCCCTGCAGCGCCTCCTGTACCCAGCCTTCCAGGTGCTGCTCCAGGCGGAGGCGCCCGAGGACGAGCCCCGCCGTGAAGGCGATGGCCACCCCCGTTCCGGCATAGAGCAGCGCGATCCGCCAGCCGAACAGGGCGAACAGCATGCCGAGCGCCACCTCGTTGATCATCGGCGCGGCCACCAGGAAGCTGAACGTCACCCCCAGGGGCACGCCCGCCTTCAGGAAGCCGATGAACAGGGGCACCGCGGAACAGGAGCAGAACGGCGTGGCGATGCCGAGCAGGGCGGCCAGCGCATTGCCGACGCCCTGCCTGCGCTTCGAGAGCGCGTCGCGGACCTTGGCAGGGCTCACGAAGGACTGCAGGAAGGTGACGATGAACACCACCAGGGTGAGCAGCAGCAGCACCTTGGGAACGTCGTACAGGAAGAACGCCACGGCCTCGCCCAGCCGGGACTTCGGGGCCAGGCCGAGCAGCCCAAAGGCCGCCCAGTGCGCAAACCGCTGGCAGGTGGCATAGAGCAGGGCCCACAGGGGCAGCGCCAGCAGCAGCCAGCCGCCGCGGCGAAGGAAGGAGGGCCGGGGCGCGGCCTCCGGCCGGGGCGGTGCGCAGGCGCAGGCCGGACCTTCAGGCATGGGCGATTTCCCGCGCCGCGGGGCAGGGGATCGGCAGCGGCAGCCCCTTGACCCGGGCCGCTTCGGCGCGATCCTGCTGCGCCTCCGGCAGCCGGAGGGCCTCCGCCAGCAGCACCGGGAGGATCGCCGGTGCCTGCGCCTCGGCCAGGACCGACACGAACACCCAGCGGCCCTCCTTCCGCTCCGCCAGGAACCCGGCCCGGCGCAGTTCGCGCAGCGCCTCGGAGACCGAGGACTGGGGCACCCTCAGGGTCTCCGCCACCTGGCAGACGCAGAACTCGCCGGAGCCGAGCAGCGCCAGGACCCGCAGGCGCAGCGGGTGGGACACCGCCTTGAGCTGGTCGACGAAGCTGCGCAGATCGTTTTGCATGAATGGCTCCTGACGCGGTGGGGAGGCACCGTCCGAGCGGTGAAGCCCCGGTGTCAGGGGATCATCTTATCGTGAATAAAAATCGGGAAATATCGAAATGAATTGACCGGGGTGGTCCACAGCCAAGGCAAAGGCCCCGGAAAGTTCCGGGGCCCGGTGTTCCGTGCCGAATGGTCGGTGGTTGCCTTGGCTCAGCCGGCGCCGCCGCCGCCGCCGGTGGCGGGGCGGTAGGTGATGGCCGACTTCAGCCAGTCGCGGTTCATGCGGGCGATGTTCTCGAGGCTGATGCCCTTCGGACAGGCGGCTTCGCACTCGCCGTGGTTGGTGCAGGTGCCGAACTCCTCGGCGTCCATCTGCGCCACCATGTCGCGCACCCGGCTGTAGCGTTCCGGCTGGCCCTGGGGCAGCAGCGCCAGCTGGCTGATCTTGGCGGAGACGAACAGCATGGCGCTGGCGTTGGGGCAGGCGGCCACGCAGGCGGCACAGCCGATGCACGCCGCGGCGTCCATGGCCAGGTCGGCGTTCTCCTTGGGGATCGGCAGGGCGTTGGCGTCCTGGGGGGTGCCGGTGGGGGCGGTGATGAAGCCGCCGGCGGCGATGATCCGGTCGAAGGCCGAGCGGTCCACCATCAGGTCCTTGAGCACCGGGAAGGCCTCGGCGCGCCAGGGCTCGATGGTGATGTGGTCGCCGTCGGCGAAGCTGCGCATGTGCAGCTGGCAGGTGGTGGTGCGCTCCTTGGGGCCGTGCGGGCGGCCCTTGACCACCATCCCGCAGGTGCCGCAGATGCCTTCGCGGCAGTCGTGGTCGAAGGCGATCGGCTCCTCGCCCTTGAGGATCAGTTCCTCGTTCACGACGTCGAGCATCTCCAGGAAGCTCATCTCGGTGCTGATGTGCTTCGCCGGGTATTCGACGAACTTGCCTTCGGCGCTGGCGTTCTTCTGCCGCCACACATGGAGGGTCAGGTTCAGGTGCTTTTCCATGGCTCCCTCCTACTTGTAGCTGCGGGTGGCGAGGTGGACGTTCTCGAACTTGAGCGGCTCGACGTGGCGGGTCGGCGCGTTGCCGTCGCCCTTGTACTCCCAGGCGGCGACATGGGCGAAGTTATCGTCGTCGCGCAGCGCCTCGCCCTCCTCGGTCTGCCATTCCTCGCGGAAGTGGCCGCCGCAGGATTCGCGGCGTTCGAGCGCGTCCAGGCACATCAGCTCGCCGATCTCGAGGAAGTCGGCGACCCGGCCCGCCAGCTCCAGGGACTGGTTGACTTCCGCCCCGGAACCGGGAATCCGGACGTCCTTCCAGAACGCCTCGCGGATCTCCGGGATCAGGCCGAGCGCCTTCTTGAGGCCGGCCTCGTTGCGGCCCATGCCGCAGTACTCCCACATCACCTTGCCCAGTTCGCGGTGGAAGTGGGTGGGGGTCTGCTTGCCGCCGATGCCGAGCAGACGCCCGACCTTGGCGGCCACCGCCACCTCGGCCTCCTTGACGGCCGGGTGGTCGGCGCCGATCCGGGTGCCGGGCTTGATGCCCGCGAGGTAGTTGCCGATGGTGTACGGGATCACGAAGTAGCCGTCGGCCAGGCCCTGCATCAGCGCCGAGGCGCCGAGGCGGTTGGCGCCGTGGTCGCTGAAGTTGGCCTCGCCCAGCACGAACAGGCCGGGAACGGTGCTCATCAGGTTGTAGTCGACCCACAGGCCGCCCATCGTGTAGTGGGTGGCGGGGAAGATCCGCATGGGCGTCCGGTACGGGTCCTCGTCGGTGATGCGCTCGTACATCTCGAAGAGGTTGCCGTACTTCTCCTCGATCTTGGCCTTGCCCAGGCGGCGGATGGCGTCATCGAAATCGAGATACACGCCGAGGCCGGTGGGGCCGACGCCGCGACCCTCGTCGCACACCTGCTTGGCGGCGCGGCTGCTGATGTCGCGGGGCGCCAGGTTGCCGAACGACGGGTACTTGCGCTCCAGGTAGTAGTCGCGGTCCGCTTCGGCGATCTCGGACGGGTTCTTCTTCACATCCTCCTTGCGCTTGGGCACCCAGATCCGGCCGTCGTTGCGCAGCGACTCGGACATCAGGGTGAGCTTGCTCTGGTGGTCGCCGGTGACCGGGATGCAGGTGGGGTGGATCTGGGTGAAGCAGGGGTTGCCGAAGGCGGCGCCCTTCTTGTAGGCGCGCCAGATGGCCGTGCCGTTGCAGCCCTTGGCGTAGGTGGCCAGGTACATGGTGTTGCCGTAGCCGCCGGTGGCCAGGCAGACGGCGTCGGCCAGGTGGGTGCTGATCTCGCCGGTGACCATGTCGCGGACGACGATGCCCTTGGCCACGCCGTCCACCACGATCAGCTCCTGCATCTCGTGGCGGGCGTACATCTTCACCTGGCCGAGGCCGCTGGTGCGCTCCAGCGCCTGGTAGGCGCCCAGCAGCAGCTGCTGGCCGGTCTGGCCGCGGGCGTAGAAGGTGCGGCTGACCTGGGCGCCGCCGAAGGAGCGGTTGTCGAGCAGTCCGCCGTACTCGCGGGCGAAGGGCACGCCCTGGGCCACGCACTGGTCGATGATGTTCACCGACACCTGAGCCAGCCGGTAGACGTTGGCCTCGCGGGCGCGGAAGTCGCCGCCCTTCACGGTGTCGTAGAACAGCCGCATGACGCTGTCGCCGTCGTTGCGGTAGTTCTTGGCGGCGTTGATGCCGCCCTGGGCGGCGATGCTGTGGGCACGCCGCGGGCTGTCCTGGTAGCAGAAGCACTCAACCTCGTAGCCGAGCTCGGCCAGGGAGGCGGCGCCGGCGGCGCCGGCCAGGCCGGAGCCGACCATGATGACCTTGTACTTGCGCTTGTTGGCGGGGTTCACCAGCTTCATGTCGAAGCGGTGCTTGTCCCACTTCTTCTCGATCGGGCCTTCGGGGATGCGGGCGTTCAGTTCCATGGGGCGCTCACTTGATGACGCCGGCAAGGACGGCGATGGGGTAGGAGATGTTCACGCCGACCACGAGGACGGTGAGGACGGAGGCGAAGGCGCGGCGCAGGGTGTTGTAGCGGGGATGGGAGAGCCCCAGGGTCTGGGTGACGCTCCAGACCCCGTGCCACAGGTGCAGCCCCAGGCAGAGCTGGGCGACGATGTAGAAGGCCGAGGCGGCGGGCGCCTTGAAGCCGGCCACGAAGTTGGCGTAGGCGTCCCCGGGGATGAAGTTGGGGTGGGCCTGGCCGGTGGTCAGGTGCAGCAGGTGGTACACGATGAAGACCGCCAGCACCACGCCGCTCCAGCGCATGGTGCGGGAGGACCAGGTGGCGGCCTGCAGCTGCTGCGCGCGGTAGCCCTGCGGGCGGGCCTTCCAGTTGTCCATCGTGAGGCTCAGGGCGGCCCAGCCGTGCACGCCCACCGCCGCCAGCAGGACGCTGCGGAAGATCCAGATGCCGCCGCCGTGTAGCGAGTGCTGGAGGAACTCCGCGTAGGCGTTCATGGTCGCCCGGCCCATGTAGGCCTGGATGTTCCCGAGCATGTGCACCGTCACGAACCCGAACAGGACGACGCCGCTGAAGGCCATCGCCATCTTCCGGCCCACCGAGGAGTTGAGGAGGCCGGGGCTGCGTTCCCCGGTCGGAAGGCTCTGTTCAACCGCTGCCATGGGCGCTCCTTCAGCAAGGCTCGAGGGGTGCAGGCGTCACAGCACGAAGGGCCGGCGAACCGGGTGGACGGTCCGGCTGCCGCAGGCCTCCGTGGCGTTGATGGCTGCTTCTCAAGGATCACCTACCAGTACCACGAGGTCCGGAAGTGGGCTACTTCCGGTCAGTCAAATGAAAGGCACCCCGGGAGTCTGCATGCGTGATGACCGAAGGTCGGGTAGATTGCTGACCGGGGCGTTCCGGCTCGGGCGTCCTCCCATCGGCGATGACTGCGGGTCATCCCGCGTGGGTGACCACCCGGGCCGGGCCACGGAGGGGACCATGGGCCAGGCACGGGCACGGCAGATCCACGAGAAGGAGGCCCGGCGACAGGGGATCCTCGCCGCGGCAGCGAGGCTCTGGGCCTCCACGCCCTTCACCGCACTGTCCATGGCGCAGGTCGCCCGGGAGGCGGGCCTTGCGAAGGGCACGCTGTACCTCTATTTCAGGACGAAGGAGGAGCTGTTCCTGGCGCTGGTCGAAGGGGAACTGCTGGCCTGGTTCGAGGATCTCGACGAGGCCCTGGGCCAGGGCCGCGGGGACCTCGCGCACGAGGACCTATCGCTCCTGCTGGCCCGCAGCCTGGCCTCGCGGCCGCGCCTGCCCAGGCTGCTGGCGATCCTGCACACCGTGCTGGAGCAGAACATCGAGCACCTCACCGCGCTGCGGTTCAAGCAGTTCGTCGCGACCCGGACCCTGCGCACGGGCCGGCTGCTGGAACGCCGGTTCCCCAGCCTGCAGGGCGGCTCCGGTCCGCAGCTGCTGCTGCAGGTGCACGCCCTCGCGCTGGGATTCTGGCAGCTGGCGGACCCGGCCCCGGCGGTGAAGGACCTGCTCGACGCCCCCGGCCTTGAACTCTTCCGCGTGGATTTCGGGGAATCCCTGCAACGCACCCTGCAGTCCTTGCTGGCGGGGACGTCGACCCCGGCTAGGGCCAGCGCAGGCAGCGCAGGCTGAGGTTGCCGAGCTGCCACCCGGCGTACAGGTCCTGCGGGCCCTGACCCGCGGCGCCCAGGCAGACCAGCAGGGGATCGAAGTGCTCGGAGGTGGGGACCGCCTCCTCGACATGGGGCGCGCCCCCCATGGCCTCGGCGAAGGCGGCAGCCGGAAGGTCCCGCAGGCTGGCAAGGACCCAGTCCTCGAAGGCCAGGGCCCAGGGGGCCGGCATCCCCGGCCCGTTCCAGTCCAGCCGGCGCAGGTTGTGCACCAGGCCGCCGCTGCCCACCAGCAGCACGCCCTCCTCGCGGAAGGGCCGCAGGGCCTCGCCCAGGCGCAGGAGGCCCTGGGCGCCCCGCGGCCGCGGAAGGGACAGCTGCAGGACCGGCAGGTCCGCCGCCGGGAACATCCACCGCAGCGGGACCCAGGCTCCGTGGTCGAGGGGCCTGGATCCATCGAGGTCCGCGCAGACAGCCCGGCCGATCCGGGAGGCCAGCAGCGGATCCCCGGGGCAGGGGTAGTCGAGCTGGTACAGCTCCTGCGGGAATCCGCCGAAGTCGTGCAGCACGCCCGGTCTGGAAGCGGACGTCATGCGCGGGGCGCCCCGGGTCTCCCAGTGCGCGGAGACCACCAGGACCGCCGCTGGACGGGCCGCCGCCGTGCCGAACCGCCGCAGGGCCGCGCCCCATTCGCCGCCCTCCAGGGCAAGCGTCGGGGAGCCGTGGGCCAGGAACAGCACCGGCTGTCGCATGGACCCAGTGTGACCGTTGCCGCGAGGCTTTGCAGGGCTCCAGGGCCGGGAAATGTGGTCCAATCCAAGACAGACGGACAGGTCACTTTCCCGGTTGCCAGTCCAGCGCGCCTTTCCGAAACTGGGTTTTCCCCGAATCGACCCTCCAGGAGATCCTCGTGACCGCCAAAGCACCCTCGGCCCCCCGCGTCGCGGCCATCGTCGGCCCGTACCTCAGTGGCAAGACCTCCCTGCTGGAAGGCCTGCTCCACGCCTGCGGGTCGCTGCCGCGCAAGGGCAGCATCAAGGACGGCAACACCGTGGGCGATCCCTCCGCCGAGGCGAAGGCGCGGCAGATGAGCGTCGAGGTCAGCGTCGCCTCGACCAGCTACCTCGGCGACCCCTGGACCTTCATCGACTGCCCGGGATCGGTGGAGTTCACCCAGGAGGCCATGCACGCGCTGATGGTCTCCGACGTGGCCATTGTGGTCTGCGACCCCGACCCGAACCGGGCCATCACCGTCGCCCCGATCCTGCGCTTCCTCGACGACCACCAGATCCCCCACGTCCTGTTCCTGAACAAGATGGACCTGCCGGGCGCCGGCAGCCGCATCAAGGACATACTCACCGCCCTGCAGGGCGTCTCGGAGCGGCCGCTGGTGCTGAGGGAGCTGCCGATCCGCGACGGCGACATCGTGACCGGGTTCGTGGACCTGGTGAGCGAGCGCGCCTACCAGTACAAGCCGGGCCAGCCCTCAGAGCTGGTGCAGATGCCCGAAAGCCTGCTCCCGGAGGAGAAGGAACTGCGGCAGGCGATGCTCGAGAACCTCGCCGATACCGACGACCACCTGATGGAGGAGCTGCTCGAGGACGTGGTTCCCCCGAAGGACGAGATCTACCAGGCGATGACCAAGGACCTCCAGCAGGACCTGATCGTCGAGGTGTTCTTCGGCAGCGCCGAGAAGAACAGCGGCCTGCACCGCCTGCTGAAGGCCCTCCGCCACGAGGCCCCCGAGGCCCAGGCCACGGAAGCCCGGCTGGGCATCGAGTCCAAGGGCGAGGCGCTGGTGCAGGTCTTCAAGACCCTGCACGCCGCCCACGTCGGCAAGCTCTCCATCGCGCGCGTCTGGCGCGGCGAGATCAGCGACGGCATGACCCTCGCCGGCCAGCGGCTGTCGGGGATCTACCACCTGTTCGGCGCCAAGCAGGAGAAGCTCCAGAAGGCCGTCGCCGGCGACGTGGTCGCCCTGGGGCGGCTGGAGGAGACGCGCACCGGCCAGGCGCTGACCCCCGCGGGCCTGGCGGACCTGCCCTGGGTCGAGCCGCTGCAGCCTGTCGCCGGCTTCGCCGTGCGCGCCACCAAGAGCGGCGACGAGGTGAAGCTGAGCGTGGCCCTGCAGAAGCTCACCGAGGAGGACCCCTCCTACGCCCTCGAGCAGAACGCCGACACCAGCGAGCGGATCCTGTGGGGCCAGGGCGAGATCCACCTCAAGGTGGCCATGGACCGGTTGAAGGCCAAGTTCAACGTCGAGGTGGCCGGCGACAAGCCGCAGGTCCCCTACAAGGAGACCATCAAGAAGGCCGCCAAGGAGATCCACGGCCGGCACAAGCACCAGACCGGCGGCCACGGCCAGTTCGGCGACGTCTGGATCCACATCAAGCCGCTGGCCCGGGGCGAGGGCATCACCTTCATCGACGAGATCGTCGGCGGCGTGGTGCCGCGCAACTTCATCCCGGCGGTGGAAGCGGGAATGCGCGACTACTGCAAGCAGGGCCCCCTGGGCTTCCCGGTGGTGGACCTCGAGGTGACCCTCTACTTCGGCAGCTACCACACCGTCGACAGCAACGAGATGAGCTTCCGCGCCGCGGTGCGCCTGGCGATGAACGAGGGCATGCCGAAGGCCAACCCGGTGCTGCTGGAGCCGATCCTGAAGGTCCAGATCAGCGTGCCCAGCGAGTTCACCTCCAAGGCCCAGCGGCTCATCACCGGCCGTCGCGGCGGCCAGGTGCTGGGCTACGACGCCAAGCCCGGCTGGAAGGGCTGGGACGTGGTCGAGGGCATGATCCCGCAGAGCGAGGTGTTCGACGTCATCATCGAACTGCGCTCGCTGACCATGGGCGTGGGCACCTTCACCTGGGCCTTCGACCACCTGCAGGAACTGGAAGGCCGCGATGCCGACAAGGTCGTCGCCGCGCGCAAGGAGGCCCTGGCCCATGCCTGACCTTGTCCGGGGGTTCCGCGCTTGCGCGCACACCGCAGCGGCGGACCTCCCCGGACCCCCGCGCAGAGGGCCGGCTTAGCCGGCCCTCTGCTTTACTCCAGCCCCCAGCACAGCACTCAGCCCTGGAGCCTCAGGCCATCGGCACGGGCTCGCCGAAGTGGTAGCCCTGGGCCCAGGGGACGTCGGCGTCGATGACCGCCTGCAGTTCCTCGCGGGTCTCGATGCCCTCGGCGATGAAGCCGACGCACATGCGCCGGGCGAAGTGGGCGAGGGCGTTCAGGAGGGCCGCCTGGTAGGGCCGGCGGTGGACCAGTCGCACCAGGCTCTGGTCGGCCTTGATGTAGTCGGGCGCGAGGCGGGCCATGTGGGTCAGGCTGGCGACGCCGCTGCCAAGGTCGTCGACGGCGATCCGGACGCCCAGGTCGCGGAGGCGCCGGGAATGTCCCTGCAGGGCCTCCAGGTCCAGTTCGGAAAAGCTTTCGGTCAGTTCGAGCACCAGCCGCATCGAGCCCAGTCCCGGAAGCCGGAGCCAGCGCTCGATGCCGGTCCAGAACGGCGGGTGCTCCATCGTCATGGGTTCGAGGTTCACGAAGGCGCACTCCCACCGCCCGCGGCTGCGGGACAGGGCTTCCAGGGCGGTCTCGAAGCAGCGCAGGTCGAGGGCGGCGCGGGCCTGGGCGCTGTGGCCCTCGGCGCGCAGCAGCGGACCCACCGGCTCCAGGAGCCCGGAGGCGCCCCGGTAGCGGGTGAGGACCTCCACCGCCTCGATCCGCCCGCTCTTCAGCCCGTGGATCTCGTGGGCGCAGGGGAACAGTTCCGCGCGGCCCTCGATCAGGTCGGAGAGGACCGTGGCCGTCTGCGGCGGCTGCGCTGGTCGGGTCGAGGCCATTCCCGGAGTGTACCGGCTTTGGGCGCGCGCCTCAGCCTCCGGCGCCCGGGGCACCGACCGGGAGCCGCAAGGGCGTCGGCTCGCCGAAGATGAAGCCCTGACCCCAGGGCACGCCGGCCTCGACCACCGCCTGGAGCTCGGCGTCGGTCTCGATGCCCTCGGCGATGAGCCCCACCTGCATCGTCTCGGCGAACACCGACAGGGCGTGGAGCAGGGCGGCCTGGTAGGGCCGGCGGTGGACGTTCCGCACCAGGCTCTGGTCCACCTTCACGAAATCCGGTGCCAGGCGGGCCATGTGGGAGAGGCTGGCGACACCGCTGCCGAGGTCATCGACAGCGATGCGCAGCTCGAGGTCGCGAAGGCGCCCGGCGTAGCTTTCAAGCTCGTCCAGGTTGTGGCAGGCGTGGGCCTCGGTGAACTCCATCACGATCCGGTGGGGCGGGATCGTCAGGTCCCAGAGCCAGGGCCGGAGGCGGTCCCAGAACGCCGGGCACTCCAGGGTCGGCGGGTCGATGTTCACGAAGATCAGGTGGTCGGTGATCGGGGTCCGGGCGAGGGTGGTGAAGATCGCCTCGATGCAGAGCAGGTCGATCCGGGCCCGCAGGTCGCGCGGGATGGATGGATCGACGAGCAGGCTCCCGATGTTGCAGAGCTGGTCCTCCGCGTCGTGGTACCGGGTCAGGATCTCCTGGGCCTCGACGGTGCCCGAGCCCAGGCCGACGATCGGGTGGGCAAAGGAGCGGAGGGGCCTCCGGCCGCTGAGGATTTCGTGGAGCAGGGACTGCATGGGCACCCCACGAAGCTAGGGCGATCCCGGTGAAATGTCTCCCCTTTTTTCCGGCCGGCAAGGTCGTGCCGGCCCTCCGGCGCGGTGGGGCTTCCCAAGCCCCAGGCAGGCTCCTAGGCTGAGGACATGCCCTTCACCCTCGTCATGGGAGCCGGTCGCACCGGGCTCGCGGTCGCCCGGCACCTGAGCCGCCGGGGCGTCCAGGTGCTGGTGAACGACCGCCGGGCGAACCCGGACGGGGATGTCGAGTGGGCCCTGGCTGAGCTCGGCGTGCCCGGGATCTGGGGTGCCCACCCGCAGGTTGTGCTGGGCGAGTGCGAGGCGGTCGTCCTCAGCCCGGGGATCCCCCCCGACCTCCCCTTCCTCGAGGAGGCCCGGCGCCAGGGGATCCCGATCCAGGGCGAACTGGACCTCGCCCACCGCGTGCTGCGGGAGCGCGATCCCTCCGCCCGGATCCTGGCGGTGACCGGCACCAACGGCAAGAGCACCACCACCGACCTGCTGGCCCACCTGCTGCGCGCCGGAGGCCACCCGGCGGTGGCCTGCGGCAACCTGGGGATGCCCCTCATCGAGGCCCTGGAGGGCGCGGCCCCGGGCACCCGGTTCGCGGTGGAATGCAGCAGCTACCAGCTGGAGACCGCCTCCTCCTTCCACGCCGAAGGCGCCGCGCTGCTCAACCTGACGCCGGACCACCTCGCCCGCCACGGAACGATGGAGCGCTACCTGGCTGCGAAGCTGAGGGTCTTCAGGACGCAGGGTCCCGAGGATGTGCGCGTGGTCCCCGACCGGAGGCCGGAGTTCGAGGCGGGCCCGGCCCGGTGCCTCCGCTTCGGCTGGGGCCGGCCGGGCGGCGCGGGCGCCTGGTGCGGGGAGGACGGCATCCTCCGCCTGGTCGAGGATTCGGGCGCCGTGGACCTGTTGTCCCGCAGTGAGCTGAAGATCCCCGGTGACCACAATGTGGAAAACGCCCTGGCGGCGCTCCTGCTCGCCCGCCACGGCGGTGCCGGGGTGGAGGCCATCCGGGAGGGGCTGCGCAGCTACCCGGGCCTCGCCCACCGCATCGCGTTCTGCGGTGAGCGCGGCGGCGTGAAGGCCTACAACGACTCCAAGGGCACCAACGTCGACGCGACCTTGACGGCGGTGCGGGCCCTGTCCGGGCCGCTGGTGCTCCTCCTGGGCGGCCAGGACAAGGGCAGCAGCTACGCGCCGCTGCGCGAGGCGCTGGCGGGGAAGCTGCGGACGGCGGTGTTCCTCGGCGAGGCGATCCCGCAGCTGGAGCGCGACCTGGGGGATCTGCCGCACCGCAGCGTCGAGGGCTTCGACGAGGCTGTCGCGGCGGCCTTCGCGCTGGCCCGCGAGGGCGACCAGGTCCTGCTCAGCCCGGCCTGCGCCAGCTTCGACCAGTTCGAGAACTTCGAGCGCCGCGGCGAGCGCTTCGAGGCCCTGGTGCGGGCCTGGGCCGAAACCCCCTGAAGGAGCCGATCATGCACGCCCATCCGAGCCTCATGCTGCTGCCCGCCGTGCTGGTCGCCCAGACTCCGGCGGCGAAGCCGGACCCCTTCGCCAGCCTGCGGTTCCTCGAGGGCACCTGGGTGATGGCCGCGGCCGAGGGAACGCCGGGCCGGGCCGGCGCGGGCGGGTTCACCTTCCTCCCCGAACTCGACGGCAAGGTGCTCGTGCGCCGCGGCTTCGCGGTGTTCGCAGCGAAGGGGGACCGGCCGGCCTTCCGGCACGAGGACGTCCTGACGGTCTACCCGGAGGCCGGCGGGCTGCGGGCCCTCTTCGTCGACAACGAGGGCCACGTCCTCCACTACGAGGTGGCGGCCCTCGCCGACGGGCCGGGCATCCGCTTCACCAGCGGCGGCGAGGGCACGCGGTTCAGGATGGAATACCGGCCGGGGCCGGCCGGAACGCTCGACTTCCGGTTCGACACCGCCGCCCCGGGACGGGACTTCTCGAGCTACCTCAAGGCCACGGTGCGGCGCCGGCCCTGAGCCCGCCCCCCCAGGCTCCGCTGGAGGATCCGACGATGCTGCGCCCGAGCTATCCCTACTTCCTGGCCAACGAGGCCCGCCAGCCCAACTGCGACCTGGTGGTGACGGACAAGTTCAGCAACCAGCCGGCGACCCGCGTCGCGCTTGCCGACGAGGCCGCCATTTCCGCCGGGATCGCCGCCGCGGAGGCGGCGGAAGCGCCGTTCCGGGCCTGGCCGGCGCACCGCCGTCAGGCGGTGCTGGAGCACTGCGTCGACCGGTTCCGGGCGCGCAGCGAGGAACTGGCCCTGGCGCTCTGCATCGAGGCGGGGAAGCCGATCAAGGACAGCCGCGGCGAGGTCGGGCGGCTCATCGACACCTTCAAGATCGCCGCGGAGGAGAGCGTCCGCGCCGGCGGCGAGATCATGGACCTGGCCCGGACACCGCGCTGCGAAGGCTACACGGCCTTCTGGAAGCGGGTGCCGCTGGGCGCCTGCTCGTTCATCAGCCCCTTCAATTTCCCGCTCAACCTGGCGGCGCACAAGGTCGCCCCGGCGCTGGCGGCGGGCTGCCCGTTCGTGCTCAAGCCGGCCAGCCTGACGCCAGTCGGGGCGCTGATCATCGGCGAGGTGCTGGCCGAGACCGACCTGCCCAAGGGGGTCTTCAGCATCCTCCCCTGCGAGCGCGGCGGCGCCCGGCTGTTCACCGAGGACCCGCGGCTGCGGCTGCTGAGCTTCACCGGTTCGCCGGAGGTGGGCTGGGACCTGAAGGCCCGCGCCGGCAAGAAGAAGGTGGTCCTGGAACTGGGCGGCAACGCCGCGGTGGTGCTGGACGAGGACGCCGACCTCGACGCCGCCCTGCCGCGGGTGGTGTTCGGTGCCTTCTACCAGTCCGGGCAGAGTTGCATCGGCGTGCAGCGGATCCTGGTGCACGAACGGCTCTACGAGGCCTTCCGGACGAAGTTCGTGGCCGCCGCCGCCGCCCTGCGGATGGGCGATCCCAGGGACGAGGCCACCTTCATCGGACCGATGATCTCCGAGAAGGAGGCGGCCCGCCTGGAGGGCTGGATCCGCAGCGCCGAGGCGGCCGGGGCCAGGGTCCTCTGCGGCGGCCGCCGGACCGGCAACATGCTCGAGGCGACGGTGCTGGAGAACGTGCCGCCGGAGCAGCCGGTGTGCGCCGAGGAGGCCTTCGGCCCGGTGGCGGTGCTGCAGCCCTTCGCCGAGTTCGGCGCCGCCCTGGCGGCGGTGAACGCCGGCAGGTTCGGGCTCCAGGCGGGGATCTTCACCCGCGACATCCACCGCGCCCACCAGGCCTGGGACACCCTGGAGGTGGGCGGCGTGGTGATCAACGACGTGCCCAGCTGGCGCGCCGACGCCATGCCCTACGGCGGCGTCAAGGACAGCGGCCTCGGCCGCGAGGGCATCCGCTGGGCCATGGAGGACATGACCGAGCTTCGGTTGATGGTGGTGCGCCGGGACTGAATCCGGTCCCGGCCTATTGCGGCAGGGCGAGGAAGGCACCGCCGACGCTGGTGATGGTTCCGGCGCCGAAGGTGATCACCAGGTCGCCGGGGCGGGTGAGCCGGTCGAGGGCGGCCGGCAGCTCGTCCAGCTTCGCCACGTAGCGCACGTCGCGCTGGCCGTGCTGGACCAGGGCGTCCACCACGCTCTCGCCGGTGGTGCCGAGCAGGGCCGGCTCTCCGGCGGCGTAGATGTCGGTGACCAGGACCAGGTCGGCCTCGAAGAAGGCCTGGCCGAACTCCTTGAGCAGGGCGCGGGTGCGCGAGTAGCGGTGCGGCTGGAAGGCGGCGACGATCCGGCGGTTGGGAAAGCCCCGCCGGGCCGCCGAGAGGGTGGCGGCGATCTCGGTGGGGTGGTGGCCGTAGTCGTCCACCACCAGCACGCCCTTGCGCTCGCCCTTGCGCTGGAAGCGCCGCTCGGCGCCGGTGAAGCTGGCGAGGCTGCCATGCAGGATCTCTCTGGGGACCTCCATCTCCAGGCCGACGCCGATGGTGGCCAGGGCATTCAGCACCATGTGGGCGCCGGGCACCCCCAGGGAGAACTCGCCGAGGTCCTCGCCGAAGGCGGTGACCCGAAAGTGGGTGCGGAAACCCTCCTGGCGGATCTCGCGGGCGCGCAGGTCGACCTGCGGGTGGGTGCCGTAGGTGCGCACCTGCCGCTTCAACCGGGGCCGGATCGCGGCCACGTTGGGATCGTCCATGCAGGCGAACACCGAGCCGTAGAAGGGCACCTTGTTGGCGAAGGCGATGAAGGCCTCCTGGATCTCCTGCAGGTCGCGGTAGTGGTCCAGGTGTTCGCGGTCGATGTTGGTGATCACCGCGATGGTGGGGGAGAGCAGCAGGAAGCTGCCGTCGCTCTCGTCGGCCTCGGCCACCAAGTAGGGGCCCTTGCCGAGCTTGGCGTTGCTGCCCAGGGTGGCGAGCCGGCCGCCGATGACGATCGTCGGGTCCACCCCGCCCTGGCTGAGCACCTGGGCGATCATGCTGGTGGTGGTGGTCTTGCCGTGGGAACCGGCGATGGCGATGCCCTGCTTCATGCGCATCAGTTCGGCCAGCATCTCGCCCCGGGGAATGACCGGCACCTTGGCCTGGTGCGCGGCCACCACCTCGGGGTTGTCGCCCTTGACCGCGCTGGATATCACCACGGCCTGGGCGTTGAGGATGTGTTTTGCATCGTGGCCGAGGTGGAACTCGACGCCGAGGGCCTTCAACCGCTGGGTGGCCGGACTGTCCTTCAGGTCGGACCCGCTGACCCGGTAGCCGAGGTTGACCAGGACCTCGGCAATGCCGGACATGCCGGATCCGCCGACGCCCACGAAGTGAATGTGCTGGACCTTCCCGAACATGGCCCCTCCGGTCCGTCCAGGATAGACCCTCCGGGCTTGCGCCCGTTCACGCGGAAGCGCAGATTTGATGCGGATGGCACGGATCTGGCTCATGCCGCTGCATCCGCTCCTGGAGGTGTCCATGGACCTGCGCGCACTCGGCTTGACCCTCCTCGCCTGCACCCTGGCCCTGGCGCAGCGCACCGCCACTCCGCCCGGACCGCGCGGCGGCGGCCCCTCCGGCGGCTCCGGCGGCGGCGACCGGGCCATCGGCGGCGAAATCAGCAACAGTCCGTTCACGACCGGCGGCGGTGGGGGCCCACGAAACTTCGGTCACCTCGGCCGCGAGGGCGTGGCGATGCCTCCGCGTCCCTCGAACGGACCCCAGGTCGCGAAGATCAGCTACTTCAAGACCACAGGCCCCGGGGCGCGGCGGGTGATCTTCCCTCCGCCCTTTCCCCGCTGCTCCGTCCTTCCGGATGCGGCCTACTGGCGCTCCCGCGATCTCATGGCCGAGATCCAGTGGCTCTCCCGGGCCGGCTTCCTTCCGGTGACGCCGGTGGACGCCAGCGCCGAGACGGTGGTGGACCACACCTGGATGCCTTCGGGCTGGAAGGCCTACGGGTTTGCGGTCGCCCCCGGGGGACGGCTGCAGGTGGAGGTCCAGCACGGCAAGCTCGGCTGGTTCCGCCTGATGGCCGTGGACAAGTGGGGCAAGCCCGGGCCGGGCATGCTGGAGGCGGCGATCGCCCACCGGCCGACCCTGGTGACGGTGTCCAACCCGGACCGCAAGCCCCGCGCGGTCTACATCATCGTTGACGACCCGGCCTGGTGGTCCAGCAAGGAGGATCCCTACACCTTGAGCATCCGCCGCGACTGGGATCCCGCCACCGTGGATCTGTCCTCGGTGACGATGGTGACCGGGCTGTGGGGCTCGTCGCCCAGCATCAGCGCCGAATTCCGCGGTCCGAGCCGGACCGGCCCCGCGCACTTCCCGAACTGACCCCGCCGCGTCGGACCTTCGACCGCTGCGAACACCGGCCCCGGCCAGGGGCCTGCCCAACCTGTGGAGTCCGCCATGCCCCTCCCCGTCCGCCCCCTGTTGCCGCTGGCCCTGATGGCCGCGCTCCCGGCCTTCGCCCAGAAGGGCAACCCGACCCCTCCAGGTCCCCCCGGGGGCGGATCCTCCGGTCCGCGCACCTTCGAGGCGGCCCCACCCCCGCCGAGGATCGAGCGGTCCCGGGAGTTCTCCTGGATGGATCGGCCGCGGCCGCACCCGGAGTCCCGGGCCAAGGTGGTGGTGCCGCACCGCCTCGACCGCTGCCGGGTGTTCCCCACCGACCAGTTCTGGCGGTCCCGTGACCTCCTGCAGGTGATTCGCGGAATGGCCCGGCGCGGCAGCATCCCGGTCGTGGCCACCGATCCCGAGGCGGCCGAGATCGTCGACTACACCTGGTGGCCGGCGGGCTGGCGAGGCTACGCCTTCCTGGTGGCGCCGGAAGGCAACCTGCACGTGCGCCTGCACCATTCCAACGAGGGCTGGTTCCGGCTGCAGATGATGAACAAGTGGGGCCAGCTGGAACCCGGCATGCTGCACAACCTCATCCCCACGGGCAATCCCGAGGTGTCCTTCCGCAACCCCTCCCGCCAGTGGCGGTACGTCTACGTCCTGGTCGACGACCCCGCCTGGTGGTCCAGCAAGACCAACCCCTACATCCTCGAAATCCGCCGGTCCTGGGATGCCAAGGCCAGGCCGGGCCAGGACCTGCGTCCGGTGGAGGGCGTCTGGGCCGCCGTCCCGCGCAAGGAACTGGAACAGACCGAACCCAAGGAGTCCTTCGCACCCGAACCGGCGGTCGCCGCTGGACCCCCGGGGCGGTAGTCCGGGGGTCCAGTCGGGGCCTCCTCAGGACCAGGGACAGCCGGCGGTGACCTGCATGCGGAAGGCGCCGGCTTCGACCCGCAGGTCGGCCCGGTCCCGTTCCGCTCCGGGCTCGCCGTCCAGGTGCCAGGGCAGGGGCCGGTCCAGGCGAAGCACCGCTCGCACCAGCCGGCCCTCCTCGCGCAGGCGGGTGTGGCCGCCCTCCTTGAAGAAGGCCGGCAGCTCGGTCGGCACGTCCAGCCAGCCCGGGCGCAGGAGCCGGGCCCACTGCAGGATGCCGTCGACCGGGCTGGCGCCGGGGGCGATCCAGAAGCCGGAACCGAACTGCGGCAGGTTGGCGAAGCACAGCGACCAGGCCTCGTCCGGCAGGCCCGGCTCGGGCCCCGCCGCGGCCCAGCGCAGCCGTTCGCGGACCGTTCCGGGCGCCGGCGGCGGGGCCGGCTGGGCATCCCATTCGAGCCCGACCGGCCGGTGGCCGCGCCAGAGCCGCAGCACGCGCCGGCCGTAGCCGAGGAAGCCGCGCTGGCCGCCGCGCTCGCCGCCGCGCTGGCCGCCGCGCTCGAAGTCGGCCGCCACCACCGCCTCGAAGCCGGTGCCGCAGAGGTTGAAGAAGGGCTCGCCGTCCAGGCGCCCCACGTCGATCCGCAGTTCCCGGCCCTCAAGCAGGCGCTGCACGGCGCCGGCCGGCTCCAGCGGGGTGAGAAGGCCGCGCGCCAGGCCGTTGCCGCTGCCGCCGGGCACCACCGCCAGGGGCACCGGGCAGCCCGCCGCCAGCAGCGCCGCACCGGCGTGGTGCACGGTGCCGTCGCCGCCCCACACGAACAGTGGGCCCCGCCCCGCCGCCGCCTGGGCGATGGCGGGCGCGAAGTCCCAGGGCGGGCCGAAGGGGACCGGCTCGATCCGCGCGCGGTGTTCGGCGGGCAGGCGGGCCAGCAGCGCGTCCGGGTCCTTGGCCGCGGTCCCGGAGCGGGGATTGAAGAGCAGCGGGAGCTTCATGGCCCGGCCTGGAACCGTGCCGGCGGCGCCTCCACCTGCAGCGGCTCGCCGGTCACCGGATGGCGCAGCCGGAGCCGCCAGGCGTGCAGCCAGAGCTGGTTCGAGGGCTCGCCCCCGTAGAGGACGTCGCCCAGGATCGGACGCTGCAGGTGCGCCAGGTGGACACGGATCTGGTGGGTGCGGCCGCTGCGGGGACGGGCCACGACCCAGTGGCCCGCCTGGAGGCCGGCCACCTCCTCGGGGCGGGCCGGGCGGAAGTCGGTCGCCGCCGGGCGCGGATCGAGCAGGTCGCCTTCGCAGGCGAAGCGGCCCGGGACAGCCTGGCGCAGGCGGCCCACCGGAAGGTCCACCGCGCAGGCCTCCAGCGGCATCCCGATCCGGGCCAGGTACTCCTTCTCCACCTCCCGGCCCTCGAAGGCCCGGGTCAGGCCGGCGTTGGCCTCGGGGGCCAGCGCGAACAGCAGCACGCCGGAGGTGCCCTGGTCGAGCCGGTGGTGCAGGAAGGGGCGCAGGTCCGGCCGCTGGGTCCTGAGCAGCGCCAGCAGGTCGTGGCGGTCGCTGGCCCAGGTGCCCTGGGTGGGGATGCCGGCGGGCTTGTCCACCGCGAGCAGCCAGGGATCCTCGTAGACGACCGGGACCTGCAGCGACGGCGGTGCCCCCAGGTCATCGTCGAGGGCGACGCGCACCTCGGTTCCTGCCGCCAGGGTCCGGCCGGCCACCCGGACCCGCCGGCGGGCCGCCTGCACGCCGCCGAGCTGCAGCGCCTGCCGCGCCTGGCGGCGGGAGAGCCCGGTGTGAAGGGCGATCAGCTGGTCGAGCCGGAAGGCGGTCTCGGCTTCGCCGACGCGGAAGGTCCACCTGCGCAGGGCCACGGCTCGGCTCAGATCGAGTAGGCGTCGCCGCCCACGTCCAGGACCTGGTGGCGCGCGGCGAGCTGGGCGAGGGTGGTGCCGCCGAGGACCTTCCGCTCGGCGGCCTCCACCGCCCGCCCCAGTTCGGCGACCACCCGGGCGCCGGGGGTGTCGCCATCGGATTCCTCCGCGACCGGCCGGCCTTCCAGGGCCTCCAGGATCTCCTCGGCCGTGATCGCGGCGGGGTGGCGGGTCAGCTCGCAGCCGCCGGCGGGGCCGCGCTGGGCCCGCACCAGCCCGGCGGCCTTCAGGCTGCCCAGGAGAACGTGCAGGTACTTGCCGGGCAACCCCTGGCGCTCGGCGATGGCGGGCACCAGCACGGGCCCCCGCCCGTGGTTGAGCGCCAGCTCGACCATCAGTTGCAGGCCGTACCTCAGTTTTGCCGTGGCCTTCATGGACACCGCCTTCCGCCCCAGTCGCCGGGGTGATTCTTTATTGATTATATCAAAATACTAATCAAACGGGCAGGCCACGCCCCCGGCACCCAAGCCTCCGGATTCCTGGCCGCCCGTGCAGCGCAGTGGCTGGATGGCTAACGGCGGAACATGGTCGCGCCCAGCACGACCGCGGCGGCCACGCCGACGATGGCCAGGATGATGCACACCAGCACCAGGATCCCCAGGTACTTCCAGTAGGACTTCTGGGCGGCGAGGGCGTCCTCCAGGTCCTGCGGGTGGCCGCTGGCGACCAGGTTGCCGATGCGGCTCGCGTAGCGGTGAAGGAAGAGCAGGGCGGGGAACAGGACCACGAACTCGACGACCACGACCCCGACCTGCATCAGCATCGGGCCTGCGCCCATTCCCGAGGAGGCACCCAGGACGAGCGCCGCGGCCGCCGCGAGAAGGGCGAGGCCCAGGCCGATGAACCCGAGCACGGCGATGAGCCGGACCCAGGGCTTGGTCTTGCGCAGCAGCTCGATCACCTCCTGGGGCACATCGCCGCTGCTGTGGACCGCCACCACGGGCACCGGCGCGACGGGCGGGGGCGTCCATGCCGGCGCCGGCGCAGGCGCGGGGGCAGGCGCGGGGGCAGGCGCGGGGGCAGGCGCGGGACGGGGGGCAGGGGGGGCAGGGGGGGGCGTGTACACCGGCGTCGCCGGAGCGGGGGGGGGCGTGTACACCGGCGCCGGCGGTGGAACCAGGGCGGGCACCTGACCGGCGGGGGTCCAGGCCGGGAGGGAATCGGTCCACACCAGGTCGGTGCCCCGGACGGCCCCGGAAGCCAGCAGGGCGCGCAGCTGCTCGCCGGACACCGGACCGAGCTGCTGGCCGTTCTGGGCGTAGTACCACTGCCTGTTCATGGAACCTCCGAGGGGACCTTGGCACGAGTATGGAACGAACCGGACCGGCGGGGCCAGTTCGCGGCGCTGCCGGCCCTTCAAACCCTGTCGAGGTCCTCGCGGCCCGTGGCGACCTGCCAGGGAAGCAGTTCGTACTGCGCCACCCCGGCCTGGACGTAGGGATCGCCGTCGCGAAGGGCGTCCAGCCGGGTCCACAGGTCCTCGCCCTCGGCAACCCGGAACAGGGCGGCCCCGCCGGAGCGGGGATCCAGCGGGCCGGAGCAGACCAGGACGCCGCGCGCCTTCAGTCCCTGCAGGTAGGCCCGGTGGGCGTCGGTGTGGCGGAGCACGGCCTCCAGCGGCTGGCGGTAGCGGATGATGGCGAGGACGTACATGGGCACCTCAGGCAGGGGCGTCGGGCCGCTTCAGCAGCCGACCGAGCAGGATCAGCAGGGCAAGGGTGGCGCCGGCCAGGGCGCCCCAGAACAACAGGTTCTGCCGGCTGCCGGAGCCCGGCGCCGGGGCGTCCTCCAGCACCAGCTCCCGGGCCGGCACGGCCCGCAGGCGGTCGGCCAACAGCGCCAGGTCGTACTGCGGCGCGCCCAGCTCGGCGCCGTAGGCCAGCCGCAGCGGCGTCCCAGGGTGGAAGAAGCGCAGCCGCCAGGCCGGCAGCAGCAGGCGCGCGCCGCTCAGCGGCAGAGGCTGGTTGTCGCCTTCGTCCACCCCGAGGCGCAGGTCCCCCTCGCCGGAACCCGCCAGGGGCACGGCCAGGATCGCCTCGCCGCCGCCCTCGGCCCGCACCCATGCGCCCTGCCAGAGGAGCCGCGGTCCTCCGCCCTGCTGCAGCTCCACCCGCAGGTCCCGGCGGAAGGTCCGCGCCGCGGTCTCCAGGACCAGGGTGGCGTCGCCCAGGCGGCGCTGCGGCAGGGTCAGGAGGTAGTGGCTCTCGCGGCCGTCGCGGACCGCCGCCGGCAGGACCAGCCGCAGATCCAGCGGGGCGTCGCGCCGTTCCAGCAGGTACGGCACCTGCCGGTCCTGCGCGTCCAGCAGCCGCAGGTCAGCCAGTCCCGGACTCTGCGCGAGCACGTGCGGATCCAGCAACAGCGCAGCCAGGCCGGGTCCCGAGGGGGGCAGCGGCCGCAGGTGGCGGAACTCCTTGGGGGAGAGTACTGCGGCCGGGCCCGGATCCAGGGAGCGGTCGACGTCCGCTGCGGCCTGGGCGGCGGGGCCCCAGCGCGCCGTGCCGGTGGCGGCGCTGGAGAGCCGGTCGCGCAGCGCCTCCAGATCGTAGCGGGGCGCGGCCAGGGAGGCGTCGCCGAAGCGGGCCTGGACCGCCGCGCCCTCCGGCGACTCGAAGTAGATCCAGGGCTGCGGCCCGGCCTCGGCCACCACCGACAGCAGCTGCAGGGGAGGGTTGGCGCCGTTCTCGAGGCACAGCTCCAGTTCCGCGCCCTCCGGCGGCGCGATCGGGATGCGGAAGGCGCCGGCCGAGGCACCCCCGCGCTCGGCCCGGCGCAGCTCGGCCCGGCCGAGGCTGCGGGGCAGCAGGCGGCTGCCGTGCAGGCGCGGCTCCTGGACCGAGGCCTGGCGCAGCAGGGGGCCGCCGCCGCCGATCCCCAGGCGGAGCGCCACCAGCGGCAGGCCCCGGCCGGGCAGGCGCAGGTGGTAGCGGCTCATGCCGGGCTCGGCGGCGCGCGCCTCGAAGGGCACCGGCTCCAGCAGCGGCGCGGCGCGGCCCCCGGCCGAACTGAGCGCGGCGGCGGCGCGGGGCAGGGGGACCCGGGCGCTGCTGCGGTCGTCCCAGGTAAGCCGCAGGTAGCGGTAGCTGCCGCGCGGGAAGTCGGCGGTCAGCAGCTGCAGGGCGTCCTCCGGCAGGTCGAAGAGGGTGCCCTCCGCCACCAGCACGGTCCACCGGGCCCGGTCGCCGCT
>JAYRFV010000032.1:0-15318 GCA_041908165.1 Holophagales bacterium | reverse complement strand
GGCCCCGCTGCGCGCTGAACCCCGCACCCCCGCGCGAGGGACCGGCGCATCCGTTCCCTCGCCTCCCGAATCCGGCCCGGCCGACCGCCACGAGCTGCCCCCGCGGCGGCTGTTCAACCCGCCGGCCGAGCACGACCGCATCCGCCCGGAAGAGCTGGAGCCGCTGCGCGACCAGATCCAGCAGAAGCTCGACGAGTTCAAGGTCAAGGGCCAGGTGGTGGGGCTCGAACCGGGCCCGGTGGTGACCGTCTTCGAGTTCCAGCCGGAGGCGGGCATCCCCCTGGCGAAGGTGCTCGGCATGGACGAGGACCTCGCCCTCGCCCTCAAGGCCGAGGCGATCCGCATCGACCGCATCCCCGGCCGCAACCTGGTCGGCATCGAGGTGCCGAACCCGCGCAGGGAGATCATCAGCTTCCGCGAGATCATCGACAGCCCCGCCTTCCGCGACCCCGGCAGCCGTGACGGCTCGAGCCTGCTCACCCTGGCGCTGGGCAAGGACATGGGCGGCAAGCCGGTGGTCAGCGACCTCGCCCGGATGCCGCACCTGCTGATCGGCGGCAGCACCGGCAGTGGCAAGAGCGTCGGCGTCAACGCCATGATCTGCTCGGTGCTGGTGCGGGCCCTGCCGGAGGAGGTGAAGCTGATCCTGGTCGACCCGAAGATGGTCGAGCTGGGCATCTACGAGGGCATCCCGCACCTCTGGGCGCCGGTGGTCACCGACATGAAGGAGGCCGGCCGGGTCCTGAAGTGGGTGGTGGCGCAGATGGAGGACCGCTACCGCCGCCTGGCCCTGCTGAGCGTGCGCAACCTGGAGCAGTTCAACGCCAAGGTGCGCGAGCAGGGCGGCCGCATCGGCCTGGCCGAGCGCACCCCCAACCCGCGCTGGCCCGACCGTCCGGTGGAGCTGGAGCCGCTGCCCTACGTGGTGGTGGTCATCGACGAGCTGGCCGACCTGATGATGGTGGCCCGCGGCGAGGTGGAGGACAGCATCGCCCGCATCAGCCAGAAGGCCCGGGCGGTGGGCATCCACCTGATCCTCGCCACGCAGCGGCCCTCGGTGGACATCGTCACCGGGGTGATCAAGGCCAACCTGCCGAGCCGCCTCAGCTACCGTGTCCGCACCAAGATCGACAGCCGCACCATCCTCGACCAGGGCGGCGGCGAGCAGCTGCTGGGGGCCGGGGACGCCCTCTACCTGGCCCCGGGGAGCGCCCGTCCCCGGCGCATCCACGCCCCCTTCCTCACCGAGGAGGAGACGCTGCGCCTCGTGCACTGGCTGAAAGAGCGCGGCGAGCCGGCCTACAACCAGGCGCTGATCTCGGCCCTGGAGACCGAGGAGGAGGCCGGCGCGGAGGACGGCGCCGGAGGCGATGGCGCGGCGAGCGACGACATCTACGACCGCGCCACGGCGGTGGTGCGGCGCGAGCGCAAGGCCAGCACCAGCCTGCTGCAGCGCAAGCTCAACATCGGCTACGGCCGGGCCGCGCGGATCATCGACCGCATGGAAGCCGAAGGCATCATCGGGCCGGATCGAGGGGCGGGGAAGCCCAGGGAAGTTCTGGTCGGCGAGGACTGAGGGGTCGGTCCGCGCCGGCAGCTCCCCGCCCTTCCATCCCGGCCGCCGGTGGCATGATGGGTGGATCCTCCGGAGCATCCCTTGCGTCGTGACCCCCTCGAGCAGGCCGCGCGACCCGAAAACGTGGCGCGCCTGGGGCTGCAGGAGCGGGTGCTGGACCGGGCGCTGGAACTGGCCGGCGAGGGCCCGGATCCCGCGGCCTGGCGAAGCCTGCTGATGCGCCTGCTGCTGTTCGCGGGCGCGGCGCTGGTGCTGGCGGGGATCGTCTGCTTCTTCGCCTTCAACTGGCAGGGGCTGCACCGCTTCGGCAAGTTCGCCCTGGCCGCCGCCGGCGTCCTGCTGTGCGCCCTGGGCGCCGGGCGGATCGGGCTCGACCGGACGCCCGGCAAGGTCCTGCTGCTGGCTGCCAGCGTGCTGGTGGGGGTGTGGCTGGCGATCCACGGCCAGGCCTACCCGACCGGCGCGGACGCCTACGAGCTGTTCCGCGGCTGGGCGCTGCTGGTGCTGCCCTGGGTGCTGGCAGCGCGCTTCCAGGCCCTGTGGGCCCTCTGGGGCCTGCTGCTGAACCTCTGGCTGGGGCTGTGGTGGGAGCAGGCCGGGCCAGCCCCCGACCACCTGCGGCCGGCCGCCTTCGCGCTGCTGAACCTCGGCGGCTGGGCGGCCTGGGAGGGGACGGCGGGCCGAGCGGAATGGCTGCGCGGCCGCTGGCTGCCCCGGCTGCTGGGCCTCGGCACCCTGGCGGCCCTGGCGCTCCCGGCCCTGGCCTGCCTCGCCGAACCCCGCCACCTCCGCGGCCTCTGGACCGTCCCGGCCTCGGCCGTGCTGGTCCTGGCCATGCTCGCCCTGTTCCGCCGGGCCCGGCGGGACCTGTTCATGGTGACCCTCGCCCTGGCCGCCGCCATCGCCCGGCTCACCACCTGGCTGGGCCGCCTGCTGCTGCACGACGCCCTGGGCCGCGGCGGCTGCGGGGCCTTCCTCCTGCTCGGCCTGCTGCTGGTGGCCCAGGTCGGCGGCGCGGCCGCCTGGCTGCGCTGCCTCGCCCGGGAGGCGCCATGACCCCGCGGACCCTGGCGGACCTGCGCGGCCTGCTGCTCGCCGAAGGCCTGGACGCGGGCGACCCGGAACACTGGCGGGCGCAGGTGGAGGAGGGTTCCCCGACGCCCTGGTTCGTGCGCATCCTGGTCGGTTTCGGCGCCTGGACCGCCGGGGTGATGCTGGCGGTGGGACTGGGGGCCATCCTCGCCCTGGGGCGGAGCGGAGCCGCCCTGCTGGTCGTGGGCCTGGCGCTCTGCGCCGGCGGCGCCGCGCTGCGCCAGGCCTCGAAGGGCGACTTCTCCGCCCAGTTCGCCCTGTCCCTGAGCCTCGCCGGCCAGGCCATGGCCGGGGCCGGCCTGGCCCTGCTGGCCGACCCGGGCGACCGCTGGTCCCTGTTCTTCGTCGGCATGGCCGGACTCGAGGCGGGCCTGCTGCTGCTCTTCCGCGACACCGTGCACCGCTACCTGTCGGCCTTCGCGGCCGCCCTCCTGTTCACCCTGCTGCTCGAGCACCTGCACGTCGCCTGGCTGGAGTCGGCCTTCCTCGGCCTGGCCCTGCTGGCCTGGGGCCTGCTGCCGGCCACGGTCTGGAAGGGGCCCCTGCTGGCCCTGCGGCGGCCCCTGGGCTACGCCCTTGCGACGGTGTTCCTCGGGCTGTTCCTCTGGCACTCCATCGAACGGCTGTTCTTCCACCCCGGCCCAGGATCCTCGCTCTGGGCCGCCGGCTTCCGCGACCTGCCGGTCTGGGTCCTGGGCGCCCTGGCGCCGGGCCTCCTGCTGGGCGCCGCAGCCCTGCGGGTCCTGCTGCGCCAGGGCCGGCCGCTGGCGTCGCCGCCGGCGCTGCTGGTGCTCGCGGCGGTGCTGGGGCTGTCGCTGCTCGGGCTGCGGGTGCCCGGCGTCGCCGCCGTCCTGTTCGTGCTGGTGCTCGCAGCCGAGGCGCGCGAACCGGCCTTGTTCGGCCTGGGCGTGGTGGCCGGCCTGGTCCTGCTGGCGCGGCTCTACTACGACCTGGACCTGACCCTGCTGGGCAAGTCCGCCGCACTGGCGGGCAGCGGCGCGCTGCTCCTGCTGCTGCGGGTCCTGCTCGGTGCCGGGGGCCGGCCGTGACCCCGCGGGTCCTGTTCGGCCTCGGCCTCCTCCTGGCCCTGGGCGGGCCGACCACGGCCGTGCTGCAGAAGGAGCGGCTCCTGCGGCAGGGCCGCCCGGTCCTGCTGGAACTGGCCCCGCGCGACCCGCGGTCGCTGATGCAGGGCGACTACATGGACCTGGACTACGCCCTCGCCCGCACCCTGCAGGCCCATCCGGACCTGCCCCGGGAAGGCCGGGCCGTGCTCCGCGACGACCCGCGCGGCGTGGCCCGGTTCCTCCGGCTGCACGACGGGCAGCCGGTCGGGCCGGGGGAGTACCTGCTGCGCTTCCGGCGCCGCGGCCTCAGGGTGCGGCTGGGCGCCGAGGCGTGGTTCTTCCAGGAGGGCCAGGGTCCGCGCTTCCAGGCGGCGCGCTTCGGGGAGCTCCGCGCCGACGGCTCCGGAACCGCGCTGCTCGCCGGGCTGCGGGATGCCGACCTGAAGCCCCTGGGGGGCCGGCCCTAGGATCCGGCGTCCACGCTGGCGGCTGGTTCCTCCGGCTTGGGCCGGCGCGGCACCCGCCACTGGCTGCGGTCGCGGGCCGGGGCGATGCCGCCGCCGTGGCACTCCAGGCAGGCCTTCAGCGCCGGGTCGGGGCCGCGCCAGTAGACCCGGTCCGCGCCCCCGGTCTCCCCCCGGCGCGCCTCGGGAACCCGCGGCCAGTAGAGGGACAGCGAGGTCCTCCCGCCCGGCAGCACCTCCAGGCTGTAGAGGGGGCCGGCGTCGTACCCGGGCCGGCCCCAGCGGTCCTCCAGGGTGCAAAGCACCGCCATCGCCCCGGGCGGGAGCGGGCGGCCGGCGGCGTAGGCTTCCGCGGCCGAGGGGGTGACCCAGACCCGGATCCAGCGGTTGCCGTGCGGCGGGCTCTTCACCGGCTCCAGGTGGGTGGGCTCGAGCCGCGCGTAGTCCAGGGCCCGCAGCGGCGCGTCCGCTTCCGGATCCGCGGGCGGTGGGGGCGGGGCCGGCGGCCCGGCCTGGGTCGCCTCCGAGGGCCGGGCGTGGGCCAGCCGCCCCCCCAGGTGGCCGGTCACGACCAGGCCCGCGGACCAGAGGAGGCCCAGCAGCAGCGGCAGGACGCCGATGCCCTGGTGGTCGAGGCGGCTGCGGTTCATGAAGCGCAGGGCGAGGAGGCCGAGCCCCAGGCTCGCGAGGGCCAGCACCTGGTGCAGCCGGGCCGGGCCTGACCCCGGCACCAGCCAGGCCCCGGAGTGGATCACCCCGGTCCGCCGGGCGAGCAGGAAGCCGGAGAGGATCGAGGCCAGGATGCCGAGGCAGCCCATCAGGACCACGAAGCGGGAGGCCGTCCACCAGGGGCGGATGCCCCGCCCGGCCCGCTGGGAGGCGAGCAGCGCGATCGGTGCGAGCAGCGCGGCCGCCACCGGCAGGTGGACGAGCGCGTGGTGGTTGAAGGAGAACCAGTCCATCGGCAAGGGGCCCCGGAGGTCGTGGGCGGGCTTGGCTCGCCCGTGGGACGGAGGCGCGGGGGACGGGGGAAGCGGTGGCGGCCGGGGGGTCCCCGCGCACGATCTGGCGCCGGCCGAACCCATAGGATGCCCGATTCCACCGGTTTCCGCGAGGACCGGCCGCCGCACCGGCTTGAGCCGGCCCTGGATCTAGGACATGATCGCTGCAATGTCCAGTCCCCTGCGCGACCTCCTGCTCCAGCACGTCGGCGCCTCCGTCGCCCTGAAGTCCGGCTTCTTCGAGGCCGAGGTTGACCACATCGTTGCCCAGGCCGACGACATGGCCGAACGGCTGCGCCGGGGCTGCAAGATCCTGGTCTGCGGCAACGGCGGCAGCGCCGCCGACGCCCAGCACTTCGCGGCCGAGCTGACCGGGCGCTACGTGCGCGAGCGCAAGGCCCTGGCCGCCATCGCCCTGACCACCGACACCTCCTCGCTGACCGCGCTGGGGAACGACTACAGCTTCGACCGGATCTTCGCCCGCCAGGTGGAGGCCCTTGGCCGCCCGGGCGACCTGCTGGTGGGCATCTCCACCAGCGGCAACAGCGCCAATGTCATCGCCGCGGTGGAATCCGCCCACGCCCTGGGCATGCGCACCGTCGGCCTGCTGGGCAAGGACGGCGGCCGCCTCAAGGCCCTGGTGGACGATCCGCTGGTGGTGCCCTCGGCGGTCACCGCCCGCATCCAGGAGGTCCACCTGATGGTGTACCACTTCTGGTGCGAGGTCCTCGACGAGCGCTTCCCGTGAGAAGGGCGCTGCTGCTGGCGCTCCTCGCGACGGTCTGCCTCGCCGCCCAGACCCGGATCTACCGCTGGAAGGACCGTTCGGGCAAGGAGTACATCACCAACACGCCGCCGCCCCCGGGCGCCACCAGCCTCGACGTTCCGGCCGCCAAGGAGGGGACCCCCGCCGGCCCCGCCCCGGTTCCGGCCGAGGAGGCGGCCCGGCGCGCCCAGCCCGCCCCCCTCCCGGGGATGGCGCCGGACCAGGAGGAGCGCTGGAAGGCCCTGGACCTGCGGCTGGGGGAGGCACGTGCGAAGCAGGACCACGCCGCGATCGAGGGCATCATCGAGGGCCTGTTCCGCGACTGCCTCTGGGGCAGCGGCCTGTGGGCCATCCCGCTGCTGCCGGTGGCGACCCTTGCGCTGCTGGCGCTGCTGGGCTGGTGGGCGGGGAGCGCGCTCAAGCAGCCCTGGACGGCGGCCGCGATCGCCTTCTCGGTGGTCCTGGGGTTGCTGCTGGGCCAGCTCACCCTCTCCCGCTTCCTGTTCCGGATCCAGTGCGGGCGGCTGACCGCCAGCCTCCAGCGGCTGGAACAGCACCTCGGGGGCAAGCTGCCCCGGCGGACCCACCAGGACGCCCTCGACCAGCACCGCCGGAACCTGGAGGCCGCCACCCGCCCCTTCGCGGCGCCCTGGGCCTTCCTCGCGGAATGCCGGGCGGCCGAGGACACCATGATCAAGGTCGCCCTGGATCCTTGACCGCCCCCCTGGATGCGGCGGTGCGATGATCAGGGCGGTGTCCATCCCCGCGATCCCCCCGCGCCTCGCCGCGCATCTGCCCCTGCTGCGCGACGCCGCGCAGGCCGGGCCGCTCGGCCTCTACCTGCACTTCCCCTTCTGCCGGGACCGCTGCACCTACTGCAGCTTCGTCACCACCCGTGACGAGGACCACCGGCCCGCGGTCCTGCAGCGCCTGGAGGCGGACCTGGCCGCCTGGGGCGAGGCGCTGGGCCGGCCGGCCCTGGACACGCTGTACATCGGCGGCGGCACGCCCTCGCTGCTCGGGACCGGGGAGCTGGCGGCCCTGACGGCGGCGGTCCGGCACGGCTTCGCCGCCGAGGACCTGCAGGAGGCCACCCTCGAGGCCAACCCGGGCACCCTCGACCTGGCCTGGCTGAAGGCTGCGCGCAGGCTGGGATGGGACCGCCTCAGCCTGGGCGTGCAGAGTTTCGACGATGCCCTGCTGCAGCGGCTCGGCCGCATCCACGACGGCGCCGGCGCCCTGCAGGCCTTCGCCCTGGCGCGGGCCGCCGGCTTCCGGCGGCTCAGCGGCGACCTGATGGTCGGCATCCCCGGCCAGCGCGTGGCCGGCGTGCTGGAGGACGCGGCCCGGCTGGTGGAGGCCGGCGCCCGCCACCTGTCGATCTACCTGCTGGACCTGGACAAGGCTTGCCCGCTGAAGGCCGAGATCGCCGCCGGACGCGTGGAACTGCCCAGCGAGGACGAGGTGGCCGACGCCTTCGAGGCCCTGCAGGAGCGGCTGCCCGCCCTCGGCCTGCAGCCCTACGAGATCAGCAACCACGCGGTGCCCGGGGAGGCGTCCCGGCACAACCTGCGCTACTGGGAACGGCGCCCCTACCTGGGCCTGGGGCCTGGGGCCGCCAGCCAGCTGGGCCCCTTCCGCTGGAGCGAATCCGGCGTCATCGCCGCCTGGGCCGAGGGCCGCGCCGCCCCGGACCTCCAGGAGCTGGACCCGGCCGAGGCCCTGGCGGAGATCCCCCTGCTCGGGCTGCGCCTGCACCGCGGTGTCGACTGGGGGGCGCTGCGCCGCCGCGCGGAGGCCTTGCACCTCGCGCCTCTGGCGGAGGCCTGGGAGGCGAAGCTGCGCGACTGCGCCCGCAAGGGGCTGGCCGCCTGGGAGGGAGACGTGGTCCGCCTCACCCCCCGCGGCATGCTGGTCAGCAACGGGATCCTGTCGATGTTCGTGTAGCGGGCTACTCGCCCAGGCGCGGGCGCCGGACCACGGTGGCGTGGCTGCGCAGGCCGTTGGAGAAGTGGTATTCCAGGCTCTCCGCCTCGGCCGGGAAGCGGAAGTCGCCGCCCTCGCCGAAGCCCAGCACCAGGCCGGTGGCCTTGTCGCGGACCATCACCATCGGCAGCGTGGCGGCATCCCAGAGCAGCCGGGTGCGGCCATCGTCGAGGACCTGGGTGACCGGTTCCCAGGTCGGCCGGGCGGCGAGGGCCATGCCCTGCAGGGCCCCGCCGGCCCGGGCCAGCGGTTCCCCGGCCTTGCTCCAGCGCAGTTCGACGAGGCGGCCGGCGTCCTCCGCCGTCACCGGGAGGGAGAAGCAGAAGTGGCTGGAGGAGCCGGTCGGCACGCAGCCCACCTGCACCATCCGGAAGGAGGTCGCGAACAGCTTCGTCCCTTCGGCATCGAATCCCTCCAGGAGCTGGTCGCCCGGCTCCGGCGGCTGGGCGTCCACCGCCATGTGGAAGGCGGGCTGAAGGGTGGCCACGCCGTCCTCGATCCGTCCCCAGAGCAGCAGGCTGCGCGGCGTGGCCGGATCGCCGGCGGCGGGCACGACGACCGGAACGCTGCCGGCCTGCCGGTTGGCCAGCACCTTCTTGTAGTTGTAGTCGCTGACCCAGACGCTGCTGCAGTAGCCCATGATGTCGGTCCACGAGGCCGGGTTCTTCAGGGCCGCGGTGGCGACATCCAGGCCCCAGGCGCCGATGAGCCCGCCGGAATAGGGATAGGCGGGGTCAGGGCCCCCGGCGCCGCCGCATGGCGCGTGGTTCAGGTCGAAGTTGTGGCCGGTCTCGTGGGCGTAGACGCCCGGGTACTGGCCGGAGTCGGAATAGCCGCTGAACTTGTCCCAGCCGATGGCCGCGGGCCACCCGAGGTAGCCGAGCCCGGCGATGCCGCCGGAGTAGTTCGGGTTCACCACGCCGTAGTAGTAGCGGTTGGTCACACCGTCCGCGGTCCGTTTCGCTTCCACCTTGCCGAGGACGCTGCTCCAGGTTGCCTGGACGCCCAGGATGTCGGTGACCGCGAAGGTCGGGGTGATGGCCCGGTCGGTGGCGTTGTTGATGGGCCAGATCTTCTCCAGGAGGGAGGTGTAGGAGGCGAGCATGCCGCTGGTGACGTTGCCGGTCCTGGAATCGCCGGTCTGCACCGGCAGGAAGGTCACCCTGAACGGATTCAGGGTGCGCACGTCCAGGGCCTGGGCCACGCCGCTGGCGGGCCAGGTGTTGTTGCTCTCGCTGCCCTCGGTCACGGCGCCGTTGTCGTCCACGTCCACCAGCAGCTTGTAGCCGGGCTGGATGTACGTCGAGGGGATGGCGACGTTCCAGGAATTCGACAGGCTGCTCTCGTCCACCGACTGCGGCACCGAGGCGCCCGGGGCGGTGATCGTCCAGGTGTTCTGCAGGACGTCCGAGCTGTTGTAGATCCGCACCCGCACCCGGGGCGTCACGGTGTTGGCCTGGTTCGCCACCACGAAGGCGCGCAGGTAGCCGTTGCGGTCCTTCACCAGGGGGACGTTGAAGGCCTGGGTCTGGGTGGCCTGGGTGATGTAGACCGTGGGGACGGTCAGGTCGATCAGGGGTGCCGGGCTGACGGTGAGGGTGGCGCCGGCGCTGGTGACCGAGCCGTAGGCGTTGGTCACGACCACGCTGTAGGTGCTGCCGCTGTCGCCGGTGGTGGTGGCGGGGGTGGTGTAGCTGGCCGCGTTGGTGCCGACGTTGGTGGCGCCCTTCTTCCACTGGTAGCTGAAGGGCGGAGTGCCGCTGGCGATGACGGTGAAGGTGGCCGTGGCCGGGGCCACGACGGTCTTGCTGGCGGGCTGGGACTCGATGGTCGGGGCGGCGTTCACGGTCAGGGTGGCCGGGTTGCTGGTGGCGCTGCCCACGCCGTTGGTCACCGTCACCGTGTAGAGGCTGCCGTTGTCGGCGTGGATGGTGGCGCCGGTGGTGAAGCTGGGGCCGGTGGCGCCAGGGATGGGCGCGCCGTCGAGCCGCCACTGGTAGCTGAGCGGGGCGGTGCCGCTGGCGGTGACGCTGAAGCTGGCCGCGGCAGGGGCCAGGACGGTCTGGCTGGCCGGGTGGGCGGTGATCGTGGGCGGCACCGGCGCGGCGCTGACCGACAGGGTGGCGTTGCCGCTGGTGGCGCTGCCGTAGGGACTGCTGACCACCACGCTGAACAGGCTGCCGCTGTCGGCGGTGCTGGTGGCCGGGGTGGTGTAGGCGGCGGAGGTGGCGCCGGGGATGTCGACGCCGTTCTTCCGCCACTGGTAGGCGAGCGGCGCGGTGCCGCTGGCGGCGACCGAGAAGGTGGCGGCGGCCGGGGCCACCACCGCCTGGTTCAGCGGCTGGGTGGCGATGGCCGGCGGCAGGTTCACGGTGAGGGCGGCGCTGCCGCTGGTGTCGCTGCCGTAGGCGTTGCTGACCTGGACCGAGTACAGCGCGCCGTGGTCGGCGCCGGTGGTGGCGGGCGTGGTGTAGCTGGCGGCGGTGGCGCCGGGGATGGGGCTCCCGTTCCGGCGCCACTGGAAGCTGAGCGGCGCCGTGCCCGACGCGGAGGCACTGAAGGTGGCGGCGGCCGGGGCGACGACCACCTGGGCCTGGGGCTGGCCGGTGACGGCCGCGGCCACGTGGACGGTCAGGGTCGCGCCGGTGCTGGTCGTCGTGCCTGCGACATTGCTCACGCGGACCGCGAAGACGGCGCCGTCGTCGGCGGCGCCGGTGGCGGGGGTGCTGTAGGCGGATGCGGTCGCGCCGGCGATGTCCGCGCCGTTGCGGGTCCACTGGTAGGCCAGCGGCGCGGTCCCGCTGGCGCTGACGCTGAAGGTGGCGGCCGCGGGGGCCAGCACCACCTGGGCCTGGGGCTGGACGCCGAGGGTGGGAGGAAGGTTGACCGTCAAGGTGGCGGCGGCGCTGGTCGCGGTCCCCGCGCTGTTGCTCACCACCACGTCGTAGGATCCGGCGTCCGCGGCCTGGGCCGAACTGATGGTCAGCGCCGCCCCGGTGCCCCCGGACACACTGGCGCCGCCGCGCCGCCACTGGTAGGACAGGGGCGCGGTGCCGCTGGCCGCGACGGTGAAGGTGGCGTTCTGGCCCTGGTTGACCGTGGCGGCCTGGGGCTGGGAGGTGATCGACGGGGCCACCGGGGCCGGGGTGTCGCTGCCCCCGCTGCCGCAGGCGGCCAGCAGGACGAGGGCGAAACCCAGACCGAGGCGCACGAATAGGGAGCGCATGGAACCTCCAGGGCGGAACCCGCCTAGGGTACCTTTCGACCGCCCGGTCCACGAAGTTGAGCCCGGGAAGGCCGTCTGCCGCCCCTGCGAAAGGTCGCCCGGACCGGACCGGCGGTATCCGGTTTGTGGCGGGGCTCCCTGCCTGCTACACCTGGACGGGTCCGGGCCGCTCCCCGGCCGGGAGGTTGCGCGCGTGGATCTGCTGACGAAGGGCCTGCACCTCCTGCGCCGGCTCACCGAGCCCCAGGCCCTGGCCGGGCTCACCGGCGAGATGGGGCTGTGGATCTACGTGCTGCTGTTCGCCATCGTGTTCTGCGAGACCGGGCTGGTGGTGCTGCCCTTCCTGCCCGGCGACAGCATGCTGTTCGCCGTCGGGGCGCTGGGCGCCCTGCCGGGGGCCCGCATCAACCTGTGGGCCATGGCCGGGCTGCTGGTGCTGGCGGCGGTCCTCGGCGACGCCCTCAACTACAGCATCGGGAAGCGGATGGGTCCGGCGGTCTTCCACCGCGAGGACAGCCGCTGGCTCAACCGCAGGCACCTGCAGGCGGCGCACGACTTCTACGAGAAGTACGGGGGCAAGACCATCATCCTGGCCAGGTTCGTCCCGATCGTCCGCACGTTCGCGCCCTTCGTCGCCGGCATCGGCCGCATGGACTACCCGCGGTTCGCGCTGTTCAACGTCGCCGGGGCGATCCTCTGGGTGGCGTCGATGATGGGCGCGGGGCGGCTGTTCGGCGGCTTCCCGGTGGTGCAGCGGAACTTCGAGCTGGTGATCGTCGCCATCATCGTCATCTCCGTGCTGCCGGCGGCCTTCGAGTTCATCAAGGCCAGACGAGCCACCAAGTGAGGGGATGAAATTTCTCCGCAGATTGCGCAGATTTCACAGATGACCGGACCTGCCATCTACCAATTCCATGGAACGGCCTGAAGCGCCGTTCTTGAATCGGCGCAATCGGCGCAATCGGCGGATTGCCTTTGTCTTTCCATCCGCCGAATGCCTGTCCCCAGCCAGGCATGCGAGAATCGGGGTCCCATGGGCGAAGACCTGGTCCGCAACCGCAAGGCATTCCACAACTACCACGTCCTCGAGACCTGGGAGGCGGGGCTCGCCCTGGTCGGCACAGAGGTCAAGAGCCTGCGCGCCGGCAAGGGCCAGCTGCAGGACGCCTACGTGGACGCCAGCGACGGCGAGCTGTGGCTGCGCCAGGCCCACATCAGCCCCTACGACTTCGGCAGCTACACCAACCACGACCCGCTGCGGGCGCGCAAGCTGCTCATGCACCGCGCGGAGATCCGCAAGATCGTCGCCCGGGTGGAGCGCAAGGGGCTCACGCTGGTGCCCCTGGCGCTCTACCTGAACGACCGCGGCAAGGTGAAGATCCGGGTGGCGCTCTGCGAGGGCAAGCAGGCCCCCGGCAAGAAGGAGGCGCTGAAGGAGCGCCAGGCCAGGCGCGAGATGGACCGGGTCCGCAAGGGCGAGCGCGAGTAGGCCCTACCCGCGGAAGCGAAGCACGTCCAGGACCACCACGAAGGCCATCAGGCCCATCAGGAAGATGAAGCCGCCCATCAGGATCCGCTCCTTGAGCTGGACGCTGAGGTCGCGGCCGCGCAGCTTCTCGAAGACCAGGATGGCGGCGTGGCCGCCGTCCAGGAAGGGGATCGGCAGGGCGTTCAGCACGGCCAGGTTGAGCGAGATGAAGGCGACGAACTCGAAGAAGCTGGTCCAGCCGCTCTGCGCGGCCCGGTAGGCCAGCACGCCGATGGTGCCCGGGCCGCCCATGTTCTTCACGCTCTCCCGGCCGGTCACCAGCTTGCCGATGCCCACGCTGATCCCGGCGGTGACCAGGCCGGTGTCCACACTGCCCTGCACGAACCCGGTGCCGAGGTCGCGGAACTGCAGCGGCCGCCACTCGACCGGCCGCGCCGCCATCCCCGGCCCGAAGCCGAGCTTGCCCCGGCCGCCCTCGTTGGCGGGCACGAGGTTCAGGTCGATCAGCTGCCCGCCGCGGCGGACCGTGAAGGCCACCGGCTGTTCCGGCCTGGACTGGATGTAGGGCAGGATCTCCTTCTCCCAGCTGGCGCCGGGGAAGGCGAAGGCGCCGATCCGCACCAGTTCGTCGCCGCGCTTGAGGCCTCCGGTCTCGGCCCGGGATCCCTTGGCCACCTGGCCGACCTGCCACTGGGTCTCGACCCTGGTGATGCGGGCGCGGTCGACCTCCACCGCGGTGAACAGCACCCAGGCGGTGATCACATTGAAGAGCACCCCGCCGCTGTAGAACAGCAGCCGCTTCCAGGCGGGCTGCTGGAGGAAGCCGTGCGGATCCTCGGCATCGGGCTCCTCCGGGTTGTAGCCGGCCAGCTTGACGTAGCCGCCGAGCGGGAGGGCGGACAGGCGCACGTCGGTCTCGCGCCACCGGAATCCGACGAGGCGCGGCCCGAAGCCGAGGGAGAACACCTCCACCGGCATGCCCATGCGCTTGGCCATGAGGAAGTGCCCGAGCTCGTGCACGAAGATCAGGCCGCCGAGGGCGCCGACGATGCCCAACAGGCCCTTCAGGTTCGGCAGGGCCAGGAGGGCGGGAAGCAGGTCGAGGGTCATGGGGTTCCTGAGGCGGGGGGCCCAAAAATGGCGCGGCCCCAGGGGGGCCGCAGCGAGTTAAAGCCTACAGCCTCAAGCCTCCAGCCTCCAGCCTGGATTCAGGCCCGGCGGTGGATCCAGTCGCGGGCGTGGTCGCGGGCCCGGCGGTCGGCATCCAGCACCTGCGCGAGGGTGTGCAGCGGCTCGGCCGGGATCGCGTCGAGGGCGTCGGCATTGAGGGCCTGGATGTCCCAGAAGCCGATGGCATGGCTCAGGAAGGCCGCCACCGCCTCCTCGTTGGCGGCGTTCAGGATCGCCGGGGCGGTGCCGCCGGCGGCCAGGGCGCGGTAGGCCAGGCCCAGGCAGGGAAAGCGCTCCAGGTCCGGCGGCTCGAAGCTCCAGGCGCGGGCCTGGGTCCAGTCGTAGGGCGGCACCGGCCCCGGCAGGCAGTCCGGGTGCAGCAGCGCGTACTGGATCGGCAGCTTCATGTCGTTGGCGCAGACCTGCAGCTGGTAGGTGCCGTCGCAGAAGCCGACCATGGCGTGCACCTGGCTCTGCGGATGCACGGTCACCTTGATCTGGTCGGGGCGGAGGCCGAACAGCACCGCCGCCTCGATCACCTCCAGGCCCTTGTTCATGAGGGTCGCGCTGTCGATGGTGATCTTCGGCCCCATCTTCCAGGTCGGGTGGTTGAGGGCCTCGGCCACGCTGGCCGCGCGCAGGCGCTCCAGGGGCCAGTCGCGGAAGGGGCCGCCGCTGGCGGTGATGCGGACCTCGCGGACGGAACCTGCGGGCCGCCCCGCCAGCAGCTGGTGCAGCGCCGCGTGCTCGCTGTCCACCGGAAGCAGTTCGCCGCCGCCGGCGGCCCTCGCCCGGGTCATCAGCTCGCCGCCCAGCACCAGGCTCTCCTTGTTGGCGACGCAGGCGCGCCGGCCGGTGCGCAGCGCCGCCTCCACGCCGGCCAGCCCGGCGGCCCCGACCACGCCCGCCAGCACGGTGTCGGCCTCCGCCTCCAGCACGCAGGCCAGCAGGCCCTCGGCGCCCCAGCGGACCTCGGTGCCGAGCCGGCCCGCCAGCCAGCGGGCGTCGGCCTCCTCCTGGACGCTGACGAGGCGCGGCCGGAACCGCCGGCACTGCGCCTCGAGCAGGTCCCGGTTGCGGCCCCCGGCCAGGGCCGCCACCGCCAGGCGTTCCGGGTGCGCCGCGATCACGTCCAGCCCGGAGGTCCCGATCGACCCCGTGCTGCCGAGCACCGCGACGTGTCTCATTTTGAAAATGAAATAAAATTAACCACGAAAAACACGAAAATCACGAACAAACGATTAAAAACAATAGCATTTATCGTTTCAAATTTCGCATGTTTCGTGTTTTTCGTGGTTATATTGATCATTTTTTAATCTCAACCAAGCCCATGCACGAAATGGACGTAGGCGTACAGGGCGGGGGCGGCGAAGACCAGGCTGTCGACCCGGTCGAGCATGCCGCCGTGGCCGGGGATGGCGACGCCGACGTTGCTGTCCTTCACGCCGGCGCTACGCTTCCAGGTGCTCTCCACCAGGTCG
>JAYRFV010000031.1:0-31356 GCA_041908165.1 Holophagales bacterium | reverse complement strand
GCACCTAACTTTGAATTAGACGAACTCGGGGGGTGGGGGGTGAGTTCGCCTAATCAGGTTTTGGGGAGTGTTAAGTGTTGAAAAGACCGTAGGGCTATGAAAAGCAAAGGCAGACCGGTGGAAGGCGGATGGGTGGGGGTGCAGGGGTTGCCCATTGTAGCATCCGGATCGGTGGGTCATGTGGGTTCCGGGGTCCGGCTGGTGAGCTGGTTCCAGACGCGCAGGGCTTCGCTGGCGCTCCAGGCCTGGGCGTCGCAGCCGCGGGGGGTGTGCGGGGCGTCGCCGTCGAGGAGTTCGGGCAGCTGGCCGCGGCAGCCGGTGTCCAGGAGCGGGGCGACGGTGCCGAGGTAGGCGCGGGCGGCGGCGCGGGCGGCGGGGTCGCCGGGCCAGGCCGCGGCCAGGGCCTCGCAGAACACCGGCAGCAGCCACACCCAGGCGGTGCCGTTGTGGTAGGCGGGCTTGCGGCGGCTGTCCTCGTCGCCTTCGTAGCGCGGCCAGTAGGGGCGCAGCGGGTCGTTGAGGGCCTGGCCCCAGGGCCCGTGCACCGGCAGCGGGTGCGCCACCGGCAGCGGCGCCAGGCTGCGCAGGGCGCCGGGCACCAGCAGGTGGCGGGCGCAGGCGGCGACGATCCGCCGCGCCCGGTCCCCGGCGAAGCAGCCCAGGGCGACGGCGAACAGCTGGTTGGGACGCAGGTGGTCGTCGGCCGTGGCGGCCGCCGCGGCGGTGCCGGCCGGGCCGTGCAGGGTGTCGCTGCACCAGCCGCGCGCCTCGTCCCAGTAGCGTTCCAGGCTGGCCTCGGCGCGCGCCGCCAGGGCCGCCCAGGGGCCCCCGCCCTCCAGCCCGGCGAGCCGCCGCAGCAGCCGGATCCACAGCGCCTGCAGCTCGATCGGGTAGCCCTCCCGGGGACTGCCGGCGGGGTGGTTGGTGTCCATCCAGGTGAAGTGCGCCGGGCTCCACACCAGGCCCGAGTCCGGATCGACGCGGATGCCGTTGGGGGTGCCGCCCAGGTAGCCCTCGGCGATGCCGCGCAGGCCCGCCCGCAGTTCCGGGCCGAGGAAGGCCGGGCCCAGCGCCTGCGCCGCCTCCTCGCAGGCCAGGGCGAACCACAGCGGGGCGTCGCTGGTGTCGCGGTTGCCGGTGTCCTCGGCATTGAGCGTGTTGGGCAGGGTGCCGCCGTCGATCAGCGCGGCGAAGGTGCGCAGGATCTCCGCGGCCTCGCCGTGGAAGCCGCCGGCCAGCAGCCCGCGGCAGGCGATCAGGGTGTCGCGGCCCCAGTCCAGGAACCAGGGATAGCCGGCGATCACCGTGCGGCCCTCGCCGCGGCGGGCCAGGAAGGCCGGCAGGGCGGCGCGCAGCGCCTCGCCCAGGTCCGCCCGCGGCGGCGCCGGGTCCAGCGGCAGCGGCGGCCGCAGCTCCGCCTCGCAGCCGAGCGCCAGGGTCAGGCCCTCGCCTTCGCCCAGCACCGCCTCGAACCAGCCCGGGCTCCAGGCGTCGCCGCGGTCACGCTGGCCGCGCCCGCCCTCCTGCGGATGGGGGATGCCCCGCGCCCACTCGGGCTCGGGGTGGAAGACGCCGCGGTCCACCGCCGCCCGCAGCACCCGGTCCGCCGCCGGAGCGAAGCGGAAGCCGCCGGGTTCGGCGTCCAGGCTGGCCTGGAAGTGCGCGTCCAGCCCCGCATCCGCCGTGGTCTCGGCGTGGAAGCCGCGGTCCTCCAGGTCCAGCCGCAGGGTCAGCCGCAGCTCCGCCGGCAGGTGGCCGGCCGGCCCGGGCGGACGGTGGAAGCGCAGCTGCACCTCGTTGCGTCCGGGCAGCATCGCCGCCCCCAGCTCCAGCGCCACGCTGCGGCCATCGCCGGCGTTCACCGACCAGCGCCAGGTGGCCGGCGGGCCGCCCTGGAAGGCCACCAGGTTGGCGCCGTCGAGGGCGGTGAGGAAGCCGTCGGCGATGGCCCAGGCGCGCAGCCGCTTGACCAGCACGTGGCGGTCGCAGGGCCGGTCCGGGTGCAGGTTGGCGGCGAGCAGCGCATCGTACTTGCTGGCGATGCGGCCGAGGTCGGCGTGGATCCGGGCATAGCCGCCGCGGCCGTTGGTCAGCAGGGCCAGGCCCTCGGCCGCCACCCCCTCGTCGGGGACCGCCGGCAGCCGGACCAGCCGGGCCCGCAGCCGCCGCCCGCCTTCGCGGTCCGGCTCCAGGTCCAGGGTCAGCTCGCCGGACCGGCCGGAGGGCGGCAGCGCCGCAACGTAGCCGCCGTCCACGGCGATCCCGCGCAGGTGCGCCGGTTCGCCCTCGGCCACGTGCAGGGTGAAGGGGCCAGGATCCTCCACCAGCAGCCAGTGGCCGGCCGGCACCGGCGTGACCCGGCTGGCGTCGGCGCGGCCCCAGCGCAGCACCGCCGGGTAGGCGCCGGCGCTGCGGCCGGCGGCCCGGACTAGGGCCTGCTCCAGGTCGGCGCGGGCCTCCTCCGGCGCCAGCTGCGGCAGCGCGGCCAGGAAGGCGAAGGGGGAGGCCGCGACCCGGTCGGCCAGGGCCCGCCAGGAAGCGGGGCCCAACTGCTCCGCCGGCAGCACCGCCGCCAGTGCCTGCAGGGCCCAGGCCGCCTGGGCGCGGGCCCGGCGGTAGGCCTCGCCGCCGAGCCCGCGGGGCGCGCGCCCCTCGGCCAGCACGTAGCTGCGCCCGGGACCCAGCACCAGCCGCGGCTGGCCCTCGCCGTCGAAGCCCCACTCCGGCAGGCCCTGGCCGAGCAGGTCCACCGCCCTGGCCCGGGCCAGGGCGGTGCCCTCGGCGTCCAACTCCAGCGGCCGGTCCTTGAGCGGGTCCAGGTTGACCAGCACCAGGCAGCGGTCGAGCCCCTCGGCGCTCTCCCGCAGCAGTGCCAGCACCCAGCTGGTGGTGCCGCTGAGGCGGGTCAGCCGGGCGCCGTCGAAGAAGGCCGGGTGGTCCAGCAGCAGGGCGTTGAGCTGGGCCAGCTCGCGCAGCAGGTTGGGCGCCTGCCCCCAGCGCAGGCCGGTGGCCCCGTGCACGTCGATCTTCTCGGCGGCCAGCCATTCGACCCCGCAGGTGAAGCCCCAGGCGCCGCTCTGGCTGGCCAGGGCGCAGAGCCGGTTGCGCAGCAGCGACCAGGGTGCGCCGCGGGCGGCGAGGCGGGCATTGTCGTGGGTCTCGCTGTAGTGCACCAGCGGCCCGAACCGCGGGCCCATCGCCAGGGCGTGGTCCAGATAGCCGCTGACCTCCTGCGGGGTGTGGTTCTGGAACAGCTCGGAGTAGGCCCACTGCATGCCGCCCTCGGCCAGCAGCGCCTCGGTGGCCTCCCAGGCGCCACCCAGCCCCTCCAGCAGGAACACCGTCTCCGGGAATTCCTGGCGGACCTTGGCGATGATGGTGCGCCACACCGGCAGCGGCACCATGTAGCCGGCGTCGCAGCGGAAGCCGTCGACGCCGCGCCGGCACCAGACGAGCAGCGCCTCGGCGACCCGCTCCCATAGCGCCGGGAAGGACGGCTCCAGTTCAGCCAGGTCGGCCCAGGTGTTGCCCCAGGCGCCGGGGCTGTGGATGGCGCCGTCCGGCTCGCGCCTGAACCATTCGGGGTGCTCGGACATCAGCCGCGAGCCCCAGCCGGTGTGGTTGACGACAATGTCCAGGAACAGGCTGCCGCCCCCGCCGTGGACGGCGCAGGCCAGTTCGCGGAACTGGTCCTCGGCGGGGGCGGCGCGGTCGAATTCGACCAGCGCCGGGTCGATCTGGGTGAGGTCGAGCTGGGCGTAGGGGCTGCCGAAGCGGCCCATGCGCGCGTACACGGTGGGCGTGGGGCCGATCGGCAGCAGGTGCAGGATGCGGCAGCCGGTGGATTCGAGGATGTGCGGCAGGACCCGGGTCAGGTCACGCAAGGTGCCGGAGGGCGGGATCACCGTGTAGCCCTTGGCGTCCAGCGCCTGCACCGCCTCCGCCAGCAGCCCCGGCCCGGTGCGCTCGCGCTCCTTGCCGGTGCCGAACAGGCGCGGGAAGGCGCAGTAGATGGCGTTGCCGGTGCGCAGCCGGTCGGGGTGCACGGAGATCCCCAGGTCCGAACCCTCCGGCCAGTGCTGGCGGCCCTCGGGGTCCACGGCGTAGGCCTTGGCGCGGAAGTGGCCGACCTCGGTGAGCGCCAGGTCCAGGCCCCAGCCCTGCGCCCCCGGCTGCAGCGGGATGTCCCGCCAGGAGGCCCCGGCGAAGGCCGGCTCGGCGCCGGGCAGGCCCGCCAGGGCGAGGGTCTCCGCCCGCGCCTCGCCGGCCCGGGTCAGGTTGGTGCGCAGGAAGGCGCGCCAGCCCGCCGCCGCCTCCGGCAGCTCCAGCCGCACCGACAGCCGGTCGCCCACGTAGCGCAGGACCTGCTCGCCGGGCGAAGGGGACATCACGGGCCGCATAGGGCTCATCGTACCCCGCCCCCCGGGCTTTCGGCCCTGGCGCGCCCCGCCCCGGTGGCTGGCCCGGGCGACGATAGGCAGGCACGCTCCCACGGGATAGGCGAGAATGGAATCCTCGCCGCGAGTCCCTCCATGGTCGCAATCCTGATCCTTGCCGATGGACTGGCGCCTATCCGTTTCGACGAAGGCTGGTCGGAACTCCGGATCGGGCGCACCCCGGACAACGACCTCGTCCTGGACGATCCAGCCGTATCGCGGCATCACGCCAGGATTTTCCGCCAGGACGGCGAGGTCCTGCTCGAGGACCTCGGTTCGCGGCACGGCTGCCTGCGCAACGGCCGCCGGCTGAACCGTCCAACCCCCATCGGCGGAGGGGACAGCATCCTGATCGGGCAGGTCCTGGTCCGCCTGGAGCTGGCCCCGGCGCTGGGCGGGCCGGCCCTGGAACGCACCCCCGAATCGGTTTCCGTGGCCCTGCCGATGGCCGCCGCCCGGGTGGCCGGTGACTGGGGCTCGGCCGTTCCGGAGCGCTGGCCAAGGCTGCTGGGCATCCTCCATGAGCTCAGCCTGGAAATGATCCGCGCCTGCCCTTCCGAGCGGCTGCTCAACCTGCTGCTGGACCGCCTGTCGGAGTTCTTCGGCGCGCGCCGCGGATCGGTCCTGCTGCTTGATGGCCAGGGCCAGCTGCGGCCGCTCGTCAGCTGCGCCCAGGACGCCGTCGGCCGCACCGCCGGCCTGCTCAGCCCGGCCACGGCGGCAGAAGCCCTGCAACGCCACGAAGCGCTGGTGGTGGAGGCCTCCTCGGTGGATGCGCAGGGGGCCAAGAGCACGACCCTGTCCATGATGAACATCCCGCTCGAATTCGAGGGCGAGATCCTCGGGGTGGTCTGCCTGGAGGAGGGGACCGGGCCCTTCACCGAAACCGACCTGCGCCTGGCCGTGTCCTTCTGCAACCTCGCTTCGGCGCAGGCGGTGCTGGAGCGGCGCGGCGCCGAGATCCGCCGCAAGGAGGCCTGCGAGCGCCAGCTGCAGTCCATGGCCGACGCCACCTTCGCCAAGAGCCAGTTGCTGGCCCAGGTGAGCCATGAGATCCGCAACCCCCTGGGCGCCCTCCTCGGATTCGTCGAGCTGTCCCTGCTGGAGGAGCTGCCGCCAAGGGCCCGCGGCTACGTCGAGAAGATCGAGGCCTCGGCCTCGATCCTGAAGAGCCTGCTCGATGATCTGCTCGACCTGTCCAGGGCCGAGTCCGGAAAGATGCGGCTGGAATGCACCCCCTTCCTCCTCAAGGACGTCGTCGAGGCGGTCCTCGGCCTGTTTGAATCCCAGGCCCGGCAGAAGGGGATCTCCCTCGAAGTCGCCTGGGACGACAGCCTGCCCCGGCGATTTCTCGGCGACCCGCTGCGGCTGGGCCAGGTGCTGACCAACCTGGTCGGCAATGCGGTCAAGTTCACCGGGGCCGGCTGGGTCCGCCTGACCCTCGCGGGGCATCCCGCCGGGGAGGCCAGGGTTGCCGTGGAATTCCAGGTGGCGGACACCGGACCGGGGATGGATGAGGCCCAGGTCCTGCGGGTCTTCGAACCCTTCGCGCAGGCCGAGGACTCGACCAGCCGCCGGTTCGGCGGGACCGGTCTCGGCCTTGCCATCGCCCGGCGGCTGGTGGAATTGATGGAAGGACGCCTGGACCTGCAGAGCCGCCCGGGGGAGGGCAGCACCTTCACCCTCACGGTCGCGTTCCAGGTCGCGCCCTGATGGCCGGCGGCCCCTGGTCCGACACCCTGCTCGTTCGCGTCCAGGAACAGCTGGGCGACCGCTACCAGTTCCTGACCCTGCTCGGCCAGGGTGGCGGCGGCTCCGTCTTCGAGGTCCGCAACCTCACCCTGGGAAGGATCGAGGCTCTGAAGGTCCTGGGCGAGGACCTGGGGGAGTTCGGCGCCGAGCGGTTCGCCCACGAGGCCAAGATCTCCGCCTCCCTGGACCATCCCAGGATCGTGAAGGTCTACGCGTTCGGCGACGCCGGCGGGCTGCACTGGTACTCCATGCAGCAGGTGGACGGGCCCAGCCTGGGCATGCTGATCGAAGGCGGCATGACCTTCGACGAGGGCATGGCGGCCGGACTCGCGGCGCCGATGCTGGACGCGCTCGCCTACAGCCACGCCCGCGGCGTGGTCCACCGGGACATCAAACCGGCCAACATCCTGATCAATCCCGAAGGGCGGCCGTTCCTGTCGGATTTCGGGATCGCCAAGACCAGCGAGAACCTCCTCAAGACCCGCACCGGCCAGATGCTCGGGACGCCGGCCTATGTCGCCCCGGAACAGGCCCTCGGCGAGGCGGTCGATGCCCGCGCCGACCAGTATTCGCTGGGCATCACCCTGTACCGGATGCTGGCCGGACGGCTTCCCTTCACCGCCGACAGCATGCTGCAGACCATCGTGCTGCGGCTTAAGGAACCGCCCGAGCCGCTCCTCGCGCACCGGCCGGGGATGGATCCCGGCGTGGCCGCGGTCATCATGCGGGCCCTGGCGCGGGATCGCGATCAGCGCTGGCCGGATGTGCAGGCCATGCGGGTCGCGCTCCTGTCCGCCTGCGAAGCCTCCGGCATTCCCTGGACCACGCCGCTGTCCGGACACCTGCGCTTCCAGGCGCCGAGGCGTGCCCTCGGACCGGCGACACTGGCCGAGGGACCGGGGGGGACCGTGCCGCTGGCCCGGAAATCCTATGATCCCACCGCCAGCCTGGTCCATGCGCACAGGCGCTGGCCGCCCCGGCGTCTCGCCCTGGGCGCCCTGTCCGCACTGCTGGCGGGGGGCGGCGCCCTGCTGGGGATCCGCGCCTGGAAGGCACCGCCTGCAGCGGCGCTTCCCGGTCCCGTCCCCCCGGTGGAGGGGGCCGCCTCCGCCAAGGAGTCCCCACCCGGCGGGACTCCGGGCGGACCCGTCCCTCCTGCGGAACGGCCGCCGGCGGAGCCCCGGCCGGCGCCTGCGGCGGCCCTGCCCCGGCGGCCGGTCAGCTACCCGCAACTGGAGGAGGCCCAGCCGCCTTTCGCGGCCCGGGCGGGCTGCGCCGGCCTTCGCGCCAGCGTGTCCCTGCGGATTTCCACCGAGGGCCGGGTGCTGTCCTGCAAGGTGCTGACCGCGGTGTCCACGGACTGCGCCACGGCGGTCCGGGACATGGCCCTGGCGCTGCGTTTCAGACCGGCCCTGGATGCCCAGGGGCAGCCGGTGGAAACCTCCATTGCAACCGCCATCACGCTTCCGGAGGCCCCATGAAGACCCACCTTCCCTTCGCCACCGCAGCCGCCCTCCTGCTCGCCTGGACCGGCTGTGCCAAGCCTCCGGCGCCGGAGCCGCCGAAGCCCGCCCTGCAGGTCCAGGTGACCTCGGATCCGGGCAAGGCCGCGCTTTCCCTGGCCGGCAAGCCGCTGGGCGAGACCCCCCGGACCCTCGCCCTGGACCGGATCGACGAACTGGTCGCCCTCACAGCTTCCCTGGGCAGCGAGGAGGTGGTCGAAAAGCGCATCCGGTTCCTGTCGCCGACCCGGGTCGAAGTCGCCTTCACCTTCGGTGCGGGCCGCTCGGCCTTGGCCAAGGTCCTGGGAATGCCGCGAATCCTGGTCTTCGACTACGGCGCAGGGGTCACCTTCGACCTGAACAAGGCCGACCTCAAGCCGGATTTCCTGCCGCTGCTGGACCGTCAGGCTGCGTTGCTGAAGGCCCACTTCCCCGACCTGGCGGTGACCGTGTGCGGCCATACCGACAGCGCCGGGGCCAGGGACCACAACCTCAGCCTGTCGCTCGGCCGGGCCGAGGCGGTCGCCAAGGAGCTAGCGGCCCGGGGCGTGGCCAGGGCGCGGGTGAAGGTGCAGGGCTTCGGCAGCCAGTATCCGGTCGCCGACAATGCGGAGGAGTCCGGCCGGGCCCAGAACCGCCGGACCGAGGTGGTGCTGCCCCAATAGCCCACCCGGCGTCCGGGGCCGGCCCCGGACCGGGTTGCGGGTTCAACTGTTTCCAGGCCGAGGCCGAAAAGGCAGATCGGAGGCACAGCGTGCCGGTCAAACGGGTGAAGGTCAGCGAGTTGCAGCCGGGGATGTACATCCATGACCTGAACTGCCCCTACCTCCAGCACGGTTTCCTGCTGCCGAAGTTCCTGATCAAGAAGCCCGAACAGATCGAGAAGATGGTGCGCAGCGGACTGGTGGAGGTGCTGATCGACACCGACCGCGGCGAGGATGTGCACCCCGCGGTGCCCGCTCCGGCGCCCCTGCCCTCGCCGCTGTCCCGGCCGACCGCCCCGCCGCCGGCGCGGGTGTCGCAGCGGGAGGAGTCGGCGGTCGCCCGGCGGGTCATGGGCGAGGCCCAGGGGGTGGTCCAGGACATGCTCCACGACGTGCGCCTGGGCCGCCAGGTGGAGCCCGAGCGGGCCGGGGCGGTGGTCGCCAAGATCAACGAGTCGGTGCTGCGCAACCCTGGCGCCATGCTCAGTCTGTGCCGGATCAAGGAGGCCGACACCTACACCTTCCAGCACTGCGTCAGCGTCTGCGCCCTGCTGGTGGCCTTCGCCCACGCGGTTGGCCTGGACGCGGCCGCGGTGCAGCAGGCGGGCCTCGGCGGCATGCTCCACGACGTCGGCAAGATGCGGGTGCCGCTGGAGATCCTCAACAAGCCCGGGAAGCTCACCGACGCGGAGTTCGCGGTGATGAAGTCGCACGCCGCCCTCAGCCGGGAGCTGCTGGAGGGCCTGCCGGGAGTCTCCACCGAGGTCATCCAGATCGCCAGCGAACACCACGAGAAGGTCGGCGGCACGGGCTATCCGCTGGGCCTGGAGGGCGAGGGCATCTCCCTGCTCGGCCGCATGGCGGCGATCGTCGACGTGTACGACGCGATCACCTCCAACCGGGTCTACCACAAGGGCATGGAGCCTTCGGAGGCGCTCACCAGGCTGCTGGAGTGGAGCGGCAGCCACCTGGACCCGACCCTGGTGCAGAAGTTCATCCGCGTGCTCGGCATCTACCCGGTGGGCGCCCTGGTGCGCCTGGACAGCGGCCGCCTGGCGGTGGTGGTGGAGCAGCAGGAGAACCTGCTCACCCCCACCGTGCGCCTGGTCTTCGACGCCAACCGCGGCCTGCGCCTCGCCCCCCAGGACCTCGACCTGGCCCGCGGCCACGACCGCATCGAGTGCTACGAGGACCCCGAACCCTGGGGCATCGTGCCGAAGGACTACCTTTAGACCTTCAACCACGAAAAACACGAAAGGCACGAAAAAGGGCCAACGCGGGCCTGGTGCTACGGCGGCGGCGTGATGAAACGAATCGAAAAGCAAGGAACCACGAATATAACGAATAAAAGCAAAAATATGTATTTATTCGTGGTATTCGTGTAATTCGTGGTTATAAATTTTTTTATTTCGTGGAGGCCCGCAGGGCCGGTTCGTGTTTTTCGTGGTCGAGGCTTTTTCTCTACACCAGCCCAAGCTTGGCGAAGGTGCGTTTCTTGCCGTCTTCGACGGCGGGCTGGTCGAAGGGGTCCAGTTCGAGGGCGAAGCCGAGCAGGCCGACGATCCACTGCCAGGCCATCATGAAGGCGCCCAGCTCGGCCTCGGTGACCGCCGGCAGGCTCCAGCGCAGGGTCGGGACGCCGGCGCCCTGGAGGGCCTCGGCGGTGCCCTCGGCCTGGGCGCGCAGGATCGCCCCGCCCTGCAGCTCGCGCAGCCGCGGGTAGGGGCAGCCGGTGGGCGGGTCGAGGCGCTCGGCGGCGGCCTCGGCCTCGACCGTCAGGACGATCACGCCGAGGTTGCGCGGCCCGGCCATCCAGCGCTGCAGCTGGCTGTGCTGGTCCACCGGGCCGACCGCGCGGATCGGCGTGAAGCCGCGGCGGGTGCCGTCCTTGGCCTCCTTGCCAAGCGATTCCGCCACCAGCTGCACCCACCAGGCGCTGAGGTTCTCCAGGCGCAGGGCGTAGGGCATCAGCACCCACTCGGTGATGCCCTCCAGGTAGCCTTGGTGGAACCGCTCGACGGTGGCCCAGACCCGGTCGTGCCAGGGCCCGGCGCCGGCCTCCACCTGCGCCGTGACCTGCCGGCCGGCGGCCAGGAAGGCCTGCGGGTCGCGGCCCAGCCAGGCCAGCGGCAGGGTGCCGATCGGGGTGAAGGCGGAGAACCGGCCGCCCACGTCCAGCGGGATCGGCAGGATCGGCCAGCCTTCGGCGCGGGCCAGGGCGGCCAGCGGGTTGGCGTCGTCCTGGGTGATCGCCACCGGCGGCGCCGGCGGCCAGCCCGGCAGGGTCCGCAGCCGCGAGATCCAGGTCCACAGCTCCAGGGTCTTGCCGCTCTTGCTGGCGAACACCGGCTGGTCGCCGGCCTGCAGCTGCAGCGGCTGCGCCTCCGGCGAGGCGAGCGAGGCCCAGCGCCGCGCCTGCTCGGGGGACGCGAAGGCGCGCAGCAGGGTCTCGGAGGGCAGCAGGCTGCCGCCGATGCCGCACCACAGCATCCGCGCGGCCGGGTCCAGCGCCGGCAGGGCGGCGCCGTCGGCGCGCCGCCAGCCGGACATGGGGTTGGCCTGCAGGGCCTGCAGCAGCGCGTTCCGGTCCATGGGTCACCTCGCCGTTGGGGGCTGCGGCCGCCGAAGTCCCGGGCGGTTCAGCCGTGGTCCATCATCTCCTGGAACAGGTCGACGTAGCGCCGGGCGGAGATGTCCCAGCTGTGGTCGAGGCCCATGCCGCGCACCTGCATCTCCCGCCACCAGGCCTGGTTGCCGCGGTAGATGGCGCAGGCGCGGTCGATCGCCTGGCCCAGGTCCCAGGGGTCCTCGGGGCCGAACAGGAAGCCGTTGCCGTCGTGGTCCTCGGCGTCCACCACGGTGTCGGCGAGGCCGCCGGTGCGGCGCACCAGCGGCAGGCAGCCGTAGCGGAAGGCGTACATCTGGGTGAGCCCGCAGGGTTCGCTGCGCGAGGGCACCATCAGCACGTCGGCGCCGGCGTACATGCGGTGGGCGAGGCCCTCGTTGTAGCCGATCCGCACCGCGATCCGGCCGGGGTGGCGCTCGGCGGCCTGCAGGAAGGCCTTCTCCAGGTTCGGATCGCCGCTGCCCACCAGCGCGAACTGCGCGCCCAGCTCCACCAGGTGCTCGAGGTTGGGCAGGATCAGGTCGAGGCCCTTGATCGCCTCCATCCGGCTGACCACGCCGAACAGCGGCGCCACCGGGTGCTCCTCCAGCCCCAGCTCCATGCGCAGGGCGGCGGTGTCGAGCACCCGCCGGTCCAGGCTGGCGGCGTCGTAGTCCACCAGCAGGTGGGGGTCGGTGGCCGGGTCCCAGACCTCGGTGTCGATGCCGTTGAGGATCCCGCTGAAGTCCTGGCTGCGCCGCGCCAGCAGGCCCTCCAGGCCGCGGCCCCCGCCCGGCTGCTGGACCTCCCAGGCGTAGGTGGGGCTGACCGTGCCGAGCCGGTCGGCGTAGTGCAGCCCGGCCTTCAGGAAGGACAGCCGGCCCATGAACTCGGCGCCCTCCACCGCGTAGGCCTCCGGCGGCAGCCAGACCTCGCCCAGCAGGGCCGGCGGGAAGTTGCCCTGGTAGGCGATGTTGTGGATGGTCATGAGGCTGCGCGGGCGCGGCCCGGGGCCGAGGGCGAGGTAGGCCGGGGCGAGCCCCGCGGGCCAGTCGTGGGCGTGCAGGATGTCGGCCTTCCAGCCGCGCCCGTCGCCCTCCCGGGCGAGGTCGGCGGCGGCCCAGGAGAGCGCGGCGAAGCGCCGGTGGGCCCGGTCCCAGTCGTCGTAGGGGCCGGCCTCCTCGGCGAACAGGCCGGGGTGGTCCAGCAGGCAGATGGGCACGCCGTCCTCGGTCTCCCCCAGCAGCACCCGGGCGGGGCCGGCCTGCATGAGGTCGGCGTGGGCCTTCAGCGGCTGCAGCCCGGGCAGGGCCTCCAGCAGCACGGGGTAGCCCGGCAGCATCACCCGGACGTCCACGCCGAGCCGCCGCAGGGCCTTGGGCAGCGCGGCCATGACGTCGCCCAGGCCGCCCACCTTCACGTAGGGGAAGATCTCGCTGGCGACGGAGAGCACGCGCATGGGTCTAGGCTAGCGGCAGGGACGGGAAGCGCAAACGCAGCAGCCGCTGCTCACAAAGGGTCCAGCATCCGCTGGCTGATCAGGGTGACCCCGCTGGCGGAGCGGTAGAAGCGGGCGGCGTCGGCCTCGGCGTCCTCGCCGACCACCAGGTGCTCGGGCACCCGCACCCCCGGGGCGACCACGGCGCGGCGCAGGCGGGCGTGCTCGCCGATGTCGGCGTTGGGCAGCACCAGGGTCTCCTCGAGGCGCGCGTGGGAGTGCACCCGGCTGTTGGTGAACAGCACGCTCTGGCGGACGTTGGCGCCGCTGACGATGCAGCCGGCCGAGACCAGGCTGTTGATGGCGACGCCCTGCCGGTGCGGGTCGCTGTGCACGAACTTGGCCGAGGGCAGGGCCTCGATGTAGGAGTAGATCGGCCAGTCGGAATCGTAGAGGTTGAGCGCCGGGATCGCGTAGGTGAGGTCGAGGTTGGCCTCCCAGTAGGCGTCGACGGTGCCGACGTCGCGCCAGTAGGACTCCGGCCGCAGCGGGTTGCGCACGCAGCTCTTCTCGAAGCGGTGCACGAAGACCCGGGCCCGCGGCACCAGGTAGGGGATCAGGTCGGAGCCGAAGTCGTGGCCGGAGTCGCGGTCGGCGGCGTCGCGCTCCAGCACCTCCTTGAGGAAGCTGGCCTTGAACAGGTAGATGCCCATGCTCGCCAGGGTCATGTCGGGACGGCCGGGCAGCCCGGGCGGGTCCGGCGACTTCTCCACCCAGGAGGTGATGCGGTCGTCGCCGTCGACCCCGGCGACGCCGAAGCCGGTGGCCGACAGCCGCGGCACCTCCAGGCAGGCGATGGTCAGGTCGGCGTTGGCGTTGAGGTGGTCCTCGAGGAAGAACTTGTAGTCCATCTTGTAGATGTGGTCGCCGGCCAGGATCATCACGTTCTCCGGCCCGAAGGCCTGGATGTTGGCGAGGTTCTGGTAGATGGCGTCGGCGGTGCCGCTGTACCAGGCGTCCTTGTCCAGGCTCTGCTGGGCCGGCCAGACGTGGATGTACTCCCCCAGCCGGCCGGGCAGGAAGGTCCAGCCGAACTGCAGGTGCTCCAGCAGGCGGTGGCTGTTGTACTGGGTCAGCACCGCGATCCGCCGGAAGCCGCTGTTGATCAGGTTCGACAGGGTGAAGTCGATGATCTTGTACTTGCCGGCGAAGTCCAGGCCCGGCTTGGCCAGGTGGTCGGTGAGGTCCATCAGCCGCTTGCCGCGGCCGCCGGCGAGGATCACCGCGATGGTGTGGCGGGGCGTGAGGTAGGTCTCCTTCAGCGGCATCCGCGGCTCCCGGTGTGGGTCGGAGGCCCGCGCCGGGCGCGCGGGCCCACCTCTGCTATCGATCCTTTACCGACTTGCCATGAATTCAAGGGGAAAATCGGTGACGCCGGGCATCCCTACCCTTCCAGTCCCACGGCGGCCAGCAGGGCGCGGTCGGCGAAGACCTCCGCGGTGGGCCCGTCGGCGCGGATCCGCCCGCCGTCGAGCACCAGCGTCCGCGGGCACAGTTGCCGGACCAGGTCGAGGTCGTGGGTGGCGATCAGCTTGGTGTGGGTGAATTCCCCGAGAAGGCCGATCAGCAGCCTCCGGCCGCGGGGGTCCAGGCCGGTGCTGGGCTCGTCGAGCACCAGGATGTCGGGCCCCATCGCCAGCACCGCCGCCAGGGCGCAGCGGCGCTTCTCGCCCGCGGACAGGTGGTAGGGGGCCTTGCCGGCGAGGTGCCCCGCCCCCACCCGGCCCAGGGCGTCGCGGGCGCGGGCCTCGGCCTCCTCGGCCGGCAGGCCGAGGTTGCGGGGTCCGAAGGCGGCGTCTTCGAGCACGGTCGGCATGAACAGCTGGTCGTCGGGATCCTGGAAGACCATCCCCACCACCCGCCGGATCTCGTGCAGCGTCTCCGGGCGCAGCGGCAGGTCGCCGACCCGCACTTCACCGGCGCGGGCGCGCAGGGTTCCGTTGAGGTGCTGCAGCAGGGTCGACTTGCCGGCCCCGTTGGGACCGACCAGGGCCACCGACTCGCCGTGGCGGATCACGAAGCTCACCCCGGCCAGGGAGGCGGTGCCGTCCGGGTAGGCGTGGTGCAGGTCGCGGGCCTCGAGCAGGTGGTGGCTCACGCGCCGCTCCCGAACAGGCCGCCCGCCAGCCGCGCCAGGGGAAGGGCGCGGCAGGCGGCGAAGTAGGCCAGCCAGCCCGCCAGGAACAGCCACTCCCGCCGGCCGAAGCGGGGGCTGGTGCGCGCCGGCAGGGTGCCGCGGAAGCCCCGGGCGAGGAGCGCGGCGTGGACCCGCTCGGCCCGCTCCCAGCTGCGCAGCAGGAGCTGCCCGGCGAAGGCCGGGAATTCCGACCAGCCCAGGGGCCGCCCGTGGGCGCGCAGGGCCCGGGCGGTCAGCCGCCGCTGGGTCTCCTCCCCCAGGAGGAACAGGTAGCGGTGCAGCAGCAGGAGCTGCTGCACGAAGGCCCGCGGCAGGCCCAGGCGGTGCAGCGCGGCACCCAGGTCGCCCAGGCCGGTCGCCGCCACCAGGACCGTGCTGGCCGCCACCGCCAGGGTGCCGCGCAGCAGCAGGGACAGGAAGGCGAGCCAGCCCGCGCTGACCGTCCGCCCGCCCAGCTCGAGGGCCGGGGCCCGCTCGAGGAGCGGCAGGAAGGCCCCGAGCAGCAGGAGGAAGGGCAGGCCGAGCAGGACCTTGCGGGCCACCAGGCCGGCCGGGACGCCCCCCAGGGACGCCAGGACGACCGGGTACAGGGCGCAGGGCAGGAGCGCCGAGACCTCCAGCCGTCCGTAGCTGGCGAGCACGCCCAGGAATCCGGCCGTGGCCAGGGCCTTGGCGCGGGCATCGAGGCGGTGGACCGGCGAGTCCTGCAGGGCCAGCCGGTCGAGTTCGCGGAGATCCAGCAGCGCGGCAGCCAGGGAGGCCATGGTTCAGCCTTGACGTCCGGCGGGGCGGCGCAGGCGGCCAAGGGCCCAGCCGATGGCGCCCACCAGCAGCACGGTCAGGGTGCCGCCCAGGACCCCGGCAAGGGCGCTCCCGGCCTTCCGGTGGGCCGCCCCCGGGTCGCCGGGGAAAGCGTAGTCGGGCAGCAGGGCCGTGCGCCCCTGCAGCCGCGCCGCCAGCGGGTGGAGCGCCCCCCCGGGAGCGGCCGGCTCGGTGGGCCCGAGGGTCCGGGCCAGGGACCATTCCAGGCCGTCCGGCCGGCTCGAGGCCATCCAGCTCAGCACGCCCCCGGCCAGGAGCGCCAGGGCGAGGAAGCCGCCCAGCAGGAGCTGTCCCGGGGAGGCGCTCCGCTCGTCGAGAACCGCCGGCCGGACCCGGGCCACGTAGGCGAGCAGACCGGCGGTGACCAGCCCTTCCACGAGGGCGATCGGCAGGTGGATGGCGGCCATGGTGGCCAGGAAGGGTCGCAGGGGCAGGCCGGCGAGGCCGGACAGGGCGGTTTCCAGCACCACGCCCAGGGCGCCCGCCTCCAGCGCCACCAGCGCGCCCAGCACCGCCGCAGCCAGGGGCTGCCCGCGGCGCCGCAGCGGCCGGTACACCAGGGGGAAGGCAACGCAGGCGGGGAGGATGCCCAGGTTGAACAGGTTGCAGCCGAAGGCCAGCAGGCCGCCGTCGGCGAAGAACAGGGCCTGCACCAGCAGCACCGAGCCCATCACCAGCACCGCGGCGTGCGGGCCGAGCAGGATCGCCAGCAGCAGGCCGCCCCCGAGGTGGCCGCTCGACCCGGTGCCGGGGATGGCGAAATTCACCATCTGGGCGGCGAACAGGAAGGCGCCGAGCACGCCCATCAGCGGCACCCGCGGACTGTCGGCCTGGGCCTGGACGACGCGGGAGGCCCGGGCCAGTGCGCCTCCCGAGAGCAGCCAGAAGCCCCCGCCCACCGCCGCCGAGACCAGCGTGTCCGCCATGTGCATGGTCCCAGTGTAGGTGGGGCGGAAGGGAAGGCCCAGCCGTGCCGGTCGCGCCGGGTGCCGGGACCGGGAGGCTGCGCAGCTGAGGCCCAGGGTTCACGGTCGGCGGAATCCGGCCGATGATGCGGGCATGCTCACCTCGCTCCAGCGGGCGACCCCCATGTGGCTGCTGTGCGCGGCGGGGCTGCTGCTGGGGGCCCTGAACCTGGGCCTGGGCGACCCGCGCCTGCGCTCCCTGCTGATGGGCGGCGCCGCCCTGGCGGCCTGGCTGCTGGCGGCGCTCGGCGCCTTCGCCCGGAGCCGCGCCGAACCGGCCCGCGCGGCCGCCTGGAAGGCCCTCGCCGCCGGCTTCCTGGTGACCAGCCTCTTCACGACCGTCGGCTTCGTCCGCATCCTGCTCGGCCACCACGCCGCCCCGGCCCCGGCCCCGGCGGTGTTCATCACCTGGGCCGCGCTGGCCTGCCTCGGGCTGGCCTGGCTGCGCTTCCAGCCCGGCCCGATCCGCGGCCTGCGCTGGCTGGAACTCGCCCTGGACGGCGGCAACTTCCTGGCCTCCCTGCTCCTGGCCTACTGGCTGGTGTTCCTGCGCGACGCCTTCCAGGCCGCGCCCTTCCCGTTGGTCGACCGGGTCGCCACCCTCGGGTTGTTGTTCGGCATCGCCGGACTCGCGGGGGTCTTCGGCCGCGCCGCCAGCTGGTCCGGGGGCGGCTTTCGCGGGCCCCTCGGCTGCATCAGCCTGGCCTTGCTGGTGATGGCCCTCAACCTGCCGTTCCTTGAAACCTTCCTGGCGCGGCAGCCGTTCATCGGCCACCCGGCCCAGACCGGGATGATCCCGGCCTGGCTGCTGATGATCGCCGCCAGCAGGCGGCCCCTCCCCGGAGCCATCCAGACGCGGGAGGCCGCCGGGGTGCCCTTGCGCGACCTGCTGTCCTATGCGCCGCTGGCCATCGCCATCCCGGCGCTGCTGTACTCGACGCTGGCGCGCAGGGTCCCGTTGGACCCCTTCACCCTGGCCCTGCTGGGGATCGTCCTGGCCAGCCTGGGGGCCCGTCAGGTGCTGGCCCTGGCCCAGCTCCGCGCCCTGAACCGCACCCTGGAGGACCGGGTGGAGGCCCGCACCCGCGCGCTGGCGGAGGCGCAGTCCACCCTGGTGCGCACCGAACGCATGAACCTCGTCGCCACCCTGGGGGCGGGGGCGGTGCACGACATCAACAACCTGCTGTCCTCGGCCCTCCTGTCCACCGACCTGGCGCTGGAGGCGGGGGACGACCCGCCCCACCGGGAGGCCCTCGAACGGATCCGCGCCTCCATCGACAAGGCCGGGGCCCTGACCCGCCGCCTGCTCGATTTCGGCCAGGCACCTGCGGGCCGGGAGGCCTTCGCCCCGGTGGAACGCATCCGCAACCTGCTGCCGGTGCTGCGCGGGATGGTCCCGCGGCGCATCGAACTGGGCTTCGAACCGGGGACGGGGTCCTGCCTCCTGGAGGGGGATCCGCAGGCCTTCGACCAGGTGCTGGTGAACCTGGTCAGCAATGCGCGGGATGCGATCCCCGGCCACGGCACGATCCTGCTCCGCTGCCAGGGCGGGGAGCACGGGTTCCAGCTGGAGGTGGTCGACACCGGACTGGGCGTCCCGGAGGCCGTGCAGGCGCGCCTGTTCGAGCCCTTCTTCACCACCAAGGCGACCGGGACCGGGCTGGGGCTCAGTTCGACCCGTGCCATCGTGGACGGCTTCGGCGGCCGCATCGAACTGGACAGCGCCCCAGGGCTGGGGGCCTCCTTCCGCCTGCGCTTCCCCGGCCAGGGCGGGAACGACTGAAGCCTCGGCGGGTGCGCTATCCTCGGCGGACGGTTCCTATGCCGCGGCCAGCCCCCTCCTCCGCCCCGGCGCGCCGATGACGCGCCCCTCGCTGTACCGCTCCGCCGGACTGGTGGGCGGGCTCACCCTGGTGTCGCGGATCACCGGCATGCTCCTGGGCCGGGTGCTGGCCCACTTCCTGGGCCTGGGGCCGGCCTCGGACGCCTTCTACGTGGCCTACCGGCTGCCCAACCTGCTGCGCCGCTTCGCCGCGGAAGGCACCATGACCGGGGCCTTCCTGCCCACCCTCAGCGAGGTCGAGGCCCAGGAGGGCGAGCCCGCGGCCCGGGCGATGGTGGCCGCCTTCCTCGGCACCCTCGGGCTGCTGGTGGCCGGGCTCTGCGCCCTGGCGATCCTGGCCATGGGCCTGGTGGTGGGGGTGCAGATGCTGGGCCGGATCGCCCCCGGCGAAGCGCTCGGCGCCCAGCTGGCGGCGCTCGCCCAGGTCCTGGCCGGGGCCCGGCCGGCGCCGGCGGACGTGGCCCTGACCACGCTGCTGGCGCGGATCATGTTCCCCTACCTGCTGCTGGTCAGCCTCACCGCCGGGATCGCCGCGGTGCTCAACCTGAAGGGCCGCTTCGGGCTGCCCGCCTCGGTGAGCACCTTCGGCAACCTGACCGTGATGGCGGTGGTGCTGGCGGCCCTCGCCCTGGGCCCGGCCGGCTGGCGCGAGCCGGTGCGCGCCACCTTCGTCTGCGCCGCCGCGGTGATGGCCGGCGGGGTGGTGCAGCTGGCGGTGCTGTGGCCCTCCTTCCGCGGCCTGGGCTACCGGATCCGCTGGGGCTTCCACGCCGGCGACGCGGCGGTGCGGCGGATCCTGCGGCGGATGGTGCCGGGCCTGCTGGGTAGCGGCATCCACCCGATCAACGTGGTGGTCTCCACCGCCATCGCCTCGCAGCTGCCGCAGGGCGCGCAGACCGTGCTGTTCCAGTCGAACCTGATGGGCGAGCTGGTGCTGGGGCTGTTCTCCACGTCGCTGGCCACGGTCAGCCTGCCGGCCATGAGCCGCCAGGCCGACGCCGGCGACCTGGACGGCCTGCGCGGCAGCCTCGGCTCGGCCCTGCGCGCCACCGCGATGCTGGCGCTGCCGGCCTCGGTGGGGCTGGCGGTGCTGGCGGCGCCGATCATCGCCCTGCTGTTCCGCTCCGGCCGCTTCGACGCGGCGGCGGTGGACTGGACCGCCTCCACCCTGCCCTACCAGGCCTTCGGCCTGCTGTTCGTGGCCACCAGCCGGATCACCGTGCAGGCCCACTACGCCCTGAAGGACTACCGCAGCCCGGCCTTCGGCGCCCTGCTCGGCTTCGCCGTGAACCTGCCGCTGTCGTGGCTGCTCATGCAGGCCCTCGGCACCCGCGGCATCGCCCTGGCCAACGGCCTGGCCGCCCTGGCCGGGCTCCTCTACGTCACCGGCGCCCTGCACCGGCGCCTGGGCCGCCTGCCCTACGCCCCGGTGCTGAACGGCTGGGCCCTGTTCGGCGCCGCCTCCGCGGCCATGGGCCTGTTCGCCTGGGCTGGCGGCCGGCTCACCGGCACCCACGTCTTCCACTCCTTCACCGGCACCCTGGTCCGCCTCCTCCCCCTCATCGCCGCCAGCGGGGCGGTCTACTTCGCCCTGCTCCTGCTGTTCCGCAACACCGAAGCCCGCGACCTGCTCCAGGCCCTCCGCCGCCGCCTCCCCTGATTGGGCGAGGGGCGGAAGACAGGCCTTCGAGGGCGGAAAAAGCAGAAGCCGGGCTCAGCCCGGTTTCTGCGCGGGGGCTCCGGGGCGGTCCGCCGCAACGGTGGGCGCGCAGCGCAGCGGAGCGCGTCCCAAGATCCTTGCAACGCATGCGTTGCAAGGGGAACCCCCGGACTACACTTGAGGCGCGGGCATCCCGTAGGCCGCCCAGCCCTCCTTCGCCGGTCCGTAGATGTCCGGCACCTTCAGGCCCGCCTGGCGCATCAGCACCGTCATCTGGCCGCGGTGGTGGACCTGGTGGGTGACCAGCACCCAGAGCAGGAAGCCGCCGCTCCACTTCTCCCCGTAGCAGTCGAAGCTGCGCCCCAGTTCGGCGTTGTTCCAGGAGCCGATGCGGTCGAGCAGGGCCTCGGCGAGCTTCGTGTAGGCGGCCGCGAGCGCGGCGCTGTCCGCCGGGGGCGCGCCCAGGTGGCCGTCCACCGGCTCGAACCCGGGGATCCGGATGCCTGCCAGCGCGGGCATCTCCGCCGCGCTCTCCACCAGGTGCCAGGCCATGCGCCGCAGGTCGCGGTGCTCGGCGTTCACCGCCTGGCCGAGGGCGGCGCTGGGGATGGCGGTGAACACCGCCGCGGTCTTCTCCGCCTCCGCCTTCCAGATCTCCTTGAAGTCCTCGACGCGCCGGAACATGGGGCCTCCTGGGTTGGGTTCGCAGGAAATTCTAGGACGCTTCCACCGGCGGCGGCGGATCCCCGGGCAGCCGCTTGAGCTTCAGCGGCAGCGGCTCGGGGAAGCCCTTGCGCAGCGCCTCGGGCAGCCGCGCCCAGGCCTTCAGCGCCTCGGCCCGGCTCGGGAAGGCGCCCCAGCAGGCCTGCCACCAGCGGAACCCGTCGCGGCGCAGGTAGGGCAGGATCATCAGGTCGCCGCCCTCGGTCCCCGCCGCCCGGGCCAGGGACTTCAGCCCCGGCGCGCTGCCGGAGACCACCAGCCGCAGGGTCCAGGCCTCCGCCTTGGCCGCCGCCCGCAGCGCCTGGCCGAGCCGGAAGGCCTCCGGCAGGTCCGCCTCCTGGAGCGCCTTCAGGCGGGCCTCGGGATCCTTGGGATCGGCCGCGGCCACCGCCCGCGGCGCGCCGTCCAGGTCGGCCTCGCTGAGCACCCGCCGCGGCTTCGCCACCTGGACTTCCAGGCTGCGGCTGGCGCCGCCCACGGCGTTGCTGACGTTGAGCGTGTACACGGTGGTGGCGGTGGGCACCACCACCACGCTGGACTGGCCGTCCAGCTCCAGGCCGCCGGGCTCCAGCCGCACCCGCGCCTCGCCCTGGCACTGCCAGCGCAGCTCCACCTGCTCGCCGGGCTGCACCACCTGCTTGTCGGCGGTGAAGCTGCAGACCAGGGCCGGCGGCAACTGGTCCGGGCGCTTCACCACCGCCACGTCGAGGCTGCGCGAGGAGCCGCCGGCGGCGTTGGTGGCGGTGAGGATGTAGCGGGTGCTCTCCAGCGGCGTGATGGTCACCTCGCTCTTACCGTCGAGTTCCAGTCCGCCGGGCTCGAGCCGCACCTTGGCGCTGCCGGTGCACTCCCAGCGCAGCACCACCGGCTCGCCCGGCAGGACCGCCTTGCTGCTTGCATCGAAGCTGCAGACCCGGGCCGGCTCGCCCAGCGGCAGGCCGGGCACGATCCGCACCTCCACGGCGCCCAGTTCCGAGCCGCCCCCGCGGGCCTCGAAGATCCGGTAGGTGGTGGTGTAGGTGGGGCGCAGGGTCACCCGGCCCTTGCCGCCGAGGATCAACCCGCCAGGCTCCAGCCGGACCTTGGCCGCGGCCGGGCAGTCCCAGCTGAGCAGCACCGATTCCCCCGGGCGCACCTCGGCCGGCTCCGCCACCGGCGCGCAGGGGTTCTGGGCGGCAAGCTGGAGGGGCAGCAGGGCGAGCAGCGGGAGGCGGCGCATGGAGGGCCAGTCTACTGCGGGTCCCGCGGGTGGCGCCAAAACCCATGATGCATATACTGGTGCTTGGAGTGAATCATGTTTGCAACCACCCTGCGCATCGAGGACGATCTGGGCCGCTTCCTGCAGGAATCCGCGCACCGCCGCGCCTTGAGCGTCAACGCTTACCTTGCCGAACTGCTGCGCCGGGACCGCCTGGAGGCCGTGCGCCGCGGCTGGACGGACGACTGGGCCGCCTACGCCCAGGAGGACGCCGGCCAGGACGTGGCCTACGCCCTGGCGGCACAGGCGGAGGTTGCGGCCGAGCGCCCGGCCCGGCCCTATCGCAACACCAAGGCCCGAAAGCCGTGAGCAGCCCGATGCCCGAGTGCAGCCGCGGCGAAATCTGGACCCTGGATTTCGAACCGCGCCGGGGCTCCGAACAGGGCGGCCACCGGCCCTGCCTGGTCCTGCAGACCGACCTCGGCAATCACGCCCCGGGGGCGCGCACCACCATCGTCGTGCCTCTTACCTCGCAGGGGCGGCCCTACGCCTTCTACATCGCCATCCCCCGGACCCGCAGCAACGGCCTGGGCGCCGATTCCTGGGCAAACTGCACCCAGCTTTTCACCGTGGACAAGTCGCGGCTGATGAAGCGCCTGGGGCGCGCCGACGCCGACCAGCTCGCCCGCGTCGGCCAGGCGGTGCGCATGACCCTGGACCTGGACTGAGCCGGGACATCACAGCCAGCGTCGCACCCGCTTCCGGTAGCTGCCGAAGGCTTCCCCGAAGCACGCCTCCAGCAGCCGCTCCTCGCGCGGGATCACGAGCCGGTCCAGCAGGATGGCCTGAGGCACCGCGATCGGCAGCAGCCAGGGGAAACCCAGCAGCCCGAGTCCGGCAAGGAACAGCAGCTGCGAGAGGTACAGGGGGTTGCGGGAGCGCCGGAAGGGCCCGGCCGTCACCAGGCGGGTCGGGACCCGGCGGGGCTCGACGGTCGTCTTCGCCCGCCACAGGGTGGCGATGCCCCAGCCGGCCAGGCCCAGGCTGGCCAGGATCGGCGGCGCGCCCGCCGCCAGCCGGAAGCCCCACGGCCAGGGCGTGCCGGGCAGCGGCAGCCACGCCTCCAGCGCCAGGCCGGCCAGGATGCAGGCCAGGAAGGCGAAGCCCGGGTGCGGGCCGTTCCCCGGCTCAGGCATCCTCGGCCCGGAACCGCCACAGGGCCAGCCCGCCCAGCAGGGCGGCGGCGGCCAGCAGCAGCAGGCTGGGCTGGGCGGCGGCGGCGAAGCCCTGGCCGCGCCAGGTCACGGCGTCGAGGGCGTCCATGGCCCAGCGCGTGGGCACCGCCAGGGTCAGCTTCTGCAGCCAGGCCGGGAACACGAAGGCGGGCACCCAGCCGCCGCCGAGCATGACCAGCAGCAGGGTGGCGAGGATCGCCAGGCCGCGGGCGGCCTCGGGGGTGCGGCCGAGGGCGGCGATCAGCAGGCCGAAGCTGGCGGTGAACAGGGCGAAGCAGGCGGACACCGCCAGGAAGCCGGCGAAGCTGCCCTCGATGCGCACCGCGAACAGCAGCCGGGCCGCCAGGAAGACCCCCATCAGGATGACGAAGGCCAGGAGGGCGGCGCTCAGGGCGCGCGCCAGCAGCAGACGGGCGCGGCTGAGCGGCGAGGCCATCAGCCGCGCCCACAGCCCGCTGCGCCGCAGCAGCAGCAGCCCGACCCCGGCGTCGATGCCCATGAACAGCACGAACTGCAGGCCCATCCCGGCGAAGCTGTGGGCGTAGCTGTTGTAGCGGGTCCCCGGCCGGGTCAGGGGCTCCTTCCTCAGGTCGTAGGGGAGCCCCAGGGCGGGGCCGCCGCCTCCGGCCCCCGGCCGCTGGTGCAGCTCATCGACCCCGCTCAGCAGCTTGTCCAGGGCGGCGCGGCGGTCGGGCTCGAGGTCACGGCTGCGGCGCACCTCGTCGAGGGTTTCGCGGGTGATCGCGCGGCCGGTGGGGCCTTGGAAGACCTCCTTCCCCACCTCCTCCATGGCCGCCTGGGTCAGCAGCCCCTCCACCAGGCCGGTCTCCATGGCGCGGCTCGGGTCCAGCAGCAGGCGCAGCTCCGGCTTGGCCTCCGGGCGGAAGAAGGCGCGGCAGGCGGCCGCCCCGAACCCGGCCGGCAGCACCAGCGCGGCCGCCGCCTTGCCGCCGCGCACCTGGCCCTCGGCCTCGGCGAGGGTCGCCTCGACGCAGCCCAGCTGGGCGTCCTGCTGCAACCGCGCCAGCAGCCTGCGGCTCAGGTCGCTGCGGTCGAGGTCGACCACCCGCACCGGGATCCTGGCCTTCTCGGCCCCCGGGCGGTCGGTGAAGATGAAGCCGAAGAAGGCGCCGATCGCGATCGGCGCGACGAAGCTGAGGACCAGCGCCCGCTTGTCGCGGAAGAACAGCTTGAGGTCCTTGCGGACCAGGGCGGCGACGGCGCGGGCGATCATGCGTCCCTCAGGCTGCGGCCGGTGAGGGCCAGGAAGACCGATTCCAGGCTGGCGCGCTCGGTGTGCAGGTGGCTCCAGCGGTGGCCGCCGCGGGCGAGGGTGTCCAGCACCGCGGCGGCGCGCTGCGCCGGGTCGTCGAGGGTCATCCTGAGGAGGCAGCCCTGCAGGCCCGCCTGGGCGACCCCCGGCAGGGCCGCGCAGCGCCCGGCCAGATCCGGGCCGGGCTCCGTCTCCAGCTCCACCGCCAGGACGTTCGGCGCCGGCAGCCGGTCCAGCAGGGCGGCGAGGCCGCCCTCGGCCAGGATCCGCCCGCCGTCGATGATCGCGATGCGGTCGCAGAGGCGCTCGGCCTCCTCCATGTAGTGGGTGGTGTAGACCAGCGTCTTGCCCCGCGCCTTGAGCGCCTCCAGGGCCTCGAACAGGGCGTTTCGGCTCTGCGGGTCGACGCCGACGGTCGGCTCGTCCAGGAGCAGCAGCTCGGGATCGTGCAGCAGCGCCGCCACCAGGTTCAGCCGCCGCTTCATGCCGCCGCTGTAGCCCTTCACCGGCTCGCGGGCGCGGTCGCGCAGGCCGGCGAAGTCCAGCGCCGTGTCCACCGCCGCCCGCAGCTCCGGCCCGTGCAGGCCGTACATCGCGCCGAACAGGTTCAGGTTGTCGCGTGCGTCCAGTTCCTCCACCAGCGCCAGGTCCTGGGGCACGTAGCCGATCCGTCGCTTGAAGGCCTCGCTGCGGACGTCCACCGCCTCGCCGTCCCAGCGCAGCGCGCCCCGGTCCGGGCGGAGCAGGCCGGCGAGGATGCTCACCGTGGTGGTCTTGCCGGCGCCGTTGGGCCCCAGCAGGCCGAGGGTCTCGCCAGTCCGGATCGTCAGGTCGAGCCCCGCCAGCGCCGGACGCGGACCGTAGGACTTGTGCAGGCCGGCCAGCTCCAGCATGGCTACACGGGCGTCACCGGCCGCCGCTTGACCGGCCAGGGGTCGCGGCGGCGGGCCCGGGCCAGGCGCGCGGCCAGTTCGGCGCGCAGGTGCCCTGGCGCGACGATGGCGTCCACGTGCAGGTTGGCGGCCAACTTCTCCAGGTCGATGTCCTGGTTGTAGTCGTCGCGCAGCCGCTGCACGTAGGCGGGACGATCCTCCTCCGGCTGCTCGGCGATCTTGTTGGCGAACACCGCATTGACCGCCGCCTCCGCGCCCATCACCGCGATGCTGGCGGTGGGCAGGGCCAGGGTGGCGTCCGGGTCGAAGCCCGGTCCGCTCATGGCGTACAGCCCGGCGCCGTAGGCCTTGCGCACCACCACGCAGATGCGCGGGGTCGAGCAGCCGGCCATGGCCGAGATCATCTTGGCGCCGTGGCGGATGATGCCCTGCTTCTCCACCGCGCTGCCGATCATGAAGCCGGGCACGTCGCTGAGGAACACCAGCGGGATGCCGAAGGCGTCGCAGAGGGTCATGAAGCGGGTGCCCTTGTCGGCGCTGTCGACGAACAGCACGCCGCCCTTCACCCGCGGCTGGTTGGCGAGGATGCCGACGGCGCGGCCGTCGATCCTGGCCAGCCCGGTGATCAGTTCGGCGGCGTACAGCTTCTTCACCTCCAGGAAGCTGCCCTCGTCCACCAGCGCCTCGATCAGGTCCTTCATCTGGAACGGCGCGTTGATGTCCTTGGGGACGATGGCGGAGATGTCCTTGGCCTTGGCGCTGGGCGGCTTCGCCTCGGCCGGTGGCAGCGGCGCCTCGCAGTGTTCCGGGAAGTAGCCCAGGTACTGCCGGCAGAGCGCGATGGCCTCTTCCTCGGTCTTGCATAGGAAGTCGCCGCAGCCGCTCACCGAGCAGTGCATGCGGGCCCCGCCCAGGTCCTCCAGGCTGATCCTCTCGCCGATCACCATCTCGGCCATGCGCGGGCTGCCCAGGTACATGCTGGCGTTGCCCTCGACCATCACCACCACGTCGCAGAAGGCCGGGATGTAGGCGCCGCCGGCCGCCGAGGGGCCGAACAGCAGGCACACCTGCGGCACCAGTCCGGACAGCGCCACCTCCATGTGGAAGATCGTCCCGGCGTGGCGGCGGCCGGGGAACATGTCGATCTGGTCGGTGATCCGCGCGCCGGCGCTGTCCACCAGGTACAGCATCGGGATGCGCTGCTTCAGCGCGACCTCCTGGATGCGGATGATCTTCTCCACGGTGCGGGCGCCCCAGGAGCCGGCCTTGACCGTGCTGTCATTGGCCATCAGCGCCACCGGCCGGCCCTGCACCAGGGCGGTGCCGGTCACCACCCCGTCCGCCGGCAGGGTGGGGTGGAGGGCATTGGCGAACAGCCCGTCCTCGACGAAGGAACCCTCGTCCACCAGCCGCGCGATCCGCTCGCGGGCGAACAGCTTGCCGGCCTTGGCGTTCTTCTCGTGGTCCTTGGCCGCGCCGCCCCTGCGGATGCGGTCGGTCTCGCGCTGCAGCTGTTCGGGATCCATGGGTGCCTCGGGGGGGACTCCAGGGTAGCCTGGACGCCGCGCGAACCCGGCGGCCCTTCGCCGGGCCGCCGCCCCCCGGAGGATCCATGGGCCCCTTGCCGTTCCTCGTCCCGGTCCTGCTGGCGCCGGACGCACCGGCGGCCACCCTGCCCCTGCAGGTCGACGCGGCCTGGCTGCAGCGGCACCTGGCCGAGCCCGGGCTGGTCGTGGCGCAGCTCCACACCCTGCGCCGCGACTTCCTGCGCGGCCACCTCCCGGGCGCGCGCTTCCTGTGGAGCAACGCCGTCGCCCCCTCGACCCCGGAGGGGACCTACGACCTCCCCACGCTGGACCAGGCCCAGGCCCTGTTCCGGGACCTGGGCCTGCAGCCCGGCTCGCGGCTGGTGCTGGTCCACAGCGGCCAGGTGCCGCAGGCGGCCCGGGCCCTGCTGACCCTCGAGCAGTTCGGCCTGCGCGGCCGGGTGGCCCTGCTCGACGGCGGGCTGGAGGCCTGGAAGGCCGCCGGCGGCCGGCTGGAGACCACCGAGCCGGCGGCCGCCCCGGGGACCGCGAAGGCCGAGCCCGGCGGCGACCGGGTGGTGGACGCGGCCTACGTGCAGCGACACCTCGGCCGGACCGGCTGGTCCCTGGTGGATGCGCGGGCGGCGAACTTCTTCCAGGGCGACCCGGGCGGCCAGGCCCGCGGCGGCCACCTGCCCGGCGCCCGCAACCTGCCCTTCAGCACGCTGCTCGACGGCCCGCGGCTGAAACCGCAGGCGGAGCTGGCCCGGCTGTTCGCCGCCGCCGGCCTGCCGGCGAAGGGCGAACTGGTGGCCTACTGCCACATCGGCCAGCAGGCCAGCCTGGTCTGGCTGGCCGCCCGCCTGCTGGGCTATGACGCCAAGCTCTTCGACGGCTCCTTCGAGGACTGGGCGGCCCGCCCGGAGCTGCCCCTGGTCAAGCCCCCGGAGCCGAAGGCGGAGCCCCGGCGCTGACTCCGCCCGCGACGGCCGGCCTCATTCCAGCCCCTGGGCGCGGAGCAGGGCCTGGAGGGCCGCCTGCCGCTCGAGCCGGGACCGGGTGAGCCCCATCTCCTTGAGGATCGCCTCGCCCTCGACGGGGGAGGAGGGGTCCAGCCTCGCCAGCTTGCGGTCGGCCACCTGCAGCGCCTCCAGGGCGCCCGGGTAGTCCTCCTGGTGCTCCAGCCGGGCCAGCCGCATCAGCAGGACGCCGCCGAACAGTTCCAGGGCCTTGGCGTCGGTGGCCGGGTCCCTCGCCAGCTCGCCCAGGGCCGACTGCAGCAGCGCATCGGCCTCCTCCGCCCTGCCCCGCTCGGCGAGAACCTGGCCGAGCCGGGCCCGCACCTCCGCCTCCAGCCGCAGGTCCCGCTCCGGCTGGGCCGCCGCCAGGGCCAGCGCCCGCCGCAGCACGTACTCGGCGTCGGCGTGCTCCTGGTCCTGCAGGCACTGGGCCAGCCGCAGGAGCGCCGGCAGCAGCCGCGGATCCTGGTCGCCCCAGGCCCGCTCCAGCTGGCGCAGGGCCTCGCGCAGGCAGGGCTCGGCATCGGCCAGGCGCAGTCCGGCGGCGGCCTGCAGCAGCGCCTGGCCGCGGCTGGCGGCGTCCTCGCCGATCCCGGCCCAGGGGCTGCGGCAGGCCGAGCCGGGCACCGGCTGCGGCCGGGCACGGTCGGCCTCGAGCCGCTCGAGCAGGTCCAGCAGCCGTTCCGGGTCGTCCAGGGCGGGGATCGTCCCGGCCGGGTCCAGGAGGCCGCGCAGCCGCGCCAGCAGCGCCTCGGCTTCGGGGTCCGCCCGCAGCAGCCGCAGGGCCGCCGCCAGTCCCGGCAGCGGCGCCGGCGGCTCCGGCAGCCGCGCCAGCCCCTCCCGGGCCCAGCGCCGGGCGGAATCGAAGTCGCGCCGGCCAGCCTCGATCCGGGCCAGCAGGAAGTGCAGGGCCGGATCGGCCTGCCATTTCCCGGCTTCGCTGAGCGGCTCCAGGAAGAACCGCGCCTCCTCCCAGCGCTGCTGCTGGGCCAGGTTGCGGCCGAGGGCGTGCTCGAGCACCTCGGCCGACAGGTCGCCGCCGGTCCCCGGCCCGCTTCCCAGCAGCGAGCGCCAGAGCGGCTCCGCCGCCGCGGCGTCGCCCGCGTCCTCCAGGCGCCGGGCCACCGCCAGCCGCAGGCCGAGGGAGGCCGGCTCCTCGGAGCGGCTGGCGAGGTCCGCCCGCAGGGCGCGCTGCAGATCCTGGAACAGGGTCGGCTCCTCGGTGCCGCGCACCAGCTCCTCGGCCAGGGCGAGCAGCGCGGGACGGTCCTCGCGGGCCTGCGGCAGGGCCTCGGCGACCATCGCCACCGCCCGCGCCGGCTCGCCCAGGGCCAGCGCCAGCCGCATCCGCCGCCGCAGGGCCTGGGCCGGCGCCAGCGGCGCGCGCGCGACCGCGTCCTCCACCGCCCCGCCCAGCGCCCGGGCCGCCGCCTCCCAGGGGGTCCCCGCCTGGGCCGGCAGCCAGGCCAGGAACGGCCCCAGGTCCGCCTGCAGGGGCTGCGGATCGAGCCCGCCCAGCAGCCCGCGCAGCGCCTCCCGGAGCGGCTCCTGGGCGTGGCCGGCGGCCAGCTTCCAGACGCCGCGCGCGTCCGAGCGCAGGGCCGCCTGGATGAACACCGCGGTCCGCTCCGCCGCGGACGGCCGCCGCCGCCACAGCGCCACCAGCCGGGCCACGTCCTCCAGCACCGCCTCCCGGTCCGGCGCCCGGAAGCTGAGGAAGGGGCCGTAGTGGCGCTCGAGCGCGGCGACCACCCGCCGCTCCAGGTCGGGCCGCGGACCGCCGCCCTGGGCCAGGTGCACCCGCAGCGCCTGGTCCTCCCAGCGGCCGTCCTCCAGCTTCTCCAGCCGGTACAGCTCCGCCAGCGCCTCCAGGAACGGCAGGGTCGCCGGGTGCTCGCCGCCCCGGCTGCGGCGCACCAGCCGCAGCTGCCGGTGCAGGTCGCCGCAGGCCTCGGCGAACAGGCGCAGCCCGCGCGGGTCGCCCTGGCGGTCCAGGACCAGCCCGGCCAGGGCGCGCAGGGTGGTGGGCCGGGGATGCAGCCGCCCGAGCCGCCGTTCCGCGGCGGCGTGGGCGCTCCGGAGTTCCAGGCGGAGCGCCGCCCAGTCGGCCCCGGCCGGGGCGGCCAGCCGGGCCGCGGCCCGGGTCGCGAGGTCCGGATCCTCGGCCGGACGCACCTGCGCGGCGGGCTGGAGAGGGAGCATGCCCCCACACTAGCGGATTCGCGCCGCCGTGACGCTTCCCGCGGCGGGCACTGGCAGACTGGGGGCATGCCGGATCCACGCCAGGAGGCCCTGCTGACCCGCCCCTTCCTGCTGGTCTGGCTGCTCACCTTCCTGACCTTCTTCTCCGCCTTCCAGCTGTTCCCCACCGTGCCGCTGCGGCTGCGCGAACTGGGGGCGACCCTCGGCGAGAGCGGCCGGTTCCTCAGCGTGTTCACCGCCGGCAGCGCGTTCGGCGCCCTGTTCACCGGACCGCTCGGGGACCGCATCGGCCACCGCCGGCTGGTGGTCGCCTCGGCGCTGCTGTTCGCCGTCTTCACCGGCGCCTACGGGGCGATGCGGCAGCCCTGGGGCATCTATGTGCTGGCCCTGCCGCACGGCATCGTCTGGTCGGGCCTGCTGACCTCGACCATGGCCACCCTCAGCCACGCGCTGCCGGAAAGCCGGCGGGTGGACGGCCTCGCCCTGTACGGCCTGGCCAGCCCCTCCGGGGTCTTCTTCGGGCCGACCCTGGCGCTGTGGATTTCCGGCCGCTGGGGTTTCCCGCCGCTGGCCTTCCTGCTGGCGGTGCTGTTCGCCGGGCTGTCCTTCTTCGCCCGCAGCCTGCCCGAGGGCGCCCCCAGCGGCCCGCGGCGGCCGGCCTTCCAGCTGCCGGAGCGGGTGGTGCTGCTGCCCTGCGCGGTGCTGTTCGCCTCGGCGCTGGGCTACGGCGCCCTCAACAGCTACACCGCCCAGGAGGCGAAGGCCCTGGGCTTCGCCTTCCCCTCGGCGTTCTTCACCGCGCTGGCGGTGGGCATGGTGGGCATGCGCCTGGCCATGACCCGGATCGGCTTCGGCGAACGGCCGGTGCGGCTGCTGCCGGCCATGATCGGCGCCGCCGCCGCCGGCTCGGGGCTGCTGGCGGTCCTGCCCGGCGGGGTGCTGCGGCACCTGCTGTCCGGCACCCTGTACGGCGCCGGCTACAGCATGATGCACACGCTGGTGAACGCCCACGTCCTCGACCGGGTGTCCGCCGACCGCCGCGGCGCCGCCTTCGGCGCCACCCTGTTCGCCTTCGATTCGGGCATCGGCCTCGGCGCCTTCGGCCTCGGCGCACTCATCGGCTGGCAGGGCTACCGCTGGGGCTGGGCCGCGGGGACGCTGCTGCTGCTGGGCTCCCTCGCCCTCTCGACGCGGATGGCCCGGAGCCCGGAGCCCCCCCGGGCCTAGGGCGTCCTCAGAGGTGCCGTCCCTTCCAGGCCAGGCGGGCCGGGTCGGCGAGCGAGGTGCGCAGCTGGAACCCGCCGGGGCCCAGCACCGCCTGCAGGTTCACCAGCAGGTCCGGCCTGAGGCCGTCGGCCTTCCG
>JAYRFV010000030.1:0-20516 GCA_041908165.1 Holophagales bacterium | reverse complement strand
GGGAGGTGCGCTTCACCGACCGGCAGCTGCGCGAGATCCGCTACGCCAGCTTGCTGCATGATTTCGGCAAGGTCGGGGTGCGCGAGCAGGTGCTGGTGAAGGCCAAGAAGCTCGACCCGGCGCGGCTGGAGCTCATCCTGCAGAAGCTCCGCCAGCGCCAGCTGGAGCAGGCCCTGGACCACCTCGCGCTGGCCTGGAGGAACGGCGAGCCCTTCGGGCTGGAACGCTGGGAGGCCCTGGTGGCGGATCCCCGGGAGGAGGCCGAGCGGCTCATCGAGCTGGTCCGGCGCAGCAACGAGCCGGCCCTGCTGCCGCAGGAGCTGGCCGAGGGCCTGGGGCTCCTCGACGGCCTCCAGGCCACCCACTGGAACGGCCTCGCCGCGCCGATCTTCGAGGCCCAGGACATGGCCTCGCTGCGGATCCGCAAGGGCAGCCTCTCGGACTCGGAGCGGCTGGAGATCGAGAGCCACGTCACCCACACCTACCGCTTCCTCAGCCAGATCCCCTGGACCCGCGACCTCCAGTCCGTCCCGGAGATCGCCTACGCCCACCACGAGCGCCTGACCGGGGCCGGCTACCCGCGCCGGCTCCAGGACCTGGACATTCCGGTGCAGAGCAAGTGCATGGCCATCACCGACGTCTTCGACGCGCTCACCGCCCAGGATCGGCCCTACAAGGCCGCCGTGCCGCTGGAGCGGAGCCTGGGGATCCTGGAGATGGAGGCCAAGGAGGGCCAGCTGGATCCGAACCTGCTGGACCTTTTCATCAGTGCCAAGGTCTACGAGCGCACCGTCAAGGCGCCCTGAACCCCGCGGCTGCTTCGAGCCCCAGGCCTCCCCATGCCACAATTCCCTTTTGGAGCCCGAGGCATGACCGACCCGCGCACGCCGAACCCGATCGACATCCAGGGGATCATGGATCTCCTCCCCCACCGGTTTCCCATCCTGCTGGTGGACCGCATCCTGGACTTCGAGCCGCGGCAGTGGATCCGGGGGCTGAAGAACATCAGCATGAGCGACCAGGTGTTCCAGGGGCACTTCCCCAACCGGCCTGTATTCCCGGGAGTGCTGATCGTCGAGGCCATGGCCCAGACCGGCGGCTGCCTGATGATGCAGGAGTTCGAGGACCGCCACCGCAAGGTGATCTACTTCATGGGCATCGACGCGGTCAAGTTCCGCAAGCCGGTGCTGCCCGGCGACCAGCTGGTCATGGAAGTGAAGGTGGTGAGCCTGCGCGGTAGGATCTGCAAGATGCGCGGCGAGGCCTTCGTGGACGGCGCCAAGGTGGCCGAGGCCGAGTTCATGTCCATGCTGATGGAACTCGGGGAGGGCGAAGGGCAATGAGCACCCGCGTCCATCCCCTCGCGGTGGTCGACCCCGGGGCCGAGCTGGCGGAGGGCGTGGTCGTCGGACCCTTCTGCGTGGTCGACGCCGGTGCCCGCATCGGCGCCGGGACGGTCCTGCGCAGCCATGTGGTGGTCAGCGGCTTCGCCGAGGTCGGCGCCGGCAACGACATCTTCCCGCACGTGACCGTGGGCCTGGAGCCCCAGGACCTGAAGTTCAAGGGCGAGCCGACGCGGCTGGTGGTCGGCGACCGCAACACCATCCGCGAGAGCGCCACCCTGCACCGCGGCACCGCCGACGGCGGCGGCCTCACCCGGGTCGGCAGCGACAACCTGCTGATGACCGGCGCCCACATCGCCCACGACTGCCAGGTGGGCGACCGCAACATCTTCGCCAACTGCGCGACCCTGGCCGGCCACGTCGAGGTCGGCAGCGGCTGCACCGTCGGCGCCTTCTCCGCCGTGCACCAGTTCTGCCGGGTGGGCGACCACGCCTTCATGGGCGGCTTCACCGTCGCCACCCTGGATGTGCTGCCCTACATGAAGACGGTCGGCACGCGCGAGACCAAGAGCTACGGCGTCAACGTGCTGGGACTGAAGCGCAAGGACTTCTCCGACGCCGCCATCGAGGCCCTGCGCAAGGCCCACAAGCTGCTGTTCGATTCCGGGCTGCTGCGCGAGGAGGCCCTGGCGCGGACCGAGGCCGAACTGGGCCAGTTTCCCGAGGTGGCCTACCTCCTGCGCTTCATGCGCGAAGCCAAGCGCGGCGTGCATCGGGGCTGAAAGGGATTTTTCAATTCAAAGACACGAAGGCACAAAGAGAAAAGGAGATATTCAACGCAAAGGCGCAGAGGCGCAAAGGATAAAAACCAGGCGCCAGCTTCTCTTTGCGCAGGCCCGCAGGGCCGCTTTGCGCCTTTGCGTTTAAAAAAAATCAAAACGCTTTTCGCTTTAATTTTTGTGCCTCTGTGTTTCCACCTTTTCGATCGAGCCCCCATGCCTGACACCCAGTTCGCCAAGATCGCCATCGTCGGCCTCCCCAACGTGGGCAAGTCCACCCTGCTCAACACCCTGGTGGGCGAGAAGCTGGCGGCCACCAGCCAGGTGCCGCAGACCACCCGCGGCCGCATCCTCGGCGTGGTCAACCGCGGCGCGGTGCAGCTGGCCTTCCTGGACACGCCGGGGCTGCACCTGGCCCGCCACGCCCTCAACCAGCGCATGCTGGAGCACGTCGACCTGGCCCTGGAGGAGGCCGACCTGGTGCTGTGGATGGTCGACGCCGACGGCTTCCTCGGCGCCGGCGAGCGCGCCCTGGCCAAGCGGCTGAAGGCCCTGGGCCGGCGCAACTACCTCCTGCTCAACAAGATCGACCTGCTCTCCAAGGGGCGGCTGCTGGAGCGGGTGGCCGTCTACAAGGACCTGCTGGACTTCTGCGAGATCGTGCCGGTGGGCGCCAAGGATGGGCTCAACCTCGATCCGCTCTGGGCGATCCTCGAACGCGACGCCCCGACCGGGCCCTGGGGCTTCCAGGACGATGTCTTCACCGACCAGACCGAACGCTCGATGGCGACCGAGTTCATCCGCGAGAAGGTGCTTCGCAAGACCCGCGAGGAGGTTCCCCACGGCGTGGCGGTGCGGATCGGCCGCTGGCTCGAGGCCGGCCAGGACGGGTTCCCCGATGACCTCGACGGGGCAGGCGTGCTGATCGAGGCGGAGATCCTGGTGGAACGCGCCGGCCACCGGAAGATCCTGCTCGGCCGGGAGGGCGAGATGATCCGCGGCATCCGGGTCAGTGCCCAGCGGGAGCTGAAGAAGCTGCTGCAGCGTCCGGTCCGGCTCGAGCTGTACGTCAAGGTCGAGGAGGGCTGGCGCGACCGTCCGGACAAGCTCGACCGGTTGGGGCTGTAGGCCTGAGTCTGGAGGCTGGAGGCTGGAGGGCTGATGCCGGGAGGTGGTGAGACATGGCCAGGGACCACCGAAAACTGAAGGCATTCGTGTTCGCGGATTCGCTCGTGCTTCAGGTCTACAAGGAAACCCAGAGCTTTCCTGTCGAGGAGCGGTTCGGGTTGGCCCAGCAGCTTCGCAAATCAGCCCTATCCATCCCCTCCAACATTGTTGAAGGCTGTGCCCGGCCTTCGGAGGCGGACCATGCCCGGTTTCTCGGCATCGCCTTTGCTTCAGCCAGGGAACTGGAATACCAGGTAGGGCTGGCCTTTCGTCTTGGGTATTTCCAGGAGTCGACCAGCCTTCCTGGCAGGTGTGAAGAACTCAGCAAGGTCCTGTATGCGCTCGCCGCAGCGATGGGGGCAAAGTAGATGGTCCCACCGAGCGCCTCCAGAACCCAGCCTCAAGCCTCCGGTCTCCCCAGCATCGTCCTCCTCACCGGCGCGGGCATCAGCGCCGAGAGCGGGCTGCGGACCTTCCGCGGGACCGACGGCCTGTGGGAGAACCACCGGGTGGAGGAGGTGGCCACGCCGGAAGCCTTCGCCCGCGAACCGGCCCTCGTCCAGCGCTTCTACAACGAGCGCCGGCGCCAGCTGCGCGAGGTCGAGCCGAACCCGGCGCATGCCGCCCTGGCCCGCCTGGACCAGGCCTGGCGGGGCGACCTGCTCCTCGTGACGCAGAACGTGGACGACCTGCACGATCGGGCCGGCAGCCGCCGGCTGGTCCACATGCACGGCGAGCTCCGCAAGGCCCGCTGCCTCGACTGCAGGACGGTCCACCCCTGGGAGGACGACCTCGGCCCCTCGAGCCGGTGCCCGGCCTGCGGCGTTCCCGGCCGGCTGCGCCCGCACATCGTCTGGTTCGGCGAAGTGCCCCTGGATATGGACCGCATATTCGCCGCCCTGGAGCGCTGCGACCTGTTCGTGGCGATCGGGACCAGCGGCTGGGTGCACCCCGCGGCCGGTTTTGTCCAGGCGGTCCCCAGCCACGCCAGGACGTTGGAGTTGAACCTGGAGTCGAGCCACGTGTCCGGCCGGTTCCAGGAGCGGCGGATCGGGGCCGCCGGCGACACCGTGCCAGCCCTGGCCCGGGAGATCCTCGCCCTGCAGGGCGAATAAGTGGCGAAGGTCACGGATGTCCGCCACGGGTCCCGAATCGTTCCATGCTTGAGCCTTGAATCGAAATGAGGGAATGTAACCTGACACCTTTCCTGGGAAGGCCTCCGCGGAACGTGACCGAACCCCGCAACCCACGGATGCCCTGTTTCGGCCGCACGGCCTGGAGAACCACATGAACGCACGTCGCTGGACACCCGTCATCCTCACCGCGCTCGCCTGCGCCACCGTGGGCCACGCGCAGACCACCTCCGGCGGCGCCCGCGGCGTCGTGTCGGCGCGGGGCGGCAAGGCCCTAGCCTCTGCCTCGGTCGTGATCCGCAACCTGGAGAGCGGGCTCACCCGGACCCTGGTCACCAACGCCCAGGGCGAATACGCCTTCATCCTCCTGCCCGTGGGCCCCTACGAGCTCACCGTGTCCGCGCCCGGCATGAAGACCGCGAAGGGCGGCCGCATCACCATCCAGCTGGGCCAGAACACGGTGGCCAACTTCACCCTGGATACCGCTGAAGCCGCCGCCACCGTCGAGGTGACCGCCGCCAGCTCCAGCCTCGACGCCCGGGAGGTCAACGCCATGACCTCCGTGAACGACACCCTGGTCCAGTCGATCCCCCTGCAGGGCAGGGACTTCACCTACCTGGTCGCGCTCACCCCGATGGCCGCCCCCGATCCCGATGCCGGCCGCATTTCCGTCGGCGGCGCCCGCGGCATCCAGAACAACCTGCAGATCGACGGCGCGAGCTACCAGTCCAACTTCTTCGGCGAGCAGCGCGGCTCCACCCGCATCCCCTTCACCTTCGGCGCCGACACGATCCGCGAGCTGCAGATCATCACCAACGGCTACGACGCCCAGTACGGCAACGCCGCCGGCGCCATCATCAATGCCGTCACCAAGGGCGGCAGCAACGAGTTCGCCGGCTCCGCCCTGGCCCAGTTCCGGCCCTCCAGCATGGTCGCGCGCATGCGGCCGGTCCCCTACGACCGCCTGGGGACCATCAACACCCAGCAGGCGCTCACCCGCAACTTCAGCCAGAACCAGTTCAACGTGAACGTCGGCGGCCCGATCATCAAGGACAAGCTGCACTTCTTCGTGGGCGTGGAGACCTACCACTACACCGAGGACATGACCCCGAGCTTCGCGGTCTCCGCCTCCGGCGGCAACAGCGTGGACAACTTCAACGCCTGGCTGCCGATCTTCGGCAAGCTCATCGTCAACACCGGCGGCGGCACCCTGGCCTCGGAGAGCGGCGCCACCTACACCAGCGACCGCAAGAACACCGTCGTCTTCGGCCGCCTGGACTGGACCATCAACGACAACCACCGGGCCACCCTGCGCGTGAACTCCCAGGACCTGAAGTGGCAGAACGGCACCACCAGCCTCACCTCGAGCTTCGCGCCCAGCACCGGCGCCAGCAACCAGGGCCTGGAGAAGGACAGCGGCCTGTCCTGGGTGGCCGAGCTGAACTCGGTGTTCGGCATGAGCACCGTCAACGAGTTCCGCCTGCAGCGCGCCATCGAGCGTCGCCCGCGCTTCCCGAATTCGGCCACCCCCGAGATCCAGATCAGCAGCGGCTGGACCGCCGGGCAGACCAACTTCCTGCCGAACGGCCTGGACGAGTACAGCTGGCAGGTCATCGACAACGTCTCCCACACGACCGGCGACTGGCAGTTCAAGGCCGGCGTGGACCTGCAGTTCTTCGACTTCATGAACACCTTCTACCGCTACCAGAACGGCAGCTTCCAGTTCAGCAACTACCAGACCGCGGTCGCCTGGGCCACCGGCGCCCTCACCAACTCCTCCTCGGCGCGGCTCCAGTACGTTGGTGCGGTCTCCGAGTTCAACGGAGTCATCGCCTACAAGACCTCGCTGCTCGCCGGCTACCTCCAGGCCCAGTACGCCGGCCTCATGAACCGCCGGCTCAACCTCAACATGGGCGTGCGGTTCACCCGTGAGAACCAGCCGACCAACCCCCGGCCGAACCCGGCCCTCGGCGGCCTCGACAACGCCTTCAGCAGCAACGCGGTGGACCCGCGCATCGCCTTCTCCCTGGACCTCAACGGCAACCAGAAGACCGTGCTGAAGGGCGGCTACGGCTGGTTCAGCACCCCCACGCCCAGCCTGACCGTCAGCAACACCATGAACAGCAACGGCATCGGCACGGCCACCTACTTCATGTCCAGTTCCGGCGCCAACGCCTCCGTGCTCGCCTTCTTCAATTCCGGCCCGCTGTCCTACGCCCAGCGTGTCAGCGGCAGCGGCACGGTGCTCAGCGCCCTGCCCAAGGACATCCTCCGCGACGCCTCCTCCTACGGCTTCTCGGCCTCCACCCTGACCGGCCAGGTCTGGGATCCGGACAACAAGATGGCCCGCGCCAAGCGCGCCAGCCTGAGCCTCGACCACCAGTACGACAACGGGCTGCGCCTGGGCGTCATGGGCGTCTACACCAAGTTCGAGAACTTCCAGTACTTCGTGAACGTCAACATGTGGCAGCTGAACGCCGACGGCACCTACAACGCCAACGGCGTCTACAACGACGGCTACCCGACCACCGTCAACCGGTTCACCACCACCGGCGCCTCCGGCTCCGGGTTCCCGTCCTCGCGCCCGGGCTACGCCATCGTCAACGGCACCCGGCTCAACCTCGCCGGCTTCGGCAACGTCGCCCTGAGCAAGAACGACGGCCAGGGCACCTACCAGGCCCTGGTGTTCACCGCCTCGAAGTTCTCGGACAAGGGCTACGGCTTCCAGTCCAGCTTCACGCTCGCCCAGGGCCGGGACAACCAGTCCAACGAGCGCGACACCTTCGGCACCACCAGCTCCATCGCCAATCCCGCCGACCCCATGGGCCAGGGCAACTGGGGCTACAGCGACTACGACCGCCGGATGCGCTTCACCCTGGCCGGCTTCTTCCCGATCTACTGGGGCATCAAGGGCTCCGGCAGCTTTACCTGGACCAGCGGCCGTCCGCGCAACGCCACCTTCAGCAGCGACACCAACGGCGACACCTTCACCAACGACGTGCCCACCCAGTTCGAGCGCAACAGCTTCCGCCAGCCCCACGTGAAGACCCTGGACCTCCGGTTCAGCCGCGACTTCCAGTTCTCCAAGCGCTTCGCCCTCGAGACCTTCATCGATGTCTTCAACGTGTTCAACTGGGCCAACTGGCGCACCACCTCCAACAACTTCGCCAGCAACGCCACCAGCACGCCCTTCGCCGACTTCGGCTGGCTGAACGTGGCCGACCGCAACACCCGCGAAGTGCAGTTCGGCGCCCGCTTCAAGTTCTAGGGCGACCGCTGACCCGAAAGGCCCCCTGGCTCGCCAGGGGGCCTTTCCCGTTCCAGCCGGATGGTTCCGACCATCCCGTCCAGACCCATGGAGGGCACCTGACCACCGGGGCGCCGAACTGTCCGCCGAAGCGGCGACGCCGGAGACCCCCACTGGAAAACTAGGGACCAGCTTGGCTGGTCCCGAAGCGCGGGGCCGAAAGTGATGTCGGCGATCCGCACAGGAAAAGCAAGGGACCAGCTTGGCTGGTCCCGAAGCGCGGGGGTGTGGGGGGCCTAGCGGTCCGCCGAAGCGGCGAAGCCGGAGACCCCCACTGAGCATTAAACCCGGAAGCGGCTCACCAGGGCGTTGAGGTTGTCGGCCAGGTGGCTCAGTTCCTCGACGGTGCGGGTGGTTTCCCGGATGGTGGCGGCCATCTCCTCGGTGGCGGCGGCGTTCTGCTCGGCGATCCCGGTGAGGTTGCCCATGGCGTCCACCACGGTGCCGCTGTCCTGGCTCTGGGCCTGGCTCTGCTGGCCGATGGTCTTCATCCGCTGGGCGCTGGCGGCGATCGCCTCCTGGATGCTCTGGAGCGCGGTGCCGGCGGTGTTCACCATGCGGGTGCCGTCCTCGATGCTCTTGTCCGAGGTCAGGATCAGGGCGGTGATCTCCTTGGCGGCCTGGGCGCTGCGCTCGGCCAGCTTGCGCACCTCCTCCGCGACCACCGCGAAGCCCTTGCCGTGCTCGCCGGCCTTGGCGGCCTCGATGGCGGCGTTCAGCGACAGCAGGTTGGTCTGGTTGGCGATCTCGGTGATGACCGTGAGGATGCTGCCGATCTGCTTGCTGTTCTGGTTGATCGCCTGCATGCCGGAAACCGCGGCGTCGACCGCCGACCCGCCGGTGTTGCCGGCCTCCTGGGCGCGATCGAAGACCTGCAGGGCCTCCTGCACCGTCCCGTTGATCACCCGCGAGGAGTTGGCGATGGCGCCGACGCTGCCGTTGGCCTGGGTGACGCTGCTCTTCTGCTGGTCGGCGCTGTGGGCGATGGCGTCGGCCGTGGAGGCCATCTCGCTCATGCCGGCGGACATCTGCAGGGAGCCGGAGGCGATGTTGGTGCTGATGCCGATGACCTGCTGGACGATGCCCTGGATGTTCCCGACGAACACGTTGAAGTGCCTCGACAGCTGGGCGATCTCATCGTTGCCGTGGACCTCCAGTCGGGCGGTCAGGTCGCCCTGGCCCTCGGAGATGTCGCGCATGCTGTGGGTGATCGTCTCCAGCGGCTTGACGATGGCGTTCCCCAGCAGGAAGGCGGCGGCGAAGCCCAGGGCGGTCATCACCAGGCCCACCAGCACCGACGTCAGGATGGCGGCGTTGCGGCTCTCCTGGACCCGCTTCTCGTTGGCCATGACCAGGACGAAGGCCTTCTGGGCCGCGTCGGCCACCTTCACGGAGACGGCCTCCAGCACGAATCCGCCCTTGTTGGCCTCGAACACCGTCTGGCCGGGCTTGGCCTTGCCGACCACCTCCATGATCCCGGCGACGAAGGGGGCCACGTCGAACTTCTCGTCCTTGGACTCCTTGGCCCGGGCCATCACGCTGGCCTGCTGGGTCTTGGCATCGACCTTGATGACCAGGGCCTGGCTGATGTCCTTGTCGTCCTTGATGGCGTTCAGGGCGGTCTCGATCGAGGAGGTGTCGCCGAAGTCCACCCCCTGCTTCACCGACTCCGAGAAGAGGGAGGCGATGCTCACGGCCTTCAAGCCCAGGCCCTCACGCATGGACCTGGTCAGGCTGATGGAGGAGACCACCACCGAGACCAGGCCGAGCAGGATGCTGAGCGAGAGGATGGAGTAGAGCAGTTTCTTCCGGATGTTGAGGGAATTCCAGAACGCCAGCATCGAAGCCTCCGGGGAGTCGCCAAGGTCGCTATCGGCCCGTTCCCGGGAGGGGGATTAATTCGGTCACGATCCACCTTCATGCGGTGGCGCCCCGGGCTCCGAAGAAGTCCGTTCCAATCCGGACCTGGTCGCTCCCGGCCCGGACGGCAGCCTCGAGGTCCTCGCTCATCCCCATGCTGAGCTGGAGCTTTTTCCCAAGCCGGTCCTCCCACCGGAGCCGTAGTCCAGCCAGGTCGGTGAAGGCCTGGGGATGGCCCGGGGGCGGGATGGCCATGAATCCGCGAAGGGGCAGCCGGGGGTCCCCCGACAGCGCCTCCAGCACGGCCGGGAGTTCGGCCTCGGTGCAGCCGCCGAGCTTGCTGGCCTCCCCCCAGAGCCCGACCTGGATCCACACCGGCCGGACCAGGTCCAGGTCCGCGGCCAGCCGGCGCAACCGGGCCGCCAGGTCCGGCCGGTCCAGGGTCAGGATCTCCTCGAAGCCCTCCAGCGCCTGCCTTGCCTTGTTGCGCTGCAGGGGGCCGATGAGGAGGAAGCCGGCCGCCGGCAGGGCGGCGGCCTTGGCGGTTCCCTCCTGGACGTAGTTCTCGCCGAACCGGCGGAAGCCCAGGCCGAAGGCCTCCTGGACCCGCTCCAGGGGGTGCCGCTTGGAGACCGGCAGCAGCTCCACCGCCCCCGGGTCGCGCCCCACCCCGTCGCAGGCCTTGTGGATGCGGTCCAGCAGCCTCGCCACCCGTTGCGCCAGTCCGGTCATCGCCTCACGCTCCATCCCAGCATAGGCCCCGGCGGGGAGCCAGGCCCTAGGATGCCCCGGGGTAGACGATCCGCTGGCAGGACTCGCAGAACTTGAGACCCTCGGCGTGGCGCAGCTCGGAGAGGAAGATCATCCGCAGCTTGACCCGGCAGCCCATGCAGGTGCCGTTCTCCACCGGCACCACCGCACGGCCCTGCCTGGACTGGACCAGACGGTTGAAGCGGGCCAGCTCGGCGGGAGGCAGGGTGCCCTCCAGTTCCTGGCGCCTGGCGCTGAACTGGTCCCGCGCGATCACCTGGGTCTCGTGCTCGGCGAGGAAGATCTGGTGCAGTTCGTCGAAGCGGGATCCCACTTCGGCGCCCCGCGACTCCAGGGAGGCGAGCCGGGCCTCGAGTTCGGCGCAGGTGGATTCGGCCTCCTTCAGGAGGCGCGCGGCGGCGGCGCGGTGGCGCTCGCGCTCGTCCACGTCGCGGATGGCCGAGGCGTACTGGACCTTCTGGGTGGCGGCCTTCAGGGCCTTGCGCGCCACCTCCTCCAGCCGCAGCATCTCCCCGTGCGACCTGGCGGCCGATTCCCGCTTGCTCCGCCAATCCTGCAGCAGCTTTCCGGTGTCGGCGGCCTGCCGGGCAAGCAGCTTGCGCTCCTGGTCCAGGGCGGCCAGGTCGGGCGGAAAGGCACCCAGGTCCCGGTCGATGGTCCGCAGGTTGTCGAGGGTGGCCTGGAGATCCTTCAGGGTGGCGAGCAGGCTCATGCTCTTAGTGTGGACTGATTGGAGGACCTCCGGGGCTGGTCATTTCCGTCGGGTCTCAATGATAATATTTGTATCAGCGTTATAAATAATATTAGTTTAATACACTTAGATTTCTTCAAATTCTCGAAAGTCTGGCTTGACTTGGCAGGGGCAGGTGGTAGATTGGCACTCGTTGAGGGTGAGTGCTAACACCCCCGTTTCCCAGGAGGAAGACATGACCATCAGGCCCCTCTACGACCGCGTGATGCTGAAGCGCGTCGACGCCGCCGAAACCGTCAAGGGCGGCATCATCATCCCCGACACCGCCAAGGAGAAGCCGATGGAAGCGGCCGTGGTCGCCGTCGGCGAGGGCAAGTTCGACGACAACGGCAAGCGCATCCCGATGTCGGTCAAGGCCGGCGACAAGGTGCTGATCGGCAAGTACAGCGGCACCGAGGTGAAGCTCGACGGCGAGGACCACGTCATCGTCCGCGAGGACGAGATCCTGGCGATCCTCGGTTAAAGATCCACCGCCAAGTCGCCAAGTCGCCAAGAAAAACAATCCTCAGGAGAACAACATGTCCAAGACCATCACCTATTCCGAGGACGCGCGCCACGCGATCCTGCGCGGCGTCAACAAGCTCGCCGACGCGGTCCAGGTCACGCTCGGCCCCAAGGGCCGCAACGTCCTCATCGAGAAGAAGTTCGGCTCCCCGCTGATGACCAAGGACGGCGTCACCGTCGCCAAGGAGATCGAGCTCAAGGACAAGACCGAGAACATCGGCGCCCAGCTGGTGCGCGAGGTGGCTTCGAAGACCTCCGACATCGCCGGCGACGGCACCACCACCGCCACCGTGCTGGCCCGCGCCATCTACAAGGAGGGCATCAAGGCCGTGGTGAGCGGCGCCAACACCATGGAGATCAAGCGCGGCATCGACCTGGCCGTGGATGAAGTGGTCAAGCTCATCGACGAGATCAAGAAGCCGGTCGAGGGCAACGCCATCGCCCAGGTCGGCACCATCTCCGCCAACGGCGACGAGGAGATCGGCCGCATCATCGCCGAGGCGATGGGCAAGGTCGGCAAGGACGGCGTCATCACCGTCGAGGAGGCCAAGGGCCGCGAGACCACCCTGGACGTGGTCGAGGGCATGCAGTTCGACCGCGGCTACCTCAGCCCCTACTTCGTCACCAACCCCGACCAGATGAAGGTCGAGCTCGACAGCCCGTACATCCTGGCCTTCGAGAAGAAGATCTCCAACATGCGCGACCTGCTGCCGATCCTCGAGCAGACCGTGAACAGCCGCCGCCCGCTGCTGATCATCGCCGAGGACGTCGACGGCGAGGCGCTGGCCACCCTGGTGGTGAACAAGATCCGCGGCACCATCCAGGTGGCCGCCGTCAAGGCGCCCGGCTTCGGCGACCGCCGCAAGGCCATGCTGGAGGACATCGCCATCCTCACCGGCGGCAAGGCGATCACCGAGGACCTCGGCCTGAAGCTCGAGAACCTCACCCTGACCGACCTCGGCACCGCCAAGAAGGTGACCATCGACAAGGAGAATACCACCATCGTCGAGGGCGCCGGCGCCAGCGAGGCGATCCAGGGCCGGGTCAAGCAGATCCGCGCGCAGATCGAGACCTCCACCAGCGACTACGACAAGGAGAAGCTGCAGGAGCGCCTGGCCAAGCTGGTCGGCGGGGTCGCCGTCATAAAGGTCGGCGCCGCCTCCGAGACCGAGATGAAGGAGAAGAAGGCCCGCGTCGAGGACGCCATGCACGCCACCAAGGCCGCCGTCGAGGACGGCATCGTGGCCGGCGGCGGCGTCGCCCTGATCCGCGCCATCGCCAAGCTGGCCGCGCTGAAGCTGGCCGGCGACCAGGCCACCGGCGTGTCGATCGTCAAGAAGTCGCTGGAGGAGCCGCTGCGCCAGATCGCCAACAACGCCGGCGTCGAGGGTTCCGTGGTGGTCAACCAGGTCCGCGAGAACAAGGGCAACTACGGCTTCAACGCCGCCTCCTGCGAGTACGGCGACATGGTGTCCTTCGGCGTGGTCGATCCCGCCAAGGTGACCAAGAGCGCCCTCCGCAACGCCGCCTCCGTGGCATCGATGATGCTGACCACCGAAGCCATCATCACCGAGACCCCCGAGCCCAAGGCTCCGGCCGCGCCGGCCGGTCCCGGCGGGATGGGCGGCATGGACGACATGTACTGATCCAACAGGCGCTGCCTGGAAAGCCCCGGCATTCGCCGGGGCTTTTTGATGCCGCCCCATGGCAGCGGATTGCGTTTGGAACCTCGGCTCGCACCTCGGGATTGGATGATTCGCTCCTCGCCGGATGCCTCGCTGCGCACGCGGTGCGTGCTCCGCGATCCGGCGGTCGCGACGGGCATGGACGACATGTACTGATACTCCGCGGGGTGCTGGCGAGGCGCGACCGCCTGGCCTGCCCGCTGCTCAGCCCGGCTCCTCCTCGGGGATCACCGTTCGCCGCAGGGGCAGCTGCACCAGTCCCACCCCACCCAGGATCAAGGCGAGGCCGGTCCCCATGCCGGCGCTGAAGGCCTCGCCCCGCAGGCTCCAGCCCAGGAGGATGGCCACCACCGGGTTCCAGAAGGCGTAGGTGCCGGCCTTGGCGGGATCCCATACGCGGGTGAGGTGGATGTAGGCGGAATAAGCGGCGATGGAGCCGAACAGCACCAGGTAGGCCAGGGCTGCCAGGCTGCGCGGCCCTGGAACGCTGTGGGTGAATCCGCCCGTGAACGGGACGAGCAGCAGTGAGAGCAGGCCTGCCGTCAGCATTTCCACGCCCACCTTGGAAAAGTGGCCGGCCGTGGAGGTGTCGCGGCGGCCGCAGAGGGTGCCGAGGGACCAGAGCAGGGCCGAACCTGCCAGGACCAGGCAGCCCAGGAGATCCGGGCTGGCCCCGGAGGGCCACATCAGCAGCGCCACGCCGAGGAAGCCGAGGCCCAGGCCGGACCAGCGCCGGCCGTCCATGCCGGACGGCTCCAGCAGGGCCAGGAACATGGGCACCGTCGCCGCCATGGTCGCGGCGACCCCGCTGCTCACCCGGGTCTCGGCCCAGGCGATGAGGGCCATGCAGACCGTGAGCAGCAGAATGCCCACCAGCGCCAGCCGGGGCAGATCGCCCGGGCGGGGCAGGGCCTCCCGGCGCCAGCGGCCGACCAGCAGCGCCAGGATCCCGGCGGGCAGGAACCGGGCCGCAGAGAGGCCGAAGGGCGTAAAGGATTCGATCGCCCAGGCGATGGCCACGAACGTGGAACCCCACACCACCGCCACGGTCAGGTAGGCGGCCCAGGCTAGCACGGCGCCCTCCCTTCCAGCCCGGCGGCCACCTTCTCCAGGAGCCGCCGCAGTTCCACCTGCTCCTCCGGGTCGAGGCAGGCCTCGGGATCGAAATCGGTGCGACCGCTCCTCCACAGCCGTTCCGGAACCTCGGCGAGCTTTCTCCGGCCCGCTGGGCTGATGCGGACGATCGCCCGCCGTCCGTCGGCGGGGTCCTGCCCGCGATGGATCCAGCCGGCCCGGGCCAGGGTGCTGAGCATGGAGGTCACCGTCGGCCGGTCCGCGAACAGCAGCTCGGCGATCTCGCTGGGGCCCAGGCCGGCACCCGCTGCCAGCTTGCGCAGCAGGAACATCTGCTTGGGGTTCACGCCGAAGGGCGCCAGGTCCCGGGTGATCCTGCGCTTCCAGCCCAGGTGGATGCGGGAGACCAGTTCGAGGATTCGACCACTCATGGTTAGAATTCTAACTAAACGGACCGCTCCTGGCAAGGCCGAGGCCTGAGGCGGCCCGCGAACGGCTCAGGCCTTGAAGGCGGGGTTGAACCAGGCCATGGGGATGTCGGCCTCGAGGCGGCCCTGCGCGCCGAGGATGCGGCGGTTGAAGCGGCCCTCGCGGATGAAGCCCAGGGCTTCGTAAAGGTGCAGGGCGGCCCGGTTCGATTCACGGCAGACCAGTTCCACCCGCTGGATGTCCGGGAACCGGGTCTTGACCGCGTCCAGGAAGGCTTCCATCAGGGCCCGTCCGAGGCCCTGGCCCTGGGCCTCCGGGTGGATGGCGAGGGTGAGCTCGCCGAGGGTGTGGCGCAGGCTCGCCGGCTCCGGGCGCCAGGCCCAGAGACTGCCCTGGACGCGCCCGTCGCCCTGCGCCAGCAGCGCCAGGCCGCGGCCGCCAGCGGCCTCCAGGCAGCGGCGCACGTAGCCCTCCGAGGCCTCCTGGGCGGTGCGCGCCAATCCCCCGGGCTGGGCGGCGGCAGCCTGGAACAGGAAGTACAGGCCGTTGACGTCGGCCATGCGGGCGGGGCGGATCGGAAGGGTCACGGCAGGCGGCGGGAGATCCGTTCGATGGACTTCGCCTTCCGTCCCTCGGCCTCGATCAGCACGGCGTGCAGCTGGAGGTCGTCGGCTGCCACTTCCCAGCGCTCGCCGCGGGCCTTGAGGAAGCGGCTGAGGCTGGCCTCCTTGGTCATGCCGATGACGCCGCCGTAGGGGCCGGTCATGCCGATGTCGGTGACGAAGGCGGTGCCGCCGGGCAGGATCCGGGCATCCAGGGTGGGCACGTGGCGGTGGGTGCCCAGCACCGCCGTGGCCCGGCCATCCAGGTGCCAGCCCAGGGCCTGGGCCTCGCTGGTGGCCTCGGCGTGGATGTCCACCAGCACCAGGTCGGCGCGTTCCTTCGCGAGCAGGGCGTCGGCGCAGCGGAACGGGTCGTCGGCGGGCTGCATGAACACCCGTCCGATCAGGTTGATGACCAGCACCTCGAGACCCGAGGCCGTGTGCAGCTTCACGTGGCCCTGGCCCGGCGTGCCCGGTGGGTAGTTGGCCGGGCGCAGCAGCCGCGGCTCCTTCTGGAAGGTGGACTCGATGCCCTTTACGTCGAAGGCGTGGTTGCCGGTGGTGATGACGTCGATTCCCAGGTCGTCCAGCCAGGACCGCGCGATCGCCTCGGTGATGCCGTGGCCGTGGGCGGCGTTCTCGCCGTTCGCGACGACGAAGTCCGGCGCGTGGGCCCGCCGCAACTCCGGCAGGAATTCCTCCAGCAGCCGGCGGCCCGGCTCCCCGACCACGTCGCCGATGGCGAGAATCCTCATCCGTCCAGCCTAATGGAAAAGGGGCGGCCGGGGCCGCCCCTTTTCCGCCGCGCGGGACCGGTCAGAAGGCCAGGCGCGCGCCGAGCTGCATCTGCCGCGGCGTGGAGACGGCGTTCTGCACCGTCTCGAGGGTGACGGCGGCGTCGGTGGAGCCGCTCCTGACCCGCGTGCGCGCGTAGGTGTCGGCACGGTTCAGCAGGTTGAACACCTCGGCGGAGAGGGTGAACTTCGCCCGCTTCGTGATCGCCCAGTCGCGGCTCAGCTTCAGGTCCAGGAAGCGCTGCGCAGCGGTCCGGTAGCCGTTGCGCTCCGTCCCGAGGACGCGGTCGTTGGTGAAGCTGTCCATGTTCAGGTCGGTGCCGAAGGTGAGCGAGTAGGGCGTTCCGGAGAGGTAGCGGGCGTTGATGCCGATCTGCACCTTGGTCACCGGGTCCAGGTAGCTGAGGTAGCCGGTGAGGACGTGCCGGCGGTCGTTGTTGCTGTAGCTCCACTCGTCGGCGAGCCGGTAGGGGTTCTGCGACGCGTAGGCGGAGAAGTTGCGCTCGTTGCTGTCGTTGTCCTTGTCCTCGGACCAGGTGTAGAAGAACTGTGCCTGGAAGGGGCTGTCGGCCTTCTGGTACTTGGCGCTGGCGGTGATGGCCTTGTAGGTGCTCTCGGCGTCGCTCACGTACATGCCCATGCGTCCGAAGGTGGCGTTGGGCCGGATCCGCGAGGAGGCGGAGGAGCCGCTGTAGACCGGGTTGAGCCCGCCGGTGTTGTTGAAGAGGGGGCGGCCGTAGGCGTTGACGCCGATCTCGGTGAGGTTGACGTCGGTGACGCGTTCCAGGTTCACCGCCTTGGCGTAGCTGCCGGCGAGGCCGAGCACCCAGCCGTTGAAGTTGCGCTCGCCCTCCAGGCGCAGGCGGGTGGTGCGCGGGTTCTTGAAGTCCTGGGAGAAGGTCCAGAGGTCCAGCGGGGGCGGGGTGGCGCCACCCGGCAGGGAGGCCAGGACGAACGGCGACTGGGCGTTGAAGGCGGCGCCGATGGGGATCCCGTAGGTGGCCGCCTGGCCCGGCTGGAAGGTGATGGTGGCGCTGCGCTGGGCGTTGTTGACGTAGACCTGGTAGAGGAACACCGCCGGGGTGCGGCTGACGTAGACGCCGGCGGACCCGCGGACCACCGTGCGGCCCTGGTCGGCGGCCGGCGTCCAGGTGAAGCTCAGGCGCGGCGACACCTGGGTGTCGGTGGGGATGGTCTGGTTCAGCGGCATCGGGTTGGCGGACGGGTTGGCGAAGGACAGGATGCTGAAGGAGGCGTGCTCCTGGCGGTCCATGCGCAGGCCGACGCCGACCTTGAGGGAATCGGAGAGCTTCCAGTCGGTCTGGACGAAGGCGGCCAGCTCCTTCTCGGTGGCGTCGAAGGTGCCCGCCTGGCGCCCGCTCAGGCCGTTGAGGCCGAAGGCCTGCTGGTAGCTGGTCCAGTTGCCGGCGCGGAAGTTCGCCAGGCTGCTGAACGAGTAGTTGCCCTCGACGTTGGGGGCGAACACCTCGTCCGAGGTGGTGATGTTCAGGTCGATGCCGGCCTTCACCTGCACCAGCGTGGTGATGTACGAGAGGGTCTCGGTGAACTGCTTGCGGATGGTGGTGAACTCGCGGGTGAAGGGGTACTTGCCGTAGGTGCCGACGTTGGTGATGAACACCTGGGGGGCGGTGGTCTGCGGCGTGCGGGGCAGCTCCTCCTTCGAGTAGCTGAGGCGGAACTCGTTGATCCAGCTGCTGCCGAGGACCCAGTTCCACTGGCCGATGAGGCTCAGGGTCTTGATGTCGTCGGTGGAGGTGTTCTCCTTGGCGTTGAGGATGCCGGTGCTGGTGTTGCCCTTGAACTCGGAGCGGTTGACCCGGAACTGCAGGTTGTGGTCGGCGTTCAGCAGCCAGTCGAGGCGGCCGAAGATCGTGGCCGAGTCGGCCTTGGTGGTGTAGGTGCCGCTGCGCGCCAGCAGCGCCGCGTCGTTCGCCTGGCCGGCCACGTTGGGATCGAGGGCCACCGGGGAGTTGCCGCCCCAGGCGAAGTTCACCGGGCGGGTCTCCTTCTGGCCGTCGTAGGCCACGAAGTACAGCAGCCGGTCCTTGATGATCGGGCCGCCGACGGAGAACCCGTACTGCTCGGTCTTGAAGTCGGCGATGTCGGTGCTGCCCGCCGTGCCGCTGACGTTGGCCTGCTTCTCGACGAAGGCCTTCGGCCGCATGTAGTAGAACAGGCTGCCCGACAGGTCGTTGGTGCCGCTCTTGGTGATCGCGTTGAGGTAGCCGCCGCCCATGCGGCCGAATTCGGCGCTGGCGCCGTCGGTGATCACCTGGAACTCGCGGATCGCCTCGATGGAGACCGTGAACGGGGTCTTGCCCTCGGCGCCGCCGGTGGTGCCGCCGAAGAACGGGTCGTTGTAGTCGCCGCCGTCCACGTTGATCGAGGTGTTGATGCCGCGCTGCCCGCCGATGGCGATGTTGCCGCGCTCGAAGGACAGGGTGACCTGCGGGGTCAGGAAGGCGAAGTCGGTGAAGCCGCGGCCCTTGACCGGAAGGATGGTGAGCGACTCGGGGCTCATGGCGTTGGCGGAGACGGAGCGGTCGCTGTCGATCGAGCCGACCGAGGCCACCACCTCCACGGTGGTCCCGGCGTCGGGCGCGAGGCGGACGGTGAGCGGGGCGGCGTCGCCGAGGTTCAGGTTCACCTTGACGTTGCTGGCGGTCAGGTAGCCCGCCTTGGAGACGGTCACCTGGTACGGGCCCACCGGCAGGAGCACGGCGATGTAGCGGCCGTTGGCGTCGGTCGTGACGGTCCGGACGAAGCCGGTCTCGCTGTTGCGGATCACGACGCTCGCGCCGGCCAGGCCCTCGCCGGACTTGCCGAGCACGTGGCCGGACAGCTGGGCGTTCACGCCCTGGGCCATCACGGGGGCGGCCGCCACGATCAGAACGGCCAGAGTGGACGCAAACGAATGCCTCGATGACATAAAAAGTTCCTCCAATCCCGCGAGGGTACTCCGGTTCCAGCCCGGACCCAAGAGACGAAACGGTTACGAAACATCGACCCGCGCCAAAACACCTATAGTGGAACTGGGCCCCCCGCGGCCCGCCCCTGCTCAAAGACCGGGAAGGCCTCCGGGCCCCTTCCTTCCGCACCTCCGCCCGACCCTTCCGCCGAGCCCTGGATGACCTGGAAAGCCCCGCTGACCGCCCTCGCCCTGTCCGTCGGCTTGCTGTTCGCGCAGACGCCCCCGACCATGCCTGTGGAGGACATCCGGCCGGGCATGAAGGGCTTCGGCCGGACCGTGTTCAAGGGCGGCCGGATCGAGCGTTTCGAGTTCGAGGTCCTCGGGGTCAACCGCAACGGGGGCGGGCCGCTCATGGCGCCCGGCCGCAGCCTGATCCTGGTCAAGGCCAGCGGAGGACCCCTTGCCGACACCGGAATCATCGCCGGCATGAGCGGGTCCCCCTGCTACATCGACGGCCGCCTCGTGGGGGCCTTGAGCATCGGCTTCCCCTTCGAGAAGGAGCCGATCGGCGGGATCACCCCGATCGGCGACATGCTCGACCAGCTGAAGGACATCCCCGACACCCTGGTGCCCAAGACCCCCCTGCTGGTGCCCAAGATCGAGCCGCCGAAGGTGCTGAAGGCGGCCCTCGCCGGCCGGATGACGCCGCTGGCGGACCTGCTCGGCACGGACGCAGGGGGCGGCTCCCGGGCCATCCCGATGCCGGTGTTCGGACCCGAACTGCTGCCGGAAGCGCGGTCCTTCCTGCAGGGGCTGCCGCTGACCTTCGCGGCAGGCGCGGTGACCTCCGCCGTGCCCGGCGCCGAGGCCAGCCCCCTGGAGCCGGGCGGCATGGCCGTCATCAACCTGGTCCAGGGCGACCTGGAATTCTCCGGCAGCGGGACGATCACCTACGTCTCCGGCAAGCGGGTGCTGCTCTTCGGCCACCAGATGTTCAACCTGGGCCCGGTGGACCTGCCGCTCTGGTCGGCGACCGTGGGCGGCGTGGTCTCCAGCTACAACAGCTCCTTCAAGCTCGCCCAGCCCGTGGCCCCGGTGGGGGCGCTGCGGCTCGACCGCAATTCCGGCGTGGCCGGCATCCTCGGGGCCGAGGCCCGGCTGGTCCCGATGCGCCTCGGCCTCAACCTGGGCGGCAAGCGCACCCTCAACTTCCGCTTCGACCTCATGGACCACCCGACCATCACGCCCTCCCTGGCGGCGACCCTGGTGGTGCAGACCCTGAACACCCACATCCGCGGCCTGGGGCTGCAGAGCCTGGCCCTGCAGGGCAACATCAAGCTGGCCGGCCAGGCCCCGGTGCTCATCGAGAACGTGGTCGCCGACCT
>JAYRFV010000029.1:0-10887 GCA_041908165.1 Holophagales bacterium | reverse complement strand
GGGGTGTTGCCTTTGTTTTTCATGCCTCTATGTGTGATAAAAAGCGCGACTTTGTGTGGTTTTTTGGTTTTGCCGTTTTTGCTCTGGCCCGTGGGCGCCCAGGACGCGACTCCAGCCCTGGCTGAAGCCCAAGCCATCGCCCGTGCCCTGGCCCGCCCCGAGTGGCAGGCGCTGACCCAGCTCCCCGCGAAGCAGACGGAGGGGGCGGCGCTGGAGGCACGGAGCTGGCTCTCGCCCGGCGTGGATTGGAGCCGTCAACAGTTCTCAGGCCCTCAGCCCGGCAAGCGGGAGGACACCTTCCTGCTCAGCCAGAGCTTCGACATCTCGGGGCGCCGGTCGGCCCGGCGGGATGCTGCACTCCGGCGGAAGGAGGGCGGCAGGGCAGAGAGCGAACAACGCGTGGCGGGCGTGGTCGCCCAGGTGCGCGAAGCCTTCCACGAGGTGCTGGTCGCCCGGGAGCGTCTCGCCCGGCTGGATGCCGCCGTCTCCCGAGTGGGCCGCTTCCAGGAGCGGGTGGACCGCCTGCATCAGGCCGGTGAAATGTCCGGCCTCGACCGGGGCCGGGTCCGGCGCGAGATCGAACTTTTGCGGGGGCGCCAGGTGGTTGAGCGCTCCCGGCTTCTCCAGGCCGAGGCCCGCCTGCGATCCCTGCTGGGAGGCAGCTATGGCACCGCTAAAGGCGATCTCCTCCCCGAGCCGCCTGCGACCCTGGACGCCTACGTGGCCGAACAGCCCGGCGCCCCTGTGACCCGCATGGCCTTGGCCCAGGAAGCTGCGGCCCAGTCCGATGCCAAGGCCGCTGGCCGTTGGGCGCCGGACCTCCAGCTCGGCCTGGGCGTGAAGCGTTGGCAGGAGGCTGGGCTCAGCGGCAACGGCAATGTGTTCTCCCTGGGGTTGACCTTCCCCACACCCGGGCGCGTCAACGCAGCCCGAATCCGAGGCGAGGCCGAGGCCCGTGCGGCCTCCGCCCAGGCGAAGCTCCAACGCGAACAGGATGGGGCCGAGCTTCGCGCCCTCTGGCAGGCATCCGTAGACCTGCGGGCCTCCGCCGAGCGCATGGCCAGGGAGGCCCTCGCGGATTCAGGACGGGTGGACGCCGCGCTGGATGCCGCCTTCGCCGCTGGAGAGCTGGATCTCCTGGGACGCCTGGATGGCGCCCGGAGCCTTCTCGAAGCCGAACTGGCCGCCCTGGACCAAGCCCACGCCGCCCGCAGGACCCGCATCGCCCTTGATCGAATGCTCGGAAAGGTGAACCTATGATCTCTGCCACGTCCCGCCGCCCCATCGCCTGGGGCCTCGTCCTTGGGCTCTCCCTCGCCGGCACCCTGGCCTGCAACCGCAAAACAGGGGCCGACGAGCACGCCCAGGTCGCCGCAGCCCACGGGCACGATGCTCCTGAGCGACCATCCCTGGCCCCGACCATCTACGCCGATGGCCTGGAGCTGTTCGTCGAATACGCCGTGCTGGTGGCCGGGGAGACCTCCAACTTCGGTGCCCACCTCACGCACCTGGAGGGCTTCCAATCTGTGAAGGACGGTCGCGCCGAGGTGATCCTCACCGGGGCGGGCGGCGAGCAGCGGTTTGGTGGTGAAGTCTCGGCGACGCCTGGGATCTTCCGCATGGCCCCCAAGCCCAAGGCTGCGGGGGAAGTCCAGGTCCGCATCGTGTGGAAGGGACCCAAGGGCCAAGCCACCTTCGACCTGGGGAAGCACATGGTCTACCCCGACCTGGCCGCCGCCATGAAGGCCCAGGTGCCCGAGGCCGAGGGCGGCATCCCCTTCCTGAAGGAGCAGCAGTGGAACGTGCCCTTCGGGACGACCGAGGCCAAACCCCGTCCCCTCTACCAGGGCTTTGAAGCCTACGGGACCATCCAGGCGGTGCCGGGCGGCGAGGGTCGCGTGCTGGCTCCCGTAGCGGGCCGCCTCGACGGCGTCACCTTCCCCAACGTGGGGCAAGCGGTCAAGCAGGGGCAGCGCCTCGCGGGGCTGGTGCCCAAGGCTGGCTTGGATCTCTCCCAGGGCACTGTGCAGCTTGACTTCGAGCGGGCCCGGCTGCGCCACGAACAGACCACCGCCAACCTTGCCCGCATGAAGGGCCTGCTGGAGCAGGACGCCGTCCCCAAGCGGCGGGTGGAGGAGGCCACCCGCGAAGCTGCCATGGCGGAGGCCGAGTTCAAGGTGGCGCAAGCCCGCAAGGACGAGGCCACCCTGGGTAAGGGCGGCTTGGCCATCGCCCTGACGGCCCCGGTGTCCGGCGTGGTGAGCACCGCGAACGGCGGCCCGGGCATCCAGGTGGCCGAAGGCCAGGAACTCTTCCACATCGTGGACATCCGCCGCCTCCGCCTGGAGGTCCAGGTTCCCGAGGCCCAGGCGGGCCGGTTGACCAAGGTCGCCAGCGTGTGGTTCCAGGCCCCGGGCGTGCCCGCCCTGCTGCTCGACCCCAGCCAGGGGGCCCGGATGCTCGGCCAGGGGGGTGCCATTCACCCCGAGCGCCGGACGGTGCCCTTCTTGGTGGAGTTCGCCAATCCCACCGGCGCCCTTAAGGTCGGTCACACCGGCAAGGTGTTCGTGCGCGTGGGAAGCCCCAGCCAGGGCCTCGCCATCCCGGCTTCAGCCCTTCAGGACGAGGACGGCCTCTCGGTGGTGTATGTCCAGGCCGGGGGCGAACGCTTCCTCCGCCGCATCGTGCAGATCGGCGCGAGGGATGGGGACTGGGTGCAGATCCTCGGTGGGGTCCAGCCCGGCGAACGGGTCGTGACCCTGGGGGCTCACCTCGTCCGTCTGGCTGCCAGCTCGGGGAAGGTCCCCGAGCATGGTCACGCGCATTGATGCTCCTGTGGGGGGACCGCCCGGCCGCTGGCGCGGCCTCTGCGTCCCCCCACGCCCCCGCTCCAGTCGCGGTGCAGGCCCGCGATTGGAGCCCTTCAACTGATTTCAACCACCGAGACGCCCATGCTTGATCGGATCATCCGAACCTCTCTGAACCAACGCTACGTAGTGCTGCTGGTGGCCGTCCTGATGCTCGCCTGGGGCGGGTGGACGGCCAGCCGGATGCCCGTGGATGTGCTGCCGGATCTCACCGCCCCTACGGTCACCGTGGGCACCGAGGCCCACGGCATGGCCCCCCAGGAAGTGGAGCGCCTCATCACCCAGCCGGTGGAGAGCGCCATGCAGGGCGCGGCGGGCGTCCGCCGCGTCCGCTCCACCAGCCATGTGGGTCTGTCCCTCGTGCACGTCGAGTTCGACTGGGATGTGCCCATCCTCCAGGCCCGGCAGGTGGTCTCCGAACGCCTCCAGGCGGCGGTGGGAGGGCTTCCCCCAGGCACGCCGACACCCGTGCTACTGCCCATCAGTTCCGTCATGGGCGAGATCATGTTCGTGGCCCTGGAGAGTGATCAGCACTCCCCCATGGACATCCGCGCCCAGGCCGACTGGGAAGTCCGGCGACGGCTGCTCGCGGTGCCCGGCGTGAGCCAGGTCATCCCCATCGGCGGTGAGGTTCGCCAATACCAGGTGCTGCTCAAGCAGGACCGGCTGCTGGCCTACCGGCTCACCGCCGAGGAGGTGGCCGAGGCCGTCAAGAAGTCCGGGGAGAGTTCCTCGGCGGGCTTCCTGGTGCACCAGGGCCAGGAGTATCTGATCCATGGCATCGGGCGTCTTCAGGCGGTATCGGACCTGGCGTCCGCACTAATCGTCCGGCGGGACGGCCAGCCCGTGAAGGTCAAGGACCTCGCCGAGGTGAAGATCGGCCCCGCCCTCAAGCGCGGCGAAGGCAGCCACAACGGCAAGCCTGCGGTCATCCTCGCCATCCAGAAGCAGCCCGCCGCGAACACCCTGGAACTCACCAAGCGCCTGGATCAGGTGATGGACGAGATCCAGACCACGCTCCCCCAGGGCATGAAGCTGGAGAAGCACATCTTCCGGCAGGCGAACTTCATCCAGGTGGCCATCCGCAACGTGGTGGACGCCCTCCGGGACGGCACCCTCCTGGTGATCCTGGTGGTGGGGCTGTTCTTGATGCACACCCGCGCCACTCTCATCACCGCCGTGGCCGTGCCGCTCAGCCTCGTGGCGGCGATCCTGGTGCTGAAGGCCTTCGGGGCCACGCTGAACACCATGACCCTGGGCGGCATGGCCCTGGCCATCGGCGACCTCGTGGACGACGCCATCGTCGATGTGGAGAACGTGCTCCGGCGGCTGCGCGAGAACGCGGCCAAGGCTGTGGATCACCGCAAGCCCTTCCTCCAGGTGGTCTACAAGGCCAGCATGGAGATCCGCTCCTCCATCGTCTACGCCACGGCCATCATCATCGTGGTCTTCACGCCGATCTTCTTCCTGGGCGGTGTGGAGGGTAGGTTGCTCCAGCCCCTGGGGATCGCCTTCACGGTGGCCCTGGGCGCATCGCTGCTCGTCGCCCTCACGGTGACTCCGGCCCTCTGCGCCTGGCTCCTGCCCCATGACCTGGAGGGCAAGCACTCCCACGAAGGCCGCTTCGTTACCTGGATCAAGGTTCACTACACCCCGATCCTCGCCTGGGCCATGCCCCGCTGGAAGCTGCTCGTCTCCCTGGGAGCTGCGGGGCTCCTGGCGGCCACCCTCAGCCTGTTCTTCGCCGGGCGGAGCTTCATGCCCGAGTTCAACGAGGGCAGCCTGAACGTCACCTTCGTCTGCCTCCCCGGCACGCCCCTGGAGGTCTCGGACCGACTGGGCCGCCAGGCCGAGGAGATCATGCTCAAGCATCCCGAGGTGGTGGCCACCGCCCGCCGCACGGGTCGCGCCGAGCTGGACGAACACGGCCAGGATGTCTTCGGCGCCGAGATCGAGGTGGGCCTGAAGATGAAGGACCGCAGCAAGGAGGAGCTGCTCTCCGCCCTCCGCAAGTCGCTGTCCCAGATCCCCGGAGTCTTCATCAGCCTGGGCCAGCCCATCAGCCACCGCGTGGACCACATCCTCAGCGGCAGCCGGGCCGCCATCGCCGTGAAGGTCTTCGGTCCGGACCGGCTGGAACTTCGCCGCATCGCCCAGGAAGTGAAGGCCGAGATGGCCCAGGTCCAGGGCGTGGTCGACCTGGCCATGGAGGCCGAGGCCGCCCAGCCCCAGCTCGCCATCAAGCCGGACCGCTCGGCCCTGGCCAGTGCCGGGCTCACCACCCAGGACTTCGCCCACGCCCTGGAACTCTCCTTCGCGGGCGAGGCCGTCGCCCAGGTCCGCGAGGGCAACCGGGCCTTCGCCGTGCTGGTCAGGCTGGAACCCACCGCCAACCTGGACGCCGAGCGGATCGGCTCGGTGCTGGTATCGACCCCCACGGGTCCGGTGCCCATCAGCCAGCTGGCCAAAGTGGACTTCGAACGCGCCCCGGCCTACATCCCCCGCGAGGACAACCAGCGCAAGCTGGCGGTCACCTGCAACGTGGGCGGACGGGACCTCTTCGGCGTGGTCTCCGACATCCAGGCCCGCATCAAGGAGCAGGTCAAGCTGCCGCAGGGCTATCAGGTCACCTACGGCGGCCAGTTCGAGAGTGGCGAAGGAGCCGCCCGAACCCTCACCCTGCTGGGCGTCGGGGCGGTGGTCATCGTCTTCGGTCTGCTTTTCCTGGCCCTCCGCAGCTTCCGCGACGCCACCCTGGTCATGGTCAACCTCCCCCTGGCCTGGATGGGCGGCGTGCTCGGCCTCTGGGCCAGCGGGGGTGTCCTGAGTGTGGCCACCCTCATCGGCTTCATCACCCTCTTCGGCATCGCCACCCGCAACGGCATCATGCTGGTGACCCACATCCACCACCTCCATGACGAAGGCCTGCATGGTGTGGAAGCCATCCGGCAGGCCGCCCTGGAGCGCCTCAGCCCCATCCTCATGACCGCCCTGACGGCCGGCCTGGCCCTGGTGCCCATCATCCTCCGCCGCCACGCCCCCGGCAGCGAGATCCAGGCCCCCATGGCCTTCGTGATCCTCTTCGGCCTGCTGTCCAGCACCGCCCTTAACATGCTCGTCGTGCCCAGCCTCTACCTGAGGTTCGGCTCAAAAATCGGACACCGCCGCGAAACCGGTATCCAGTTCACTACCCCAGTAGACCTCTGAGGGTGCCGACCAAAACCAGAGCGAGAGTTCTGCCGTTAACAAAATTACACGCATTCATGTAATATGATTCCGATGGCCTTCCCCTCGATTGATCCCAGCTTCTGCCCGCCCAAGGCGCCCCTTTCGGAGCGGCCCTTGTTGGGCCTGGGCGAGTCGTCGGAGTTGGCGCGGATTTTTGAGGTTCTCGCTTCCGACACGCGGCTTCGCCTGCTCCACGCTCTGGTGCTCCTGGGCGACCCCTGCATGGGCGACTTGGCCGAGGCGGTGGGCATGAAGCCCCAGGCCGTCTCCAACCAGCTCCGCCGCCTGGTAGACCTGGGCATTCTAAGCACCCGCCGCCATGGGACCCACATCCACTACAGCATCGTGAACCCCTGCGTGACCAGGCTCATGTATCACGGTCTCTGCCTCAACGAGGAGACCCACACTCAGACCCACGTGACCGCCTCATGAAGCGCTGGGTCGCGATCCTCCTGCTCTGTTTTTCCCTGGTCTACCTGGGAGCCACAAGTATTGATCCCTGCTCGGAGGGAGTACGGGACGAATGTGCCCCCATCTGCCACATCTTCTGCGCGGATGGCTGCTCTACCGCCGTGGTGCCGGAATCACCGGTCCCTCCGCCGGCGGATGCCATGCCGGGCCCCGTCTACAAAAAGACCGTAGTCCGTCCGATCATCTGCCTCGATCCCGAACCGGAGAAGGAACCACCTCGGGTGTGACCTCGCTGTCAGCCGAGACTTGGCCCAGCCATGGGCCTTCCTTCCATTCGATTCGAGGACCCTATGAAACCCACTCATGCTGGGGCCCTGTCTTGCCTGCTGTTCGTGCAGGCAACAGCGCAGACGCCCCTCACTTTTCAAGACATCCAAGCCAAGGCCCGACTTGCGCCTGAGCAATGGCGTGCGGACAGCCTTCTCGCCGATCGAAGGCTCCAGATCCAGGAGAGCCGAGGTTTCCTTCGGGAGGGACCGGCACTCTCCTTGACGGCAGGACCGCGCCAGATCCCGGGCGCTTCAGGAACGACGGACAAGGGATTCGAGGTAGACCTGCCCCTGTTCCTGTCTCCCAAGGTGCGAGCCGGTTTGGAGAACAGTCTCGGGAAGACACATCCACTACTGAAGGATGCAGCCCTGCGGGAAGGAACCCATCGACTCCGATCGGCTTACCTGGACGCCTGGTTGGCTGCCAGGTTACTCGCCCTCCGGGAGGTGGACCTCCTCACGGTGGAGAAGTGGCTCAAGGCCGCCCGGAGCCGTTTCGAGGCCGGCGCTGACCCGGCATTTCAGGTATCCCTGGTGGAAGGCGAGTGGCTGAAGATCCAACAGGATCTTGATGATGCGCGGGTTCAGGAAGCTCGCACCTGGGGGGCCTTGGTCGCCCTCGCCGAGGTTCCCGTCGCCCCCCATCCCCTGGCCGAGCCGGGCCCCGTCCCTGTCGTCTTCACGGTGGATCTTGAACGTCGGCTTGAGGAGGGCCCGCTCCGCAAGGCGCTCCTGGCCCAGGCCGAGATGGAGGAACACAGTCTTCGCCTAAAGCAATCGGTGGCGCTCAGTCGCTGGAGCTTGAGGGGAAGCTATGCCCAGGAAGGCGAAGAAAAGGTCAGCCGGCTTGGAGTTGCCGTCCGGCTGCCTCGTCCCGGCGAGGGATCCTCGATCCGCCTCAATACGGAAGCCCAACTCAGGGCCGTCCAAGGGGCGGCCCGACAGGCTTTGGCTGAACTCGATGCACGGGCGGTTGGTGCGATTTCCCGCATCAAGTCGACTACCTCCCTTGAGGTGACCCCGGACTTCAGCAAAGCCATCGAGGCGGTGGGTCTGCGGCTCCAGGAAGGCCGCGAACGACCGTCAGAGGCTCTTCCGATTCGGCGTCAGCTTCTGGAATCTCAGATGGCCTCGTTGCGACGCCTGCATGCACAGCACCTGTTGGCCTCCGAACTTCAAACCCTGCTCCCCACGGTGACCCGATGAACCCCATTTCGATCTGCATTCCACTGGTCCTGATTCTGCTGGCCGGAACAGGTTGTTCGAAAAAACCAGCCCCTAAAAACGCAGCAGAGAAACCCGGACACGAGCACGAATCGGCCGAATCCACAGGGTCCCGCATTCCCCTCGATGGGATTCGGGGCCTGCGCCTTATGAAGGTGCCGGAACTGCGCATGGAAGGACGCTGGGTCCCTGGTGAAGCCATTGGTGATGAAGCGGCCCAAGCCGTTCTCAGCAGCCCCGTAAAGGGCATCGTAAGCCAGATCCTGGCCAGCCCTGGGCAACCCAGCGTCACGGGCGCAGCCCTCGCCCTCATCCAGAGCCCTGAGTTGGCCCGGCTCAAGGCGCAATGGATCGCCTCGAAAGCCAAGGCGGACCGTTTCCAGGCGGACCTGGGAAGGGAGGAACGGATGTTCCAAGCAGGAGCCGGATCCCGTAGGGATCTTGAAAACGCCCGCAGCGAGGCAGCGACCGCGAATGCCGAGGAGGAAGCTGCCAGGTTGGGTTTGGAGGCGGTCGGCCTCAAGCCCGGTGATGCGGGGGCCACCTTCACGCTCAGGGCCCCGGCCAATGGGTCGGTGGTGGCCTGGAAGGTCCAACGCGGCCAGGGCGTCGAGGCGGGTCAGGAAATGGGCAACTTCCAGGCGGCCCAGGCCTCCATCGTCCGAGTGGAACTGTCCTATCCAGGCCCCTCCGGTTGGAATCCGGGCACGGAAAACGAAGTGCGTCAGTCCAACGGAAGGACATGGAAAGCCCGGCTGGAAAGCACACCCACAACCCTTACTTCGGATACCCGGCGGCTGAGCTATCGGCTCCGAATCGTTGGTGGGTCCTTGCCCATTCCTGGGACATCCGTGGAGGTCAAGGTTCCGATCGAGAAAGCGATCTTCCTCCCCCAGTCGGCCCTACAGCAGATCGAGGGACGATGGGGCGTCTTTGTCGCCGAGAAGGAGTCGGCCGAATTCCGGCCGGTGAAACGAGGGATGGAGTTAAAGGATGAGGTGTTGGTTCTGGAGGGGCTGAAACCCGGTGAGACCGTCGTGGCCGAGGGGGCGTACCTCCTCAAGGCCTACCAGCAGAAGCGCTCACAACCGGAAGGAGAGGAAGGCCATGGCCACTGATCCCACCCTTCCCAACAGCTCCGACATCCCGCTTGATCCGACCATGGCCCATGACCCTTATGCGGTCTACACGCCCCAGCACCGGACTGCCATCCGCAGGTGGTTCGATTGGCTCCTGCCTCGCAAGGGATGGGTGTTCGCACTGAGCCTTGCCTGGGGGCTGGCGGGCCTATTCACCTTCCTCGGCCTCAAGCGTGACCTGTTCCCGGACATGAGCCTCCCCATCCTGAGCGTGCTGATCCAGAGTCCTGGCCGTGCTACGCCGGAACTGGAGTTGTCCGTCGCCCAGCCGACGGAGCAGGCCCTCGGGGGCATGCCCGGAGTGAAACGGGTCAATACCCTGGTTCTGCCTGAACTGGTCCAGGTCGTGGTGACCTTCGAGGGCGACACCGACCCGTGGCGGGCACGGCAGCTTGTGGCTGAGCGACTTTCTGGAGTCATTGGAAGTTTCCCCTCGGGCACCCGTCCGCCTCTCATGAGCAGTGCCTCGGGGCGTCTCCACGAATTGATGGAGATTGTCCTGGAGGGCGAGAAGGTGGATCCGATGCGGCTGAGGGATCACACCGACCAGGTGCTGGGCCCCCGACTCCAGGCGGTGCCTGGAGTGGCCCGTGTCGAGAGGCTGGGCGGCCAGGAACGGTCCCTTCAAATCACTTTGATCCCAGAAAAGGTGCGGACCCTGGGCGTCGGCCTGGAGCGGGTGATGGCTTCCCTAGAGCAGAGCCACCAGGACCTGGCAGCAGGGGTGCTGGAGATCCAGGACAAGGGTTGGTACATGTCCGTAGGGAATCTCGCCGCTACACCGGATGAAGTCCGCCGTCTTCCGGTTCAGGCCGCGAAGGGCATCGTCACACTGGGTGAAATCGCGGAAATCCGGGAGGCTCCAGCCTTTCGTCGCGGCCTCGCTCAGCACGATGGGCACGAGGATGTGAGCCTGCGAATCGTGAAGCAACCCACCGCGGCAACCCTGGACGTGGCCGAGGGTGTCCGAGCGGCCGTGTTCGAACTCAAGAAGGGCCTCCCCGAAGGAATGCGCCTGGACGTGATCTACGATCAGGGCCGGCTCGTCACCAACGCCCTGAACGGGGTAACCCTGGCCCTGATGGTCGGTGGGATTTTCGTGGCCATTGTCCTTATTGTCCTCCTGGGCAATTTCAGAGGGGCCCTCCTGGTATTGGCCGTGCTGCCTCTGGCCACACTCGGTGCCGCGATACCCCTGTATTTCGGGGGGCTGGGCCTCAACGCCATGACCCTTGGCGGCTTGGCCATCGCCGTGGGTTTGCTGGTGGATGCCGCCGTCATCATGGTTGAAAATCTCGCCCATCGTCTTCACGAGCACGAGGATCACATCGAGCCCCGCCGAGTGGCCCTAACGCGTGCCGCCGCCGAAGTGTCCACACCCATCCTGATCGCGGTGCTGGTGATCCTGGCCGTTTTCATCCCTCTGCTTTCCATGGGCGGCATCGCAGGCAAGCTCTATGCCCCATTGGCGCTCGCGGTGGCCTCGGCAATGACCATCAGCCTGGTGCTCACCTTCACCCTGGTGCCCGCGCTGGTGGAGCGCTTCCTTCCCCCTGGCCTTTCCCTGGAAGAACCCCGACTGGTCACGGCCATCAAGCGGGCCTACAGCCCCGCCCTGGACTGGGCGCTTAGCCATGGTCCCTTGGTCCTCATTCTCGCCGCGGCACTGACTGTACCCAGCATCTGGCT
>JAYRFV010000028.1:0-2001 GCA_041908165.1 Holophagales bacterium | reverse complement strand
TTCCTTATGATACACCGTCCGGCCGCATGCGTCGGAGCCCACCACATCCGGCCCTGACAGCTGCAAGCCCTAGTTAGACCACAAGGCTAGAAGTACCGAATCCCGAGCTGGGCCCCGGCCGGGAAGATCAGCTGGTCGCGCCAATGGACCGTCGCGAGGAGGTCATCGAGGGCCCGAAGGCGGCGCGGGATCTCATCGTGGACGGTGGGCGTGTCACGGGGCATGGTGACACGAACCAGGATCGCCGTGTGGACATGGGTCGCAAGGCGTTCGTAGACCAACACGGCGGCCGTGCTCTCCTGAAGCCACAAGCGCCCTCGCGTGCCGTCCGCGAAGACCGTATCGGCCTGAAGGACCGCACCATGGCGTTCGTGCTCCAGGCGGAGCGAGTCGAGGAGCTGGGGGTAGTCGGCGGGGCCGGTCAGAGGGAATGCCACGATGGCGGCCGCGACCGTTGAGGTATCGGCCCCAGGCCCGAGGGCCAGAAGCACGCCCTCGGAGGTCCCGCGGCCCAGGTGCGCGAGGAGGTGCCAGTCGCCGACGGCGCGGTAGGCGACCTGGCCACCGAGCAGCGGGGTCAGCGTCTGGGCGTGCAGGACGGCAGGCGGCGCAAGGGCGACAGCGAGGGCGAGGGCGAGACGAAGTGTCCGCATTGGTCGTCCTTGTGGTCTAACGGCTCTGGGGTTCAGCTGCAGGGCATCTCCCGCAGCCGATCACTAACAAACGTTCCTTATGATACACCGTCCGGCCGCCTGCGCCGGAGCCCACCACATCCGGCCCTGTCAGCTGCAAGCCCTAGTTAGACCGCTCCCTCGCCGCCGGTACTCGGGCCGGCCCCAGGTGAAACGCCTTCCGGACGTCCTGCAGGTCGGCCGGCGACTGGATCAGCGTGGTCCCCGTGCACATCGTGGTGCTCCATGTGCGACGCTGGGCAGCATAGCGGGCAGCGATGAAGTAGGTCTCGCCCACGTGGAAGTGGGTGTCCTCGACGCCGCCACCAGAATAGACGAGAATCGCTGCCGGGATGTCTCCCTTCCATACCGAGTCGACGGCCAGCCGTCCCTCGATGACTTCGCCCATGAGCTGCAGCGAATCGCGGGGCACCGGCCGGCCCACCTCCGAGGCGGATCGAGCCAGGCGGGCCGTGTCGACGCGGACCGCGACCACGCGCGCGAGAAAGACCCCGTCGACGTGTTCCGCCGGGCGCGGGGGCAGCTCGGCGCACTCGGGCGGGCGGCCCGGGTGGGAAAGCAAGATCAGGACGGCGAGCAGGCCGGGAGGAAGCATGGGCTTTCTGGAGCGGTCTAACGGCTCTGGGGTTCAGCTGCAGGGCATCTCCCCGCGGCCGACACTAACAAACGTTCCTTATACCACACCGCAAGGGCGCCTGCACCGGTACTCCCCACATCCGGCCCTGTCAGCTGCAAGCCCTAGTTAGACGGCGGCACCCGCGCCCGGACGGGCTCGCCGGTCCACCACCGGTAGGGTCGGCGCGCGCCACCGGCCGCCTTGGCTCCCATCGGGTCTACGAGAGCCGACGTGTCACCGAGGTCGGGGCGGAAAGGACGGACCCACAGCAGGAGGGCACCGAGGGCGGCCACCACCAGGCCCGCGATGACCACGATGTCGCTGTCGGGCACCGGTGCCGGCGCGGTGCTCCCGCCCACTGCGACGCGCGTGCTGGACGAGAGGCCGGCGAGGGCCAGCCCGCCGCCGAGAAAGGCGAGGCCGAGCACGCGGCCCGCGATGTTGAAGAGGCGCCAGTACCAGCTCACCGAGGCCATTGCTCTCCGCCTTGAGGTTGGGCCGGGCCGCCACGGCGACCGGGGTCCCAGGGGCTCACCACTAGAGGATGCTGGGCCGCCGTCTAACGGCTCTGGGGTTCAGCTGCAGGGCATCTACCCACGCCCTGAGCCAACAAAACGTTCCTTAGAATACACCGTCCGGCTGCCTACATCGGAGCCCACCACATCCGGCCCTGTCAGCTGCAAGCCCTAGTTA
>JAYRFV010000027.1:0-26466 GCA_041908165.1 Holophagales bacterium | reverse complement strand
ATGCCGAAGGTGGAGCCCGCGCCGTCCACGGTGCTGATGCCGAAGGTGGAGCCCGCGCCGTCCACGGCGCTGGTGCCAACGGTGGAGCCCGCGCCGTCCACGGTGCTGATGCCGAAGGTGGAGCCCGCGCCGTCCACGGTGCTGATGCCGAAGGTGGAGCCCGTGCCGTCCACGGCGCTGGTGCCGAAGGTGGAGCCCGCGCCGACCACGGCGCTGATGCCGAAGGTGGAGCCCGCGCCGTCCACGGTGCTGATGCCGAAGGTGGAGCCCGCGCCGTCCACGGCGCTGGTGCCCACGGTGGCGGCGCCTCCTGCACCCGCCGGGCCTGGGGGCACTGTCCCCGTTCAGCGCACGGGATCTGATTCCCAGGACCCGTCCGAGCCTGCGGGTTCCCCGGGAGGCACCCTCCAGGTCCACCGACCCGTCCAGCCGGAGAGCCCTCCTGATCAACCAGCTCCGGGGGTACCGCCGCCCGCCCGGCCGGAACCGGCCCCGCTCCAGGTGGCGGAGGTGTACGCCACCCGCCACATGCCCCTGCAGACGGAGAAGCCCCCGAAGCCCGGGCCCACCCCGAAGGATGGCGCCGGCCGGCGGTGGGTGGCCCTGGTCGGCGGGGCCGTGCTGGTCGGGTTGGGCCTGCTGGCCTGGCTCCGTCCGGATCTGTTCGGCCTCGGCGGGCCCGGCGCGGGCCGCCCGGTCCTCCCCGGGAGCGGGGCGCCGCGCGAGGTACCGCCCGCGCTGAAGGCGACCAAGGAGAAGGCCGACGCCGGGGACGCCGCCGCCATGCGCTACCTGGGCACCTGCTACGCCAACGGGCTGGGCGTGCCGCACGACCTCGAGGCGGCCCGGTACTGGTTCCGGAAGGCGGCGGAGGCCGGAAGCCAGCCGGCCCGCGAGGAACTGGCGAACCTCTCCCGCTGAACACCCGCAGCCGGGGCAAGGCGAGCCGAAGCCTGTCGGTTCACGCCGGACCGTCCTTCCGCCAGGCCTCGACCTTGGCTGCGCCGGCGGGCCCCAGCGCCTTCGCCAAGGCCTCGGCAGGGGCCTCCTTCACCCGGGCGAGGCTGCCGAACTGTTGCAGGAGCTTCCGCGCGGAGGCTGGGCCGATGCCGGGGATCCGGGTCAGCTCGGTCTGCAGGGTGCGCTTGGCCCGCAGGCTGCGGTGGTAGGTGACGGCGAACCGATGGGCCTCGTCGCGGATGCGCTGCAGCAGCTGCAGCACCGGGCTGCTGCGGGGGATGCGCAGGGGCTCGGAGCTGCCCGGGCGGAACACCAGCTCCTCCTTCTTGGCGAGGCTGGCCAGTTCCAGGTGCTCCAGTCCGAGCCCGCGCAGCGCATCCTCCGCCGCGTGCAGCTGCCCCAGGCCGCCGTCGATCAGCACCAGCCCGGGGAAGTCCCGGCCTTCATCGCGAAGGCGCTTGTAGCGGCGGGTCACGGCCTCCTGCATGTTGGAGAAATCGTCGTTCTGCTCATTGGCCATCTTGAATCGGCGGTAGGCGGCCTTGTCCGGCAGGCCGCCGGCGAACACCACGCAGCTGGCCACCACCTCGCGGCCCTGGCCGTGGCTGATGTCGAAGCACTCGATGCGGGAGGGCGGGTGGCTGAGGCCGAGGAAGCCCTGCAGGCTCTCGAGCACGGCCTGGTTCAGCTGCGCCGGCTCGAACTTGCGCTCCAGCGCCAGGGTGGCGTTCTCCCGCGCCATCGCCAGCAGGTCGACCTTCTCGCCGCGCTGGGGGACGTGCACCTGCGGCCGGCTGCCGCGCATGCCGCCCAGCCACTCCCGCAGCAGCTCCAGGTCCTCCGGCACGGTCTCCAGGACGATCCGCGCCGGCACCGGGGAGGCGGCGTAGACCCGCTGCAGCACCTGCGCCGCGAAGGCCGGGTCGAGGGCCTCCACGTCGTCGATGAGGTACTCCTGCCGCTCCACCATCCGGCCCTCGCGCAGGACCAGCCGGTGGACGCAGGCACGGCCGTCCAGCAGCGCCCAGCCGAACACGTCGAGGTCCTCCTGGTCCACCACCGCCGCCTTCTGGCGGGTGAACCAGGCGTCGATCTGGGACAGGGCGTCGCGGTGGGCGGCCGCCTGCTCGAAGGCGTGGCGTTCGGCGGCCTGCCACATGGCGGTCTCCAGACGCGCCTTCAGCTCCTCGCGCTTGCCCTCCAGGAACATCCGCGCCTCCTTGGCCTGCTCGCGGTAGGCCTCCTGCGAGACCGCGGCGATGCAGGGCGCGGTGCAGCGGTGCAGCTGGTACTTCATGCAGGCGCGCCCGCGCTTGCCGTCGATGGGGATGTCGCAGTCGCGGACCTGGAAGAACCGGTACACCAGCTCGGCCGCCCGGTAGGCGCCGCTGGCCGGGAAGAACGGGCCGAAGTAGAGCGATCCGTCCTTCACCACCTTGCGGGTGACGTAGACCTTGGGGAAGGCCTCCTTCCAGGTGAGCTTCACGTAGGGGTAGCTCTTGTCGTCGCGCAGCAGGATGTTGAAGGGCGGGACGTGCTCCTTGATGAAGTTGTTCTCCAGGACCAGCGCCTCCAGCTCGGTCTCGCAGACGATCAGCTCCAGGTCCCAGATGCGTCCCACCAGCCGACGCGTCTTCGCGTCCAGGTGCTTGTTCTGGAAGTAGGACTTGACCCGGTTGCGCAGGACCTTGGCCTTGCCGACGTAGAGCAGGGCGCCCTCGCGGTCGCGGTACAGGTACACCCCGGGCCGGGTCGGCAGGTCCGACAGCTTGCGGCGCAGGAAGGGGGACTTGTCGAGGTTGGAGCGGACCATCGGAAGGGATAGTGTGCGGCAATTCACCGCACGGCACGGGAACCGCTGAATCCCCCTACCATGGATCCGGAGGCCGGATGCTCAAGCTCGAATCCTTCGCGGTGGGCCCGCTGGGCTGCAACTGCAGCCTGCTGTGGGATCCGGACACGGGTCTCGGGGTGGTGGTGGATCCCGGCGGCGAGGGGGCAAGGATCCGCAGGCGGGTCGAACACCTGGGCTTCCGGGTGCAGGCGCTGCTGCACACCCACGCCCACTTCGACCATGTCGGGGCCACCCGGGAACTCCAGGACCTCTGGCAATGCCCGGCCTTCCTGCACCAGGCCGACGGCTACCTCATCGAGCACCTGGACATGCAGACCGGCCTGTTCGGCATGCCCGCCGTGGCGCGGCCGGAGACCCTGCACCAGGACCACGGCGATCGCCACCAGGGCCTGGCCGTGCTGCACACGCCGGGCCACACGCCGGGCTCCTGCTGCTTCCACGGCAGCTTCGACCAGGGCCAGGTGGTGCTTGCCGGGGACACCCTGTTCGCCGGCGGGATCGGCCGGACCGACCTTTGGGGGGGCAGCTCCCCGCAGATCGTCGACAGCATCCAGCGCCATCTGTACACGCTCGACCCCGGCACCCTGGTGGTTCCCGGCCACGGCCCCGCCACCACCATCGGCGAGGAGGCCGCGGACAACCCCTTCGTGCGGAAGTAGGCGCCGCGCCAACCGGACCTCGGCCTCCACCAATCCGGCGCGGCTCCCGGGTCCACCCGGTGGCAGAATCGGCAGCGGAGGAAGCCCATGCAGATCGGTCCCTGGGAGGTCCAGATCATCGACGGAGGCGGCTTCGCCCTCGACGGCGGCGCCATGTTCGGCACCGTGCCCAAGGCGGTCTGGGGGAAGCTGTACCCGCACGACGCCGAGAACCGGATCCTGATGACCACCAACTGCCTGCTGCTGCGCGGCGAGGTGGACGGCCGCCGCCAGGTGGTGCTGGTGGACAACGGCAACGGCGACAAGGAGGACGACGGCTGGCGGCAGCGCTTCGCCATGGGTCCGCGCGGCGCCCTCGAGCGCGGGCTGGCGGCCCATGGCGTCCAGCCCGGGGACGTCACCCTGTGCATCCTCACCCACCTGCACTTCGACCACGCCGGCGGCAGCACCCGGCTCGATCCCGAAGGACGGGCCGTGCCCAGCTTCCCCAACGCCCGCCACCTGGTGCAACTCCAGGACCTGCAGGACGCCCGCCGGCCGCACCTCCGGGTGCGGGCCAGCTACCTGCCGGCGAACTGGGAGCCGCTGGAGGCAGCGGGCCTGCTGGACACGGTGGAGGGCACGGTGGAACTGCTGCCGGGGATCACCGTGCGGCTGGCTCCGGGGCACATCAAGGGCCTGCAGAACGTGGTGGTGGAGGGCGACGGCCGGAAGCTGGTCTTCCTGGCCGACCTGATCCCCACCGCGCGGCACATCCAGCCGGCCTGGGTGATGGGCTACGACCTGGACGTGGTCGCCTGCGTGGACGAGCGGCTGAAGGTGCTGGAGGAGGTCAGCGGCACAGGAACCGTCTGCGTGTTCGAGCACGATCCGGACATCCCCGCCGGCACCGTGGACCGCGACGCCCGGGGAAAATACGTGGTCACCCCGGTATCGCTCTAAAATTTCCGAGTCCCCTGGCACGGCCCTCCCGTGGAACCTATCCTTGTTCCACGGAGGCGAGCCATGCGTGCGGCGGGTCCTGGCACCCACCCTCTGACCGATCTGCTGTTCCACGGACGGCATCCCTTTCCCCGTCCGGTGGAGCACCTGATCCTCGAGATCCATGCCGTCAACCCCCAGGCCTGGCTTGAGTTCGCCGAGGCCGCCGAAGGCTGGGCGCGGATCCGCGAGGATTCCTGCGGCCGGGTGCTGGGCTTCCTCGGTCGGATCCTCGACGGCCTGGAACGGCCCGGCGAACGCAGCCACTGAGGTCCGGGACCTGCGGCGCCGGCGGAACCTGGAGGCTAGACTGGAGCATCCACCTTCGGGAGTTCCATGGCCTTCACTCCGGGTAGCAAGCACGGCCAAATGGCCGACATCAACATGACGCCGCTCATCGACGTCATGCTGGTGCTGCTGATCATCTTCATGGTGGCCGCGCCGATGCTGACCACCGGGGTGGACGTGAAGCTGCCGGAGAGCCGCACCGGCAAAAGCCTGGAGAGCGAGGCCTTGGTCGTGACCCTCTCGCGGGACGGCGCCCTGGAGTTCGACCGGCGCATGGTCAGCGAGGACGGCCTGCGTACCGCGCTCGGGCAGAAGGCGGCCGAGGCCCGGAAGCGGCCGATCCTGGTGCGGGCGGACCACAACATCCCCTACGGCCGGGTGATCTCGGTGGTGGACATGATCCGCGAAGCGGGGTTCTCCCAGGTCGGGTTCGTCACCCAGGGGGCCACCCAGCTCACCGACCGGGCCCGCGCGAAATGAGCCAGGACCTCTACCCGCTCCTGCGCGAGCGCTCCGCCCTCGACGTGGTGCGCTGGCCGCTGGGGATCGGGCTGAGCCTGGTCTTCCACGTCCTGGTGGCCGGCGGGCTGTTCGTCCTTTCGCTGAAGCCCGCGGTCCGGCCGGAGGAGGTGAAGGTCACCTGGGTGAACCTGCCGCCGGTGGGCGGCACGGCCGGCGGCGAGGCGCCGCTGGAGGAAGGCAGGACCGGCCAGCGGATCCGCCGCACCGAGGAGGTCGCCCCCAGGCACGAGGACCGGGCCGGCCCGGAGAAGCAGGCCGACCTCACCGGCACGAAGCTCAGCCGGCCCGCCGCCAAGGGCAGCAACCCGGACCCGGCCAGCAGGGGCACTTCGCCGCTGGCTTCCAAGGGTGCCAATCCCGTGAAGAACGCGGTCACCGGCGTCACCGGCAAGGGCGGGGGCGGCGGCATCGGCGAGGGCACCGGCGGCTACCCGGGACTGCCCGCCACCTCCGGCGTGGGCGGCGGCACCGGCCAGGTCGGGGTCGAGGGCGACTTCCCCTTCGCCTACTGGCCGCGGGCCGTGCAGGAGCGGATCACCTACAACTGGAACCGCATCAGCAGCGCCCAGGGGCGGGTGCAGATCTACTTCCGGGTGCTCCGCGACGGCCGCATCGACGGCCTGCGGGTGGAGGTGCCGAGCGGCAACCGCGCCCTCGACGACAGCGCCCTGCTGGCGGTCCGCCGCAGCGACCCGGTGCTGCGCCTGCCCGACGGCTTCGAGGGCGACAGCATCGGCGTGCGCTTCTGGTTCAGCTACCTGGGCAGCTGAGGGCGGCATCCAGCAAGCCGCGCGCATGCTCGCGGACGTCCGCCGGCCAGCTTCCGGTGTGCCGGCCGAAGGCCTCGGCATCGCCGGCGAACAACGCCCGGAGGGCCTCCTCGTAGCCGGGTGCATCGCCCGCGAGCGCGGTGACGAACCGGTAGGCGGATTCCTGGGCCCTGCGCCGGCGGTCGCGTTCCTGGTGGGTGCGGGCAGCCTCCTCCACCAGCCGGCGCAGGGCCACCGAGGCACCCCCGGGCTGGGCCGCCAGCCAGTCCCAGTGGCGGGGCAGCAGGGTGACCTCGCGGGCGGTCACTCCGAGCTTCGGCCTGCCGCGCCCGGGCCGGACCGCGGCGGCGGGGCCCAGCCGTGCGGCTGCCTCGGCGGGGGTTCCGCGGAGGTCCATCTCCACCGGCTGGCTGGTGCGGGCGTCGAAGGCCAGGAGCGCGGCTGCCGGGTACCGCTCCAGGTGCCGTGCGCAGGCATGGGCCACCTCGGAGGGCGGACCCAGGGCCACGCGTTCGCCCCCGGCGAAGGCAATCCAGCTCTGGACTTCGGGCTCGGGCATGTGAACCTCCTCGAGATCCACAATATTACCCGGATAAAATAAGTCAATAATGTCCGGATGAAAACAAGGGCCGAATCAGCCCTCGGCGTCCTTGCCCTTGCGATGCTTCACCAGGACCAGGGTGGTGCCCTCCGGGTCCTTCTCGATCGCCACCACGTCCATCACCTGCTTCATGAAGAACACCCCGCGGCCGCCGGGCTTGAGCAGGTTCTCCGGGAGGTTCGGGTTGGGGATCGCCTCCAGGTCGACGCCCTTGCCGGTGTCGTGGATGCGGATCTCCAGCTTGTCGGAGGCAGGGTTGAAGGCCACCCGCACCGGCTTCTTGCGGTCGAGCTTGTTGCCGTGGCGCATGGCGTTGGCGATGCCCTCCTGGATCGCCAGCCAGATGCGCTCGCCGTCCTCCTGGGAGAAGCTCATGTGCTTCAGCAGCTCGGCGCCGACCACCTGGATGAGGTCGATGAACCTCAGGTCGGTGTTGCACGTGAGCGTAACGGGCAGCAGCTGCGTGGACATGATCAAATACCCCCCGGGGCGGACCGGATTCATCACCTTACAGGGAATCGGCCCGCCGGATCCAGGAGATCCTCAAGAAAACCCGGGGATTTCGGTGTTCTCCTAAACCCGGGGGGGGCGAGCCGGGTATCCCCTGCGTGTCTGCGCGGGGGTTCCCATGGATGCGCCCGTTCCGCCAACGGCCCTCACCGACCCGGGCGAACTGCCGACCCTTCGGGGACTCACGCTGCCCGCCGCCGGCCTGGCCGATGCCGACCCGCCGGCCGCCGGCGACCTGCTGGGCCACTACCGCATCCTCGATCCCCTCGGCTCCGGCGGGTTCGGCATGGTCTGGCGCGCCCAGGACACCCGCCTGCTGCGCGAGGTGGCGCTGAAGTTCCTGCCCTCCCAGCTGCGCTCGGACCCGGAGGCGCTGGCGCGGCTGGAAGCGGAGGCCCGCATCGTCGCCGCCCTGGACCATCCCGCCATCGTCACCCTGCACGCCCTCGAAGAGGCGGGCGGCCGGCTGTTCCTGGTGATGGAGCGGATCCGCGGGAAGACCCTGGCGGATACGATCCCTGCCGGCGGCCTGGCGCTGCCCCGCGCCCTCGACCTGGCCATCCAGGTGGCGCGGGCCCTGGAGGTGTCGCACGGCATCGGCGTCATCCACCGGGACCTGAACCCGCGCAACCTGATGGTGACCGAGGACGGCCGGGTGAAAATCCTGGACTTCGGCCTCGCCCTCAACCAGGCGGCCGGCCTGGCCCCGGTGGCCGAAGGCGAAGGCTCGGGGATGACCGGAACCCTGCCCTACATGGCCCCGGAGCAGGTCCGCGCCGACCCGGTGGACCCGCGCACCGACCTCTACTCGCTCGGCGCGGTGCTGTACGAGATGGTCTGCGGGCGGCGGCCCTTCATCGCCCCCACCGTGGTCGAACTGGCCCAGTCGATCCTGCGCGATCCGCCGGTGTTCCCGCCGGACCTGCCGGTGGCGGTCACGGCGATCCTGCGCCGCTGCCTCGCCAAGGAACCCGCCGGCCGGTTCCCCGCCTGCGCGGCGCTGCTGCGCGCCCTGGAGGATGCCCGCCAGCCGGTGCGCACCCGCCCGGACGAACGTCCCTCGGTGGCGGTGCTGCCCTTCGTGGACCTCAGCCCGCAGGAGGACGAGGGCCACCTGGGCGAAGGCATGGCCGAGGAGATCCTCACCGCCCTGGCGCGGATCGAGGGGCTGAGGGTGGTGTCCCGCACTTCCTCCTTCCTCTACCGGAACTCGCGCCTGGACGCCCGCGAGATCGGCCGGAGGCTGCCGGTGAGCGCCCTGCTGGTGGGCAGCGTGCGCAAGGAGGGCGGCAGGCTGCGGGTCAGCGCCGAGCTGATGGAGGTCAGCAGCGGCTCGGTGCTCTGGGCGGAGTTGTACGACCGGGAGCGGCGGGAGGTCTTCCGCGTCCAGGAGGAGATCGTCGCCGGCATCGCCGGCGCCCTGAGCTTCACCGCCGGTCCGGTGGACCGCCGTTCGCCTTCGCTCGACCTGGAGGCCTACGAGGACTACCTGCGCGGCCGCCAGTACTACTTCCGCTACAACCGCCACGGCATGCGCTTCGCCATGCAGATGTTCCGCCAGGCGCTGCAACGCGACCCCGGCTACGCGGCCGCCTGGGCCGGGCTGGCCAACTGCGCGGCGTTCCTCTACATCTACGCCGACCGCTCGGAGGCCCACCGCGATCTGGCCGAATCCGCCAGCCGCCGGGCGCTGGACCTGGACCCGGGGCTGGCCGAGGCCCACGCCTCCCGCGGGGTGGCGCTGTCCGCCGCCGGCCGGCACGGCGAGGCGGACGCCGCCTTCGAGCAGGCCCTGGCCTGCGATCCCGGCCTGTACGAAGCCAACTACCTCTACGCCCGCCACTGCTTCGCCACCGACCGACTGGAGCGGGCCGAGGCGCTGTTCGAGCGGGCCGCGGAGATCTACCCGGAGGATTGCCAGGCGCCGCTGCTGGTGGCCCAGGTCCACGCCAGCCTGGGCCGGACCGAGGAAGCCGCGGCCGCCCGCCTGCGCGGCCTGGCCCTGGCCGAGGAGCGGCTGCGGCGCAACCCCGACGACGTCCGCACCCGCTACCTGGGCGCCAACGCCCTGGTGGCCCTGGGCGAACGTGACCAGGGCCTGGCCTGGGCCCGCTCCGCCCGGGCGCTGGACCCGGACGATCCGATGCTGCTGTACAACCTCGGCTGCATCCACGCCCTGGCCGGCGACATCGAGGAGGCCATCGACTGCCTGGAGCGGGCGGTGGCGGCCGGCCTGACCCAGAAGGGCTGGTTCCTGAACGACGGCGACCTCGCGCCCCTGCGCCAGCATCCCCGGTTCTGCGCGATGGTGGATGCGCTGGCCTGATCCTCGGCTATCCTGGAGTACCCGACCAGGTTGGTCAGGATTCCGGGAAGCCGCCTAGTGAAAGTGATCGTCGCCAAGACCGCAGGATTCTGCTGGGGCGTCAAGCGCGCCATGGACGCGGTCCTGGAGGCCTCGGCCCACGGCGAGCGCGGTACGGTGCAGACCCTCGGCCCGCTGATCCACAACCCGCAGGCCCTGGACCTGATCGGCCAGCGCGGCGTGGCGGTGGCCGAGGCGCCGGCGCAGGTGCAGGCGGGCACGGTGGTGATCCGCGCCCACGGCATCCCGATCCAGGACCTGCGCGGGCTGAAGGAGCGCCAGGCGCAGGGCGAGCTGACCCTGGTCAACGCGACGTGCCCGGAGGTGGCCAAGGTCCACAGCCGGATCAAGAAATACAGCCCGAAGGGCTACTTCACCGTGATCCTGGGCAGCCACGGCCACGCCGAGAGCGTCGCCCACCGCAGCTTCGCGGAGAGCGGCTCGCGGATCGTCGCCAACCTCGAGGAGGCGCAGAGCCTCACCGACCAGGAACTGGCCAAGGCCCTGGTGGTGGCCCAGACCACCTTCACCGTCAAGAACTTCCACAGCATCGTCGACTACATCAAGGGCCGCGCCGGCGACCTGATCGTCGAGAACACCATCTGCGACGACACCTGGATGCGCCAGGACGAGGCCCACCGGCTGGCCGAGACGGTCGACGCGGTGGTGGTGGTGGGCGGCCGCAACAGCGCCAACACCAAGCACCTCGCCGAACTGGCCGAGCAGCACGGCCGGCCCTGCCAGTACGTGGAGACCGCCGCCGAACTGGACCTGACCCGCTTCACCGGCCGGGAGACCGTGGGCGTGCTGGCGGGCGCCTCCACCCCCACCTGGCTGGTGGACGAGGTGGTCGATGTCCTCGAGCAGTTGGGGGACGCCCCCAGCCGCTTCACCCGCTTCCTGCAGGTGGCGTTCACCGGGCCGGTGCTGCTGGCCCTGGGCTCGGCGCTGATGACCCTGGGCATCCACGCCTGGATGGGCCTGCCGCGCACCTGGCGGTTCCCCCTGCTGACCGGCGGCTACGTGCTGGCCATGTACCTGCTCACCCCCTACCTCGACCCGCTCGGGCTCGGCTCCAAGGGCCCGGCCCGGGCCCGCTTCCTGCAACGCAACCGTGCGGTGCTGCTGAGCGCGGCCCTGCTGGCCCTGGCCACCAGCCTGGGCATCGCGGCCACCCTCGGGACCGCGCCGATCCTGGTCATGGCCGGGGCCTCCCTGCTGGGGGTCGCCTACACCCTCAAGCTGCCCTTCGGCAGCGGCTGGAGCCTCCGCGCGATTCCCGGCTCCAAGGACGTGCTGGTCTCCGCGGCCCTGGCGGTGGTGGCGGTGGGCGTGCCGCAGTGGCATTCCGGCGGTCCCTGGGGCGCCCGCCAGTGGGCCGCGCTGTTCTTCATCGGCGTGCTCGGCTTCGCCCGCACCGTGGTGAGCAACATCCGCGACATGCAGCACGACCAGATCCTCGGACGGGAGACGCTGCCGATCCTGATCGGCAAGCGCGCCGCCAAGCTGGCCGCGGCGATCCTCCTGGCCGCGGCCTTCGCCGCCACGCTGGCGGTGAGCCTCGCCACCGGCACCACCGGGCGCTTCCACTTCGTTCCCCTGGTGCTGGCCCTCGCGACGATCTACCCGCTGTTCTACCTCTGGTTCTTCCACGAGCGCTTCGCGGTCGGCCGGCGGCCCCTGGAGCCGAGCCTGGACCTGGGCCTCTACCTCGTCGGACTGCTGGCGTTCATGTGAGGATGGCGGGGGAACCCGCCGCCCATGGACGCCGCCCCCCGACCCGACCCGCTCCGCCTCGGCTGGCGCGCCCCGCTGCCCCAGAGCGTCGCCAAGCAGGCGTTGCTGCTGCTGGGCTGGGTCCTGGCCGCGGCCGGACTCGAACCGTGGCTGCGCCAGGCCGGGCTGGGCCCCCGGGGCCAGGCGCTGGCGGTCCTGGCGGTGGCCGTGGCGGCCGCGGGTCCGGTGGTCCGCGGCGGCGCGCTGTTCCGCCTCCTGACCGCGGTGCCCTTCGCGCTGGCCCAACTGGCCGTTCTGGCCCTGCTGGCCCTGGTGGCGGCCGCGGCGGCCGGCCCGTGGCCGTCCGCGCCGGGGTGGGCGGCGCAGCCCTTCGACCGGCTGGCGGGACAGGGACTGCTGGCGCTGCTCGTGCTTTCGACCTTGGCGGTGGCCTGGAAGCGGCGGCCCTACCGGCCCTCGCGCCTCGGATTCCTGGCCGTGCACCTGGCCCCGGCGCTGCTGGCGGCCGGAGGCCTCTGGAACGTCCTCGGCGGCCTACGCACGGTGGTCCAGGCGACCCCGGCGACGCCGGTGCCCGCGGCGCCCGGGCTGCAGCTCCGCCTACTGGACCTCGAACTGGAGGCCAGTGGCCGTGAACGCGCGATCCACGTGTACCGCAAGCCGGCGGGCGCCGAGGCCTTCCTGCCCCGGTCCGAGCGGCTGCCGGCCCGCCCGGGCAGCCGGTTGACCCTCGCCGATCCGCGCTGCGAGCTGGAGGTGCTGGACGTGCTCCCGGACGCACTGCTGGAGCGGCGCTTCCGCGAGGACCCGGCCGCTCCCGAGGACCCGGCCCTGTTCCTGCTGCTCGGGATCGGCGTCGATCCGGCACCCCGGGGCTACCTGTTCAGCCGGCGGCCGGGACTGGACCGGAAGCAGGATCCAGGCGGCCGCTTCACCTTCCAGTTCCTGGAGGCCTGGGACGAAGGGCTGCTGCGCGAGGCCGCCCCGGGCCGCGGCCTGCTGCAGGTTCGCCAAGGAGGCCGCGGCGAGGAACGGGCGGTGCGGCCGGGGCAGGCGATCGAGGGTCCCGGGTGGAAGCTGGTGGTGGTGGCGGAGTACCCGGACTTTGCCGTGGGTGCCACCACGGAGGGCGAGCCGGTGCCCTTCAGCCGTTCGGACCAGCCCAAGGAACCCTGGCTCGCCCTCGATCTGATCCCCACGGGCGGCGCCCCCCGGCGGCTGCTGCTGTCCGCCCGGGACCCGCAGCGGACCGCGGCGCTCAACGCGCCCTGGCTGCCCCCGGGCCTCCAGCTCACCTACCTGTGGCAGGAGGATCAGAGAGCCCGGCGGGTGGTCTTCACCCGCCTCGACGGCCGGATCCGGATGCTCGAGCGGGGCCGGGTGGTGCGCAACGAGCCCCTGCAGCCGGGCCGGCCCTTCGTGGTCGAGCCGGGCCGGTCGCTGCTGCCGGTGGCGCTGATCATGCATCCGCGGGAGGATCCGAGCTTCGTGGCGCAGCCTCGGCCGGGCCCGAATCCGGCGCCGGCGGTCCAGGTCCGGGTGGGCGAGACCCGGCGCTGGCTGGAGGCGTACGGCGCCGAAGGCGAGCCGGCGCTCCTGGAAGGCGGCCGGCTCGGGCTGGTCTACCGCCTCGAGGATCCCCGGCCTGGCGACGTGAAGGCGCAGCTGGCGCTGCTCGACGGCGCGGGACGGGAGCTGGCCCGGGGTTGGGCGACGGCCGGGGCGCCGCTGCGCCACGGCGGATTCCGGGTCCGCCCGGTCGGGCTGTCCCTGGAGGCCGCGGGGGCAGCTCTGGAAGTCGAGCACCGGCCCGGCACCCCGCTGCTCTGGGCCGGCTGGGGCCTGCTGCTGGTCGGGATGGCCTGGATGTTCCACCTCAAGCCGGTGCTCAAGCGTCGTGAGCGCGGGAGCGCGCCGTGAGTCCGCATTCGGCCTCGGGCTTCGCGGCGCTGCTGGCCTTCTCCCTGCTGACCCTCGGGCTGCTCCGGATCCGGGGCGGCACCGGCCTGTCCTGGATCCGCACGGCGACGCTGCTGCTCTGGGCCGCGCTGGCCCTGCGCGCCGCCACCGCCGACCCGCTGGTCTGGCTGCCGGCGGTGCCGGCGCTGGCCTGCACGGGCCTGCTCCACCTCGAGCACGTGCAGGGCTGGAAGGGCCTCCGGGCGCTGGCGCTCGCCTGGACCTGCTGGGGGCTGGCGGCCTCGGCCCTGGCGCTGGAAGCCGTGCTGCGACTGCGCTGAGCCGGGGGTTGACAGTCCTCGGGAGGCGACTAGCCTCTACTAAGATACCCCAACGGTCATTTTTAATAAAACTCAGTCTCAGTCTGGAACCCTGCGGAGGACGCATGTCTGGAACCGGCGGATCCATCTGGCGGACCATGCAGGACCGCGGCTACAGCCGCCGCGACTTCCTGCAGTTCTGCAGCTATGCGGCCACGCTGGCGGGGCTGGGCGCCCACGCCGCCCCGGCGGTGGCCAAGGCCTTCGAGAAGAAGTCGCGGCCGCCGGTGCTGTGGCTGCACTTCCAGGAATGCACCTGCTGCAGCGAGTCGTTCATCCGCGCGTCGCACCCGATCGTCGCCGATGTGCTGCTGGACGCCATCTCCCTGGACTACAGCGAGACCTTGCAGGCGGCCGCCGGCCACGCCGCCGAGAAGTGCCGCGACGACACCATGAAGAACCACGCCGGCAAGTACATCCTGCTGATCGAGGGCTCGGTGCCGACCGAGAACGGCGGCATCCACTGCTGCGTCGGCGGCCGCACCGCCCTGGACATCCTCAAGGAGGCCGCCGCCGGCGCCGCCGCGGTGATCGCCTGGGGCAACTGCGCCTCCTACGGCTGCGTGCAGGCGGCCAAGCCCAATCCCACGGGGGCGACGCCGATCGCGAAGCTGATCGGCAAGCCGGTGATCAACGTCCCCGGCTGCCCGCCGATCGCCGACGTGATGGTCGGCGTGGTCACCCACATCCTCATGTTCGGCCGCCCGCCCGAACTCGACAACGAGGGCCGGCCCAAGGAGTTCTACTCGCGCCGCGTCCACGACACCTGCTACCGGCGGCCCTTCTACGACGCCGGCATGTTCATCGAGGCCTTCGACGACGACCACGCCCGCCAGGGCCACTGCCTCTACCACATGGGCTGCCGCGGGCCGGTGACCTACAACGCCTGCTCGGTCACCAAGTGGAACGAGCACGTCAGCTACCCGATCCAGTCCGGGCACGGCTGCATCGGCTGCAGCGAGAACGGGTTCTGGGACAACGGGCCGTTCTACCAGCACCTGCCGGGCTTCCCCGGCTTCGGCATCGAGTCCACCGCCGACAAGATCGGCCTGACCCTGGGCGCGGCGGCGGCGGTGGGCGTGGCGGCCCACGCCCTCACCACCAACATCCGCAAGCGCAACCTGATCCATGAGCACGTCGCCGAATCGGCGACCGAACCCACGAACTCGGACAAGGCATAGGTGGCCAGATGAGTGAACGCATCGTCATCGACCCCATCACCCGCATCGAGGGCCACCTGCGCATCGAGGCCACCATCGAGAACGGCGTCGTCACCGATGCCTGGAGCGCCGGCACGATGGTTCGCGGCATCGAGAAGATCCTCAAGGGCCGCGACCCCCGCGACGCCTGGGCCTTCACCGAGCGGGTCTGCGGCGTGTGCACCACGGTCCACGCCCTGGCCTCCGTGCGCGCCGTGGAGGACGCCCTCAAGACCCAGGTGCCGAAGAACGCCGAGCTGGTGCGCAACCTGATGTTCTGCGCCCAGTACGTGCAGGACCACGTGGTGCACTTCTACCACCTGCACGCCCTCGACTGGGTGGACGTGGTCAGCATGCTCAAGGCCGACCCGAAGAAGGCCGCCGAGATCGCCCAGTCGATCTCGCCCTGGAAGAAGAACACCCCCGGCCAGTTCGCGGCCGTACAGAACCGCCTGAAGGCCTACGTGGAGAGCGGGCAGCTCGGCATCTTCGCCAACGGCTACTGGGGCCACAAGGCCTACAAGCTGCCGGCGGAGGTCAACCTGCTGGCGGTCTCCCACTACCTGGACGCCCTGGAGTGGCAGAAGGAGCTGGTGAAGATCCACGCGATCTTCGGCGGCAAGAACCCGCACCCGAACTACCTGGTGGGCGGCGTGCCCTGCTCCTTCAACCTGGAGGACGTCAACGCCGTCAACACCGAGCGCCTCAACCAGGTGGGCAGCCTGATCAAGGACGCCATCGAGTTCGTCGAGCAGGTCTACGTGCCCGACCTGCTGGCGGTGGCCGGCTTCTACAAGGACTGGGGCGCCATCGGCGGCGGCCTGCAGAACTACCTCGCCTACGGCGACCTGCCCACCAAGGGCTACGGCGACGTGTCCTCGTTCCTGCTGCCGCGCGGTGCGATCCTCAACCGCAACCTCAACGAGGTCCACGAGGTCAACGGCAAGAACGTCGAGGAGATCAAGGAGTACATCTCCCACTCCTGGTACACGTACGGCGCCGGCGACGAAGCCGGGCTGCACCCCTGGAAGGGCGAGACCGAGTTCAACTACACCGGTCCCAAGCCGCCCTACAAGCACCTGGACGTGGCCGGCAAGTACAGCTGGCTGAAGACCCCGCGCTGGAAGGACCACCCCATGGAAGTGGGTCCCCTGTCGCGGATGCTGGTGGCCTTCGCCAAGGGCAACACCGACGTGAAGGAGCTGGTCGGCGCAGTGCTCAAGAAGCTCGACGTGCCGGTCACCGTGCTGTTCTCGACCCTGGGCCGCACCGCCGCGCGCGGCGTCGAGACCCAGGTCGTCGCCCATTGGATGAAGGGCTTCTACGACGAGCTGATCGGCAACCTGAAGGCCAACGAGGTCAAGACCCACACCCGCTACATGTGGGACCCGGGCACCTGGCCGGCCCAGGCCCAGGGGGTCGGCCTCACCGAGGCGCCGCGCGGCGCCCTGGCCCACTGGATCAACATCAAGGACCGCCTGATCGACAACTACCAGCTGGTGGTGCCGAGCACCTGGAACGCGTCGCCGCGCGACGGCAAGGGCCAGCGCTCCGCCTACGAGGCCTCGCTGGTCGGCACGCCGGTGGCCAATCCCGAGCAGCCGGTGGAGATCCTGCGCACCATCCACTCCTTCGACCCCTGCCTGGCCTGCGCCGTGCACCTCTACGACCCGCACGGCCGCCAGGTCCACCAGGTCCAGTTCTCCTGAGGGGACGGCCATGACCGCCAGTCCGAACTACCGCCGCATCTACGTCTGGGAGCTGCCGGTCCGGGCCTTCCACTGGATCAACGGCTTCTGCCTGCTGGCCCTGGGCCTCACCGGCTTCCTCATCGGCCAGCCGTTCTCGGTGTCCTACGCCCAGGAGGCCTCCTACCAGTACTTCTTCGGCACCCTCCGCTTCCTCCACTTCGCCGCCGGCTACCTGTTCCTGGTCAACATGCTGGTGCGCACCTACTGGGGCTTCGTCGGCAACCGCTACGCCAGCTGGAAGGAGTTCATCCCGACCTCGAAGCAGTGGCTGGCCGACGTGATCGAGACCCTCAAGGTGGACATCCTGCAGACCAAGGTGGAGGGTCGCGTCGCGATCGGCCACAACCGCTTGGCCGGGTTCATCTACTTCCTGACCATGTTCGTGTTCGCCTTCCAGGCGCTGACCGGCTTCGCCCTGTTCGCCTCGATGAGCCCCAGCTGGGTGGGCAAGGCCGCCGCCTGGATCGTGTTCCCCTTCGGCAACGACCTGGCGGTCCGCCAGTGGCACCACGGCATGATGTGGTTCTACGTGCTGTTCAGCATCGTCCACATCTACCTGGTCTTCTACCACGACTACGTCGAGGGCCGCGGCACCACCTCGTCCATGGTCGGCGGCTGGAAGTTCGAGCGCGAGGACCGGCTGGAGCCGTGAATCGACTCTAAGGTCATCCGCAGATTCCGCAGATTGCGCAGATGGATGAATGAATCTGCGTCATCGGCGAAATCTGCGGGTCATTGCTTTGTGTTCAACCAGGGCCAACATGAACCCGAAAACCGGCAAGACCCTGATCCTCGGCATCGGCAACCTACTCCTCGGGGACGAGGGCGTGGGCGTGCACCTGGTGCGCCTCCTGGAGTCCCAGGGACCGCTGCCGCAGGGCGTCGAATGCCTCGACGGCGGCACCGGCAGCATGGTGCTGCTGGAGCCCATGCAGGCCGCCGGCCGGCTGATCCTGGTGGACGCCACCTGCGACGGCCGCCCGGCCGGCAGCGTCACCCGGCTGGTCCCGCGCTTCGCCTCGGACTTCCCGCCCAGCCTCGCCGCCCACGACATCGGCCTGCGCGACCTGCTGGAGAGCTTCTACCTCACCGGCGAGGCGCCGGAGGTGGTGCTCTATGCCGTGTCCATCGACCTGCCCCAGGACATGACCACCGAGCTCAGCGCGCCGGTGGCGGCGGCGCTGCCGGTCCTGGCCGCGGCGGTCCGCGCCGAGGCCGGGGGCTGAGGGCGGAACTGGTCCCATCGGAAAAACCGAAACCGGATCTATCGAGGGTCGCGGGGAAGGCGGAAGGTGGAGGCAACCGGGGCGGGCGCCCCGGGAACCGGAGGCGCCATGCTCACCCGCACCCAGAAGGACGACCTGCGCTTCGTCCGCGACTGCCTGCTCGGCAACGGCGACCGCACGTCCGAGGCCTTCGTCCACTGGCTCACCGGCCTCAACCCCCGCCTCGCGGGCCTCCTCCCGGCCGCGCCCAAGGCCCGGCGGCTCTTCCTGCCCCACGCCTTCGAACTGGTTCTCAGGGCCGCCGAGGCGCCCGGCGAGCCGCGCGAGCAGCTGCGCGACTTCGGCCGCCTGCTGGCGGCCCTGGAGGTGAACGCGATGCAGTTCCAGGCCGCGGGCCAGAAACTGGTCGCCCTCCTGGAGGAGACCTTCGGCCCGGCCTACACGGACCGGCTGCACGAAACGGTGGCGGCGGCCTTGGTTGCGGCCACCGCCTGGCTGACCGACGGCATGGCGGAGGCGGGCGGCCCCTCCGGGCAGCGCACCGCATAGCCCGGACGCGGTTGGATACTGGTCCAGTGGTCAATGCGCATTCCGGCCCTGTCGCGATCCAGTTCCCGGGCGGACCCTGTCAGCACCCCGGAGAACCCATGCGCCGACCCATCCTGACCCTCCCGTTCCACCTGGTCCTGTCGACCAGCCTCCTGGCGAGCCTGCAGCTTGCCTGCGGCGGGGGCGGTTCCTCCACCGGCGGTACCCCGGCCCCGCCACCGCCCAATCCCCCCGTGGTCAGTTCGGCCGTTCCGCCGGTGGCCACCGCGGGCACGGTGGTGATCCTCACCGGCAGCAACCTGACCGGCAGCACCTCGGTCAAGTTCGGCGGCGTGGCCGCGACAACCTTCGCCGTGGTGGACGCCACCCACATCCGCGCGGTGGTGCCGGCGGGCGCCGCCAGCGGCAGCGTCGTGGTGGGCGGTCCCAACGGCGACAGCGCTGGACTGGCCCTGACCATTCCCTCGCGCACCTACACGGGCAGCTTCACCGCCACCGGTTCCTTGGCCCAGGGCCGCTCCGAGCATCAGGCGGTGATGCTGCCGAACGGCAAGGTGCTGGTGGCCGGCGGAAGCTACTCGACCGGGCCCAACGCCGCCACCTGGACCAGCAGCTGCGAACTGTTCAATCCGGCCACCGGCACCTGGAGCAGCACCGGCAGCCTGAATTTCACCGGCCGCATGGACTTCAACGCCCTGCTGCTGCCCAACGGCAAGGTGCTCGCCACCGGCAACGGCTTCAGCTACACCGGCACCGAGACCGCCGAACTGTACGACCCGGCCACCGGCGTCTGGACCAAGTCCGGAAACAACCTCACCAAGCGCTGGGTCTTTCCCACCGTGCTGCTGAGCGACGGCCGGGTGCTGGCGGTCGGCGGCCAGACCGCGGGCGGCCCCACCGCCACCTGCGAGCTCTTCGACCCCGCCACCGGGACCTGGTCCGCCACCGGCAGCATGGCCACCCCCCGCTGGTACGCCATCGCGGTGCTGCTGCGGGACGGCCGGGTGCTGGCGGCGGCGGGCTACAACACCACCGACCTCACCAGCAGCGAAATCTACGATCCCGCCACGGGCATCTGGAGCGCCGGACCGGCCCTGGGGGCCAGCCGGCTGACCGAGGGCTTCCTCGCCCCCGACGGGAAGGTGCTGCTGTTCAAGGCCTCCGGGCTGGTGGTCGTGGATCCGGTGGCCGGCACCGCCACCCAGGTGGCCGATGGCGTCAGCGGCAGCCTCGACCGCAGCTGGGCCAACCGCGCCCTCCTCGCCGATGGCCGGTTCCTGCTGGCCGGCGGCCGCACCCCCACCCTCGACGTGGGCGACTCGGCCACCTACGACCCCGCCGCCCGGACCTTCGCCACCACCGGCAGCCAGACCATCGGGCGCACCTCCGGCCGCACGGTGCTGCTGGCGGACGGTTCGGTCCTGGTCGCCGGCGGCTACGCCTACGGGGCCGCCACCATCCCCCAGCCGGGCACCTGCGACCTCTACCGCTGAGGCCCGCCGACGGAGGCATGGGGCTACACTGGAAGCCACTTTCCAGGAGGCCCCATGCGCATCCGCACCCTCGGCATCGTCCTTTCCGCCCTCGCGGTCGGCGGCATCCTCGGCTTCGCCGCGGCGGCCAAGACCTATGACAAGACCGGCGTGGTCAAGACCGTCGACGGCGACAGCTTCGAACTGGACTTCGGCAAGGAGACTTGGCGCTTCTACACCGACGCCGCCACCGTCGGCAAGGACGCGGTGAAGGTGGGCCAGAAGCTGACCGTCAGCTACAAGCAGGTGGCCACCAAGATCGAAGCCAAGGGCGGCGCCCCCGCCGCCAAGGGTGGCCCCGCCAAGGCCGAGCCCAAGGCCGCACCGAAGAAGAAGTGACCGGCAAGGCGGGCGCCCGCCGCCCGGACCCCGTCCCCCCCGACCGCTGGGTGCTGATCACCGGCTGCTCCAGCGGCATCGGCCAGGCCCTCGTCCAGCAGTGCCGGGACGCGGGCTGGGGGGTGGTGGCCACGGCCCGCACGCTGCAGGCCCTGGAGGGCCTCCCGAACGGCGTCGACCTGTACCGCAAGGCCCTCGACGTCAGCAACCCCCGGCACCTCCAGGACTGCGTCGCCGGCTGCGCCGACCTGCGGCTGGTGGCGCTGATCAACAACGCCGGCTACGGCCAGGTGGGGCCGCTGGAACTGCTGCGGCCGGAGGAGCTGCGGCAGCAGTTCGAGACCAACGTGGTCGGCCTGCAGGCGGTCACCAACGCCTTCCTGCCGCTGCTGCGGCGCAACCAGAAGCGCCGGGGCGAAGGCCGGGTGATCCAGGTGGCCTCGATGCTGGGACGGCTGTCGATCCCCCTGGCCGGGCCCTACAACGCCAGCAAGCACGCCGTGATCGCCCTCGCCGAGACGCTGCGCCTGGAGGTCGGCCGCGAGCTGAAGGTGATCCTGGTGGAGCCCGGCGCGATCCGCACCCGCTTCCGCGAGAACCTGGCGCGGTTCTGGGGCGACCTCCCGGAGCGGGTCAAGGGCACCCGCTATGAGCCCATGCTCAGCGGCTACATGGCCCGCCGCGAGGAACTGGGCGAGCGCCACGCCCTCGATGCCGAGACCTGCGCCGCGAGGATCGTCGCCGCCCTCAACGCCCGCTGGCCGCCGCGGCGGGTGGTGGTCGGCCGCGACGCCTTCTGGGCCGGCAAGCTCAAGGCGCTGCTGCCGGCCTTCCTGTGGGAAGCGCTGCTGCGCCGCACCTACCGGATCCGCTGAACCGATGGCCGAGGACGCGCCGCGCCGGAGGGTCCGCTACCGCGGCAGCCACCCGCGCCGCTTCGAGGAGAAGTACAAGGAGCTGGATCCGGCCCGCTTCGCCGCCGAGCAGGACAAGGTCCGCGCCCGCGGCCAGACCCCGGCCGGCACCCACCGGCCGATCCTGCTGGACGCGATCCTGGAGGTGCTGGCGCCGCGCCCCGGCGAGCGCGCCCTGGACGCCACCCTGGGCTACGGCGGCCACGCCCGCGCCCTGCTGGACCGGCTGCTTCCGGGTGGGCACCTGCTCGGGTTGGACGTGGACCCGCTGGAGTTGCCGCGCGCGGAGGCCCGCCTGCGCGCGGAGGGCTACGGCCCGGACGTCTTCAGCGTCCGCCGGATAAACTTCGCCGGCCTGCCCGGGCTGCTGCCGGAGACCGGAGCCTTCGACGTCATCCTGGCCGACCTGGGCCTGTCCTCCATGCAGATCGACAACCCCGCCCGCGGTTTCACCTTCAAGGCCGACGGGCCGCTGGACCTGCGCATGAACCCGAACCGCGGGGCGCCGGCCTCGGCGCTGCTGGCGAAACGGTCCGAGGCGGAGCTGGCGGACCTGCTCGCGGCGAATGCCGACGAACCTTTCGCCAGGCCGATCGCCGCCGCCCTCGCCGCGGCCCCCGAAGCCATCACCCGCACCCGCCAGCTGGCGGCGGTGGTCGCGGCGGTGCTCGTCGACGCCGGCCATGACCGGCGCGACCCGGAGGTCCGCGCCTCCCAGCAGCGCACCTTCCAGGCCCTGCGGATCGCCGTCAACGACGAGTTCGGCGTGCTCGACGCCTTCCTCGCCTGCCTGCCGCGGGCGCTGAAGCCGGGCGGCCGGGTCGCGATCCTGACCTTCCATTCCGGCGAGGACCGGCGGGTGAAGAAGGCCTTCCAGGAGGGGCACCGGCTCGGCCTGTATGCCGCCGTCGCCGAGGCTCCGGTCCGCCCTGGCCCCGAGGAGCGCCGCGACAACCCGCGCTCGGCCCCGGCCAAGCTGCGCTGGGCCACAGCTGGCTGGGCCGTGCTTCGCTAGACTTCTGCCAGGAGAAGGAGCCGAGCATGCCCGCACCACTGGTGATCGCCAAGGCCGGGGAGACCGAACTGGCCCTGCAGCCGCGCATGGCCAACCGCCACGGCCTGATCGCCGGGGCCACCGGCACCGGCAAGACCGTCAGCCTGCGGGTGATCGCCGAACAATTCAGCCGCATCGGTGTACCGGTGTTCCTGGCCGACATCAAGGGCGACCTCAGCGGCATGGCCCGGGCCGGCGCCGACAGCCCCAAGCTGCAGGAGCGGCTGCGGGCGCTGGACCTCGAAGCCCCGGCCTTCGAGGCCTGCCCGGTGGCCTTCTGGGACGTGTTCGGCGAGCAGGGCCACCCGGTGCGCGCCACCGTCAGCGAGATGGGGCCGCTGCTGCTGGCCCGGCTGCTGAACCTCAACGAGGTCCAGGAAGGCGTGCTCGCCATGGCCTTCCGCATCGCCGACGACCAGGGCCTGCTGCTGCTCGACCTGAAGGACCTGCGGGCGATGGTGCAGTTCGTCGGCGACCACGCCGCCGAATTCAAGACCCGGTACGGCAACGTCTCCGCCGCCAGCGTCGGTGCCATCCAGCGCAGCCTGCTGGCGCTGGAGGACCAGGGGGCCGCGGCCTTCTTCGGCGAGCCGGCGCTGAACTTCGAGGACCTGATGCAGACCGACGCCGCCGGCCGCGGCGTGGTCAACATCCTCGCCGCCGACCGCCTGGTCCAGGCGCCCAAGCTGTACGCCACCTTCCTGCTCTGGCTGCTGAGCGAGCTGTTCGAGCGGCTGCCGGAGGTGGGCGACCCTGAGAAGCCGAAGCTGGCCTTCTTCTTCGACGAGGCCCACTTGCTCTTCGAGGACGCCCCCGAGGCGCTGCTCGACAAGGTCGAACAGGTGGTCCGCCTGGTGCGCTCCAAGGGCGTCGGCATCTACTTCTGCACGCAGAACCCGCTGGACGTGCCGGACAAGGTGCTGGGCCAGCTCGGCAACCGCGTGCAGCACGCCCTGCGCGCCTTCACCCCGCGCGACCAGAAGGCGGTCAAGGCCGCCGCCGAGACCTTCCGCGCCAACCCGGGCGTGGACGTGGCCGAGGCCATCACCCAGCTGGCGGTGGGCGAGGCGCTGGTGAGCTTCCTCGACGACAAGGGCACCCCGGCACCGGTGCAGCGGGCCTGGGTGCTGCCGCCGCACAGCCGGTTCGCACCGCTCAGCGCGGACGAGCGCAAGGCGGTCGTCGCCGGTTCCCTGGTGGCCGGCGTCTACGAAAAGGCGGTGGACCGCGAGAGCGCCTTCGAGCGGCTCAAGGCCAAGGCCGAGGCTTCGGCGCAGCAGGCCGAGGCGGCCCAGGCACAGAAGCAGCAGGAACAGCAGGAGCGGGCCGAGGCCCGGGAGCGCGGCGGGCGCATGGACATGCTCGAGGCCTTCGGGAAGAGCGCCGTCCGCGCCGCCGGCACCGCCGTCGGCCGGCAGCTGATCCGCGGCGTCCTGGGCGGCCTGTTCGGCGGCAAGAAGGGCGGCGGGCTGTTCGGCTGAAAGGCCTTCCTACCGCGTCTCGATGCCGGCGGCGATGGTGACCTGGATCTTCTGCGTGACCTTGGTGGGGCCGAGGCTGAGGGTGGCGGTGTAGGTGCCGGGGCGGACGAACTTGTCGGCGCCCAGGCCGCCGTACTCGGTGAGCTGGTCCTTGCCGGGGCGCAGGTTCCAGGCCACCCGGCCGAGGCCGGGGGTGCCCGGCAGCTTGAAGGTGGCCACCGGCTGGCCGGCGGGGCCGGTGATGCTCAGGCTCGGCGCCTCCTCGCCCAGGTCGCGCAGCCAGTAGGTCAACAGCACGCCCTCCGGTGGGTTGTCCCCGCGGTAGATCCCCTTGCCGGCGCTGTCCTCCCAGCCCGCCAGCAGGTAGCGGCCGTGGGCCGGGCGCGGCGCGAACAACTGCAACGGCTTGGTGGCGCCACCGCTGGCCGCGCCACTGCTGGCCGCGCCACCGCTGGCCGCGCCCTCCCCGGCCAGGCCGCGCAGGGCGGCGATGTCGTCGAGGACGTAGAGGCTGCGGCCGTGGGTGGCGATCACCAGGTCATGGTCGCGGGGGTGGATGGCCAGGTCGTCCACCGCCACCGGCGGCAGGCCGCCCAGCTTCACCCAGCTGGCGCCGCGGTCGAGGCTGGCGAACAGGCCGAACTCGGTGCCGGCGAACAGCAGGGCCGGGTTCACCGGGTCCTCGCGGACCACCTTGACCGGGCCGTCGGCGGGCAGGTTCCCGGCGACGCTGGTCCACGTCCTCCCGGCGTCGGCGGTGCGCAGCAGCAGCGGGGCGTAGGGGCCGGCGCGGTGCGCGTCCAGCGCCAGGTAGGCGACCTTGGGATCGTGCGAGGAGGCTTCGATGCGGCTGATCCACTGGCCCTTCGCCGGGGCCGGCAGCTGGGCGCTGAGGTCGGTCCAGTGGCCGCCGTCGTCCTCGCTGAGCCAGAGCTTGCCGTCGTCGGTGCCGGCCCACAGCAGCCCCGCCTTCAGCGGCGATTCGGTAAGGGCGTAGACCACCCCGTAGTTCTCGGCGCCGCTGCCGACGGTGGTGGTCTTCTGCGGGTCCTGGGTGGAGAGGTCGGGGCTGATCAGCGTCCACTGCTCGCCGCGGTGGGTCAGCCGGAAGATCCGGTTGCCGGCCAGGTAGAGGGTGCCCTTGGCGTGGCGGCTGCCGATCAGCGGGGCGTTCCAGTGGAAGCGGAAGGCGCGCTGGCCCTCGGTGGGGTTCGGCCGCAGCGGCTTGGCCTCGCCGGTGCGCAGGTTGAAGCGGTGCAGGAAGCCCTCCTGGCTCTCGGCGTACAGCACGTCGCGATCCTCGGGGTCGAACACGCAGTAGAAGCCGTCGCCGCCCATGATGTTGGTCCAGTCGCTGTTCTGGATGCCCTCCTTGGACCAGGTGCGGCTCGGTCCGACCCAGTTGACGTTGTCCTGCAGCCCGCCGGCGATCCGGTAGGGGCTGCCGTCGTCCACGGCGATGCGGTAGTACTGGCCGGAGGGGATGCTGTTGAGGTGCAGCCAGGTGGCGCCGCCTTCGTAGCTCTGGTAGGCGCCGCCATCGGTGCCCAGCAGCAGCCGGGCGGTCACCGGGGCCTGGGGGGGCTCGCCGGGGGCGGGCGGCTCCGGGCGCGGCGGGTCGGCCTTGGGGAAGGCCAGGGCGTGGCAGTCGGGGTGGACCTTGCCGAACAGGTCCTCGCGGAAGCTGCGGCCGCCGTCGTCGGAGACGTGCAGGGCGTAGCCGAGGACGTAGACGCGCTGGGCGTTGGCCGGGTCGATGCGGATCTGGCTGAAGTAGAAGGGGCGGGGGTTGAGGGCGCTGGTGCGGGTCCAGTGGGCGCCGCCGTCCTCGGAGCGGAACACGCCGCCGGCGCGGCTGAGCAGGTCGTCGATGCCGGTCGTGCCGCCGGCGTCGCTCTGCACCACCGCCATCACCAGACCGGGCTGGCTGCGCGCGACCGCCAGGCCGATCCGGCCGAGCTGGGTGGGCAGGCCCTGGGCCAGCTTCTGCCAGGTGGCGCCGCCGTCCACCGACTTGAAGATGCCGCCGGCGTCCTGGCCGTCCGCCGCCGCCGGGCCGTAGCTGAAGGACCAGGGGGTGCGGCGGCGGGCGTAGAGGGCCGCATAGAGGGTGTCGGGCTGGTTCGGGTCGATCGCCACGTCGCCGCAGCCGACCTTGGAGTCGAGCGGGGAAGGGGCCTTGAGGACCGCCTTCCAGGTCTTGCCGCCGTCGCCGGTCTTGAAGAGGCCGCGCTCGCCGCCGGGGGTCCACAGGTCGCCCATCACCGCCACCCAGGCGGTGTCCGGGTCCTTCGGGTGCACCACGATCCGCGGGATCGCCCGGCTGCCCTCCAGGCCCACGCAGGCCCAGGTCTCGCCGCCGTCCACCGAGCGGAACACGCCCTTGCCCCAGCCCGAGCTGTTGCGGTCGTTGCCCTCGCCGGTGCCCACCCACAGCACCTTGCCGTTGGACGGCGCCACCGCCACCGCGCCGATCGACGCCACCGGCTGCTTGTCGAAGATCGGCGCGAAGGTCCCCCCCGCATTGACCGTCTTCCACACCCCGCCGGTCGCCAGGCCGACATAGAAAGTGTCGGCGTTGTTCGGATCCAGCCCGATCTCCGACACCCGCCCGCCCATGATGGCGGGGCCGATGGACCGGGCCTTGAGCGCCGCCAGCCGCACCGCCTCCACCGGCGACTTCGCCGCAGCCGGCGCGGGCGCGGCCTTGCCCGCGGGCTTGGACTGCGCGGCCAGACAGAGACAGGACAACGCGAAGGAAAGCAGCGGACGACAGCGCATTCGTAGCCTCGGGATGGGGTTGTGCATTGTATCGCGAGGGTGGGGGAGTCAACAGTTGGTCACCCGTGGACCGGTGAAGCCGGCCTTCCCACTCGAGGAGGCTGTGCGGCGCT
>JAYRFV010000026.1:0-12193 GCA_041908165.1 Holophagales bacterium | reverse complement strand
GCCCTGGAGGACGGGCAGCGGCATGCCAGGGAACAGGGATTCAGCCATCCGGCCTCCGGGACCACGTCCCGGTGGACGGGAGGCTCCATTGTAGGCTATTTACCCGGGGTCAGCATCCCGGCCCGGGTGGTTCCGCCGGGGCCGGCGCGGGCCCGGTGCCGAGTTCCGCCCGCTGGCCTCGTCCACCGCGTCGATCCAGCCGGCCCGCGCCTCCGGGAAGGCGTCCGCGTAGGGAACGTAGGGTTTGATGTCGAGCACCGGCGTGCCGTCCAGGAAATCCACCCCGCGGACCTTCAGGGTGCGGCCGTCCACCTCCAGCAGCTCGACGGCGGAGAGCCCAAGGGCGTTGGGCCGGTGCGGGGAGCGGGTGGCGAGCACGCCCAGCCTGCCGGCGCCCTTCCTCGGGGGGCGCACCAGCGGTGCCCAGCCCTGGCTGCGGTGGAAGCGGAACAGCACCCAGATGCGGTCGAAGCCTTCGAGGCCGCGGAGGGCATCCAGCGGGAGGCTCTCGATCAGCTGGATCACCGCCTCGGCCGGGAGGCCGCTCTCGGTCCCCTCCACCACTGTCGGCTGGTGCGGCGCATCGATGCGCTGAACGTAGGGCGAGCGCACCCAGCCGATGGGCTCGAAGGGGGCGGCGTCCGGCCCGGCGGTCATGACCTCCAAGGTACCCGCACGGCTCACTGCAGCATCAGGGTTCCGAAGGGCTGGCCCAGCGTGGGCGCGCCGCAATGGTCCGGCTCCTCGTAGGCGGACGCCACCCCCACGTCCGGCAGGCTCCGGCCGGGGCCCGGGGGCGCCGGTCGGGTGAGGAAGGCCCGGGCGGTGACATTGGCGGCGAGGAAGGCCTCGTCCTCCGCCCGGTTGTGCTCGGTGTGGAAGGCCCGGGCCAGGTCCTTGTGGCCGCGGATCCAGTTCCGCACCCGCAGGTAGGTTCCGGCGTACTCTTCCGGGCTGACCGCGCGCCCGCCGCGCTCCAGCCGTTCGAGGACCAGGAGCCCGTGGAGCAGGACCTGCAGGGGGGTGGACCGGTGGCGGCCGCGGTCGCCGAGGGCGCGCTCCAGGCGCTGGAGGCGCTCCGACAGCCCCGGGATCCGCGCCGGGATGAACTCCGCCAGGTGCGCCAGGTGGTAGCCGAACACCAGCCGCGAACCCTCGTCCGGCAGATCGAGAGGGGCGGCCTGGCGCCCCGCCTGGAGGGCGTGGACCAGGACGCTCAGGAAGCGGTCCTCCAGCACCGGCGAGGCCAGCGTCCGATCCAGCAGGGCGTGGAGCATGGCGAAAGCCAGGCGGATTCCCTGGCCGTCCCGGGCCGGGTGGCCTGGAAAGGCCCCGGACAGCTGGGCCAGGGTCCCCTCGAGCAGCCGCAGGCGCGCTTCGGCTGGAGCACCGGTGCGCCCCGCCACGAGCACGTCGACCCCGTAGACCAGCGGCCAGCCCTGGCCGGCCATGGAGGCCGGGAGGAAGCGGCAGGCCTGTTCACTCAGCTGCTTCAGCCGCTCCCGGCCGACCCAGGCGAAGGGGCCCTTGGGATCCTCGCGGTGCAGGCGGACCAGCCGGATGAGAAACGCATTGCGGATCCGGGTCGACCGGATGCCGAGGGCCGTGGCCTGCCGTCCGAAGGGCTCCGCGAGGTCCTCGAAGGCGGCGACGGCCTCGGCCAGGTGCGCCCTCTGCAGGGGGTTCTCCAGCAGGAAGGCGAGCAGGTTGGCGGGGTCGTGACGGAACAGGGAGTAGTCGTCGATCTTCTGGCGGCGCGGACCCGACACCAGGTTGAAGGCGGCCTCCAGGTCCTGCAAGGCGGCCCACTCGGGCAGCTCGCGCTCGCCGGCCGCCGTCAGGGTGACCCAGCCGAAGGGGTTGACCTTGATGCGGCCTGGGCCCTGCTGCCGCAGGGAAGCCAGTTCCCGGTCGATGTCCCCCATGCGGTCCAGGCAGTCCCGGTCCTCGACCTGCAGGTGGTCCTGGACGTGCGCCAGCCGATGCACCAGGTCCGGGGGACCGGCCACGCCGCGCAGGTCCAGCTCCAGTGCCTGCAGCAGGCGGTGCAGGCCGGCCAGGTCCGGATCATCGGCTTCGGGCGGCTTCGGGGCTCCTCCGGGCAGCCAGCGCCCGAGTCCACTGCGGGGCGCCATCCGGCCGGCGAGCCGCTGGGCGGCCGACTTGGCCTCCAGCAGCAGGCGATGCCTGCCCTGAAGGTCCTCGAAGGCGCGATCCAGCGATTCCATGCGCGGCGGATCCGCCGGCTTCACCAGGCCCCGGCCCAGCAGCTCCTGCAGGTCGGCCAGCTGCCCCGGATCGAGCTGGTGCTCGGCGGCCTCGGCCAGGGCCAGCAGCAGGGATTTGGCGGGACCGGCCTCCATGGACTCGGCATCGGCCCGGAGCCGGCTCGAGTTGAGCCTGGGTCCGAGGAACAACGGCAACCCTGGGCCGTCGGGCGTACCATGGTCGCGCCATGTGCGGACGCTTCACCCTCCTGCTCGGCGCCGACGACCTGGCGCGGGAATTCGGGCTGGTCTTCTCCGGACTGCATATCGAGAAGCGCTTCAACATCGCCCCGGGCCAGGTGGTGATCGTGGTCCGTCCTTCGGGCGCGGACCTGGAGGTCCGCCCGGCGGGCGAGGGGGATTCTTCGTTCCGGTTCGGGCTCGAACCCGATGCGGCGGCGTGGGGTCTGGTGCCGTCCTGGTCGAAGGACCCCCGCAGCGGCCCCCGGCCCATCAATGCCCGCGCCGAGACCCTGGCGGAAAAGCCGATGTTCCGCGGACCGTTCCGGCACGGCCGCTGCCTCATTCCGGCCAGCGGCTTCTACGAGTGGAAGGCCGAAGGCAAGGGCAAGACGCCGTGGTACATCCATCCCAGGGGGGCGTCCCTGTTCGCCTTCGCCGGCTTGTCCTCGCGCTGGGAGGGCCCGGAGGGCGAGCTGCGCACCTGCACCATCATCACCACCGGGCCGAATGCGCTGATGCGCGCCCTGCACGGCCGGATGCCGGCGATCCTGCCGCGCGAGCACTGGGAGGAATGGCTGGATCCGGCGACCCGCCACCCCGGCGCCCTGCTGGTGCCCTTCGCCGAGGAAGGCATGGAGGCCCACCCGGTGGGCGCGGCGGTGGGGAATCCGCGCCACGATGGGCCGGGACTGATCGAACCGGCAGCGGGGCTGTTCGAGGCCGGCCCCGCCGCCGACTGATTCGGCTACTTCTTCGCCTTGGCGTTCTTCGGGGTGCCGTCGGCGTTGAGGTACTTGTCGGGGTTCTCGGCCAGCTTCTTGTCGCAGCCGGGGCAGCAGAGGATGTACTCCTGGCCGCGGACCACGACCCGCGGGCCCTTGGCGGGGTTGACCTTGCCGCCCATGACCGGGCAGTGGGTGTTGGTGGCCGGCTTCGGGGCGCCCGGCTGAGGGGCGGCCTGCTGCGGAGACGCCAGGACGGCGAGGGCGAGGAGGGCGGTGCTGATCATGGGGGACTCCTTGAAGGGCCTGAAGGCTCAGGCGGGCTGTGCAGGGGACGAAGGCAGGCTGCGCTGTTTCCACAGCAGGTAGATGGCAGGATAGACCAGCAGTTCGAGCAGGAAGCTGGTGGCGAGGCCGCCGACCATGGGCGCCGCGATGCGCTTCATGACGTCGGCGCCGGTGCCCACCGACCACATGATCGGCAGCAGGCCCATGAAGGCCGCACAGACGGTCATGGCCTTGGGACGCACCCGCTTGACCGCGCCGTGGATGATCGCCTCGACCAGGTCCGCCCGGCCGTTCAGGCGGCCCTCGGCCCGCGCCTCCGCGTGGGACAGGTCGAGGAAGAGCAGCATGAACACCCCGGTCTCGGCATCCAGCCCCATCAGGGCGATGAGCCCGACCCACACGGCGATGCTCATGTTGTAGCCCAGCGCCCACAGCAGCCAGAAGGCGCCGATGGCCGAGAACGGCACCGCCAGCATGACCACGCCGGCCTTGAAGGCCGACCGGGTGTTGGCGTAGAGCAGGCCGAAGATCAGCACCAGGGTGATGGGCAGGATCACCTTCAGGCGCTCCTTCACCCGCAGCATGTTCTCGTACTGGCCGCTCCAGGTGAGGCTGTAGCCCGGGGGCAGCTTGAGTTCTTTCTCGACCGCCGCCTTGGCGTGTTCAACATAGGTGCCGACATCCAGCTTCGAGGTGTCGAAGTCGAGCAGGACGTAGCCGTTCATCAGGCCGTTCTCGTCGCGGATCATGGCCGGCCCGGTGGTCCATCGCAGGTCGGCGATGGCCTCCATGGGCACCTGGCCGCCACCCGGCAGCGGCACCAGCACCCGCTGCAGGGCCTCCGGGGATTCGCGGTAGTCGCGGGCGTAGCGGACGTTGACCGGGTAGCGGGCGCGGCCGTCGAAGACCGTGCTCTGGTTGTCCCCGCCGACCGCGGTCATCACCAGCATGTTGGCGGTCTCGGCGCTCAGCCCGTAGCGGGCAAGGGCTTCTCGCTTGAGGACGAAGTCCAGGAAGTAGCCCTGGGCGGCGCGCTCGGCGAAGGCGCTGCGGGTGCCCGGAACCTTCTGCAGGATGCCCTCGGCTTCCACGGCGATCCGCTCGATCACCGCAAGGTCGGCGCCGTTGACCTTCAGGCCGACCGGGGTGCGGATGCCGGTGCTGAGCATGTCGAGGCGGGCCTTGATCGGCATGGTCCAGGCGTTGGGGATGGCCGGCAGCCGCACCACCCGGTCCAGGTCGGCGACGATCTCCTCCTGGGTGATGCGGTCCCGCCAGAAGGGCCGCAGCAAGGACTTGAGCCAGTCCGGCGCCCAGCCGGAGTACCAGCGGTCGCGGCCGCGCCACTCCGCCTCCGGCTTGAGCACGATGACCGTCTCCATCATCGAGAACGGCGCCGGGTCGGTGGCGGTGTCGGCCCGGCCGGCCTTGCCGAACACCCGCGCCACCTCGGGCACGGTGCGGATCAGCCGGTCCTGCACCTGCAGGATCCGCTGGGCCTCGGTCTGGCTGAGGCCGGGCAGGGTGGAGGGCATGTACAGCAGGGTCCCTTCGTTGAGCGGCGGCATGAACTCGCTGCCCAGCCTCAGGTACACCGGCACGGTGCCGAGCACCAGCAGGGCGGCGGTCAGCAGGGTGGCCTTGGGGTGGCGCAGGACGAACCGGCAGGGCGGCTCGTAGAGCCGGTGCAGGAACACGCTGATCGGGTGCTTCTCCTCGGCGTGGTACTTCCCCACCAGCGCCTGGGTGGCGGCCCAGGCCAGCCACCTCGGCTTGAACAGGAACGGGTCGACCCGCGCGAACAGCATGCGAAGGGCCGGGTCGAGGGTCAGCGCGAGGATCGCGGCGATCGCCATGGCCAGGTTCTTGGAATAGGCCAGCGGACGGAACAGGCGGCCTTCCTGGTCCACGAGCGTGAACACCGGCATGAAGCTCACCGCCACCACCAGCAGCGAGAAGAACACGCTGGGCCCGACCTCCATCAGCGCCGCCAGGCGGACGCTGTGGAAGTCCCCGGGCCGGCCGGCGCGGATCCACTGCTCGATCTTCTTGTAGGCGTTCTCCACCTCGACGATGGCGCCGTCCACCAGCACCCCGATGGAGATGGCGATCCCGGCCAGGCTCATGAGGTTGGCGTTCTGGCCGAGGCCGAGCATCGGGATGAAGGCCAGGGCCACGCTCACCGGGATGGTGACGATCGGCACCACGGCGCTGGGGATGTGCCAGAGGAAGAGCAGGATCACCAGCGAGACGATGACGATCTCCTCCACCAGCTTGTGCCGGACCGTGGTCAGCGCGTTGTTGATCAGCTCGCTGCGGTCGTAGGTGGTGACGATCTCGACGCCCGCCGGCAGGCCCTTCTGCAGTTCCGCCAGCCGGGTCTTGACCCCCTGGATCACGTCCAGGGCGTTCTCGCCGTGGCGCATGACGACGATGCCGCTGACCGCGTCGCCCTGGCCGTCCAGGTCGGTGAGGCCTCGGCGCAGCTCCGGCCCGAGCGCCACGGTGGCGACCTCGGACAGGCGGATGGGGGTCCCGTTCTCCAGCTTCAGCACCGCGCCTTCGAGGTCGGCGGTGGACTTCACGTAGCCGCGGCCGCGGACCATGTACTCCCGGCCGCTGAACTCCACCAGCCGGCCGCCGGCCTCGTTGTTGGCGGCCTTGACCGCCTGCACCACCGCGTCGATGGACAGGCGGTAGGAGGCCAGCTTGTTGGGATCCACGCTGACCTGGAACTGGCGGGCCTGGCCGCCGACGGTGGCGACCTCGGAGACCCCGGGGACGCTCTGCAGGCCGTAGCGCAGGAACCAGTCCTGCAGGCTGCGCAGCTCGTCCAGGCCGGTGCGGCCGCTGCGGTCCACCAGCGCGTACTGGTAGACCCAGCCCACCGAGGTGGCGTCGGGGCCCAACTCCACCTTCACGCCCGGAGGCAGGCTGGAGCTGATCTTGCTGAGGTACTCCAGGGTCCGGCTGCGCGCCCAGTACAGGTCGGTGGCGTCCTCGAAGATCACGTAGACGTAGCTGTAGCCGAAGTCGGACAGTCCCCGAACGGCCTTGACCTTGGGCGCGCCGAGGATGCTGGTGACGATCGGGTAGGTGACCTGGTCCTCCACCAGGTCGGGGCTGCGGTCCCACTTGGCGTACACGATCACCTGCGTGTCGCTCAGGTCGGGCAGGGCGTCCAGCGGGATCCGCCGCATGCTCCAGAAGGAGAGGGCCAGCAGCACCGCGCAGGCGGCCAGGGTCAGCCAGCGGTTCTCCGCGGAGAAGCGGATGATCCGCTGCAGGAGGGTCGGGTGGTCGGGGTCGTAGCCCACGTGTCCGTGCATGGCGGCCCCCTACGGCCTGGCGCCGGACTTGCCGGCCATCTGGGCCAGGGCCGCCTGCAGGCGCGACTCCGAGTCCACCAGGAAGGCGGCGCCGGCCACCACCGATTCGCCCTTCTTCAGGCCTTCCAGGATCTCGACCCTGCCGCCGGAGGTCTGCCCCGGTTTCACGTCCCGGGGCTCGAAATAGCCACCGCCGACATCGACGAAGACGATGCGGGCGGTGCCGCTGTTCAGCAGGGCGTCCTGGGGGATCCAGAGACCCTTCCGGGCCTCGGTCGTCAGCACCACCTCCACCAGCATCTCCGGGCGCAGCATGTGGCCCGGATTGGCCAGCTCCAGGCGTGCCCGCAGCACCCGCGTCTGTGGATTCAGGGCCGGTTCCAGGTAGGTCACCCGTGCCGGGAAGACCCGGTCGCCCAGGGACGGCACCCGCACCTGCGCCGGCGTGCCCGGCCGCACCCGCCCCGCCTCGGCCTCGTAGAGGTCGGCCCAGATCCAGACCGTGCCGAGGTCGGTGATCTCCAGGGGGTGGTCCCCGGCGGCCACCCGGGAGCCCTGGTTGACGGTCTTGGCGGTGATGATGCCGTCCAGCGGGGCGCGCACCACCAGGTTCTGGCTCAGGCCGCTCTGTTCCAGGGCCTCCAGCTGGGCGGTGTCTGCGCCCAGGTAGAGCAGACGGCGCCGCCCGGTGTCGGCGAGGGCCTTGTAGAGGGGGCCCTGGTCGGTGGCTTCGAAGCGCTTCCAGGTCTTCAGGGCCCCGAGGTATTCCCGCTGCGCCGAGGACCAGTCGGGACTCACCAGCTCCATCAGTGGGTCGCCCTTGCGCACCTGCCGGCCGAGGGAATCGGCCTGCAGCTTCTCGATGTAGCCCTCGACCCGCAAGGCGAGCTTGTGGACCCTGCCTTCGTCCACCGCCACCCGGCCATTCAGGCGCAGTTCGCCGCCGGGGGCGGCCTCCTCGACCGCCACCTTCTTCATGCCCATGAGCTGCTGGCGCTCCGGGCTGATCTGCACGGACACCATGCCCTCCGGGCCGGGGGACTGGGGGGCGGACGTCCCCTCCAGGACCACCAGGTCCATGCCGCAGATCGGGCAGGCGCCGGCGTGGTCCTGCATGATCTGCGGGTGCATGGGGCACTGGAAGGCCTGCTTGGCGGCGCCGGCGGGGGCGGGCGCGGGCTTCGGGCGCTGCAGCCACATGGCGCCGGCGCCGAGGGCGATGCCGGCGACCAGGCCGAGGACGATGCCGCGGTAGGAATGGGTTCGGGTCTGGACGGGTTCGGTCATGGCGAGGCTCACATGGACATGGAGGAGGATTTGGCCGCCGGCACGGCGGCTGCGGCGGCGCTGGGGGCGGACCCGCGGGCGGTGGCGGGCCGGGGTGCACCGGCCATGGCGCCCTCGGGGCCCTCGGTGGCGAGGCCGGACCGCCCCAGCGCCACCCGCTGCTGGGCGATGGCCAGGCCGTGGATGCGGGCCACGGCCTCGAGCCGGGCCTGACGGTCCTTGAGGCGGCCATTGAGGGCGTCGAGCACGGACTGGAAGGAGGACCTCCCCGCCTCGTACTGGCCCAGCAGGCTGCGCAGGGCCAGTTCGCCCTGGGGCAGCAGGGCTTCGTCGTAGAGCTTCAGCTGGCGCTCGGAAAGGGTCCAGGTCCGCAGCCGCTCCGCCAGGCTCTGCTCGAGGGACAATTCCAGGCCGGCCTGGGCGGCCCGCACCGCGCCCACTTCGGCCTGGCGCATGGACACTGCCTGGCCCTGCTTGCGGGCGGAAAAGAGCGGCAGGGCCACGCCGACCTCGGCCTTCCAGCCGGTGCCCATGCCCGGCTCCTTCATGGCGCCGGCGGTCACCCGCAGGTCCGGCCGCAGGTCCATCCGGCCCAGGGCGAGGGCGTGCATGGAGGCGTTGAGGTCCTGCGCACCGAGGGCCCATTCCGGGCTGCGCCGGCGGGCATCCTGGCGGGCCTCGGCCAGGACCGGCGCCGCTGGACGCGGCAGTCCCTCGAGCGATTCCGGCAGTTCCAGGCCGGCCTCGGCGGGTCGCCCGGCGAGCCGGTTGAGCGCCTCGCGCTGCAGGTCCTCCTGGGCCTCCAGTTCGAGTTTCCGCTGCGCCAGCCGGGCGCGGGCCATCATCGCCTGGAGCAGGTCCGCCTGGGTGCCGGTGCCCAGTTCGCAGCACTGCCGGGCGAGCGCTTCAGCCTCCTCCCAGAGGCCATCCTGGTCGGCCAGCAGGGCCTGCTCGGCGCGGATCCGCAGGAGCGCGGCCAGCCCCTCCTGCAGTTGCGCCTCCACGTCCATGCGGGCGCGCTGCAGGTCGGCCTCGGTCCGGGCCAGGCCGGCCTGGGCCAACTCGGTGCGGCCCTTGCGCTTGCCCGGCCAGGGGAAGGCCTGGGTGGCCATGAGCGAGAATTCGGTGCCGACCGGCGTGGTGCCCATCAGCGGCATGTCGGGCATCGCCGGGTTGGGCACCACCACGTCCATGGCGGCCCGGCGCTGCACCCCCAGGCTCAGCTCGGGGTCCGGCAGTGCGCCGGCCTGCGGCACCCGGGCGCGCTCGGCCTCGGCGAGGGCGCGGAGCCGCAGCAGGTCCGGGCTGGTGCGGAGGGCGCCCTCCAGCAACGCGGGATAGACGGTGAGACGGGTGATGGGCAGGGGCTCCTGGGCGCTCCCCGGGCGGGGGATCAGCAGCAGGAGCGCCGCCGCGGTCGAGGCGGACAGGCGCATGGTGGCTCCGGGATCTGGGTGGAAGGAAACCGTGGGTCCGGGCAGGGCCGGGCCGGGTCCCTCTCAGATCCGGAACTGACTCAGCAGGGTCAATCGCTTCAGGCTGCGGTCCGGGGGCCGGGGCAGGTCCCGGGGCAGCATCGCGGGCGTGGCATCAGGGAGGCAGGCTTCCGCCAGGCTTGGTTCCTCGAGCCCCTCCCAGGGCCGGAGCTGGGTCTGGCGCTGCAGCGGGGCCTGGGCCTGGGCTGGAAGGACCGCCTGGGCCGCAGGCGACGAAGGCGCGCAGGGCCGTCTCGGGGCCTCCGGAAGGCGGGCCGGCTCGCAGGGACACCGGCTTTCGTCCGGGCAGCAGCAATCGGGGTGGGGCGGCGCGGCGGCAGCCTGCGGCTCCGCCCCGAGGCTGCCAAGCAGCACCGCAAGGGCGAAGAAGCCATGGAGAAGCCGTCGCAGGACGATCACCTGAGGGACATCCTAGCCCGGCGAGGGCGCCGCGCAAGTTCCCTGGGTCACAGTTCCAGATTCGCGGAAAGGCAGGTGTCAGGTGATCGGCCGGGCGGGAATCCCATCGCCAGGCGCAGGGCGGCGTGGTCGCGGGTGAAGCGGCCGGCACGGTCGCGGATGGTGTGCGGAGGGTGCTCCAGCGGTTCACGCCCCAACCCCTCCGGCAGGTCCGCGGCCCGGCCCCCGGCCAGGAGCAGCAGGCCGTAGGGTTCGCCTTCCTTGAAACGCACCTCGAGCAGGTGCAGCAGCACCAGGCCGGCCGCAGGGAAGGCCGCCCGGGCGCGCGACCCCTGGTCGCTGGGGAACACGCAGGCGAACAGACCGCCCGGGGCCAGCAGCCGGGCCGCGGCGACGGCGTAGTCCTCGAACCCGCCGCGCAGCTCAAGGCGGGCCGGCACCGCCTGCGGATGTCCCGCCGGGACCTTGGTCCCCTGCGGCCAGTAGGGTGGCGTGCCGAACACCAGGTCGAAGGGAGCCTGGGCCGCGAGCGCATCGCCGTCGCGCAGGTCGCCGTGGTGGGCGGTACAGCGTGCCTCCAGGCCATTGTATTGGATGCTCCGCCGGGCCAGGTCCACCGAGACCGCCTGGGCCTCGAGGGTGTGCAGGCGTGCGCCCGGGCACTTCCAGGCCGCCATCAGCGCCACGCTGCCGACCCCGGAGCCGAGGTCGGCGATCCGCGCGGGATGCGGGCACCAGCGCGTGCCCCACCAGGCCGCCAGCTGGTCGTCCACGGAGTTGCGGTGACCCCGGACGAGCTGGAAGATCCGCCAGTGCCCGCAGAGCCGGTCGAGGGTCTCGCCCTCTCCGGGCTCGAGGCCACCCGGGGGCAGGGGGCCGGGCCGGGTCCAGCCGTGCAGGTCGTGGTCCGTCATGCAACCAGTGTCGCGGGCCTGCGCGGTCCCGGGGAAGGACGCACCCCCGGGTCCTCTACCTCGGCAGGCGGAGTGCGCCTAACCTGGGGCCAGCCTCCATGCCGAAATCGGTCCCGGCCTTGTGCCTGCAGCTCCTGGATACGCCCGCCAGCCGGCTTGGTGAACTGCGGTCGATCTGCCTGGACCTCCACGAGGTCCTGACCCGCCTCGCCGGGGCCTGCCCGGGGCCTGGCCTGGGGAGGTCGGACCTCCGGGCGGAGCACGGGCGGGCCATCGGCGGCACCTGGGCAGCCCTCTGCCTCCAGGACTTCACCCGCACACGGGCCTTTGCCGAAGGGGTGCTCGCGGCGGTCCGGCGCTGCCGCCGGCGGTCCGGCGCCGGCCCAGTCCACGTGCTCTATGCAGGCTGCGGTCCCTTCGCATCCTTGGCCCTGCCGACGATGGCGGCCCTGACCCCGGAGGAGGTCCGGTTCACGCTCATCGACCTGAACGCGGAATCGCTCGGTGCGGCGAAGGCGACGCTGTCGGCGCTGGGCTGGCTGCCCTTCGTCCGGGAGTTCCGGTGCGCGGACGCCTGCACCTGCGCCCTGGACGGCGCCGCGGATGCGGATGTCCTGCTCAGCGAGACGCTGAACGGGGCCCTGCGCGCAGAGCCCTTCGTCGCGATCCTGATGAACCTGGTCCCGCAGCTTGCACCGACGGCGCTCCTCGTTCCCGAGCAGGTCCGGGTCTCCGCCGTGCTGTCCAGCGCCGCCCGCCGGATGGCGATCAAGCTGGGTCAGGTGGTCCCGGGGCCTGCCCAGCTTGACCTGGGGACGGTGATGACCGTGGACCGTGACCGCGCGGTCCGCTGGGCCAGCCTGGCGGCAGCCCGGCAGGATCCCTTCCCGGTGGTGCACCTGGAGCTTCCCGGGGATCGGCAAGGCTGCGACCAGCTCTCGCTGGAGACCGATGTGACCGTCCACGGCGGAATCCACCTGCCCCGGGACGCGTCCGGGCTGACCCTGCCCTGGCGGATCAGGTCCATCACCGAGGTACCTCCGGGTGCCGAGGTGATCCGGTTCCAGTACCGGCTTGGCGAGGAACCGGGCTTCGTGGCCGAACTTCGGTGACCGCCCAGGGGCTCACGGATCCCCTGGCCCGTCCTCGGGCGGGGCCTGAGCCGCGTCGGGGGTGAACAACCCCGCCACGGGCAGCTCGTCGGTGTTCAAGGTGGCCAGGGCCTGGGCCTCCAGGCCGGCCTCGCCGAAATCGGCCAGCCGTGGCAGGTCGTGCAGGCCCTTCAAGCCGAAATGCAGCAGGAACGTC
>JAYRFV010000025.1:0-1678 GCA_041908165.1 Holophagales bacterium | reverse complement strand
GCGGCAGCCGGAGGAGGGCCCAAGGCTGGTCACCGGGTCCCTGTACCTGATCGGGGACCTCCTCAAGGAACTCGGGGTCGAGCCGGCGGGCTGAGGTCCCGCGGGATTCAGGTTTTCCCTCCGGCTGCCGATGCAGGGGGAGCATGAACGCTTCCTGGTTGTGCCTGTGCGTGTCGCTGCCCCTGGCGGCGGGGGCCTCCCTCCGCATCGTCGCGGTCGAGCGGAAGGGCCTGCCGCCCTTCGAGGACGACCGCAGGGTCTACCAGCTGGCGGGCGAGGAGGCGGCGCGCCTCCGGCCCGGCGAGGTGCTGCAGCTGGTGCGCCCGGGCGACCCGCGCGATCCCGGACGGCTGAAGGTGACCGGCCAGGAGGGCGGCCGGGCCTCCGCCTGCCTGGAGGCGCGCGGGACCACCTACCCGCTGGTCGGGGACCAGGCGATCCTCCGCCGGGCCGACCCGGTTCCAGGCCTGCCGGCCGTGGCGCCGCTGCCGGACCTCGCCCTGCGCCCGCCGCGCTCGGGACCGCCCCCCGAAGCCCCCCCGGGGAGGGTCGCCCCCGTTCCATCCGCCAGCCCGGTTCACGAGGCCTCCACCGACCGTCCCCACGCCGCACCGCCCCTGCGGACGGCGGCGGACCCGGAACGGCGGGAATCCATCTTCTTCTTGGAAGGGGATGGCAGCCTGAGCCCCAAGGGCCGGGAGAAGCTCCAGGGCGTGGTCCGCGCCTGGGGCGTGGGCGGCCGCTGGAGCCTGGCCATCCCCGAGGACCGGGTGATCCCCGACAAGGTCCGCCAGGCCAGGATCCGGGCGATCCGCAGCGCCCTCGCCGCCCTGGGCGTGGACCGGACCGTGATCCGCGAGACCCAGCGCCGGAGCGGCGACCACGGGGACGTGGTCTACGTCGAGAAGGACTGAGGCCGCCCGGCTGATCCCCAACCCAGAGGGCACGGGGCGGCGGGCGGCGCGATCCTGCGTCAGCCTCGGTCCGCGATGTCCCGCATCGCCGGAACCTCGGCTTCCTTGTCCCGCTTTCCCGGCGCCTTGCGCGCGGACACGCCTCATTCTGAAATGGCCTCTATGCTGGAGGCATGTCCGCCGGATCCACCCGCGCCATCGCCCTGGCCCTCGCGGCCAATCTCGGTATCGCCGTCTCGAAGGTCGGGGTGTACCTGCTCACCCGCAGCTCCAGCCTGCTGACGGAGGCGATCCACTCCTTCGCCGACTGCGCCAACCAGGTGCTGCTGTTCATCGGGATGCGCCAGGGCGCGCGCACGGCGGACGCCCGGCACCCCCTCGGCCGCGGCCAGGCCGCCTTCGTGGCCAGCTTCATGGTGGCGCTCCTGCTGTTTTCGGTGGGCGGTCTGTACTCGGTGGTCGAGGGCATCCACAAGATCCGCCACCCCGAGCAGCCGCACCACCTTCCCTGGGCCGTGGGTCTCCTGGTGTTCGCGATCGCGTTGGAGGGCGTCTCCATGGCGGGGGCCCTCCGCGTCGCCCGGGCGGAGCGGGGGGCGAGGCCGCTGGTGCGGTTCCTGCGCCAGTCCTCCAGCACGGAGCTGGTGGTGGTGCTCGCCGAGGATTTCGCCGCCCTGGTCGGGCTGGTGATCGCCCTGGCCGCCGTCCTGCTGACCATGGCCACCGGCAACCCGGTCTGGGATGGCGTCGGCAGCGTGGCCATC
>JAYRFV010000024.1:0-28448 GCA_041908165.1 Holophagales bacterium | reverse complement strand
GTCCCCGAAGGGGCAAGCGATCGGGAGCACGCTCCCGTGGAGCGTGCGATAGATGGAGGGCGAAGGCGTTCACGGTCAACGTCCCTCCCAGCGCCGGAGGGCCAGGCAGCCGTTATTGCCGCCAAACGCGAAGGCGTTCACCAGCGCGGCCCTGACCGTCCGTTCCCGGGCCTCGTTGGCCGTGCAGTCCAGGTCGCAGGCGGGGTCCGGGTCCTGCAGGCGGAGCGTGGGGCTGACCACCTGGTGCCGCAGGGCCAGCACGGCCACCGCGGCGCCCATGGCGCCGGCGGCGCCGAGGCAGTGGCCGAACTGGCCCTTGCTCGCGGTCACCGAGACCCGGTCGGCAGCGGGGCCGAGGGCGGTGCGGATGGCCCGGCACTCGGCGCCGTCGTTGGCCGGTGTGGCGGTGGCATGGGCACTCACCAGGTCGATGTCCTCGGGATCCAGGCGGCCGCAGGCCATCGCCTGGCGCATGGCCTGCACCGCCCCCTGGCCTTCAGGGTGGGGCGCGGTGGGGTGGTGGGCGTCCAGGCTGGCGCCGTAGCCGCAGACTTCGGCGAGGATCTCCGCGCCGCGGGCCCGGGCCTGCTCCAGGGGCTCCAGCAGGAACTGGGCGCCGCCCTCGCCCAGGTTCATGCCGGCGCGGTCGCGGGAGAAGGGCCGGCAGGGCTCCGGGTCCATGGCCTTGAGCGAGGAGAAGCCGGCGTAGGTCATCCGCGCCAAGCATTCGGCGCCGCCGGCCACCGCCAGGTCGAGCTCGCCGGCGGCGATCCGCTCCCAGGCCAGGCCGAGGGCCAGCACGCTGCTGCTGCAGGCGTTCATGACCGTGCGCCGGGGGCCGGCGGCGCCGAGACGGTGGGCCAGGGCGTCGGTGAGGGCGGCCGGGGTCTGGTGCACGGGAAGCACGGGATTCCCCCGCTCGCCGCGGCGGCGGGCGAGCAGGTAGTCCTCCGCGGAGGGGATGCCGGTGGTCGCGGCGCCCTGGAAGGCCCCCATGCGCTGCGGCGGGACCGCCTCCAGGCGCACCCCGGACTGGGCCAGGGCCTGCTCCAGCGCCAGCAGGGCGATGCGTTCGCCGCGGGTCCTCCGCGGGGCTTCCAGGAGGCCCTCCGGAAGGTCCACCTCGCCGGCGGTCTGGGCGGGTTCCAGCGGCAGGTGCAGGACCGACAGCCGGCGCAGTCCGTGGCGCCCCTCAAGCAGGGCGGTCCAGGTGTGGTCGGCGTCCAGGCCGACGCTGGTGACGAAGCCGAGGCCGGTGACCACCACGCGCCTCACGGGGCGACTCCCCCCCGCCGGAGCAGCAGGCTGGCCGAGCAGAGCAGGGCGCCGTCGCGTCGGACGACGCCGGCGATCCGGGTGATGGCGCCGAAGGCGGCCTCCGGCTGGACCTCCAGGCGCAGCACGTCGCCGGTCCGGGCCGTGCCGTGGAACCGGGCATCCTGGATGCCGGCGAGGTAGATCTGCTGTCCATGCAGGCTTCCGGCCTCCAGGAAGCCGGCCGCCTGGGCCAGCATCTCCAGCAGCAGGGGGGCGGGCAGGCCGGGGGCTCCGCCCGGGTTCCCGACGACCGGGTCCGAGGGGCCCACGAGCTTTTCCGCCACCACCCGGACCCCCGTCTGGCGCTCCAGCACACGGTCCACCAGCAGGAACGGGCTCCGGTGGGGCAGGTGGGCAAGGATCGGGGCGGGCATCGGATCCAGTCTGCGGCCTCCAGGCTCCGGACTCCAGAGGCCCCCGCCGCTCAGCCCTTGCCCTGGGCGGCGATGAAGGCCGCCAGGGCCTCGACGCTGCGGAACGCCTGCATGCCCGAGGCCTCGTCCTCGATCTTGACGCCGAAGGTCTGCTCGATGGCCAGCACCAGTTCCAGGGCATCGATGGAATCCAGGCCCAGGCCCTCGCCGAACAGGGGCGCCTGGGCATCGATATCCTCGGGCGCCATCCCCTCGAGCTTGAGGCGCTCGATGATCATCTGTTTCACGCGGAACTGCAGGTCGCTCATCCCATCCTCGGCGAAGGGTGGATTCTACCTGGAATTCCCGCCGGCCCAGGGAACCGCCGCCGCGGGACCCAGGTTAGACTCCCCGTGCAAAGCATTGAAAAACAACGAATTGGGTATCTTTTTATTGGTGGTTAAAATGTCGGTTCACCCAGGCCTGTTGTGTTGAAAGGAACCCGCCGATGCGATGGGAACGAGCGTCCCTGCTGGTCCTGCTGGTGGCCGGGAGCGTCTGGGGCCAGACCCAGGCGACCCTGCGGGTGAAGCTCGTCGATGCCGGCGGGGCCCCCCTGGCCGGACGGACCCTGGCGCTGGAGTCCCTGGAACGGGCGGTCCGCCGAGACCTGCGCACCGGTCCGGACGGCGTGGCGGTGGCGGCCGGGCTGATCCCGGGCGCCTACCGGATCCGCGGGCGGGTGCTGGTCTTGAAGGCCGACGAGCGCGCGGAGGTGCTCCTCCGCGGCGACGGGGAGGGCGCCACGGTCGCGGTCGAGGCCTCGCCCCTGCGGGTCGAGAGCAGCTCGGTCGCCGTGCAGACGACCCTCGACGCACGCGACCTGGAGCGCCTGCCCTTCGCCCCCCACCGTTACCTGGAGCAGAGCTACCTGGTCCCGGGCGTCACCCCCAGCGGCAAGCCGGAGCCGGTGGTCCTCGGCTCGATGCTCGACGCCAATGCCTACCTCGTCGACGGCATGCCCACCAACCTCGGCTCCACCGGCCGCTTCGGCCTGAACCTCAGCAGCGAGATCCTGGAGAGCCAGACCCTGACCACCGGCGGCCACAAGGCCGAGATCGGGTTCGCTTCGGGCGGCGCCTTCAGCATGGTCACCCGGACCGGCACCAACCGCTTCCAGGGATCCCTGATGGCCAGCGGAATCTGGCGCGGCCTCAATGCCCGTCCGGAGGCAGGCAAGGTGAACAACCCGGAGGAACGCGCCACCCATGCCCGGGAGTGGGCGCTCACCCTCGGCGGCCCGATCCTGCCGGACCGGCTGTTCTTCTTCGCCGCCTTCAACCGCCAGCTCACCGACCAGGACATCGACAACATCGCCCCTCCCGGGTCGGCCGCCCACCGCCGGACCCTCGCCGAGGACCGCTCCTACCGCTTCGTCAAGCTGACCTGGCTGGCCGCCGCCGACCATCGCCTGGAGCTGGCCTATTTCGGCGACCCGGTCATCCAGGCCAATTTCGACGATCCCGCCAATGCCGCCCTCAAGGACGAGCAGCTGGGCAGCCGCAACCGCGGGGGCAGCAGCTGGCTGGCCAAGCACGTGGCCACGCTGGGGCCGAACCTGGTGTGGGAGAACACCCTCGGCCTGCACCGCACCGAGTTCCGCTGGTACCCGGCCCAGCCTGGAGCCGGACCGTCCAGGACCCAGCTGGACGCGCCCCTCAAGGAGGGCTTCGGAGCCTACGCCGAAGACCGCCTGGAGCGCCTCAGGAACCTCAGCCTTCGCAGCGAGGCGACGCTCTTCGCCGGCGCCCACCAGGTCAAGGCCGGGTTCCAGGGCCTGCGCGCCAGCTTCACCACGGTCTACCGCCGTCCCAGCGGAGGCCTGTCCTACATCGACCGCGCCGCCGGGGGCGCCGGCCCGGCCGCGAGCGACCTGGCCGCCATCCGCGCCGGGCTGGCCGGGTTCTACGGCAGCGACTTCGGCTACGCTGCCGTCGACAGCCTGACGACCGCCAGCCCCGTGAGCGGGCTGCTGGTGGGAGGGCGGGCCAGCTACCTCTACCAGCGCACCCTGGCCGGGCTGGAAGACTACGGCAGCCCCCTCACGCAGACCCTGGCCGGGTTCTATGCCCAGGACGACTGGCGCCTGGACGGTTCCTGGACGCTCAACCTGGGCCTGCGCATCGACCGGGCCGAGGTCGAAGGCGAGGATGGCCGCGGGCTCTACCGGCAGAGCCTCGTCAGCCCCAGGCTGGGCGCCTCCTGGGACCCCGGAGGCAAGGGGGAGCTGCGGCTGTTCGCCTACGCCGGCCGGATCTACAGCCCGCCGACGCCGGGGGCGCTCACCGCGGCGGGCGCCACCACCGGCGGCCCGGTCCTCGACCGCCAGGTGTGGATCCCCTCCCTGTCGGCCTGGCGCAGCTGGCAGCGCACCGGCACCCAGGGCGTGAAGAACGTGGCCGTGGACCCGGACCTCAGGGCCGCGCGGACCGACCTGGTGCAGCTGGGCGGCGAGCGGCTGCAGCCGGTCCCGGGCCTGGGTACTTGGGTGCTGGAGGCGGTCATCACCCGCAAGGTCGTTCGCGACCTCATCGACACCTACAACCCGGCCTACGGCTACCTGCCGGAATTCGACGCCCTCGCCAACGCCTCCGCCGGCAAGCGCTACATCGGCAACCTGCCCGGCCTCAAGCGCGACTTCACCGGCTTCGACCTGACGGCGCACCGGCGCTTCGAGGGCGGCCACCGGATCCAGGTCAGCTGCAGTCTCGGCGACCTGCGCGGCAACAGCGAGGTGGGCAACGTCAGCACGGTCACCGGCAGGAACACCGGCTTCGCGTCCATTCCCAGCCTGCGCGAGGACTACCGGTCCGACCGCTACGACGGCCCCCTCAACGAGAGCGTCAAGCACGCCTGGAAGGCCTTCGGCAGTGCCGCCCTGCCTTGGGACACGGAGCTGTCCGGCGTCCTGGTGGTGCGATCCGGGCTGCGCTACAGCGCCCTGGTGGCGGTCTCCGGCGACAACGTGCTGGCCCCCGGGACCCGCCGGGGCGAGCGGGAACTGCCGCGGGTGGCGACCCTCGACCTGGCGGTTGCCAAAATGTTCAGGTTCGACGCCGTGCGCCTGCGCCTGGCCATGGAGGTGCTGAATGCCGGGAACGCCCAGCCGATGATCTGGGTGAACAACGTGGGCTCCCTCGCCACGGCCGGCAACCACCTTCAGCCGCGGACCCTGCAGTTCCTGGCGCGGCTCGGTTTCTAGGGCCCTTCCGGGGGGCGATGGACGCCCGGCCCCCTTTCGGGTGTGATGGGAGGGCAGACCCGGAGGTCCCCGTGCCGCTTGCCCCGCTGCTCGTTCCGGTCCTGGTCCTGGCCGCCGATCCCGCCCCGGCCACCAACGGCCTGTGCCCGACCTGCCCCATGAAGGTATCGGGAAAGAGCCCCACGGTGGTGGTCAAGGGCCGCCTCTACCGGGTCTGCTGCATGGATTGCGGCCAGGACCTGCAGAAGAACCCGGACAAGTACCTGGAGAAGGACGGGACGCCGAAGAACGCGAAGCCGAAGTAAGCTGGCCCCCGCCCCTGGTAGCATGGATCCTTCGGATTCCCTTCCTTCGGATCGCCTATGTCCAGCCCTGTCGGAATGTTCCTTCCCGTCCTGATCCTGCTCCTGGTGGGGGTGGTCCTTGCGGGGATCATCCTGCTGGTGTCGGGGCGGACCCTGGCCCGCCTCGGGCTGAAGCCTCACAACCCGCTGGAAGCCAAGCTCACCGTCTACGAGTGCGGGGTGCCGCCCCTGCAGGAGGGCGCCCGGCACCGCTACAGCGTGAAGTTCTACCTCACCGCCATGCTGTTCATCCTGTTCGACGTGGAAGCGGCCTTCCTGCTGCCCTGGGCGGTCCAGTACAAGCAGAACGTTGGCACCTTCTGGCCCATGCTGGCCTTCTTCGCGACCCTGCTGGTGGGCTACATCTACGTCTGGGGCGTGGGCGCCCTGGAGTGGGAGGACTGACATGGCCCAGCTGAGCATCGACGACGGCGTGATGACCACGCGGCTCGACGCCGTGGTGAACTGGGCCCGCAAGAACAGCCTCTGGCCGCTGCCCTTCGGCACCGCATGCTGTGCCATCGAGTTCATGTCGATGATGGCGTCGAAATACGACCTCAGCCGCTTCGGGGCGGAAGCGCTTCGGTTCTCGCCCCGGCAGTCGGACATGCTGCTGGTGCTCGGCACCATCACCAACAAGCAGGCCCCGGTCCTCCGCCAGATCTACGCCCAGATGGCCGAGCCCAAGTGGGTGGTGAGCGTCGGCGTCTGCGCCAGTTCCGGGGGGATGTACCGCACCTACGCCACCCTCCAGGGCATCGACCGGGTGGTGCCGGTGGACGTCTACGTCCCCGGCTGCCCGCCCCGCCCCGAGAGCATGATCTACGGCGTGATGAAGCTGCAGGAGATGATCGAGAAGGAAAGCCTCAAGGCCCGCAAGGAGCACATCGAGCGCTTCTACGAGAGCTTCGCCCGGCAGGAGGAGCTTCAGCGGGCCGGTTCCCTGAGCACCTACCAGGCGGTCCGGCAGATGGTGCTCGCCGCCGGCCAGGACGGCCAGCAAGCGATTTTCTAAGGAAAAAATGAAAATTTTTCAAAGCAAAGACGCAGAGGCGCAAAGGTTGAAAAACCAGCCGGGTCCCTTTGCGCCTTTGCGCCTCTGCGTTGCATGTTTCTTCTCCGAGTACCTCCCATGATCCTCGAACGCATCGACACCCAGCTGCACGGCGCGATCCTCGACGGCCATTCCTTCCGCGGGGACGCCACGGTGGTCGTCTCCCGGGAGCGCTACCTGGAACTGGTGGACTTCATCCACGGCGAGGGCTTCCAGCTGCTGGTGGACCTGACCGCGGTGGACTGGCCGGAGCGGACGCCGCGCTTCGACGTGGTCACCCACTGGCTGAACCTGGCCAGCCACGAACGGCTGCGGATCAAGGTGCCGGTGGCGGACGGCGAGTCCCTGCCCAGCCTGGTGAGCCGCTTCGCCACCGCCGACTGGTACGAGCGGGAGGTCTGGGACCTGTTCGGCATCCGCTTCGAGGGCCATCCGGACCCGCGCCGGCTGCTCATGTGGGAGGACTACCCGGGCCACCCGCTGCGCAAGGACTACCCGCTGGACGGCGGGGACATCTTCTGCAACCAGGACACCGGCACCAGCTACGCCGGCGACGCCCGCTCGCTCCAGGACTGAGGCCGCCATGCAGACGCCCCTTCAGACCCCCTCCCTCGAGCGCGACGGCGATCGCATGATCATCAACCTCGGGCCGTCCCACAACAGCACCCACGGCACCCTGCACATCGTCATGGAGCTGGAGGGTGAGTTCATCCAGAAGGCCACGCCGGTGATCGGCTACCTGCACCGGGGCGTGGAGAAGCTCGGCGAGAACCTCAGCTACCAGCAGTTCATCCCGCTCACCGACCGGCTCAACTACTGCAGCTCCATGCAGAACAACGTCGGCTACTGCCACGCGGTGGAGAAGCTCCTCGACGTGAAGATCCCGGCGCGCGCCGAGCTGCTGCGGGTGATCGTCTCCGAGCTGGCGCGGATCGGCGACCACCTGGTGTGCGTCGGCATCAACGCCGTCGACATCGGCGCCTTCACCGCCTTCCTCTACCTCTTCAAGGAGCGCGAGACGATCTACGACCTGTTCGAGATGTCCGCCGGACAGCGCCTGCACACCAGCTACACGCGCATCGGCGGACTGATGCGCGACATCCCGCCGGAATTCGAGCCGCTCTGCCGGAAGTTCCTCGGGGACTGCGAGCGGGCCATCGACGAGATGGAGGGGCTGCTGACCCGCAACCCCATCTGGCACGACCGCACCAAGGGGGTCGGCGCCATGAGCATCGAGGACGCCCTGAACTGGGGCTACACCGGTCCCTGCCTGCGCGCCTGCGGGCTCGCCCAGGACCTGCGCAAGACCGAGCCCTACATGGGCTACGACCAGTTCGAATTCGACGTTCCGGTGGGCACCACCGGCGACGTCTTCGACCGCTACCTGGTGCGCGCTGAGGAGATGCGGCAGAGCCTGAAGATCATCCGCCAGGCCCTGGACCGGCTCGAACCGGGGCCGATCATCGTCGACGACTACAAGATCGCCCTGCCGCCCAAGGAGAAGGTCTACACCCGCATGGAGAGCCTGATCCACCACTTCAAGCTGGTGATGCACGGCATCGACATGCCGGTCGGCGAGATCTACAGCGCCACCGAGGCCGCCAACGGCGAACTGGGCTTCTACATCGTCAGCGACGGCGGCAAGAGCCCCTACCGGATCCGCGTGCGTCCCCCCTGCCTGCCGATCTTCAGCAGCTTCGACACCAAGGTCAAAGGCCGCCTGATCGCCGACGCCATCGCCGAATTGGGCGCCATGAATGTCATTGCCGGAGAGCTCGACCGCTGAAAACCAGAAGCGATGAGGCCGGCCCGGGGTCAGGCAACCGAGCCGGTCAGGGGGAAGGGCCTCAGCGGGGAGCAGGCCCGCCTGCGGGTGTCACCGCTGATTCAGCCTCCATGTCCGCGCGGAGGCGGTCGCGCAGGCGCCCGAGCAGGTCGACCAGGGTCTGCCGCTCGGCATCCGAAAAGCAGGCCGCCATCCTGCCGATGGCCTCGGCGTGCGGTGAACCGATCGCTTCGGCCGTGGCCATCCCCTTGGCGGTGATCTGGATGCGGGTCCCCCGGCGGTCGGCCGGATTCGACCTGCGGCGCACCAGCCCCTGCCGGGCCAGTCGGTCGACGAGCCTGGGCACGTCGGCGTTGCGGGAGATCATCCTTCGCTTGACCTCGCACACCAGGTAGCCTTCCCTCGGGCCGCCCTTGAGGATGCGCAGGACGTTGAACTGCTGGTCGGAGATGCCACTGGGCTTGAAGATCCGCTCGTCCATGTACCAGGACGCGATCTCCCGGGTGAGGAGCAGAGAGAGGGCGACCTCGTGTCCCGGCTGAAGGGGCTTGGTGATGAGCAGTTCGGCGCGCAGGTCCATGGCGATCTCTTCCTCAGCAAAGCGTAGTCATTTCTGGCGCCGGAGGCAAAATAAATGTTGCAACATGAATCTGGCCGACCTACCTTCGGGGTATCGCGACATCCCAAGGAGGACACATGCGCACCCGCTCCCTGATCCCGGCCCTGCTGGCCGTCATCGCCCTTCCCGCCCTGGCCCAGGACGTCTACAAGATCGACGCCGTGCACAGCCAGGTGGGCTTCAAGGTCCGCCATTTCGTGGCCAAGACCGCCGGCCGCTTCACCAAGTTCGAAGGCGTCATCAAGGTGGACACCGCCGACATCGGCAAGTCCAGCGTCGAGGTCAGCATCGACGCCGCCAGCGTCAACACCGACAACGAGGGGCGCGACAAGCACCTGCGCAGCGCCGACTTCTTCGAGACCGACAAGTACCCGACCATCACCTTCAAGAGCACCGCGGTCAAGGAGGTGGCCAAGGGCAAGCTTGAAGTCACCGGCAACCTGACCATGAAGGGCGTCACCAAGCAGGTCACCTTCCCGATCACCAACGCCGGCACCCGCCCGGGCATGAAGCCCGGCACCGTCCTTGCCGGGTTCATCGACGGCGCTCTCAAGGTCAACCGCATGGACTACGGCATCAAGTACGGTCCGGCGGTGGTCGGCGAGGAGGTCGAGATCGAACTGAACATCGAAGCCGGGAAGCAGTGACCCGGCCCGCCCGAGGAGGCCCCATGGCTGAACCCCATGTTTTCGACAGGAAGCCGGCCGTGCTCGAAGTGGAAGCCGGTGCAAGCAAGTACTGGTGCGCCTGCGGCCTTTCCAAGGGGCAGCCGTTCTGCGACGGCAGCCACAAGGGCAGCGGCCTTGGCCCGCTGAAGTGCGAATTCGCCGAGTCCGGCAAGGTCGCCTTCTGCAACTGCAAGCACTCCGGAAGCAAGCCGTTCTGCGACGGGACGCACAAGCGGCTCTGAGCGGGACGGGAGACTGAAGGGCGGGGTCCCGGGGGGCCCCGCCTTTTTGTTGCCGGGCGAGGGGGAGGAATCCGCGGGGTTCCCGGCTAAACTGGCCTTTCGCGAGCGTGGCCATGAACCATCCCCTTCCTCCCGAGACCAGCGAGCAGCCCCTGGCCCCCGGCCAGCGGCTTCCGGAGAGCGAGCGCAAGGAATTCAGCGCAGGGGCGCTGGAGGAGATCCAGGCGATCGCCGCCCGCTATCCCGACAGACTGGCGGCCACCCTACCGGCCCTGCACATCGCCCAGCGCGAGTTCGGCTTCGTGAGCCTGGCGGCGATGAAGGCCGTGGCCCGGGCGCTGGGCGTGCCCGAGGGCCACGTCTTCGGTGTGGCCACCTTCTACACGATGTACCAGAAGAAGCCGGTGGGACGGTACCACATCCACGTCTGCACCAACCTCAGCTGCGCCCTCAACGGAGGCGCCGGACTGCTGGAGAAGCTCAGCGCGAAACTCGGCGTCGAGCCCGGTGGGCCACCCACCGAGGACGGCCTGTTCAGCATCGAGGAGGTGGAGTGCCTGGCGGGCTGCGGCACCGGCCCCTGCGTGCAGGTGAACCACGACGTCTACGACGAGTATGTGGACGAGGCCAAGCTCGGCGAGATCCTCGACGCCTGCAGGCGCGGCGAATACCGCCCCTGGGCGCATTGAGCGGGAAGGACTGACATGGCCGCCATCCGCACCAAGCCCGACCTGCAGACCTACACCTTCCCCGGTTTCGGCTCAGACAAGTTCCCGAACCTGATGCTGCGCGGCGCCGGCGACCTGGACAACTGGAGGCGCAGCGTCTACGAACAGAAGCACGAGGGCTACGCGGCCATGCGCAAGGCCCTGCAGATGGAGCCGGCGGCGGTCACCGAGGAGGTCAAGCAGAGCGGCATCCGCGGCCGCGGCGGCGCCGGCTTCCCGGCCGGGCTGAAGTGGTCCTTCATGCCCAAGGACACGCCCGAGCGGAAACTGACCCGCTACGTGGTCTGCAATGCGGACGAGGGCGAGCCCGGCACCTTCAAGGACCGGGTGATCATGGAGTACAACCCGCACCAGCTTATCGAGGGGATGATCATCGCCGGCTGGGCGATGCAGTGCCGGCTCGGCTTCATCTACGTGCGCGGGGAGTTCCTCTGGCTGATCGAGAAGGCCGAGGCGGCCATCCAGGAAGCCCGCGACGCCGGCTACCTGGGGAAGAACATCCTCGGCACCGGCTGGGACTTCGACATCCTGGTGCACCGCGGCGCCGGCGCCTACATCTGCGGCGAGGAGACCGCCCTGCTGAACAGCCTGGAGGGCCGTCGCGGCGAACCGCGGGTGAAGCCGCCGTTCCCGGCCTCCAAGGGCGCCTTCGGCCAGCCGACCACCATCAACAACGTCGAGACCCTTGCGGCGGTGCCGCCGATCCTGCGCATGGGCGGCGCGGCCTACGCCGCCATCGGCCGTCCCAAGAACACCGGCACCCGGATCTTCGGGGTGAGCGGCCATGTGAAGCGGCCCGGCATCTACGAGCTGCCCATGGGCACGCCCCTGGACTTCATCGTCAACGAACTGGCCGGCGGCACCCCCAACGGGAGGAAGATCAAGGCGATCATCCCCGGCGGCTCCAGCTGCCCGATGTTCGACGCCAAGGACTTCGACTGCCCCATGGACTTCGACTCGGTCAAGGAGCGCGGCTCCATGGCCGGCAGCGGGGGCATCATCGTCATGGACGAGGACACCTGCATGGTGCAGGTGACCCTCCGCCTGGCCCGCTTCTACGCCCACGAAAGCTGCGGCCAGTGCACCCCCTGCCGGGAGGGCTGCAACTGGATGGAGATGATCCTGCACCGCATCGAGCACGGCCAGGGCCGCATGGAGGACCTGGACCTGCTCACCAGCCTCACGCCCCGCATCGGCATGCGCACCCTGTGCCCCCTGGGCGATGCCGCCTGCGGACCGGTGGAGAGCGCCCTGCAGAAGTTCCGGCACGAGTTCGAGCACCACATCAAGCACGGCACCTGCATGGTCCAGGGCCGGAACCTGCTGGCGCGGCAGCACTGAACCCGGGTTCGCGCCTCCGCCGCCTTCCGGCGCCCGGATGCTAGGAATCCTTCACCAGCAGGTCGTTGAGCCGCCGGATGAAGTCCTGGGGATCGGCCAGCCGCGAACCTTCGGCGAGCACCGCCTGGGCGTGCAGCAGGCGCGCGTGGGCCTCGATGCGCGGGTCGGCGGGGTCGGCGGCGTGGAGCCGGAGCAGGCCCTGGATGGCCGGGTGCTCGGGATTGAGCTCCAGGATCCGGGCGCTGTCGGCTTCGCCCCTCCCGAGCCGCTGCATCAGCCGTTCCATGTGGGCGTCGAGGGCGCCTTCGCCGGCCACCAGGCAGGCGGCGCTCTCCTTGAGGCGCGTGCTGAGGCGGACGTCCTGGACCTCGCCCAGGGCGCCCTTGAGGCTGGCCAGGAGGGGCTGGAAGGCCCCGGCGGCCTCCTCCGCGCGGCGCTTCTCCTCGGCCGGCAATTCCGGTGCGTGGCGGTCGGCGGCCTTGAGGGCCTTCCCCTTGTAGTCAGGCAGGCCGGGGAAGACGAAGCCGTCGATGGGATCGGTGAGCAGCAGCACGTCCCAACCTCGGGCCCGGTAGGCCTCCAGCACCGGGTTGTGCTCCACCGCGGTGCGGTCCTCGCCGGTGAGGTAGTAGATGTCCGCCTGCTCCCCCGGCATCGCCGCGACGTGCTCCGCCAGGGTCACCAGCCGGTCCTTGCCGCCCTGCAGGGTCTCGAACAGCAGCAGGTCGGCGATCCCCTCGCGGTTCCCCCAGTCCCTCCCGAGCCCCTCCTTGAGGATGCCGCCCAGTTCGCGGAACAGTCCCTCGTAGGCCGGGCGGTCCGAGTCGCGGAGGTCGCCGAGAGCCTGGAACACGTTCTTGACCACGCTCTTCTGGATCCGCTCCAGCAACGGGTTGTGCTGCAGCAGCTCCCGGGAGACGTTCAGCGGCAGGTCGGAACAGTCGACCACCCCTCTCACGAAGCGCAGGTAGGCGGGCAGCAGCTGCTCGCAGTGGTCCATGATCTGGACCCGGTTGATGTAGAGCTTCGGCCCGACCTTGGCCTCGCCGAACTGCAGGTCGAAGCCCTTCCGCTTCGGGATGTACAGCAGGACCTTGAAGTCCAGCGCGCCCTCGGCAGCGTAGTGGATCACCTTCGCCGGATCGTCGAAATCCGCGGAGATCTGCCGGTAGAAGGCGTTGTGCTCCTCTGCGCTGACATCGGCCTTGCTGCGCAGCCACAGGGCCTTGCGGGAGTTCAGCGTCTCCTCGGAGACGGAAGGGGCCCCATCCTCGCCCTTCTTCTCGACGTCCATGACGATCGGATGCTCGATGAAGTCGGAGAACTGCTTCACGACCGAGCGGATCCGCCAGTCCTGGAGGAACTCCTTCTCGTCCTCCTTCAGGTGCAGGGTCACATCGGTGCCGCGGCCGGCCCGCTCCGCCGGCGCGACGGTGAACTCCCCCAGGCCGTCGGACTGCCAGCGCACCGCGTGGGGCTCGCCGGCGGCGCGGGAAAGGACCGTGACCCGATCGGCCACCATGAAGGCCGAATAGAAGCCGACGCCGAACTGGCCGATCAGTTCCGGCCGCGTGGCGGCCTCGGCCTCCTTGAGCCGGTCCAGGAACTCGCGGGTGCCGGAGCGGGCGATGGTGCCCAGGTTGTCGATGATCGCCTCGCGGGTCATGCCGACGCCGTTGTCGGACACGGTCAGGGTTCCCACCGCCGGATCGGCGGTCAGCTTGATCCTCCAGTCGTTGTCGCCGCCCAGCAGCGCCTCGTTCTGCAGCGAATTGAAGCGGATCTTGTCGATGGCGTCGCTGGCGTTGCTGAGCAGTTCGCGGAGGAAGATCTCCTTATGCGAGTAGAGCGAGTGGGTGATGATGCTGAGGATCTGGCGGAGCTCGCTCTTGAATTCGCGGGTCTCCACGGCGGCGTCGGGCATGAGGTTCCTCGGGTCAGGGGGTGGGGATTCCGACCGCGGCCGGCTTGGCCGCAGCGGGTTTCAGCTTGGCAAGCGCGCCCACGGTGAGGGCAGGAAGGTAGGTGATCAGCAGGACGCCCACCGCCCGCACCAGCAGGAAGGGGAGGGTGACCCGCCACAGGCGGGTCAGCGGCTGGCCGAACCGGGTCGAGGCGAGGATCAGGTTCAGCCCCATGGGCGGGAACAGGAACCCCAGTTCCAGGTTGGCCAGGAACACGATGCCGAGATGCAGCGGGTCGATGCCGTAGGCCAGGGCCAGCGGGGCCAGCAGGGGCGCCAGGATGATCACCGCCGAATAGATCTCCAGGACGCTGCCCAGCACCAGAAGCACCGCGTTCAGCACCAGCAGGAACACGGTCGGGCTCTGGATGTGCGCCTTGGTCCAGGCGAGCACCGCGGTCGGCACCTCGGCGTCCACCAGGAAGCTGGTGAGGCCCATGGCCATGCCCAGCAGGAGGATCACCGCGCCCACCAGGGCGGAGCCGCGCACCAGCACCTCCGGCAGTTCGTGGCGCAGGCGCAGGTCCCGGAACACCGCCGCCTGCGACACGATCGCCAGGATCAGGGCCAGCGCCGCCGCCTCCACCAGGGTGGCAAATCCGGTGAACACCGAGGTCACCACGAGGGTCGGTATCGCCAGTTCCCATTTCGCCGTCCACAGGGCCCGGCCAGCCTCGGCCAGCACCAGCGGCTGGCGCGGGGCGCCGCGGCGGACGCCGACGACCATGCCCATCGCCGCCACCAGGACCACCATCAGGAGCCCGGGCAGGAGCCCGGCGATGAACAGGTTCTCCACGCTGGCGCCGGCGACGACGGCGTAGAGGATCACCGGAAGGCTCGGCGGGAACAGCAGGCCCAGGCTCCCGGAGGACGTCACCAGGCCGAGGCTGAAGCCGTCGCCGTAGCCCTCCTCCACCAGCATCGGCAGCACCAGGCCGCCCAGGGCAAGGATGGTCACGCCCGAGCCGCCGGTGAAGGCGGTGAAGCCGGCCAGGACGACCACCACCATGAACGCCACCCCGCCCGGGGCCCAGCCGAGGAAGGCCCGGGCCAGCTGCAGCAGCCGCCGGGAGGCACCGCCCTCGGCCAGGACGAAGCCGGCGGCGGTGAGCAGGGGGATCGCGGGCAGGGTGGAGGAGGCCACCAGCCGGTAGGTCTCCACCGGAACCGACGCGATCGGCGTGCCGGCCGAGAAGAACAGCAGCATGGCCAGGCCGCCCATGGCCACGAACACCGGCGCGCCGAGCAGGAGGCCGGCCAGGATCGCGGCCGACCCCGGCCAGAGCAGCAGGGCCGGGTTGCCGGAGCAGGCGGGGCCCGCCAGGGCCATCAGCAGGCCCAGGCCCGCCGCCGCCAGCCGCCCGCCCCACCGGTCGGACGCCCACAGGGCGAAGCGCAGGGCCATCAGCACGAGCGCCCCGGGCATGACCAACTCGCTCACCCACTCGGGGATGCCGCCGGGAAGGGCGCGGGGCTGGGCCGCATCGGCGCGGACCATGACCGCGCTGGCCCAGGCCAGCAGCGCGCAGGTGCCGGCGGAGAGCCCGCCGACGAAGACCGCGGCGGCGTCGCGGAAGCGGCACGCGGGGAGGAAGGTGCCGGTCGCCAGGGCCAGGTGCTTCTGCGTGCCCGCGGCCAGCAGGGCGCCGACGAACCCGGCCCACAGGGTGAGGTGCTGGACGTACAGGGAGGCGCCCGGGATGGACAGCCCGGTGAAGCGCCGCACCAGGCTCTCGGCCACGGGCAGCAGGGCCATCAGCAGCAGGATGGCCACCACTGCCGCCGATTCGGTGCGGCGCAGGAGCCGGCGCGGCCAGGCGATGGCTGCGGGTGCGGTTCCGTTCACTTGCGGCCCTTGGCGGCGCGGTGACGGTCGCGGACCGCCTTCACCTCGTCGAAGGCCTCGGCGCTGGTGATGCCGCCGCGGAAGGTCGTCCAGCTCTGCTCCTGCAGGCGCTGCCAGGCGGCGCGGTCGGCCTCGGCGAGGGGGACCTCCTTGAGTCCGTTCCGGCGCATCTGCTCGAGGGCCTCGCGCTGCAGGCGGCCGACTTCGGTATTGACCTTGGCGCCGACCTCGCGGGCGATGGCGAGCAGCTTCGGCTGAAGCTCCTTCGGCACCTTCTCCCAGGCCTCCTTGGCGACGATGGTGCCGGCCGGCAGCCGTCCCCAGCGGGCGCCGTACATGAACTTGGCCTGCTCGTAGAGGCGCGCGGTGAAGGCCAGGATGGGGGTGTTGGTGAAGCCGTCGATCATGCCGGTGCTCAGCGAGGGGAGCACGTCGGTGGAGGACAGCACCACCGGCTGGAAGCCGGCCGCCCGCCAGGCCTCCACCGAGGCCGGGTCGCCGGCCCAGGCGAACACCTTGAGGCCCTTCATCTGCGCCGGGGACTTCACTTCCCGCCGGGTGAACAGGTAGACCCAGCCGGTGTCGCCCCAGGCCAGGGTGACGTAGCCCTTGTCGAGGAAGCGCTTCTCCCAGCGGGGCGCGACCTCGGCGAAGACCGCGTTCCACTCCTCCTCGTCGGCGATCAGGCCGGGCGCGGCCAGGGCCTGCGGCGAGCTCTCGATGTCGTGCAGGCCGATGACGCTCAGCGCCGCGGCATTGAGCTGGCCGACCCGGAGCTTCCGCACCATGTCGCCCTCGCTGCCGGCCACGCCGCCGGCGTAGATCTTGACCTTGACCTTGCCGCCCGAGGCGGCGCTCCACTTCTCGCCCATCTCCTGCAGCAGCTTGTGCCAGGTCGAGCCTTCCGGGGCCAGGGTGCCGAGCTTGAAGGTCACCGCCTGGGACGCCAGCGGCCCGCCGAGAAGGAGGAGCAGCAGGGTGGCGGCGAAGGTGTGCAGGACGGAATGCAGCGGTCGGTTCATGGTCGGTGCCTCGGGGGTGCGGCGGGGCTCACAGGAAGAGGTCCTCGGCGCGCGCCTTCAGCCAGCGGGCCCGGGACTGGGCGACGAGGTTGGCCAGGCGGTGCGCGGGAACGCGGTCGGCGTCGAAGGCCAGCGCCTGGTCCAGCAGCTGGTCGAAGGCGCGGCGGTCCTGGGTGGCGACGCAGACGGTCTCGGCGAAGGCCACCCGGGGCCCTTGCCGGTTTCCGGAGCCGAGGGCCAGGGCGCGGTCGAAGTGGCTCCGGGCGCGGGCGTGGTCGCCGCGGGCGCCGTGATAGGTCACGGCGAATTCGTGCAGGCTGCCGCCGTCCCAGCCTTCGTCGAGAACGAGGGCGCGCTCGAGCAGGGCCTCCACGCGGGGCAGCTGGCCCACCGCCTGCATGTCGTCCTTGGACTGGGCCACCCAGCCTCCCCAGGCCGCGAGGGTCCAGTACAGGAGCGGCACGTCCTCGCGACGGGCGCGGGCAAGGGCGGCCTTCGGATCCGCCGCAAGGGCGGCGGCGAATCCGGGGTGGCGGGCCTCCAGGCCGCGCAGCCCGTAGTCCCGGGCGCGCAGGTACAGGCGCCGGGCGCGGGCCAGGCCGGCCCGTCCGGCGGCGGGGTCCTTCCCGGCCAGGAACTCCGCCTCCTGCTGGACGAAGGCATAGGCGTACTGGGCGAAGCCGCTGGCCGCCGCCAGCAGCAGGCGGTCGTCCTGGGGTGCCTTGGCCAGCAGGCCTTCCAGGGTCTTGAGACCGAAGGGCAGGGCCTGCCGCACCAGTTCCGGATCATCCTCGGCGGCGAACAGGGTGCCGTCCGCGACCAGGGCGGAGCCGGCGGCCCGGGTGATGATCCGCGTGCAGCCGCCTGCGAGCATCAGGGCCGCCAGCACCGGGACAGCGGCGCGGGCCAGCGGGCGGGGGGCGGCGTGCACCTTCGGGATCTCCGGAGAAACGGGGCGCCGGCGCCGGGCCTGGAAGTTACCTGGACGAAACCGCACCCCTCTCGATTATCCCCGCCCGGGCCTCCTGTCAACGTCCCTCGGGTGACGCCCAGGAAACCGCCTCCGAACGGGCCCGCCAGGTCGGCAATGGGAACCAGGGTGGCCACCATCGCCACACGAGGCCGCGGGCGGGTGGCCGGTTATGGTGTTCACCATGTCCTACAGCCTCCTCCTGACCCTCGCTTCCGCCCTCGCCTGGGCCTGCTTCGATGCGGTCCGGAAGGGCCTGGCCAGGGACGTGCGTCCGCTGCAGCTGGGACTCTGGCTGCCGGTGGCGCAGGCGCCCCTGCTGGCCCTGTGGGCGGCCGGCCAGGAGCCCTTCCGCTTCGCCCCTGCGGCGCTGCCGGCCTTCGCCGCCTCCGCCCTTCTGAACGTCCTCGCCCTGCTGGCCTTCCTCGATGCCCTGCGGCGCTCGCCGATCAGCCTCACCATCCCGCTGCTGAGCTTCACGCCCGTCATCGCCACGCTCCTGGCCTGGGTGTTCCGCGGCCAGGTGCCTTCCGGCATGCAGTGGGCCGGCTCCGCCCTCGTGGTGGCCGGGGCCCTGCTGCTGGGCATCACCGGTGGATCCTGGAGGGGGCTCGGCCCCTACCTGCGTGAGCCCGGGGTGGGGCGCATGACGCTGGCCGCGACGCTCTGGAGCGCGACCGCGATGCTGGACCAGGTCGCCCTGCAGCGGGGCGTGGGAGCCTGGTACGCGCCGGCCCTCACCGCGGTCGTCGCGGTCCCGATCCTGGCGTGGATGCTGGTCCGGAGTCCACTGAAGGACATGGCGGATGGAGCCCGGGCCCTGCTTCGCCGGCCCGGGCTGGGCGCGGCCGCGGTCGTCGTGGGCGCCTCCGCCCTGGCGGTTCAGCTGGAGGCGCTGCGGGTCGCGCCGGTGGGATTCATCGAGGTGGTGAAGCGCGGCGTGGGCATGGCCAGCGCCGTCCTGGTGGGCCGCTGGCTGTTCGCCGAACCGCTCACCGGCGAGAAGCTCGGCGCGGTCGTCCTCCTGACCCTCGGGGTCGCTTTGGTGGTCGGGCTCGGTTGAGATCAAGCCTCAAGACGGGCCAAGGTCCTGCCGATAGTCTGGCGTCGGGAGCCCGCAGCGCCCGACGCTGGAACCCAGGTGTGCATGGCAACCGGAACCGACGAACGTCCCGACCCCGGCCCTGAGCCGACGGCCCGCGATCGGGATCGGCTCCGCCAGCAGGCCTACGCCGAGGCTGCGGTGGGCCTGGGTCTCCTCGACCGCGGCACCGGCCGGCTGCTGGAGGCCAACCGGGCCCTCCAGAAGATGCTGGACCGCTCCCTGGACGACCTGCACCAGGTCCCCCTCGCGGACCTGCTGGGGCCTGCCTCGACCGGGCCCTCGGGCCCGCTCCACCGGGTGCCGCAGCGGAACGGAACCACCCTGGACCTCCAGGTTGACATCCTGGACCTCGACGCCGGGGTCGCCTGCGTCACGGTGCAGGGGGCGACGACGGACCAGCCTTCCGGCCCGGAGCTGGCCCGCCTCCTGGAGATCCTCCAGGCCACCTCGGATTTCGTGGGCATGGCCGACGCCGAGGGCCGCATCGTCTACATGAACCGGGCCATGGCGCGCCTGCGGGGCGCTGCCTTGGCGGCGCCCACGATCGCCGACTTCCATCCGCCCTGGGCTGCAGAGAGGGTCCGCACGGCCGGGCTGCCCGCGGCCCAGGAATCCGGGCTCTGGCGGGGCGAGAGCGCCTTCCTCGATGCCCAGGGGAACGAGATCCCGGTGTCGCAGGTGATCCTCGGGCACCGCCCGGACCCCGGCCAGCCTGCGCACTACTCCACGATCGCCCGGGACATCACCGAGCAGAAGCACGCCGAGCACCACCTCTGGACCCTGCTGAAGAACTACCAGGACCTCAAGTACGCGGTGGACGAGAGCACCATCTACGCGGTGACCGACCTCGACGGCAGGATCCTGGACGTCAACGCGCGCTTCTGCCAGGTGTCGGGGTACCGCCGCGAGGAGATGCTCGGCCAGGACCACCGGATGGTCAATTCCGGCCACCATCCGAAGGCCTTCTTCAAGGACCTCTGGGAGACCATCAAGGCCGGCCGGGTCTGGCGGGGCGAGATCCGCAACCGCGCCAAGGACGGATCGATCTACTGGGTGGACGCGACCCTGGTGCCCTGGCTGGGCGAGGACGGGAGGCCGGAGCGGTTCATCGCCCTGCGGACGCTGATCACCGAACGCAAGCTGGCCGAGGAACGGCTGCAGCGTCGCGAGGCCCAGCTGGAGGTCCTCCTGCGCACCAGCCGGGACCTCAACATGGACCTGGAGATCCCGGCCGTCTTCCGCAAGCTGGTCCGCTCCGCCCTGCAGCTCACGGGTGCGCGCGCCGGGGCGGCGGGCCTGTACCGGGACGGCAAGGTGCGGTTCTCGGAGTACTGGACGGGCGAAGCCTGGATTCCGGTCGACCTCGGCTTCGGGCCGGGAGAGGGGGTGCCGGGCCACGTGCTGGAGACCGGCGCGCCCTACCTCACGAACGACGCCGCCGGCGATCCGCACGTCCTCCCCTGGATCCAGAGGGAGCTCGGCTTCCGCAGCCTCCTCGACGTGCCGATCCTCGACCGCGGCGGCGGCCTCCTCGGCTGCTTCGAGATCCACGACACCCTCGACGGCCGGCCCTTCGGGGAGCCGGAACTGTGGGTCCTGCAGGGGCTGGCGGACGCCGCGGCGGTGGCCCTCAACAACGCGCGGATGCTGGCGGAGCGGGAGCGCGACGAGGCGGTCCTGAGGCACATGCAGAAGGTCGAGAGCCTCGGCGTGCTGGCCGGCGGGATCGCCCACGACTTCAACAACCTGCTCGCGATCATCTCCGGGAACGTCGCCATGGCTCAGCTGCAGGTCGGGGAACGCGCCGAAGCCCCGTTCCTGGCGAGCATCGACGGCGCCGTCCAGCGGGCCGCCGACCTGACCCGCCAGCTGATGACCTACGCCGGGAAGGGCCGGTCCGACACGGTGTCGCTGGACCTGAACGGCACCGTGGAGGAGATGGCCAAGCTGCTGGCGGTGTCGTGCTCACGGAAGGCCGAACTGGAGACCCGCCTGGAACCGGGCCTGGACCTGATCCTGGCGGATCCGGTCCAGGTCCAGCAGGTGGTGATGAACCTCGTCATCAACGCCTCGGATGCATTGGAAGGGCGCACCGGGTGGATCCGTATCGTCACGGGGCTGCGCGACATTCCCGCCGGGGCCCGCGTCCTGGACATCCAGCGCGAGCCGATCCCGCCGGGCCGCTATGTGACGCTCGCGGTCAGCGACAACGGCTGCGGCATGGGTCCCGAGGTCCAGTCGAGGATCTGGGATCCCTTCTTCACCACCAAGGCCTCCGGCCGGGGCCTCGGCCTCAGCGCCATGCAGGGGATCCTGCGCAGCCACGGCGCCCGCATCCAGCTCGAATCGAGCCCGGGGGCGGGCAGCACCTTCACCGTCCACTTCAAGCCCGGCACCGCGACGCACGAGGCCGCAGCCAGCCAGGCCGCCCGGACCCCCTGGACGGGCCACGGCCGGCTGCTGCTGGTGGACGACGAGGCCGAGGTCCGCCACGCCATCGCGCCCCTGCTTCGCAGCCTCGGCTTCGAGGTGGTCGAGGCCGCCCACGGCCGCGAGGCGGTGGCCCGCTACCAGCGGGAAGGCCCGTTCAGGCTGGTGCTCATGGACCTCAGCATGCCGCAGATGGACGGCCTGGAAGCGTTCCGGGAGATCCGCAGCCAGGATCCCGGGGCCAGGGTGATCCTGCTCTGCGGCTACGACCCCAAGGGCAGCCTCGGCCCCGCCGAAGGGCTCGACGGCTTCCTGCAGAAGCCGTTCCGGCTCGACCGCCTGAAGGAGGTCCTGCGCGAGGTGCTGGAGCGGGCCTGAGGCTCAGGCGCCCTTGAACACGATGCTGTAGGACAGCGGCTTGGGCAGGGAGGCGCTGGACACGGTGACGCCCAGGCTGAGCCTGCGGTCGGCGCCGAGCTGCCAGACGTTGGTGCGCTCGCCCTCGTCGTTCTTGAAGGTCTGGGTGAGCTTTCCGCCGTCGATCCGGGCGGAGACCTGGAAGGTCTTGCCGTCCTCCCGGGTCCAGGGCACCGCCCGGCCGTCCGCCGGCACCTTGATCGGGTTGCGGGCGTCGTACTGCACCGAGATCTCCTGGGCGGAGACCGCGAAGGTCACCTTCTGGTAGGCGGGGTTGGTGTCCTTCAGGCGGCCGCGCGCGATCGGCCGCTTGACGAAGTTCATGTCCTTCACGGCGGCCTCGATGGCGGCCTCGATCCCGGAGTCGGACACGTACTTGAACACCCCGCTGTAGCCGGGATCCTGGGCGGCGGCGATCACGGCGAAGCAGGCCGATAGGGCGATGGCGCGCATGCTCTCTCCTGGGTGGGTGGGACCCACCATAGCACCACCCTCCGGGACCGGGCTACCCGATCGTCGCGACCATCACCGCCTTGATGGTGTGCTTGCGGTTCTCGGCCTCGTCGAAGACGACGCTGTGGCGGCTGCGGAACACCTCGTCGGTGACCTCGCGGATGTCGTGGCCGAGCGCCTTCTGTTCTTTGGCCAGCTTGGTCTCGAAGTCGTGGAAGGCCGGCAGGCAGTGCAGGAACAGCACGTCGGGGTTGCCGGTCTTCTGCACCATCTCCATGGTGACCTTGTAGGGGGTGAGCAGCCGCACCCGCTCGGGGATCTGGTCCTCCTCGCCCATGCTCGCCCATACGTCGGTGTAGAGCACGTCGGCGCCCCTCACCGCCTCCTCCACGTCGTCGGTGACGTCGATGCGGCCGCCGGTCTCCTGGGCGGCCGCGCGCGCGCGGGCCAGCACCGCCGGGTCCGGGACCAGTTCCTTTGGACCCAGCGCCACCACGTGCATGCCGGTCTTGGCGGCGCCGTACATCAGGGCGTAGCTCATGTTGTTGCGGATGTCGCCGCAGAACACCAGCTTCACCTTGTCCAGCGGCTTGGCGCAGTGCTCCTCGATGGTCAGGAAGTCGGCCAGGATCTGGGTGGGGTGGTCGACGTCGGTGAGGCCGTTCCACACCGGCACGCCGCTGTGCTTCGCCAGCAGTTCGACGACCTCCTGGCTGAAGCCGCGGTACTCGATGCCGTCATAGAAGCGGCCCAGCACCTTGGCGCTGTCCTCGAGGCTCTCCTTCTTGCCCATCTGGCTGGAATTGGAGTCGAGGAAGGTGACGTGCGCGCCCTCCTCCAGGGCGCCGACCTCGAAGGCGCAGCGGGTGCGGGTGGAGGCCTTCTCGAACAGCAGGACGATGTTCCGGCCCTTCAGCAGCTCGTTGCGGACGCCCATCCGCTTCTTGGCCTTGAGGTCGCGGCTGAGGTCGAGCAGGTAGCGCACCTCCAGCGGGGTGAAGTCCATGAGGGTGAGGAAACTGCGGCCCTTGAGGTTGACGGCCATGGCGGCTCTCCGTCGGCATCCTTGGTGGCGCCGCCGGCAGGGGACGCACGGACCCTCCCGGCGCGGGAATCCAAGATTTCACCACGGCGCCCGGGAGGCCGGAATCACACTTTGCGGACTGTAAGGCTGGAGGCTGGAGGTCAATGACGAACGCGGCCCCGGAGGGCCGCGTCGTGCAGGCCTCCAGCCTCCGGCCTATTTCGCCGCCTTGAACTCGGCGATCAGCTTGGCTTCCTTGTCGGCTTCGGGGCCGGCCAGCCGGACCCGGCCCTTTTCCACCTTGAGCTGGCCCTTGTACCAGGCCAGGGTGTCCTTGACGGTGGCCTCCACCGGCCGGAAGCGCAGGCCGGCCTTGATCGCCCGCTTGTTGCTCCAGGTGTGGAAGCCCTTGGTCTCGCCCTCGGCCGGCGCCCAGATCGGGAAGCCCTCGTGCTGCTCGCGCTTGAGCAGGAAGGCGGCCGGGATCCAGGCCAGGGTGCTCTTCTCCGAGGCCGCCTTCTGGCAGGCGCCGATCACCTCGCCCCAGGCCAGGGACCGGTCCGGGCCGCAGGCGTTGAAGGCGCCGACGGTGCCGTCCTCGGCCAGCTTCACCAGCCAGGCGCCGAGGTCGCGGACGTCGATGATCTGGATCGGGTCGGTGGGCGCACCCGGAACGGCAACCTCGCCGCCCTTGTCGAGACGCACCGGCCAGTAGGTGAAACGGCCCGTCGGGTCATCGGGGCCGACGATGTAGCCGGGCCTGACGACGCAGGTCCGGCCCGGCATGGCCTTCTCCGCGGCCTGTTCGCACAGCGCCTTGAGGGCGCCGTAGTATTCGTACTGCTTGCCCATGGTCTCCAGGGTCGGGTCCGGCATGGTCGCCAGCGGCGCGGTCTCGTCGCCGTTGACCGGGCTGGGCTCCTTGTAGGCGCTGATGCTGGAGATGTAGATGTAGCGCTTGGCCCGCTTTGCCAGCAGCTCGGCGGAGGCGCCCACCATCCGCGGGTAGTAGCCGCTGTTGTCGATGACGACGTCCCACTCGCCCTTCTCCAGGGCCTTCAGGCCATCGCCCTTCTTCGGGTCGCGGTCGCCCTGCAGGCGGGCGACCCCCGGCAGCAGGTCGGGGCGGGTCTTGCCCCGGTTGAACATGGTCACCTTGTGGCCGCGGGCGAGGGCCACCTCGATGGTCGAGGGCCCGAGGAAGCCGGTGCCGCCCAGCACCAGGATCCGCAGGCTCTTCGGCTTCTCCTCCTTGGGGGCGAGGCCGAAGGCTGCAGTGGCGCCGGTGGCCGCGGCCAGGGCGAGGAAGTCGCGACGGTGGATGGACATGACGCCTCCAGGGACGGGGTTTTTACCTCGTGTTTTTATGTATACTCCAACCACCCGCCACCGCAAGGAGCATTTCCGCCATGGCCGAACCCGTCCCGAACCCGTCGCGCCTGGCCAGGGTCGTCGGCGGCGCCCTCCTGCTGGAACCCGGCGAAGCCCGGCCGCTGCTGGTGTCGGCCCTGTACTTCTTCCTCCTGCTGCTCAGCTACTACCTGCTGCGGCCGATGCGCGAGGCCTTCGGCGTGGCCCGCGGCGCCGACAGCCTGCCCTGGCTGATGACCGGCACCCTGCTGGCGATGCTGGTGGCGAACCCGGCCTTCGCCGCGCTGGTGTCGCGGCTGCCGCGGCGGCGCTTCATTCCGGCGGCCTACCGCTTCTTCGAGGTCAACGCGGTGCTGTTCGCCCTCGCCCTGGTGCTGTTCCCGGCGGCCGGCACCTGGCTCGGGTACGCGTTCTACATCTGGCTCAGCGTGTTCAACCTGTTCGTGGTCTCGGTGTTCTGGGCCTTCATGGCGGACGGCTTCAGCGAGGCCCAGGGCAAGCGCCTGTTCAGCGTGATCGCGGTCGGCGGCACCCTGGGCGCCATCGCCGGGGCATGGCTCGCGGGGGCGTTGATGACCGGCCTGAAGGCCTTCAGCGGCCGGCCGCGGCTGGGCCCGCCGGCCCTGATCCTGCTCTCGGCGGTGGTGCTGGAGGCGGCGGTCAAGTGCGTCCAGACCCTCGCCGACCGCTTCGGCATGGGACGGGCAGCCGGGGGGCCGAGGGAGCCGGGGCCGGGCCCGCTGGAGGGGTTGCGGCGGGTGGCGGTCTCGCCCTACCTTCGGCTCATCTCGGTCTACCTGCTGCTGTTCACCATCGCCTCGACGCTGCTCTACCTGGCCCAGGGCCGGATCGTCGCCGCGGCGTTCAAGGACCAGGCCGCCCGGGCGGCGGCCTTCGCCCGCCTGGACCTGTGGACCAACCTGCTGACCCTGGGCGTGCAGCTGTTCCTCGCCGGCCGGCTGATCCGCGGCGCCGGCGTCCCGGCCGTGCTGCTGCTGCTGCCCGCGCTCACCCTGGGCGGGTTCGCGGCCCTCGCCGCCTGGCCGGCGTTCACCACCCTGGCGGTGTTCCAGGTGGCCCGCCGCGGCCTGCACTACGCCGTGGACCGTCCGGCCCGGGAGACCCTCTACATCCCGCTCGAACCGGACGACCGCTACAAGGCCAAGCCCTTCATCGACACCTTCGTCTACCGCGGCGGCGACCTGCTGGGCGTGTGGATGCCCACGGCGCTCGCCACCCTTGGGCTGGCTGCGGCCCCGGCGGCGGTCGGCGTCTCCGCGCTCTGGCTGGGCAGCGGCGCCTGGCTGGGACGGCTGGTCCGGAACCTGGATCGCCCCCCTACCGACCATCCGCGATGACGACAGCCGGTTCGAAGGGCAGCTGCCTCGCCTCGGCGGCGGAGCGCATGCCCCAGACGGCCAGGCGCGCCGCGTGGGGGGCCCAGAACGCCGGCCGGTCGAGTACGGCCCTCAACGGCACGTGAAGGCAGAGCGCGGAGGGCAGGTCCGCGAGTTCGTCGTCGGTCAGTTCCATGGCCTCCCCGGCTTCCCACAGGAAGCCGCAGCGGGCCTCGGGGCACTCGGCCCAGAGCTGCAGCACCTCGCTGTGCTCGAAGCTGCTGAACAGCACCCGGTCCAGGGCCCCGGCGGCCTCCACCGCGGCCAGGGCCTGCTTCCAGCCGGGCTCGCCCTTCAGCTCGACATTGACCAGCCGGGCCGGCAGCTCCAGGACATCCACCAGGCGTGGCACCGGCTCGCCGTTGTTCAGGGCCGGCAGGTCGGAGGCCTTCATCTGCCGGAGTACGCCGCCACCTGCGGCGGTGCGCTCGAGGGTCTCGTCGTGGAGCACCATGCACACGCCGTCCCGGGTCGGCTGCACGTCCAGTTCGAAGCCGTCCAGACCGGCGGCCAGGGCGGCGCGAAAGGCCTCCAGGCTGTTCTCCAGGTGCGCGACCGAAAGCCCGCGATGGCCGAGGATCAAGGACATGGGGCACCTCCGGGGATTCGAGGGTAGCACCACGCCTTGACGGATCCGGGGCGATCCGGGATCTTAGGTGCATGTCCTCGATGCCTTCCATCACGGTCCCCTCGGCGCATTGCGCGCTGGGCACGGGCCTGACCACCATCGGCACCACCTCGGCGCTGCCGGTCTAGGACGCAACCCCTTCCCCGACCGGCCCCGCGACGCGGGGCCTTCCTTTTTCAGGTGCAGCCATGAACAGCCCCCAGCAGCCCTGGCGCGTGATGAAGTTCGGCGGGACCTCCGTGGCCGGTCCGGAGCGGATGGCGCAGATCGCCGACCTGGCCGCCGCGGCCCTGGACACCGAGCGGGTCTGCCTGGTGGCCTCGGCCCTGTCGGGGGTCACCAACCTGCTGGTGGAGGCCGCCGAATCCGCCTCCCGCGGTGAGGAGCCCGAACCGGCTGAACGCGCCTACCTCGAGCGCCACCTGAAACTGGCCGCGGAACTGGGTCTGGAGGGCACCGGGCTGAACGAGACCCTCGCGGCCCTGGCCCGGGAACTGGGCAAGCTGCTGCGCGGGGTGAGCCTGCTGCAGGAGTGCAGCGGGCCGGTGCGGGCCATGCTCGGCGCCTTCGGGGAGCGCGCCTCCTGCGCGATCCTGGCGGCCTTCCTGCGCGGCCGGGGCCTGCCAGTGCGGCTGCTCGACCCGCGCGAACGGGTGCTCTGCGAGGGCGACCCGATGGAGGCGAACCCGCGCATGGAGGCGATCCACGCGGCCTTCGCCGACCTCCGCGAGGGTCCCGACCGGCTGCTGCTGCTGCCGGGCTTCTTCGGCGGCGACGCCCGCGGCCGCACGGTGCTGCTGGGACGGGGCGGCTCGGACTGGTCGGCGGCGATCGCCGCCCACGCGCTGGAGGCCGGCCTCCTGGAGATCTGGACCGACGTGGAGGGCATCTTCAGCGCCGACCCGCGGCTGGTGCCGGAGGCCTTCCCCTTGCCGGAGCTGAGCTTCGAGGAGGCCATGGAACTGGCCCACTTCGGCGCCAAGGTGCTGCACCCCAAGACCATCGCCCCGGCCCGGGAGCGCGGCATCCCGGTGCGGGTCTGCAACAGCTTCCACCCGGAGCTGCCCGGCAGCTTCGTGCGCGCCAAGGCCGGGCCCCCGGCCCACGGGGTCCGTGGGCTGTCCTGGCTGCCCGGCCTGGCGCTGATCGAACTGCGCGGCCCCGGCATGAGCGGGGTCCCCGGCGTGGCGGCGCGCGCCTTCGCCGCCCTCGCCCGGCTGGAGATCTCGGTGGTGCTGATCACCCAGGGCAGCAGCGAGGTGAGCATCTGCCTGATGGTCCGCGCCGCCGATGGGGAGCGTGCCGCCCGCGCCCTGCGCGAAGCCTTCCTGGCGGAGATGCAGGCCGGGATGGTGGAGGAGGTCGACCTGCGCAGCGGGCTCGGCATCCTCAGCGCGGTCGGCGACGGCATGCGCACCCGGGTCGGCATGGCCGCGACCTTCACCGCGGCCATGGCCGACGCCGGTTGCAACATCGTCGCCATTGCCCAGGGCGGCAGCGAGCGCAACATCTCGCTGGTGCTCGCCGGCGAGGACGGGCCGCGCGGCCTGCTGGCCGCGCATCGGCGCTACTTCGGCACCCAGGAGACGCTGGAGCTGTACCTGTTCGGCGTGGGCACGGTGGGGTCGCAGCTGCTCCAACTGCTCGAGCGCCAGGTCCCGGGGCTGAAGGGGGCCGGGCTCGACCTCCGCCTGTGCGGCGTGGCGAATTCCCGGCGCATGGTGCTGGACGCCGGGGGCATGCCGCCCGGCGAGGCGGCCGCCCGGCTGCAGGCATCGGCCATGGCCAGCGACGTCGAGGCGCTCAAGGCCTTCATCGGCAGCCGACGGCCGGAGGTCGCCGCCTTCGTCGACTGCAGCGCCAGCCCGGTGCTGGCGGAACAGTACCCGGGGCTGCTGGACGCCGGGTTCCACGTGGTGAGCGCCAACAAGAAGGCCAACGCCGGCCCCCTGGCCCTGCACCGGGCGATCCGCGAGGCCGCCGCCCGCAGCCGCCGGCGCTTCTACTACGAGACCAACGTCGGCGCCGGCCTGCCGGTGATCGACACGGTCAAGGGCCTGATGGCCGCTGGCGACCGGCTCCAGCGCTTCGAGGGCGTGCTTTCGGGG
>JAYRFV010000023.1:0-30285 GCA_041908165.1 Holophagales bacterium | reverse complement strand
GGCCAGGGGTTGTTGTGAGGGGCGCGCCGGGTCGCTCACAGCCGGGCCCGGGCGCCGCGGGGCCCGGCCGTTTCCGCCCGGGGCGCCGGCCGGGCCCGTCATACCCGACCTGTTTCTTTTTTTTGCAACCATTGTGTTTGACCCTTGACCGCGGGCGCCGGATGGAGAAGCTATTGGGTACGCCCAGTCCCACGCAGCGGAGAAGCCATGGAAGCCCCCGAGACCCTGACCAAGGCCGACCTGTCCAAGCACCTCCAGGAGCGCATGGAGATCGGCAAGAAGGAGGCGGACCTGCTGGTCAACGTGTTCCTCGAGAGCATCGTGGCCGCCCTTCGGAAGGGGGACGGCGTCGAGCTGCGGGGCTTCGGCAGCTTCCGCCTGCGCGACCGCAAGTCGCGCATCGGCCGCAACCCGCGCAGCGGCGAGAACATCAAGGTCCCGGCCAAGCGGGTGGTCTACTTCAAGCTGGGCAAGGAACTCCGCAGCAGCCTGATCGACGAGAAGTGAATCCTGTCTCCACGCAGCACCCCGTCCTAGGAGCCCCCATGCGCATCAAGAACATCCTGCTGGCCGCCGCCGTCCTGTTCAGCCTCGCACCCGCCCTCCAGGCCCAGACCGAGAAGTCCAAGCGTCCGCGGGTGGCGGTGCTCGAGTTCAAGGCCGCCAAGGAGAGCTGGGGCGGCTGGGGCTGGTACTGGGGGGTCGAAAGCCAGGCCCGCATGTCCAGCGTGCTCCAGGACCTGTTCGTCACCGAGCTCAGCGAAGTCGGCAGCGGCAAGATCCGCCTCATCGAGCGCGAGCGCCTCAACGAGATTCGCCAGGAGCAGGCCTTCGGCCAGAGCGGCGAGGTCGACACCGCCACCGCCGTCAAGCTGGGCAAGCTGCTCGGCGTGAAGTACATGATCACCGGCAAGATCACCCGCTTCGCCAACCAGAAGTCCGGGGTCAGCACCGGCTGGGGCGCCGGCGCCCTGGTCGGCAAGCTCACCGGCAGCGGCATGGCCGGCGCGGTGGCCGGCAGCGTGGACATCAAGAAGACCGCCTTCGACGGCCGCCTCGACGCCCGCGTCATCGACGTCGAGACCGGCGAGATCGTCGGCACCGCCTGGGCCGAGCACAAGGAGAGCAACGTCGGCGTCAAGGTGGCCGGCACCGGCAACGAGTTCCAGTACGACCAGACGCTCGTGAACAAGGTCTTCGAGCCCTGCGTCAAGGAGATGGCCCCGAAGCTCGTGCAGAAGATCATGCTCGACCAGTAGGCCCGGCCACGCCTGCGCCGAAGGGCCCTGCGGGGCCCTTCGTCATGGACCGGCCCAGCTCCCGCTGCTGCTGCGGATCGCCAGGTCGTAGCCGCTGCCCAGCACCGGCGCGCAGTTGAGGTGCCAGGTCGGCACCTCGACCAGGCGGATCCGGCGGAAGCGCGCCGCCAGGGCGCGCTGGCCGGCGGCCGGGGCGAGCCGGTCCTGGGTGGCGAGGAAGCACAGCGACGGGGTGCCGAAGGGCCCCTTCACCCGGGCGAGCAGGTCGGTGTCCGCCGGGTCGTAGCCGCCCATGCGACCCGCCCACGCCGCGGCCCAGGCGCCGATGAAGGGCGCGGCGCGGTGCCAGGACCGGTCCCTCGGGCCGCGCACCAGGCGCTCGGCGAAGTCGCGGGAGGACAGCGGGGCGCCCTCCCAGATGAATCCGCCGAGCGGCCCGCCGCCGTCGGCCTCGAGCGCCTGCAGGGCCAGCAGCCCGACGGAGGCGCCGAGGCTGCGCCCCAGGAGCAGGATGCGCGAGCGGGGCGTGCCGGTGGCCTCCAGGTGCCGCACCACCTGGACCACCTCCTCGTGCTCGCGGGCGCCGAAGGTGACCGGCGGGGCCGGTCCGCCGGCGCGGAGGGCGTCGTCGCGGCGGCGGTAGGTGAAGATCGCGGCGTCCCGGTCCGGGAACCACTTGAGGGCTGGGCTGGTGCCCCAGCGGTCGTCGCCGAAGCCGTGCAGGAGCAGCACCGTGCCGCGGACCGGGCCGCGCCGGCGCAGCCGCCACAGCTGCAGGCGGCCGACCTCCCGGGACTCCCAGGTGCCGCCGGGATCGCCTTCCCCGCCGGCGGCCAGCTCCCGGTAGGTCGCCTCCACCCGGGCCAGGGGCTGCGGGCGGTAGAAGGGAGGGTCCACCAGCTCCCGCGCCACGGCCCGGGCCTTCCAGGCGACGAACCCGGCGGCGCCGGTCGCGAGGCCCAGCAGGCCCAGGGTGGCCCAGCGCAGTCCGCGCCTCACCAGTACTCCGCCCGCACCCGCACCGCCCGGGCCGGAGCGAGCACCCGGCAGCGGCAGGCGAGCCGCGTCCCTGCAGGGTGGCCGTCGCGCTGCAGCACGCGCCGTTCCCGCCGGCCGGCAGGGGTCAGCGCGGATCCGCCCTCGAGGATGGTCATGACGCAGCGGCCGCAGGCCCCCCGGCCGTCGCAGCTGGAGGCGACCGGCAGGCCCGCGTCCAGGCACCGGTCCATGACGGTGCCCCGGCCCGCGACCGGCACCTCGCCGCCCCGGGTGCAGGCCAGCAGCGGCGCCGGCCCCGGCGGCATCAAGGCTCCAGCGTGGCCTTGACGCCGGGAAGGCCGGTGGCGGCCGGAAGGGGATCGCCGGTCCCGTAGAGCACCGCCTTGAAGGTCTGCGAGAAGGCGGTCAGGAAGACGCCCTGCTCCGGGCCGACCTCGAACTGTCCCTGGTCCGGGCCGAAGGCGTGGGTGGCGCTGGCGAGGAAGTAGGTGTGCTTGCCCGCCGCCAGGCCCTTGATGCGGAGGTGCCGGCCGCCCTTCCGGGCGATCGCCACCGGGATCCGGGTGCCGTCGATGGACAGTTCCAGGTCGCTCTTCACCACCCGCGTGAACTGGATCAGGACCTCCCCCGGCGGGACCGGCTTGGCCGGCTTGAGCAGGGCGGGCTTCCGGCAGCCCAGGCCGCCCAGTGCCGCCACGATCATCAGCCCTGCGAGGGACCTGCCCATGCCTGCCTCCAGCCTTTCGAGCCTACCGGGAATGCCGCGCCGGGGCCACCGCGCCCCTCTCCCGCACGTGCCGCCGCCGCCCTCGGGGTTCCCTGCGGCGCGCCGCTGGCCTATCCTGGCCCAGTCCAAGGAGGCTCCCATGACCCGCGTCCGATTCAGCACCGACAAGGGCGACATCAACCTCGAGCTGTTTCCCAAGGAAGCGCCCGGCACCGTCGCCAACTTCACCAGGCTGATCGGCGAGGGCTACTACGACGGCCTCGCCTTCCACCGGGTGATCCCCGATTTCGTCATCCAGGGCGGCTGCCCCCACACCAAGGCCGGCGCCAAGGGCACGCCGGGCACCGGCGGACCGGGCTGGCGGATCAAGTGCGAGACGGCCGGCAACCCGCACCAGCACAAGCTGGGCGCCCTGTCCATGGCGCACGCCGGGAAGGACACCGGCGGCAGCCAGTTCTTCGTGGTCAACGGCGACCGCCGGAACGTGGCGCACCTGGACGGCGTCCACACCGTCTTCGGCCAGTGCGTCGGCGACGAGGACATCCAGGTGGTCCAGTCGATCCGCGCCAACGACCGCATCCTCAAGGCGGAAGTGACGGAAGCCTGACGGCCGCCCAGGCTGGGGCCTTGAGGCGGAAGGCCAGAGGCCAGCCGAGGCGGCGCAAGGCGCCGCGCCCGGTCCATATCCTCCAGCCCCTCGCCGCCAGCCCCATGCCCGATCCTGCCGTGAAGCCCGCCCACGAACGCCCCCGCTGCGCCTGGTGCGGGGAGGACCCGCTCTACGTCGCCTACCACGACGAGGAGTGGGGCGTGCCGGTCCACGACGACCGGCGGCTGTTCGAGATGCTGATCCTGGAAGGGGCGCAGGCGGGCCTGAGCTGGATCACGGTGCTGCGCAAGCGCGAGGCCTACCGGCGCTGCTTCGCGGGCTTCGACCCCGCGGGGGTGGCGGCCCTCACCGACGCCGACCTGCAGCGGATCCTCCAGGACCCCGGCATCGTCCGCAACCGCCTCAAGGTGGATTCGGCCCGTAGCAACGCTGCGGCCTTCCTGGCCGTCCAGGCCGAATTCGGCAGCTTCGAGGCGTACCTGTGGCCCTTCGTCGGCGGGGCTCCGCGGGTCAACCATCCACGGGTGATGGCGGACCTTCCTGCGGTCACCGTCGAGGCGGAGGCGCTCAGCCGCGACCTGAAGAAGCGCGGCTTCCGCTTCGTCGGCCCCACGATCGTGTACGCCTTCATGCAGGCGGTGGGCATGGTGGACGATCACCTGGCGAGCTGCTGGAAGCGGCGCGGCGCGGACTGACCGCTCAGCCGCTACACTGGAGGGTCCGGAGTCGCCGTGCCCAAGCCCTTCTGCATCACCACCCCGATCTACTACGTCAACGACCGTCCGCACATCGGCCACATCTACACCACGGTGCTGGCGGACGTGGTGGCGCGCTTCCACCGGCAACTGGGGGAGCCGGTCCACTTCCTGACCGGCACCGACGAGCACGGCCAGAAGGTCGAGAAGGCCGCCGCCGCCCGCGGCATCGCCCCCAAGGCCCTGGCCGACGAGGTGGTGACGAACTATTACGAAGTCTTCAAGCGGATGGGCTTCACCCACGACCGCTTCATCCGCACCACCGACCCCGACCACCGGGCGGTGGTGCAGGCCCGGTTCAAGGAGCTGCTCGAGAAGGGCGACATCTACAAGGCCGAGTACGAAGGGCTCTACAGCGTCTCCGACGAGGCATACGTCACCGAGACCCAGGCCAAGGAGCTGCAGGCGCAGGGCCTCGCCCACCAGCTGATCACCCTCAAGGAGGAGTGCTACTTCTTCCGCCTCAGCGCCTACCAGGAGCGGCTGCTGGCCTGGTACGCCGAGCATCCGGAATTCGTGCAGCCGGACTTCCGCTTCAATGAGGTGAAGCGCTTCGTCGAAGGCGGCCTGCAGGACCTGTCGATCAGCCGCACCACCATCTCCTGGGGCATCCCGGTGCCCGGCGACGAGGCCCACGTGGTCTACGTCTGGTTCGATGCGCTGCTGAACTACCTGAGCGGCAGCCCGGAAGGCGGCTGGCCGCCGGACCTGCAGCTGGTGGGCAAGGACATCCTGCGCTTCCACGCGGTCTACTGGCCGGCCTTCCTGATGGCCATGGGGCTGCCGCTGCCGAGGACGATCCTCGCCCATGGCTGGTGGCTGATGGGCGAAAGCAAGATGAGCAAGTCGCTCGGCAACATCGTGCGGCCCGAGCAGCTGCTGCGCTTCGGGGTCGATGCCGCGCGCTTCTACCTGATGCGCGACATGCAGGTGGGCCACGACCGCGCCTTCAGCTACGAGGGATTCATGGAACGACTCAACGCCGACCTCGCCAACGGCCTCGGCAACCTGGCCGCGCGCAGCATCTCGATGATCCGCAAGTACCGGGACGGACGGATTCCGGAGGCCGCCTCGCCGCTGCCGGAACCGACCCCCGGCGAGGGCCGCCTGGTCGAGCGGTTCCTGGCCGCCGGCAGGGCCAACCGCTTCGACGAGGCCCTGGAGGCCCTGTGGACCGTGCTGCGCGGCATGGACGGCCTGATCGTGCAGGTGCAGCCCTGGAAGCTCGCCAAGGAGGAGGCCCAGGATCCGCAGGCCAGGGCCCAGCTGGACCAGCTGCTGGAGCAGCTCTGGCAGGCCCTGCGGGTGGCCGCCGCGCTGGTGGCGCCGGTCATGCCCGAGCTGAGCCAGCAGCTCTGGGAAGGCATCGGGATGCCCGGCAGGGCCGCCGACCAGCGCCTGGACCAGCTGCAGTGGCGCATCCCTGCGCCCGGGCCGGTGGGCGACCCGAAGCCGCTGTTCGCGCGCATCGACAAGGAGGCCGAGATGCAGGAACTCGAGAACGCCGCCGCCGCGGCACAGGCGCCGGCGGCAGCGCCGCTGGACGTGCCGCCGCTGCGCGAGGCGGTGGACTACGACACCTTCGCGAGGACCGACCTGCGCGTCGGCAAGGTCCTGGAGGCCGAGCGCGTGCCGAAGAGCGACAAGCTGATCAAGATGAAGGTCGACCTGGGCTTCGAGCTGCGCACCATCGTCGGCGGCATCGGCAAGGCCTACGCGCCCGAGGACCTGGCCGGCCGGCAGGTGGTGGTGGTCGCCAACCTCGCGCCGCGCAAGCTGATGGGCATCGAGAGCCACGGCATGCTGCTGGCCGCCAGCGACAATGCCGGCCTCCCCTACCTGGTCGCGCCGCCGGACGACGCCCGGCCGGGGTTCATCGTCAAATAGCGCCGTTCCCGAGGCCTGGCGATCGATGAAGCGGCCGGTCTGGAACTACCGGGTGGAGGCGACCACCAACGCGCCGATCGACGTGGTCGCGGCGCGGCTGGGCAGCCTCCCCTCGGCCTTCGTGCTGTCGGTCTGCTGCCCCCGCCGGGGCCAGGGCGGAGGCTGGGTGCAGGAGTCCGCATCGCCGACCGCGGAGCTTCCGGGCCTGCAGTGGACCGCCCGCTGCGGCGGCCTGACCGAGACCGCCCGCTTCTCCGCCGAGCCCGAAGGCGCCGGCTGCCGGCTTCGCGCGGAAGGGCGGCTGAAGGGCTGGCCCCTGCTCTGGCGGCTTCCGCTGCTCGAGTGGCGGAGCGAAGGCCTCCTGCGGCGGTTCGTGGCCAGCCTCTGACCGGGGCTCGCAGGATCCGCCTCCCGTGCGTATCCTGCCTGGGGCGGCAGGCCCTTTCGCCGAGGTTGCGCGTGCGCTTCTACAGCTGGAACATCAACGGCTTCCGAGCGGTCCTGAAGAAGGGCTTCATGGACTGGCTCGAGGCTGTCGACCCGGACGTGCTCAGCCTCCAGGAGATCCGCTGCGAGTGGGAGGAGGTGGACCTGGGCATTCGCCGGCAGCTGGAGAGCGCCTTCGACGTCTGCTGGTTCCCGTCGAGCAGCAAGAAGGGCTACGCCGGGTCCGCGACGCTTGCCCGCAAGGAACTGGGCTTCAGCCACCGGAAGGGGCTGGGGATCCCTGAGGTGGACGCCGAGGGGCGGATGATCGAGTCCACCCGCGGCGACCTCAGCTTCATCGCCGGCTACTTCCCCAATGCCAGCGCCGGCCTGGCCCGGCTTCCCTTCAAGCGCAAGTTCGCCAAGGACCTGGCTGCGATCCTGAAGCAGCGGCACAAGGACGGGCGGCGGGTGCTCCTGGCCGGGGACATGAACGTCGCCCCGCAGGAGATCGACCTGGCTCGGCCCAAGGACAACGTGCAGAACCCCGGGTTCACCCCCGAGGAGCGCGAGGACTTCCAGCTCTACCTGAAGGCCGGGATGGTGGACGTGCTGCGCGAGCGCAACCCGGGCGTGCCCGGGCTCTACACCTGGTGGACCCAGCGCGGCGGCGCCCGCGAGAAGAACGTGGGCTGGCGCATCGACCTGTTCCTCGCCAGCACGGCGCTGGTGGGATCGGTGCGGGAGGCCTCCATCCACGCCGACGTCAAGGGCAGCGACCACTGCCCGATCAGCCTGGAGCTGGCCTGAGCCCGGGCAGGGAGACGGGCCCCGCGGGGCCCTTCTCCATGCGGCGGGGGGAGCGCGCTACTTGATCTTCTTCAGGCTCGGGTCGGCCAGCATCTCCTTGACCTCTGCAGCCTTCTTGCCGTTGGGCTCGAGCTCAAGGTACTTCTGCAGCGACTCCTTGCAGGCCTTCAGGTTCATGTTGCCGTACTCGACCATGCCCATCAGGTAGTAGCTCTCGGCGAACTTCGGGTCGATCTTGATGGCGGTCTGGAGGAATTCCTTGGCTTCCTTGGCCTTGCCGGCGTTGAAGGCGGCCACGGCGTCGTTGTAGGCGTTCTCGGGCTTGGGCCCCACCAGCTTGTCCAGCGCCGGCTTGTACTTCTTCTCGAGCTCGGCGTCCTTGCGGGCCTTGGCGAGGTCGACGATGGCCTGGAGGGAGAACGCGTCGTCCGGCTTCTTCGCCAGGGCCTTCTCGAGCAGGGGCTGGGCCTTGGCCGCCAGGTCGGCCTTCGCCGGATCCGCGACGAAGTTGTGCGCCAGGACGATCCCGAGCAGCCGCTCGGAGGTCGCCAGGTTGTCGACCAGGGAGGCCTTCGCCTCCATGTCCTTGGTCTTCTCGATGGACTGGTTGAACTTCAGCTGGGCCTTCTCGAGCAGGGGCTGGGCCTCGGCGAACTTGCGCTCCTTGTAGAAGGCGATCGCCTGGTTGGTGGCCTCGGTGGCCTCGTTCTCGGCGGCCACGCCGGCGTCCTCCACCGGCGCCTTGCCGGCGGCCCGGGCCTCGGCCAGCTGCTCCTCCGGCGTCAGCAGGACGATGTTCTCGGTGATCACGTCGCCGAGCGGGATCTTGATCCGCTTGGCCGAATCGACGTAGCCCTTGCAGCTCACCGTGAGGTCGAATTCCTTCGGCTCCAGCCCGACCTGCATGAACGCGCCCTTGGAGGTCAGGCTGAGCACCTTGGTCCAGGAGATGTCCGTGCGCTTCAGCGTCACGACCGCGGCCGCCAGGGGCTCGCCCTTCTTGTTCGTGACCTTGCCCGCGATCCGTCCGGTGGTGTCCGCGTGGAGGGAGAGGGCGGCGGCGGACGCGACGAGCACGGGAATGAACCGGTTCAGGCTGCGGCTGGACATGGGTAACTCCTGCGGGTTTGCACCTCCCGTATGCTCCCACCGGTTGCGGAGCCCGGCTATGACCTTCGCCACAAGGACGGTCCGGGCCGGACCCTCCCCCGGGTGTTAAGGCCAAAGATTCATGCGATTGGGGTTCCGCTGTGGTAGGCTGTCGGAAATCTCCGGTGTCCCCATGGGTGAGCAGCTTCCCGAGCCGTCCCTGTCCGCGCTGGTCCACCTGCTGGCGGAGCAGGCCCTGCTCGCGCTCGGGGTTCCCCATCCCCAGCTGCAGCAGCAGCCGCCGGCGAACCCGGCGGTCGGGCGCTTCTACATCGACCTCCTCGAAATCCTGCGGACCCGGACCGACGGGAGCCGGACCGACGCGGAGTCCCGCGAGATGGAGGAGATCCTCTACCAGCTCCGGATGCGGGCGGTGAACGTGATCCCAACTGCCGCGACCGCGGAACCGGGGGCCTAGGTGCGACTGCTCGCTGGAATCCTCCCCGCCCTGGCCTGCCTGGCACTGCTTTCCGCGCAGCCGGCACCGGGGACCGGCGCCCCTCCCGCCCCGGCCGACGCAGCGGTCCAGGCGCCCCCGGCTTCAGCGCCCCAGGAGCCCCTCCCCGGAATCGCCCTGGCCCTGCGCGCCGAGGCCCTCAAGAAGGCCATCCTCTCGGGCCAGGACATCCTGATCGAGAAGGCCGCCGGGGACGTGGACCTCCTGCGCCGGAACTACGGGACCTCCGATGTCATCTCGATGGTCGAGGCCATGGCGCTGTGGGCGCGCAAACTCGGCTCGGAGGGCCAGTCGGCGGTCGGCCACCGGGCCCTGGACGTGGCCGAGCGCTGGGCGCCGAACAACACGACCATCCTCAGCGCGCGGATCGCCCTCAAGCGGCGGGAGGGTGTGCGCGGCTACATCAACAGCCTCCCCGAGGTCATCAAGCTCAACAACATCCGGCTTCACGACCAGTCCCACCGGTGGCTCTGGATCGTCCAGCACATGGCGTGGCTGCGCATGATGGTGACCCTGCTGCTGTGGGGCTGGGCGCTGACCATGACCCTGCGCTACCGGAGGGTGCTCCGCCACATCCTCGAGGAACCCCTGGAGCGGCGAGGATGGTCCCCGGCCCTGCGCGCCGGGGTGACCGCGGTCGCCCTGGCGATCCCGGTCGTGGCCGGCCTGGATCCGGGCGTTTCCGCGATGTTCTGGCTCTGGCTGCTGGTCCCCTTCCTCTCGGTTCCCGAGCTGAAGATCTCCGTGGCGATCCTGGCGCTGCAGATCGTCCATCCGGTCCTGGCAGGCATGGAGCCCCTGGCCGCCCAGCAGCCCGTGCCCAGCCTGCTCGCCCTCCAGGTGCAGCCGCAGCCGCGCCAGCAGGACCTCGCGAGGGTGGCGAAGATCCTGCCGCTGGGCGACCGCGAATTCCTCAAGGGGTGGGAGCAGCTGCAGCTCCAGGACTGGGCCGCGGCGGAGGGGACCTTCAAGCTGCTCAAGGGCCGCCACCCGAACCGCGCCGAGGTGGCCAACAACCTCGGCGTGGCGCACTACCAGCTGGGCAACAAGGAGGAGGCCAGCCGGCTGTTCGACGAGGCCTTCGCCGAGGCCCCGCAGAACGTCGAGGTGCTGATCAACCAGTCGATCATGGCCTTCGAGCGGCTCGACACGGTCACCGGCGCCGGCAAGCACGAGGAGGGCCGCAACGCCGATCCGGTGCACTACGGGCAGCTGATGGCCGTCAACCGGTCCAAGCGCGAGCAGCGCGCCTTCGCCCTGCCCCTGCCGGACAGCCCGGAGCGCGTCCGCGCCCTGGAGGAGGTCTACGGCGAGGTCCGCGCCACGCCGCGCAACCCCTGGCTGAACCTGGGCAACCTGTTCGCCTTCGCCCTCCCGATCGTCGCGGTCCTGGCCTTCCACCAGCGCCTCAAGGGCAGCCTCAGCCTGGCGCACCCGGCCCAGTGCGTCCGGTGCGGCGAGCCCTTCCACACCACCGACAGCCCCGACCCCAGCGTCTGCCCGAAGTGCCACCACCTGTTCGTGATGAAGGACGGCCTGCACCAGGAGTCGCGCAAGAAGAAGATCGCCGAGGTGGCCGAGTACCAGCGGGAGCAGCGCTGGATGCACCGCGGGATGCTGGTGCTGGTGCCCGGCGCCGACCAGTGCTTCATGGGCGAGACGCGCTCCGGGTTCACCGAGTTCCTCTTCTTCTGCTTCGCGGCGGGGCTCGTGTTCGCCACCGGCCGGACGGTCCGGTATCCCGGCGAGATCCTTCCGGATCCGGCCAGCACCTGGCTGCCCGTGGGAATCTTCCTGATGGTCCTGCTGCTCCTGCGGTCCTGGCTCAAGCTGCTCCCCCGACGGTCCTGAGGTGAACGATGGCGCTTGAAGGCTCGCTCCGGGATTTCGACCTCTTCTCCCTGTTCAACATGATCAAGATCCAGGGAAAGAGCGGCACCCTGGTCCTGTCCCGGGGCCAGGAGTTCGTGAAGATCTTCTTCGACCAGGGCGAGATCGTCGGCTGCGACTCCAACCAGATCCGCATGGAGGACCGCGTCGGCGCCATGCTCGTGCGCCTGGGCCGGCTCACCGGCGACGAACTGCTCGGCGTGGTCAAGATCCAGCGCCAGACCCTGAAGCGGATGGGCACGCTGCTGCTGGAGAGCGGCAAGGTCGCCCCCCAGGACCTGCAGGACGCCCTCTTCAACCAGGCGATGGCGATCATCTACCGGACCTTCCGCTGGATGGAGGGGGACTACCGGTTCGAGGCGATGCTGCCGCAGGACCTGGACCGCGAGCACTTCCCGCCGATCCCGGTGGACACGGTGCTCATGGAAGCGGCGCGGATCCAGGACGAGTGGCCCGAGGTGCAGAAGCGCCTTCCCGGGATGGACACCACCCTGGACCGCTCCGAGGCGGGCCGCGCGGTGCGCCTGGACATGGACCAGGACCTCTCCAGCATCCTGGAGGGCCAGGATCCCGGCGTGGCCGGGAGCTCCGGGCTGACCCACGAGCAGGAGACCGTGCTGACCTACTTCACCGAGGCCCAGTCGATCCAGGACGTCCTGCAGATCAGCCGCTACGAGGAGCTGGACACCTGCAAGACCATCGCCGACCTCCTGGAGATGGGGCTGCTCGAAGTGACCCGGGAACAGGTCAGCAAGGCGTCCCGTCCCTGGGTCGCGAACCTCCCGCAGTTCCGGGAGGCCGAGGTGGAGCAGGGCCCCAGCCGGCTGTTCTGGCCGCTCGTGGGCGCCCTCATCCTCATCCCGCTGGCCGTCTACGTGCCCCGGCAGCGCGGCACCGCGAACCTGGGGCTGGCCAGCCTGCAGGCCGCCGACATCCGCGCCGTGCCCGACGAAAGCACGAAGCTGCGGCAGGCCTGGGCCCTGCGCCTGGCCCAACCGCAGGACGGCGGCGTGGAACTGGCGGAGGCCCTGGGCATCCCGCTGGAGGGCCGCCGGAACTTCCTGCCGAGCCTGCTCAAGCGCCCCGACCCGATGGCGGCGCCCGCCCCCGAAGCCCCGGCCGCTCCGGAGCCCAAGACCGCGGCCAGGCCCGCCGCCCCCGCCCGCTGAGGTCCGGATGTTCGCCAAGCATCGCCAGGGCAGCCTGGAGGTCATCTGCGGGCCGATGTTCAGCGGCAAGAGCGAGGAGCTGATCCGCCGGGTGAAGCGCGCGCTCATCGCCCGGCAGAAGGTCCAGGTCTTCAAGCCGGCCATCGACGACCGCTACGACCGGGCCGCGGTCGCCAGCCACAGCCAGCAGAAGGTCGATGCCCTCCCGGTGCGGGACAGCTCCGACATCCGCGCCAGCCTCGCCCCGGACACCGAGGTGGTGGCCTTCGACGAGGCGCAGTTCATGGACGAAGGAACGGTGGCCCTCTGCGACGAACTGGCCGACCGCGGCGTCCGGGTGATCGTCGCCGGCCTGGACCAGGACTACACCAGCGCGCCCTTCGGCATCATGCCCGTGCTGCTGGCCAAGGCCGAGTACGTCTCCAAGCTCCAGGCCATCTGCGTGGTCTGCGGCGCCCTCGCCAGCCGCACCAACCGCCTGGTGCACCGCGGCGGCCAGGTGCTGGTGGGCGCAGCGGAAGCCTACGACGCCCGCTGCCGCCACTGCCACGAGAAGCCTGAGGGGCAGGGCGCGGCCCTGTTCGACGCCGCGGAACCGCAGTAGGGTCCACCCGCGGCGGCTCAAGGCGACGGCGAGGTCCGCTGGGTCGACCCCGCGAGACGGGCGAATGACCTTCGCCAGGGCTCCTGTAAACTGGCAGATCGGCCCGCCCCGGAACCCGGCCGCGGGCCCCAGGAGACAGCATGGCCGGAGCCTACGCCACTTTCACCGAACCCACCGACTACATGGGCTTCCAGGGGCTCCTCAGCGAGGAGGAGCGGATGGTGCGCCAGGCGGCGCGCGACTTCGTCAACGCCGAGGTTCTCCCGGTGATCGAGGGGCATGCGCAGGCCCAGACCTTCCCGTCGCACCTGATCCCGAAGATGGGCGAGCTGGGCTTCTACGGTCCCACCCTGCCCGAGGAGTTCGGCTGCGCCGGCCTGTCGAGCGTGGCCTACGGCCTGCTGATGTACGAGCTGGAGCGCGGCGACTCCGGCCTGCGCTCCTTCGCCTCGGTGCAGGGCAGCCTGGTGATGTGGCCGATCCACGCCTACGGCAGCGAGGCGCAGAAGCGGCATTGGCTGCCGCGCATGGCCAAGGGCGAGACGATCGGCTGCTTCGGCCTCACCGAGCCGGACTTCGGCTCCAACCCCGCCGGCATGCTGACCCGCGCGGTGCGCGAAGGCGGCGGCAAGTGGCGCCTGAACGGCACCAAGATGTGGATCACCAACGCCCCGGTGGCCGACGTCGCCGTGGTGTGGGCCAAGACCGACGAGGGCATCCGCGGCTTCCTGGTGGAGAGGGGAACGCCCGGCTTCTCCGCGCCGGAGATGAAGGGCAAGTGGAGCCTGCGCGCCTCGGTCACCGGCGAGCTGGTGCTGGAGGACGTGGTCGTCGACGAGGAGGCCAGCCTGCTGCCCGGCGTGAAGGGGCTCAAGGGCCCGCTCTCCTGCCTCACCCAGGCCCGCTTCGGCATCGCCTGGGGCGTGCTCGGGGCCGCCGACGCCTGCTACCAGTGCGCCCTCGACTACGCGCTGCACCGGGTCCAGTTCGACAAGCCGATCGCCGGATACCAGCTGCAGCAGGAGAAGCTGGCCTGGATGGTCACCGAGCTCACCAAGGGCCAGCTGCTGGCCCTGCAGCTGGGCCGCCTGAAGGACGCCAAGACCTTCACCCCGGCGCAGGTGTCCATGGCGAAGATGAACAATGTCCACATCGCCCTGGAGACCTGCCGGAAGGCCCGCACCATCCTCGGCGCCAACGGCATCCTCGACGAGTACCCGGTGATGCGCCACATGGCCAACCTGGAGAGCGTCTACACCTACGAAGGCACCCACGACATGCACACCCTCATCATCGGCGAGGAGGTCACGGGGATGGCGGCCTACCGCTGAACCCGGCGTCGGATCGCGCCAGCCAGACCAGGAACCGCGCACCTCGCCCGGGCTCGCTGCGCAGCTCCACCCGGCCGCCCATGGCCTCGGTGAGCTTCCGGACGATGAAGAGGCCGAGGCCGGTGGTCTCCTCGCCGCCCGTGGGCCGGGCGCTGAGCGTGGCGAACCGCCCGAAGGCCCGGGCGCGGTCCTCCGCCGTGAAGCCTGGGCCGTGGTCCTGGACGGCCACCGCCACCTCGCGGTCGAGGGCCTCGAAGTCCAACCGGACCGGCCGTCCCGGAGGGCTGAACTTGACGGCGTTGGACAGCAGGTTGTCGAGCACCTCCCCCAGCACGGCCGGATCGGCCACCGCGCCCGGGAGGTCCGCGCCGTCGGCGAGGTGGAGTTCCATCCCCTTGCGGCCGGCGACCCCTGCAATCCGCTCCCGCGCCTCCGCGGCGATGATCCTCAGGTCCACCGGCTGGAGGCAGGCGCCGACCGAGCCGGTCTCGATCCGGTTGACGTCCAGCAGGCGTTCCACCATCCCGAGGAGGTTGCGGGCGCTGGCGGCGATCCGCTGGACCTGGCGGGGCTCGCCCGGCCCACCCTCCTCGATCAGGAGTTCGGCCTGGAGCAGGATGGCGTTCAGCGGGTTGCGCAGGTCGTGGGCGACGATGCCCAGCAGGTGGCTCTTCTGTTCGTTGGATTCCCGGAGCTGGAGCGTGAGGTTCTCGAGGTCGTGCTCGCGGGTGCGCAGGGCCGCGGTGGCCTCCTCCACGCGGAGGGCCAGGGTGCGGGCCTGGACCCGGAGCCGGCGGGTGCGGACCTGCAGCACGCCCCAGAGGAGCCCGGCCGCGCCCAGCAGGTAGGCGGCCCACGCGGCCGGGGTGGCCCAGGGCGGCGCCGCGACGCGCACCGGCAGCGCCAGGGGAGGGGAGACCTGGCCGAGGTGGTCCCGGGCCCAGACCTTCAGCACGTACCTGCCGGCCGGGATCCCCGCATAGTCGCGGGTCGCTTCGTAGCGCCAGGGGCCCGGCGCCGCCTCGGCCCCCACCAGCTGCGTGCGGAACCGCAGGTCCTCCTCCCGGTGGAAGACGGGCAGGAAGAAGTCCACCGAGAGGTGGTTCTCCTGGTAGGGCAGCCGGATCCCGGAGGCGTCCGGGCCGGTCTCGCGACCGGCCACGATGGCGCGCTGCAGCACGGGGGCCGGCAGGGGCCGCTGGAGGGCCTCCTCCTCGGGATCCAGGAAGGCGGACCCGTCGGGAAACCCGAACCAGACGCGCCCGTTCCGGTCGACCATGCTCGCGCCCGGGCTGGATGCGGTCGCCGGCAGGCCGTCCCCGGTGGTGAAGGTCTCGGTGCGAAGCAGCGTGCGGCCGTCGGCCGCGAAGGTCAGGCGCTCGACGCCGCCGGAGGTGCCCAGGTACAGCCGGCGCCGGCGGTCCTCCTCGATCCGAAGGACCACCGTGTGGGGCAGGGGCACGGGGTCCTTGGCCGTGTAGGCCTGCCAGCGCGGCTCACCCGCGTCGAGGTCCGCCCGCAGGAGTCCATTGCCGCGGGTGCCCACCCACAGGCAGGGCCGGCCCTCGGGCGAGCGGCCCGCCTTGAGCGCGGTCAGCCACTGCGCCGGGTAGGCGGGCAGGGGATCCATGCGCTGCCAGGCTCCGCCGGAAAGCCGCCAGAGCCCCGTTCCGCGGGTGCCCACCCACAGGCTGCCGCCCCCGGGCTCCTCGGTGGCCGCCAGGGAGAGCGGCTCCGGCCCGGGCTGGCCCTGGACCGGCTCCAGCCGGCTCCAGCCCTTTCCTCGCTGCACCCAGAGGCCGCCCTGAAGACCGGCGTACAGCGGCCCGGAACCGGGCTGGGCCAGCAGCACCTGCACGGGCTCGGCGGGGAGTCCCGCCTCGCGCTGCCAGCGGGAGCCGGTCCACCGGGCCAGGCCGCGGGCCGTGCCGGCGAAGACCCAGTCGCGCTGCCCGTCGTTCCACTCCGCCAGGGCGCGCACCTCCGCGGCGGGAAGACCCTGGCGCTCGTCCTGGGTGCGCCAGCCCTGGGGCGTCCGCCAGGCCACCCCTCGGCGGGTGCCGTACAGGTGCACGCTGCCCTGGGACCGCGGCTCGAGGAAGCAGGTCACGCCGGCGCTGGGCAGGCCCGAGCGGCGGTCGAGGAAGGCCACCCAGCCCTCCATGCCCAGGGCGGTGATGCCCCCGCCCTGCATCCCCAGCCAGAGCGTGGGCTTGCCCCGGGGGTCGGGCGCCAGGGCGTACACCCCGTTGCTCCGCAGGCCGTTGTCGGTGGTCAGCACGTGCCAGCGGTCGCGACGGCGGTAGGCGAGCCCGTGCTCGTAGGTGCCCACCCAGAGCAGATCCTCGCCACTGGCGCTGCGGCTCTGCGCCAGGGCCACCGGAAACCGGCCCGGAAAGCCCTCCTCGGGGCCGGGGTACAGCCAGCGGGCGCCGTCCCAGCGGGCCGGTCCGTGGCCCCAGACGCTGGCCCAGGCCACCCCCGGTCCCTTGTCGGCGGAAACCAGGAAGTCGTTGACTTCCCGGCCGGCGAGGCCGGCGAGGGAGGCGTCCACCTGCCAGCGGCTCCCGTCCCATCGGTGCAGGCCGCTGCGGGTGCAGGCGAAGAGGCTCGGGCGGCCCCCGAAATCCGCCCACACCAGCTTCCAGGTCCAGGGCTGGGGCAGGCCGCTGCATTCCGCGGTCCAGCGTCCCTCCAGGCAGCGGGCGGGCCCCTTGGCGGTGGCCGCCCAGAGTTCCCCTGGGCCCCCGGGATCCGGAACCTCCACCAGGTGGTGCACGCGGTTCGAAGGCAGTCCCTCGGCGACGCCGTGCTGCTGCCACTGCCCGCCCTCGAACCGGAGCACGCCGGCCTCCTGGGTGGCGAACCAGAAGGCCCCCGCGCGGTCGTGCACCAGGGAGCGGACGAAGGCCGCCGGAACGCTGGCGGGGAAGGCGAGGGGAACCCAGCGGCGGCCATCGTAGACGGCGGCCCCGTCCTGGGTTCCGGCCCAGAGCCGGCCGAGCCGGTCGTGGACGATCGCGTGCACGGTGTGGTGGGGCAGCCCGTCCCTCTGGCCGTAGCTCTTGACCGCCGGCCGTCCGAGGTCGCGGGGGTCGGCAGCCGGCCGCGGGCCCGCCCAGCCCGCGAGGGTCACGGCGGCGAGGGCGAAGGCGCGCAGGTCCACCCCCTCCGGATCGACGGGGACGACCCGGAGGTTGATTCCCTGCGGGGGGGCCGGGAACCGCTGCGTGCTATTCGAGTTTCAGGCCGCGGGCCTCGAGCAGGTTGCCGACCGCCTTCTCGAGCGAGGTCACGTTCTTGGCGTAGGCGATCTGCGCCTGCACTTCCGCGGACCTGGCGTTGTCGAGGTCGGTCATCTTGGTGAGCACCAGGAAGTTGGTGCTCATGCCGTTGTCGAACTTCTTCTGCTCGGCCTCGAGGTCCTTCTGCCTGAAGATGCGGGTCTTCTCCGCGGCCTTCACGCCCTTCTCGGCGGCCTCCAGGTTGCGCAGGGCGGTCCGGACCTCGAGGACGACGCCGAGTTCCTGGTCGCGCAGGCTCAGTTCCGAACTGCGGCGGCTGGCGCGGGCGGCGGCCTGGCTGCCCTTGGCGGCCTTGCCCTGCAGCGGGTAGGAGAAGTTCAGGCCTACGGTGTAGCCGGGGTTCCGGGAATTGAACAGGTCGCCATTGACCGGGCCGATGGCCTTGTAGTTGTCCGAGGTTCCCGAGTAGGTCGCGAAGGCGTCCAGCTGCGGCTTGGTGCGGTTGTCGGCCGCCTTTTCGAGGATGGTCTTGGACTCGAGGTCCAGCTTGGCGCTCCGGAGCTCGACCCGGCGGGCGAGGGCCATCTTCTCGGCCTCCTCGTCCTTCAGCTGGATGTGGCTCAGGTTGGGCGCATCGACGGTCTCGATGCCGGCGGGCCGCTCCGCGTTGGGGAAGAGGGTGCGGACCAGGGCCTCGCGGGCGATCGCGAGCTGGGCTTCGGCGGCGATGATGTTCTGCTCGGCCTGGGCGACGGCGGCCTCGGCGTTGACCACGTCCAGCGGGGCCATGGTGCCGACCTCGACGCGGATGCGGTTCTCCTTGAGCTGCTTCCTCGCGAGTTCGAGGGCCTGGGTCCGGGTCTCCAGGTTGCGCTGGCCGTAGACCACGTCCCAGTAGGCCGATTCGGTGCTTGCGACGAGGTTGATGATCGAGGCCTGGAAGGTGAGGTCGGCGGTGCGCGCGCCGATCCGCGCGACCATCAGTGCGCTGCCGGCGTCCTCGCGGCCGAAGCCCTTGAGCAGGCTCTGGGTGTAGGTGGCGCTCATGCTGCCGGAGTAGGGCGCGGCGGTGGCGAAGGGCGTGACCGTCGTCGGTGAGGTCACCGTCCCGGAGGCGAAGCTGTAGCTGGGCGCGTAGGACATCGAGAAGGTCCCGCCCCACTCGAAGGGCTTGCTCAGGGAGGCGCTGAACTGCCGGGTCCAGCTGTCGGTCTCGTTCTTCGTCGGCGCGCTGCCGGCGATGGCGGAACGGAAGGTGGTGGACTCCGCCTTGGACCAGCTCAGGCTGCTGGCCAGGTTCCAGTCGAAGCTGCCCTCGGCGTTGAGGACGCCGGACTGGGTGATGCTGCGCACTTCGCGGGCGATCTGCACCTGCAGGTTGTTCTTCAGGCTGGTGGAAATGGCGTCCTGCAGGGTCAATCGGAGCGGTCCGGCGGGTGCGGGGGTCTGGGCCACCAGGGCCCCGCCGACCACCAGGAGCGGAAACACGCGCGGAAGAACCATCGAAACTCCCATCAAAAGAACCGTCCAGCCGATGCGGGGCCTACGTCGGCCGTCCGACCGGGTTTAGCCTAACCCACTTGGACAGCATGATTGCCTCGTGTGTTGAGGGCAAGGCTGTTTCAACAATCGTTGAAACCATCAGCTCCCGAGGTCCAGTTCGACCCGCTGCCCGAGCTTCAGCCCCTGCGGCTGGGCCACCGCGACCTTCACCAGGAGCACGCGGGTGTCGGTGGGTCGCGCCGGGTCCTGGGGCTTGAGCTTGCGCCCGACCACGTGCTCCGGGATCTCCTCCACCCGGCCCTGCCAGCGGCGCTCCTGGCCGTCCGCGCGGATGCCGACCGGCATGCCGGGACGGATCCGGGCGAGGTCGAACTCGTCGATCTCGGCCTCGACCCGGAGCCGGTCGGTGCGCGCCAGGCGCAGCAGCGGCGAGCCGGCAGCCACGGTCTCCCCCGGCTGGGCCATGCGGGTCAGGATGCGGCCGTCGATGGGGGCCAGGATCCGGAGCTTGGCCAGGGTGACCCCGAGGCGCTCGGCGGCGGCGGTGGCGGCCTCCATCCGGGCCCGCGCCAGGTCGGCCTGGGTGCGGACCTGGTCGAGGGCCTGGCGGCTGGCGATGCCCTGGGCGTGGAGCGTCTCCTGCCGGCGCCGCTCGGAATCCTGGAAGGCCCGGTCCGCCTCCAGCTCCTGCAGCCGGGCCCGGGCCTCGCGAAGGGCGGCCTCGTCGCGGCGCGGATCGAGGAGGGCCAGGAGCTGCCCCCGGCGCACCACCTGGCCTTCCTCGACGACCACCTGCACGAGGGTGCCGCCCAGGTCGGTGCCCACCTGGAGGTCCTCGCCGGGGTAGCCCGCCACCCGGCCCTCGGCGCGCAGCAGCGGAGCCGGCGCGGCCGAGGGCGGCTGGGAGGGCCGGTCCCGCCCCAGCAGGGCGTAGGCGGCCCCGGCGCCGGACAGGGCCAGGGCGGTGATGGCGGTCGCGTGGATGCGCTTCATGGGGCCTCCCTCAGGCGCTCTGGATCAGGCCATCGCGGATCCGCAGCACGCGGTCGGCGATGTCCCTGACCTTGGGGTCGTGGGTGACGATCAGCAGGCCGCGGTCGCGGCCCTTGGCCAGGTTCCGGAACAGCGCCAGCACCTGCGCGCCGACCTGGCTGTCGAGGTTGGCGGTGGGCTCGTCGGCGAGGATCACGGCGGGCTCCCCGGCGAGGGCCCGGGCGATGGCGACGCGCTGCTTCTGGCCGCCGCTCAGGTCGCGGGGCAGGTAGTCGGCGCGGTCGCCGAGCTCCACCAGCTCGATCAGCCGGCGGGCTTCATCGGCAGCCGAGCGGTCGCGCCGCCCTTTCAGGTTCAGGGCGTACTCGACATTCTGCCGGGCGGTCAGCGACGGGAACAGGTTGAACTGCTGGAAGACGAAGCCGAAGTTCCTCCGGCGCACTTCGGCCAGGGCCGCGGCGCCGGCGGCGGTCACCGGCCGCCCGGCCACTTCGACCGTGCCCGAACTGGGGCTGAGGATGCAGCCGAGGATCTGCAGCAGGGTGGTCTTTCCGGATCCGGAGGGCCCCTCGAGGGCCACGATCTCGCCGCCGTCAAGGTCCAGCGAGACGCCGTTCAGCACCGGCGTCTCGACGCGGCCTTCGCGGTAGGTCTTGGTGAGGTGGGTTCCCCTGAGGACGGTCATGTCAGCTCCGGAAGACCAGGCCCGGATCGATGCTGGCCACCTTCCGGAAGCTGAGCATCGCGGCGCCGAGGCAGAGGACGAAGGTGCCCAGGCCGACGGCGGCGACGAAGGGCAGGGGCATGATCAGCTTCAGGTCCACGCGGGCGGCCAGCGGCACCAGCGCGTAGGCCATGGCGGCGCCGAAGGTGAAGCCGTGGGCCGCGGCGATGGCGGCCTGGCGCGCGAGGATGGCGTAGATGTCGCGGTTGGAGCCGCCGATCGCCTTGACGGTGCCGAACTCCTTGAGGTGCTCCATGGTCGAGGTGTAGAGGGTCTGGGACACCACCACCAGGGCCACCAGGCAGCCGAGGAACACGGTGAGGAAGGCGTTCATGCCGATGCCGGTGTTGACGATCCAGTAGGCCTCGCTCTTCTTCGCCCACTCCGCCCGGGTGTGGACGTCGTTGTAGGGCAGCCGGCGTCGGATCTCCGCCTGGACCGCCGCGGGATCGGCCCCGGGCGCCAGCTGCACCAGGATGTAGGTGGTCTTGCCGCCCAGGAGGTCGGGCTGCAGCGACTGGACGAGGTCGAAGTCGACGAAGCTGATTGGCGTGGTCGTGAAGCTCAAGGCGCCGGTGCTCTGCCCGACGATCTTCAGGCGGGTCTCGAGCACCTCGCGGTGGTCGCCGGTGCGGAAGGGGCCGAAGCGGCGCTGGGCCCGGTCGTCCATGATCAGGTTGCGGCCCCTGCGGAGGTCCTCGACCTGGCCCTCCTTCAGGCTCCAGGGCAGGTTCCAGGCGCGGAAATCCTTCAGGGCGTAGGCGATGGTGCTCTCCTGGGCGCCGGTGGGCAGGGCCAGGTTGAGGTACGCCACGATCAGGTTGTCGGCGCGGGCGACGCCCGGAACGCTACGCACCCGGTCCACCCGGCTTTCCGGGAAGGTCTGCGGGAAGTCGACGTTCGCCGTGTTCCGCGAGGTGACCCAGAGATCGGCGCTGGACCTGCGGATGGTCATGGCGGCGTTGTCCATGAGGCCGTTGAAGAGGCCGACCTGGGCCAGCACCAGGCAGACGGCGAAGGCCACGCCGGAGACGGTGATCACGAAGCGGGTGCGGTCGTGCAGCAGCATCCTCAGGCCAAGGTCAACCACGGCGGGCCTCGGCGATGGCCAGGGCGTGGACCTGGGCCTCCCAGCCGGCGGCCCGGGCGGCGTCGGCCCTGCGGACCGTGCCGAAGCGGGTCACCCGGACCGGCGCGACGCCGCAGAACTTCAAGGTGGCCTGGCGCATCTGGTGCACGGCGCCGTGCCGGTTGACCAGCCGGTCCCAGAGCGCCGGCGCGTCGCTGGTGACGATCAGGCGCGCGCTGCGGCCCTTCAGCAGCCGGTCCCAGAGGGCCCCGCCGTCGCGGTACTTGAAGGCGAAGCCCGGCAGGAACACCCGGTCGACGAAGCCCTTCAGCAGGGCCGGCCAGCCGCCCCACCAGACGGGGAAGACCCACACCAGGTGCTCGGCCCAGCCGAGCGCCTCCTGGGCGCGCTGCAGGTCCGGCTCAAGGGCCTGGGGCGCGCGGAAGCCCTGGCGGAGGACCGGATCGAAGGCCAGGCGGCCCAGCCAGAGCTCCCGCACCTCGGCGCCGGCGGTCCGCGCGGCTTCGGCGTAGGCGCGGGCCAGGCGCGCGGTGAGACCCTCCTCGGAGGGGTGGCCGTGGATCAGCAGGATGCGGGTCATCGAAGGCTCCGGGCAGGGCCCCGCCGCGGACCTGGGCGGTCCGTCCTTGGGCGGGAGGGCGGTTCAGCGGGCGGTCAGCGTTTCAGCGTCTTCTTCGCGGGGGCGGGGTCCCGGCGGAGCCCGTCCTGGATGATCCGGATGGCGCCCTCCACCCGGTCCTCCAGGCTGCGCCAGGGCAGCAGGGGGTCGTCCCCGTGGGTGACGTACAGGGACAGCACGCCGTGCAGGGCGCCCCAGACGACCTGGGCGCCCAGGTCGGGGTCCTCCCAGCCGGGCCGGAGCAGGCCCTTGGCCTGGGCCTCCGCGAGGCAGCCGCGCAGGAAGGCGTAGGCGTCCATGCCCGGGTCCTGCTTGGCCGGGGGTTCCACCGGCTGCGGCAGCGGGGTCATGAACATCAACCGGTAGTGGTGCGGGAAGGCTTGCGCGAACCCTGCATAGGCCCGGCCCGAGCCGGCCAGGCGCTCCAGCGGGTCGGCGATGGCGGCGAGCTTGCCGAACGCCTGGCCGAGGGTGGCGAAGTCCTCCTGGCAGATCTCCCGGATCAGCTCCTCCTTGTCCTTGAAGTGGAGGTAGATGGTCCGCGGGCTGTACTCGATCTCGTGGGCGATGGTGCGCATGGTGACCGCCTCGTAGCCCAGCTCGGCGAACAGCTGCCGGGCCGCGTCGAGGATCCGGCGGCGCAGCGCGAGCCGTTCCCGTTCCTTGCGTTCGAGGGGTCCCATGGGGTCTCCAAGTCAACATGGATAATTTAGTAACCAGTGTTTACTAAAGCAACAAGAAATTTTGACGAAACGTAATTTCTTTCACGACGCCTCCGCGCCGCCCCTGGTCGGGGTGCGCGCCCGTTCCTCCGGGTACGGCCTCAGCGCTGCTTGAGCAGGTCCCGGGCGATCACCATCCGCTGGATCTCGGAGGTGCCTTCGTAGATCGTGGTCACCCGGATGTCGCGGTACAGGCGCTCGACGGTGTACTCGCGGCTGAAGCCGTAGCCGCCGAAGATCTGCACCGCCCGGTCGCAGACCCAGGATCCGTTCTCGGTGGCGAACAGCTTGGCGGTGGCGGCCTCGACCGTGCAGGGCTCGCCCTGGTCCTTGAGGAAGGCGGCCTTGATCATCAGCAGCCGGGCGGCCTGCACCCGGGCCTCCATCTCGGCGAGGTACATCTGGATCGCCTGGTGCTCGCCGATCGGCTTGCCGAAGGTCATGCGGGTGCGGGCGTAGGCCAGGCTCTCGTCGAGGGCCCGCTGGGCCAGCCCCAGCGCCTGGGCGGCGATGCCGATGCGGCCGCCGTCGAGGCCGTTGAAGGCGACCCGGAGGCCGTCGCCGGGCGCCCCGAGCAGGGCGTCGTCCGGAACGAAGGCGTCCTCGAGCGCCACCATCACGGTGTTGGAGGAGCGCAGCCCCATCTTGTCCTCGGGCGGGCCGGTCTGGACGCCCGGCTGGTGGGCATCCAGGACGAAGGCGCTGATGCCCTTCTTGCCCTGCTCCGGACTGGTGACCGCCATGCACACGAAGTACCGGCCGACCCCGCCGTTGGTGATCCAGGCCTTGGAGCCGTTCAGCCTCCAGCCGCCGTCGACCCGGGTGGCGCGGGTCTTCAGCGCGGCCGCGTCGCTGCCGGCGTCCGGTTCGGTGAGCATGAAGCCGCCGATCACCTCGCCGCCGGCCAGGGGGCGCAGGTACTTCTGTTTCTGGGCCTCGCTGCCGAAGGCCAGGATCGGCGCGCAGGCCACGGAATTGTTCACGCTCATGGTCACGGCGACCGCGGCGTCGGCGTAGGCGACCTGTTCCAGGGCCAGGGCGTAGGAGACCATGTCCAGGCCTGCGCCCCCATAGGCCTCCGGGACCATCATCCCGAGGAAGCCCATCTCGCCCAGCTGGCGCACGATGTCCGTGGGGAATTCGTGGGACTGGTCGCGGGCCATGGCGCCCGGGGCGATCTCCTTCAGGGCGAAGTCGCGGGCGGCCTGCTGGATGGTGCGCTGGTCGTCGGACAGCTGGGGGAACATGGACGCTCCTGGAGAACCGGTCGTCCCCAGGGTAGCTGAGATGCCGCCCGCGCCCGATCCGCTCAGCCGGCGAGGGGGAACCGGAGGGTGAAGGAGGTCCCGAGGCCGGGTTGGGAATCCACCTCGATCGAGCCGGACTCGTGCTCCAGCAGCGCCTTCACCGAGGCCAGCCCCAGGCCGGTCCCGCGTCCGGGCGCCTTGGTGCTGAAGAACGGCTCGAACAGGCGCGCCCGGACCTCCTCGTCCATGCCGCTGCCGGTGTCGACCACCCGCACCAGCGCCTCCCGCCCGGCGGGCCCGGAGGTACCGAGCAGCTCGACGGAAATGCTGCCCTCCGCCTCGATGGCATCGCGCGCGTTGCTGATCAGGTTGACCAGGATCTGCTCCAGATGGCTGCGGGTGCCGGACACCGGGTAGCGTCCCGGGGAGAGGGCGATCCTGAGCTGGATCCGCCGCGGGAGGAGCATCCGCAGCAGGTCCTCCATGCCGTGGATCTCCTCCCCGAGGTCGAACACGCTGCGGGGTTCCTCCCGGCCGAAGGCCATCAGGCGCCGGCTCAGGCTGGCGGCCTGGTCGGAGGCCACGAGGATCCGGTCGACGTCCTTGATCTCCGGGGTGCGGCCGTCGTGCAGGTCCTCGGCGAGCAGTTCCGCCGAGGCCCGGATGGCCGCCAGGGAGTTGTTGAGGTCGTGGGCCAGCCCGGCCCCGAGGGTGGCCACCGCGTTCATGCGCTCGGTGCGCATCGCCACCGCCTGGGCGGCCTCGAGGGCGCGGGTGCGGGCCTCCACCTTGGTCTCGAGGTCCAGGGAGAAGGCCTTCAGTTCCTGCATGGCCCGGAACTGGCGCAGCAGCAGGAGCCCCACCATCGGCGCGCCGTACAGCACCACCCGCGGGTCGCTGAGGGCGCCGTCGAAGCGGGTGTAGAGCAGGGCCGCGAGGGTCGCCAGGGCGGCCGGCAGGAAGGGGAGGTGGTCGCGCAGGCCCTCCATCAGGGCCCGGCGGCCGGATTCCGGTCCCCCGCTGTGCGGCAGGCTGCACCAGGCGGCGCCGGCCACCAGCAGGATCGCGGCCGGCTTCAGGACGTTCGCGACCACCCGGAGGACGGGGCTCTGCTTGCCGAGGATCGCCGCCGCGGAGAAGGCGCTGGCCAGGGTGAGCAGGAGGAAGGCGATGCCCAGGTAGGCCATCGGCCCGCGCCACCGGAAGGGGTTCCGCGAACCGCGGTAGACGCAGAGCCCGAGCAGGAGGGAGAGCAGGATGAAGCGGACGAGCAGGCCCCAGGAGGCCTGCGAATCCAGGCTGGCCCCGGTCCAGTGGCGGAGGCCGAGCACCCAGATCAGGTACATCGCCGCGTAGCTGAACAGCAGCCCGTCGAGCACCGCGAAGGCCTGAGGGGCCGGCGAGCGCTTCGCGCTCCGCTGCCAGGACAGCATGGCGAGGATGAACATCGGGATGGGCAGGACGTGCAGGACCAGGGTCGAGGCCCACTCGGGGACCACCCGCAGGAACGTCGCCCGGAAGGCGATGCCCGCGTAGAGGTCGCCGACCAGGAACAGCACCAGGCCGGCGAGGACGAAGCCCCACATGGGCCGCCCTTCGGAACCGCTTCTCCGCCGCTGCACCACCGCGGCGATGGCCACGAGGTCGCACAGCACCCGCACCCCGGGCAGCAGCGCGCCTGCCGAGGACCGGGGCAGGACCTGGACCAGGGCGGCCGCCGCCAGGAGGACCGCCACCAGCAGGCTCCGGCGGTTCATGTCCAGGCTCCCGCCGCGGCCTTCCGGCGAAAGGAGAGGTCCAGGGTGGGGTCAATCGGCATGTTCGGGCCGCCAATCATGGGTTTCGGCATCGTCCTGGAACGGGTTTAGTTTCCAGGGCCGGGTCCCCTCAAGGCGGGAACAGGGCCCGCAGGGCGGCCCGGCTGCCCTCCCAGCGCATCAGGGCGGCCGCTTCGGGCGGGCTGCACCAGCGGTACTCGCTGTGCTCGCGGTCATCCAGGCGGACCTCGACCCCCCGGTCCACCTCCATCTCGTAGCAGGTCTCGGTGTTGAACCGGGGCTCGTCATCGGGGAACCGGATCAGGGCGGGATCCACCCAGAAGGCGTGGCGCAGGCCCAGCGGGCGCAGGCTGCCGCGCAACCCGGTCTCCTCGAGGACCTCCCGGTGGGCGGCCGCCTCCAGGTCCTCCCCGGGTTCCACCATCCCCGTCACGCTGGACCACCAGAGGCCCTGGTCGGGCTGGCGGAGCATCATGAGCACCTGCGGACCGTGCGGGGTCCGGCGCCAGGTCAGGGCGTTGATGCTGCGGCTCGGGGGGCTGACCGGGACCGGCTCCAAGCCCAGGCTCCCCGTCAGGTGGCCGGCCAGGACTCCGGCGGCCTCCTCCCAGGTGGGCGCCCCGCTCCCCAGGAGCGAGGCCAGGGAGCAGACGCCCCGGTCCGTGATGCCGCAGGGGGTGATCCAGCAGAACCGGGTCAGGTCCGGGGCGACGTTGAAGGCCAGGCCGTGGGTGCTGATCCAGCGCTGCAGGTGGAGTCCGATGGCGCCGAGCTTCTCGGGGCCGCGGGGCGTGTCCACCCAGGCTCCGGGGAAGCGGGGATCGCGCCGCGCGGTGATTCCCCAGTGGGCGGCGGTCCGGATCATCGCCTCCTCCAGCCCGCGGACCAGCCGGCCCAGGTCCTCGCGGCCCCCGCGCAGGTTGCAGACGGGATAGACCACGATCTGCCCGGGTCCGTGGTAGGTTACCTGGCCACCGCGATCCGTGTCGTGGACCTCCACACCGGTAGCCGCCAGGTGGGCGTCCGTGACGTGGATGTCGGCCCGGGTGGCGTTGCGGCCCAGGGTGAACACCGGGTTGTGCTCGAGCACCAGGACCTGGTCGGGCCGGCCCTCCTGGGCGACGAACCGGGCGAGGCCCTTCTGCATCCGGAGACCGGCGCTGTAGAAGACCCGGCCCAGGGGGCGGATCTGGGCGGCGCGGGGCGCGGGCGAATCCGGGGCATGCATGCTTCGAGCCTACCGGGAGTGCTGCCAGAATCAGGTCACAACCATGGGACTCGACCCCGCCACCATCGGCCGCTACGTCGTGCTGGGCACCCTCGGCCAGGGCGCCATGGGCACCGTGTACCTCGGCGAGGATCCGGTGCTGAAGCGCGGCGTCGCGCTGAAGGTGGTCCACCGCGCCAAGCTCCAGGACCGCGAGACCGCGCTGCGGCGCTTCCGCCGGGAAGCCGAGATCAGCGCCCGGCTCAACCACCCGAACGTGATCACCGTGTTCGACGTCGGCGAGGAGGAAGGCGTCGGCCCCTTCCTCGCCATGGAGTTCATCGAGGGCGAGACGCTGGACAGCCGCATCCAGGCGGGACCGATCGAACCCCGGCAGGCCGTCGAGATCCTCGTCCAGGCAGGCGCCGCCCTCGGGGCCGCCCACGCCCTCGGCATCGTGCACCGCGACGTGAAGCCGGCCAACCTCATGGTGGCCCAGGACGGCCGCGTCAAGCTGATGGACTTCGGCATCGCCAAGGGGGAGGAGCAGACCAGCACCACGGCGGCGCTGCTCTGCACGCCGGGCTACGCCGCTCCGGAACTCCTCGACGGCGCCGAGGCCACCGCGGCCACCGACCGCTGGGCCTTCGCCGTGACGGCCTTCGAATGCCTGCAGGGACGGCCGCCCTTCGACGGCGACAGCCTCAGCGTGGTGCTCTACAACGTGGCCCACGGGGAGCCGGTGTTCGGCGAGGGGCTGGAGCCGGGCCTGGCCGAGGTGTTCCGGCGGGCCCTGGCCAAGTCCCCCGCCGCCCGCTTCCCGGACCTTCCCGCCTTCCTCGCCGCCCTGGTCGAGGCGCTCCCCCTGGAGGACAGCCACCGACGGAGGTTCCTGGGGAACCTCGGCCAGGGCCGTCCGGTGCCTGCGGAACCCCTCGGTCCGGCCAGGGACCGGCCGGACCCGCGGCGCGTCCGGCGCCTGGTCCGGCTGACCGTCGGCGTCGCCGCGGCGGGGCTGCTGTTCCTGGGCTGGTGGGAAGGCCTGCTGCTGCCCAGGCGCCTGCACATCGAATCCGACCCCAGCGGGGCCCAGGTGATCGTGGACGGTCGCCTGCGTTCGCGGACCCCGGACCACGACCTGAAACTGCCCATGCGGTCGGCCGACCTCCTGATCGAGAAGGAGGGCTACTACCCGTTCCCCCACGCCCTCGCCCCCACCGACCGGAAGCTGCGGGTGAAGCTGTCGCCGCTCTACCTGACCCTGACCTTCGACAGCCGGCCCAGCGGCGCCCACGTCTACGTCAACGGCCGGCCGGCCGGCACCACCCCCCTCAGGAACTACCGCGTCCGCAACGACCTGCGTGGCGGCTCGCTGCTGGTGAGCCGGGAGGGATTCCAGAGCTACGGCGCCACCCTCGATGTCGACAACCTGCCGCCGGCCCTGATCATCCTCGAACCGAAGCGCGGCAAGGACTAGGCTCCGCGTGGATCTCCCGGTGGTGGTGGTCGGTGGGGGGGCGGCGGGGCTCGTCGCCGCCTGGCGCAGCGCCCAGGCCGGTCACGAGACCCTCCTGCTGGAGGCCAATCCGCGCATGGCGTCGAAGGTGCGGATCAGCGGCGGAGGGAAGTGCAACCTCACCCACGCCGGCCCGGTCCGAGAGCTGCTGGCCGCCTTCCCGGCACGGCAGGGCCGGTTCCTCAGACCGGCGCTGCACGCCTTCTCGAACGCGGACCTGGTGGACCTCATGCGAAGGGAGGGCGTGGACACCTATGCGCGCCCCGATGGCCGCGTGTTCCCCCTGGACCGACCGGGGTCGGCCCGGGAGGTCGTGCAGGCGCTCGTGGGCCTGGCCGAGCGGGCGGGCGTGCGCCTCCGGACTGGAACCCGGGTGACCGGGCTGGAGGTGCGGGGTTCGTCGATCACCGGCCTCCTGACGGGCGGGGACCACCTCGAGCCGGGCCGGGTGATCCTCGCCACCGGCGGCGCCAGCTACCCGAGGACCGGGACCCGCGGCGAGGCCCTCGGCTGGCTGCAGCGGCTGGGATTGCCGGTGCGGCCCTGGGCCCCGGCGCTGGCCCCCATCCAGCTCCAGCGCCCGCGCCCCGAGTGGGAGGGCGTGGCCTTCCGCGGCGGTGAACTGCGCTTCCGCACCCAGGCGGACGGGCCCCTGCAGGGCCGCGTGGCGGGCGACCTGCTGTTCACCCGCGCGGGCATCTCGGGGCCCGCGGCGCTCCACCTCAGCGAGTCGGTCGAGGCGGCCCGGCGCGCGGGCTCCGCCCTCCTGGAATATGCCTTCGTCCGCAGCGCGGAGGACCTGGAGCGGCAATGGCTCTCCCAGGCGGCGGCCCAGGCCACCCTTCGGAGGTGGCTGATGGCCTGGATCCCCGAGCGGGTGGCTGCGGCCCTCCTTGCCGACCTCGCCCTGCCTGCCGACCAGCGCCTGGGCCAGCTCGGGCGGGAGCCGCGGCGCTGCCTGCTGGCCGCCCTCGCCGGCTTCGACCTCGGGCCCGCCTCGGCGGTCCCCCTCGAGCAGGGGGAGGTCTGCGCCGGAGGGCTCGACCTGGATGCGGTGGATCCCCGCACCCTGGCCGTGCGCGGCTGGGACAACCTGGCGGTCTGCGGGGAACTCCTCGACATCAACGGCCCGGTGGGTGGCTACAACCTGCAGGCGGCCTTCAGCACCGGCTACCTGGCCGGTTGCCCCAGGTGAATTCCGGGTAACGGCAAGATTCCTGTCAGGTGAACTGTGACCCAGGTGGCCGCCCACGGCGGTTTTTCCGCTCCCGGGCGCTTCCCTGCCGGACTATATTGAGGCATCGCATAGCGCAATTCGGAACGCACGGTCCCTTACCCCCCCCACAACCGGCGCACTGCGCCTCTCGGAGGTCTACATGAACGTTCGCACCCTCACCGCCGCGGCGCTGGTGGCTGGCATCGCCGGCGTCGCGCCGGCCCAGTCCGTCTTCAACGGCGCCCTGGTGGAGCTGTACTGGACACAGATGATGGACAGCAACCTGCGGCTGAACTCGGCCTCCCACAGCCCCGCCTACAACTCGCTGGTCGCCGGGATGAACGAGAACCAG
>JAYRFV010000022.1:0-2274 GCA_041908165.1 Holophagales bacterium | reverse complement strand
TGCGTCCGGAGGACACGGTCGCCCGCCTCGGCGGGGACGATTTCGCCGTGCTGTTCGAGGACCTGGCCGACCTTTCCGGCGCCATCACCGTGGCTGACCGCATCCAGTCGGCGCTCGCCGAGCCCTTCCAGGTCGGAGGGGAAGAGGTCTTCACCGGGTGCAGCATGGGGCTGGCCCTGAGCAACCGTGCCCTGCACGACCCCGGAGACCTGGTCCGGGATGCCGAACTGGCGATGTACCGGGCCAAGTCCAAGGGCGACGGCGCCCTGGAGATCTTCGACCCGAGCATGAACCGCAAGGCGCGGGAGCGCTTCCACCTGGAGGCCGAGCTCCGCCACGCCCTGGAGCGCGGGGAGTTCCGGCTCGTCTACCAGCCGCTGGTCTCCTTCCACACCGGCCGGATCGAGGGCTGGGAGGCGCTGGTCCGCTGGCAGCACCCCGAGCGGGGCCTGGTCAGCCCCCTCGATTTCATCCCCCTCGCCGAGGAGACCGGGCTCATCGTCCCGATCGGCCAGTGGGTGCTGCAGGAGGCCTGCCGGCAGGCGAAGGACTGGCAGGACCGCCATCCGAGCGAGCCGCCCCGGATGATCAACGTCAACCTCTCCATGCGCCAGTTCCAGCAGAAGGACCTCGTCGAGATGGTGACGCGCGTGCTCACCGGCCAGGGACTCCAGCCCCGCCACCTGAAGCTGGAGATCACCGAATCGGTGATGATGAGGGATCCCGAAGCCTCGATCGGGGCGATGCAGCAGTTCAAGGGCATGGACGTGAACCTCGTGATCGACGATTTCGGCACCGGCTATTCCAGCCTCGGCTACCTCAAGCGCTTCCCCGTGGACGCGCTGAAGATCGACAAGTCCTTCGTCGACCGCCTCGGGCACGACGCGGAGGACACCGCGATCGTGGAGGCCGTCATCTCCCTCTCCAAGTCCCTGGGGCTGAGGGTGACGGCCGAGGGCATCGAGACCCGGGAGCAGTTCGAGCGGCTGAAGGCCATGGGCTGCGACCAGGGGCAGGGCTACTATCTCTCCAGGCCCCTGCCCGCCGAGGCGATGGAGGACCTCCTCGGGAAGGATCCCGCCTGGTGAAGCCCGGCGGTCATGGCGGACAGGGAGGCGAAAGGCGCGTGGCGGAGACCGGTGGAAGGGGCGAATCCAGATCGAGGGCTGCGACCGGCTGGGCCGTGGCGGTGTTCCTGGCCTGCCTGCTGGTCACGCTGTTCGGGTACCGGCACACCGTGAGCCAGCAGCAGGCCCGGGACCGGGCACGAATTCAGCGCTTCGCCGAACGGCTCAGGGTGGAACTCAACGCCCGGTGCCGGGAGTGGGAGGACCTGCTGCTCGCCGCCCGCGGCCTCGAGGCCACCGGCATGCCGGTGCGCGCCCGGGAATGGGAGGCCTTCACCGGCCAGTTCGACTTCTCCCGCCACCCCGGAATGAAGTCGCTGGCCCGGGTCGCCCGGGTGCCCAGGGGAGGGCTGGAAGCCTTCATGACGACCGGCCTGCGCGAGGGCCTGCTCTACGATGTGCGCGCGCCGAAGGCCCTGGTCGGGAGGCCGGAGGACCGCGAACCGCTGGCCGACCCGCCGGACCACTACGTCATCCGCTACGCCGCCCCTCGGGCGACCAACAGCCTGGCCCTGGGCCTGGATGTGGGCCGGAACCCGGTGCAGCGCTCGGCGGCGGACCGCGCCTGCCGGACGGGCCGACCGGCGCTCACCGGCAAGCTGATCTTCAACGACCTCGGCGGGGCCCGGCCCGCGGCCGCCCTCTTCCTCCCGCTCTACCTGGGCGGCGAACTCCCGGAGCGCGAGCAGGACCGGCTGGAGCGGTCCGACGGCTGGCTGAGCGTGGGGGTGCTCCTCGACGACACGTTCGGGGCAGCGATCCGGGCGGTCCGGGACGCCGTGGCGATCGAGGTGGACGATGTCACGGCCGGCGAGGCCGTGCCCCTGTGGACGGATCCCCGGCTCGGCGCCCTTCCTCGCGGATTCCGGCCGATGCTCCGGGCCGAGGAGATGGTCATCGCCGGTCGGATCTGGCGGATCCGCCTGAAGACCCTGCCGGCCTTCCTGGAGGATGGCGCCCGCACCCGGGGCGGCACCTGGATGCTCGGCGGCACCCTGTTCAGCCTTGCCCTGGCGCTTTCGACCTGGTCCCTGGTGGGAGCCCGGAGCCGGGCGTTCGCCCTGGCCAAGCGGCTCACGCGGACCACGCGGGAGACCCTCCAGCGCTTCCAGGCGCTGATGCGGAACGTGCCCCTGGCGGTGATCGA
>JAYRFV010000021.1:0-2352 GCA_041908165.1 Holophagales bacterium | reverse complement strand
TGATCCTGCTGGGGGGCTCCCCGATCTCCGTGGTGTTAACCGGTGCCCGGACGTGGATGGGGGCCCCCGGGGGGCCCCCTTCCTGGGCACCGCTGGGTTTCAGCGCCGCGGCCCGCCGCCGCCGGCGGGCGGCGCGGGGCGGGGGGCCGGCGGTGGCGGCGCCGCCGGCCGGCTCGGGGGGGGCGCGGACGGCCGCGATTCCCGGTAGCTCTCCCTCGGCCGGTCGCGGGACGGTTCGGAACGACGCTCCTCCCTGGGTGCGGGAGCCTCGGAGCTGCGATCACCTCGCCGTTCCTGGGGAACCTCGCGGCGCATGGGTTCGGGACGCCGCTCCTCGCGGCCCGGCATCGTCCGTTCCTCGCGGCCGCGTTCCTGCGACCGCCGCTCCTCGCCGAAGAAGTCCCGGCCGCCTCCGTCCCTGGGTCCAGGAGCCTCGCGGCGGTCGCGGGTGGCCTCCGGGCGCCGGGCGTCCGGGCGCCGGACCTCGGGGGACCGCAGGCGGTCGGGCGGCACCACCCCGGTGCCCTCCCGGGTCGAGGGCAGGCCCGCGCCCGTCCGGCGGCGTTCCTCGAAGGGCGTCCGGTCCTCGCGGGGGCCGGGCATGTCGCGCCGGATCACGCCGCGGCCGGTGGCGGCCTGGGCGGTCCGCTCGTAGGTCTGCATCCGCTCGGCTGAAACGCGCCGGTCGAAGGCGTGGGCCATCTGGGCGGGGTTGCGGAACTCCGCCTGGGAGACCAGCAGGGGCGCGCTGCGCCAGGGCGCGAGCCGGCCCGGCCCGGATTCCCATGAGCTGGCTCCGGTGCCGCCGTGGAAACCGGCGATCACGTGGCGGTCGTTGAACGTGTGGTTGTGGATGTGGTGCGCGTTGACGTGCCCGAAGCGGACCACGTTCCAGCAGTAGGCGCCGCCCCAGGCCCCGTAGCCCCAGCTGCAGGGCCGGTTCCAGTAGTTGAGCGGGGCCCAGCCGTAGTACCCGTCGAACCAGTTCCAGGCCACCCAGGCCGGGCTGTAGTAGCGGCCGGGCATCCAGTACCAGCCCCAGGCCGAGCTCCAGCCCCAGCGGCCGAAGTGGAAGGTCACGTAGCCCCAGGGATCATCGCTGACCCAGGTCATGCCCCCGGGGTAGGCGCCCCAGCGGCCGCGCCAGTAGGGACGCCACTCGGCTTCGAGCCCCCTCGGGCGCCAGCACCAGCCGACCTCGGGAACGTCCACCCACTCGCCGTGGCCGTCCAGCTCGTCGGTGTAGTACCGGATCTCCGCCGGCACCCGGTCCCAGCTGGCGCCGCGGCGGACCGCGAGGGCCCGCTCGCAGTAGTGGTCGAAGGCGTCGCGGTCGTAGGTGTTGAAGCTGGTGAGGCGGTCCAGGCGCTCGAACCGGCTGTAGATGGTCAGCCGCTCGCCGGCGTCCAGGCGGGCGCGGTCCTTGTCGTTGCTGAAGGACAGGTGCCCGGAGTGGACCCGGACCCGGACCGACTGGTCGGCCTCCACCTGCAGGGTGGCATTGCCCCGGTCCAGCATGGTGGCGGTCCCGGCCTGGGTGTCCACCCGGAGGCGGACGTCGCCGTTTCCGCCGAGCGCGATCCGGAGCCGCCCCTGGTCGAGGCGGAGCAGGACCTGGCGCTCGCCCTTGGTGTCCGTGAACAGGGCCGCCACCTGGAACCGGGTGGCGGGGGCGAAGGCCACCCGGGTCCCGTCCCCGAGCTGCAGGACGCCCCTGCCCCGGCTGTCGATCACGTCGCCTTCCGCCACCGGGACGCCGCGGTCCAGCGCCTCTTCGGAATCGCCCTTGCGGATCCGCACGTCGCCCTCGACGGCCTTGACCTGGGCGTAGCGCTCGGGGGCCTCGCCCTGGTAGGTCGCGTCGGCGTCGACGGGGTCGGAAGGCTGATCGGCGAGGACCGGCGTGGGGGCGGCGACGAAGGTGACCGGGCCGAGGGCGAGGGCCAGGCCGAAACGGGTCAGGGTCCAGCAGCGGGTGAACATGGCGGTCCTCCAGGATCAGGATGCCGGTCCGGGGCCGAAGGCTCCGGGTTCAAGGTGGGTCGGCGCCCGGGGGAACGCCAGAGCCGTGCCAGCCAGCCTACCAGCCGGAATCCCGGGGAAAGGGCTCGAGGGCGGTCCCGGCCCGGGGCGGTTCCGCCGGCGGCGCCAGCAGGGCCAGGAAGGGCACCAGCGCCACCCAGGGCAGCATCCACCGCCGCACCCGGCCCGGTGTCCCGTCGCCCGGGGCGGGGCGTTCGGTGGCCAGGAGGCCGGCTGGAAGGAACCGGAGGTCGATGCTGACGCCCTCCGGCAGGGGGAGGAATGCAACCTTGCCTGTGGCGGGATGCACCAGGCTGAGCATCCGCTCGC
>JAYRFV010000020.1:0-3250 GCA_041908165.1 Holophagales bacterium | reverse complement strand
GGCTGGAATTCGTCCGCCGGGGTGGCGACGAGGGCCTTCTCCTCGATCTGGCTGGCGGCGTAGAAGGCCGGCTCGTCCTTGCGGACGATCCTCGCGCTGTAGATGTTCCAGCTGCCGTCGCGCTCGCCGGCGTAGACCAGGGTGCGGCCGTCGGGACTGAAGCCGACGCTGCGCTCCTGGCCCGGGGTGTCGGTGATCCGCCGGGTGTGGCCGCCCTCGAGGCTCGAGACATAGACTTCGCCGCGGACGACGAAGGCGACCTCCTTGCCGGTCGGGGAGACCTCCAGCTCGGTGAGCCCTGAATTGACCGGGACGTAGCGCTCCTGGGCGCGGGCCGGGTCGACCTGGATGCGGATGTCGACCTTCTTCGGCGCGCCTTCGCCCTTCTGGGTGTAGAGCTCGCCGTCCCAGGCGAAGGCCAGGGTGCCGTCCGCGGCGGCGCTGAGGAAGCGCACAGGATGCTTGGCGAAGCGGGTGACGGCCACCGCCTTGGAGGGGTCCGACAGGCTGCTGCGGTAGACATTGAAGGCACCGCCGTTGCGCTCGCTGAGGAAGTAGAACCGGTCGCCGTCGGGTCCGAACACGGGGTTGCGGTCGTCGCCCGGGTTGGTGGTCAGGGTGCGGAAGCGCTTGGTGGCGAGGTCGTAGAGCCCGATGTCCTTGGCCACCGCGGAGGTCTGGTGCTTGCGCCAGGCGTTCTCACCGCCCTTGATGTCCTGGTACAGGATGCGCGTGCCTTTGGGATCGAACACGCCGGCCTGCAGCGGCGTCGGCGTGACCATCCGCGCGGCGCCGCCACCGACCGGCACGGTGTAGGTTTCGGGGAAGCCGCGGGTGGGGAACTGGGCGTAGGTGGCGGGCGCCTGCCGGCCGGAGGTGAACAGGATGGCCTTGCCGTCCGCGGTGAAGGCCGAGGGCAGGTCCTGCGAGGCATGGAAGGTCAGGCGGCGGGCGGCGCCGCCCTCCGCGGGCATGAGGTAGACGTCGAAGTTGCCGCTGCGGTCCGAGGCGAAGGCGAGCCACTTGCCGTCCGGCGACCACACCGGCATGAAGGCGTGGGCCTCGCCGAGGGTGAGGGGCACCGCGGTGCCGCCCGCGGCAGGCACCCGGTAGAGGTTGCCCTGGTAGCTGAAGGCCAGGGTGCGGCCGTCCGGGGAGATGGCCGGCGTCCGCAGCCAGAGGGGTGGCTCCTGCCCCTGCAGGGCGGCCGGCGCCAGAAGGGAGATGCCGAGAAGCAGGCTGCGGAGTCGGTGCATGGCGTCCTCGTGAAGGTACCTTTTATACTGAGGTAGAAGCGCCGCGTTTAGTGCATTCCGCTCCGGGGGGGAGGAATCACCGGAGGAATGGCCTTCCGGCCGGTCCCGCGTATCCTGGGCGGGTCGGTTCCGGCACAGCGAACGGGGGGTGCATGCGGGTGGCGGCGTGCCTGTGCACAACAATGGCCCTGGCCGGGCAGGAGGCCTACTTCAAGGAGACCCCGGCCAGCGCCTGGGTGCCCGCCTGGGAGCTGACCTTGCGGGGCGACCGCATCGACGTCCCCGAGGAAGGCAGGAGGCTGCTGGAGCGCAGCTCGGTGCGGCTGCGCCTGCGCTGGACCTGGGAGGAGGGTCCCTGGAGCGCCGCCCTGGGCAGCTGGAGCGCCCTGGGTTCCGACCCCAACCGGCTGAACGTGGAACGCTACGACCAGCAGCCCTCCAACGGCACCCGGCTCGACGCGGCCTGGGTCCAGGCCCGTGGCGCGTCGGACCTGGGGTTCGTGGAGCTTCGCCTGGGCCACCAGGAGAATCCGCTGCTCAGCCAGGAGAGCCTCTGGGACAAGGACCTGCGGATCACCGGGGCGACCCTGCGTGCGGCCTTCCGCGGCGAGTCGCTGCAAGAGCTCGGGGTCCGGGCCACCGCCGGACGGGTCGCGACCCTTCAGGACGGGAATGTGGTCCTGGCGGCGGCCCAGGCGGTGGTCCGGGTCGACACCGGGCCGCTCACCTGGACCGCCCACGCCGGCCGCTGGCGCCTGCGCTGGGACGCCACCGCCCACCGGGAGCGCGGCCTTCCAGGTTCCACCGAGGCACGCCCGGAGCTCATCCAGGATGCGCTGGGCGCGGCCGTGACCTGGCACGGTGTGCTCCCGGTCGAGCTGAAGGCGATCCGCCACCGGGACCCGGACACGAAACAGGAAGGGGCGGAGTTCCAGGCCTGGCTCGGCAGCCGGAACCGGCCCTGGTGGCCGCAGGTGGGTTACGTGTGGCAGCGCTTCGAGCCCCGCGGGACCTTCGCCCCGCTCAACGGCGACGACTGGTGGTTCATCGCCAACGCCCGCGGGCCGCGCTACGAGGCCGCCCTGCCCCTGCCGCGCAAATGGCTGCTGGTGGCGACCTTCGTCCGGCACCGCAGCACCATGCCCTGGACCTACCCGGTGGACCGCCGGCTTTTGCAGGTGATCAAGCGGTTCTAGAGGACCGCGGACCCCGGGAATTCCAAGCACCATGTCCGTGAATCGATTCGAAGGGTGGAGTGGATGAAACTGCTGGTTGTCGAGGACGATCTCCGCTCCGCCCAGACCCTGGAGCGGAGCCTGAAGCAGTACGGGTTCTCGGTCACCCTGGCGATGGACGGCATCGAGGGCCTGGCGTTGGCGCGGGAGAACAGCTACGACTGCCTGGTCATGGACGTCATGCTGCCCGGGCTGGACGGGTTTGCGGTGGTGGCGGACCTGCGCCTGGCGGGAATCCTGACGCCGGTGATCTTCCTCACGGCTCGGGACGCCCTGTCCGACCGCGTGCGCGGCCTCGAGATCGGAGGCGGCGACTACCTGGTGAAGCCCTTCGCCTTTTCCGAGCTGCTGCTGCGGATCAACAACCTCTCCGGGCGCGCACCGGCGGCCCCCGCCTCCGAGCTGCGCGTGGCCGACCTCGTCCTCGACCCCATCGAGCGCAAGGCCGGAAGGGCCGGCCGGCGGATCGAGCTGACCGTCCAGGAATTCGCGATCCTGCTGCTGTTGATGAAGAGCCGGGGAAGGGTGGTCACCCGAGCCCGGATCGCGGAGGAGATCTGGGGCGGGGCCGACTACGCCGACCCCAACCTGATCGACGCCGCCATCCGGAGGGTCCGCCGGAAGATCGACGAAGGATTCGAGGTGAAGCTGCTCCACACCCGCCGCGGCGTGGGCTACCTGCTCGAGGAAGCCCGTGCTTGAGCGCCTCCGGCGCTCCCTGCTCCTGCACCTCTCCCTGGCCTTCGCCGCGGGGTTCCT
>JAYRFV010000019.1:0-44596 GCA_041908165.1 Holophagales bacterium | reverse complement strand
GGTCCGGGGGTATTCGCGTCCACGCGAAACCCCCGGAGAGCGTTGGCGGAGAGGGAGGGATTCCCGCTCGCGCCATGGCGCTCGGGCCGCACGAATTCCGGGCACGCCGCTCATCCTCGCGGGCAGTCCACCGGACTGCCCACGAGGGCGGCTACCTGCCAGGAATTCAGTGATTTCGAATCCCTCCCTCAGGCGGGACCGGAAAGCCCACGACGGGCTTCGCCCGCCGTGGGCGCGGGGGTCCGGGGGTATTCGCGTCCACGCGAAACCCCCGGAGAGCGTTGGCGGAGAGGGAGGGATTCGAACCCCCGGACCCGTGAAGGCCTCCAGATTTCGAGTCTGGCGCGATAGACCACTCTGCCACCTCTCCGGTGGGCGGCCAGTTTAGCAGATCCGGCCGGGCTACAATCCGCTGAGGAGGGCGCGATGAGGGTCCTGACCGCTTCGATGCTGGCCTGCGTGGCTGGGGTGCTGTCGGGGGCCGCACCGCGGACCCTGGATGCGGCTTCGGCGGGCCGGTTCGCGCGCCAGGCCCTGGACTGCGTGGAGAAGGAGTACCCCAACAAGCCCGACCACGTGATGAACGGACCGCAAGACGCCCGCGGACCGCGCGACCAGCACCCGGCCTTCTACGGCTGCTTCGACTGGCACTCCTCGGTGCACGGCCACTGGATGCTTCTGCGGGTGCTGCGGCTGCAGCCGCAACTCGCGGAGGCGGGCCGGATCCAGGCGGTGCTGGACGCGCACCTGGCGCCGGGGCCGATCGCCGCCGAACTGGCCTACCTGGACGCGCCCGGTCGCAAGGCCTTCGAGCGCACCTACGGCTGGGCCTGGCTGCTCAAGCTGGACGCCGAGCTGCGGGCCTGGGAGGATCCGCGCGCCCGGCGCTGGGAGGCCGCCCTGCGGCCCCTGGCGGAGCGCACGGCCCGGGACCTGGGGGCCTTCCTGGACCGGCTCGGCTATCCGATCCGCAGCGGCGTCCACCCGAACAGCGCCTATACCCTGTCCCTGGCCCTGGACTACGCCGAGGCGGCCGGCGACGCGGCCCTGGCCGCCAAGGTGCGGGCCCGGAGCCTGGCCTGGTTCTCCCGGGATGCCGGCTGCCCGCTGGATTACGAGCCCGGCGGCGAGGACTTCCTGTCCGGCTGCCTGGAGGAGGCGGCCCTGATGGCGCGGGTGCTGGAGCGCAAGGCCTTCGCCCGCTGGCTCGGCGCCTTCCTGCCCGGCCTCGGCGCCCGCCGCGCGCTGCGCCCCGCCGACGTCAGCGACCGCAGCGATCCGCGCATCGTCCACCTGGACGGCCTCAACCTCAGCCGCGCCGAGAACCTCTCGCGCATCGCCGCGGCCCTCGGCCCCCGCGACCCGCGCCGGGCGGGCCTGCTGAAGCTGGCCGACGCCCACCTGGACGCCTCGCTGCCCTACGTCACCGGCGGCAGCTACGAGGGTGGCCACTGGCTCGCCACCTACGCGGTGCGCGCGCTGGAGTCGCGGAACCGGGCGGAGCGGCCCTGAGCCAGGAACCTAGACGATCTCCACCGCCAGCTCGCCCAGCCCGTCGATGCCGCCGCGCAGGCGGTCGCCGCGCTGCAGCGGTCCCACGCCCTCGGGGGTGCCGGTGAACACCAGGTCGCCGGGGGCCAGGTCGACGAAGGCGGAGAGGTGGGCCAGGATCTCCGGCACATTCCAGATCATCCGGGCGATGTCGCTGCGCTGGCGCTCGACGCCGTTCACCTGCAGCCAGATCCCGGCCCGCTCCGGCAGCCCGCCGGCGCCCAGGCGGTGGATCCCGCCGATCGGGGCGGAGTGGTCGAAGGCCTTGGCCATCTCCCAGGGCTGGCCCTTGGCCTTGAAGGCCGCCTGCAGGTCGCGGCGGGTGAGGTCGAGGCCCACCGCCAGGCCGAAGACGTGACCGGCGGCTTGCGCCGCTGAGAGCGCCCGGCCGCCCTTGCCGACCGCGATCACCAGCTCGATCTCGTGGTGCAGGTTGGCGGTCTGCGGCGGGTAGGCCACCGGCCCTCCGCCGGGGACGACGGCATCGGCGGGCTTGGCGAAGAAGAACGGCGGCTCGCGGTCGGTGAAGCCCATCTCGCGGGCGTGCTCGGCGTAGTTGCGGCCGACGCACCAGAGCCGGCGCACCGGGAACCCGAGGTCCTCGCCGGCCACCGGCACGCAGGGATGGGGAAGCTCGAAGGCCGCTCGCATGCGGCCAGCATACCGCCCTCCGCTCAGGCCGCCGGAGGGGCGGTCAGGGGGAAGAACTTGGCGTCCTCCTGGACGATGTGGCCGAGCACCAGGTCCATGGACAGGAAGGAGGTCATCCGGCCGAGGTCGGTGGCGCCGCTCTCGGTCTCCGCCTGCAGGGCGCGGGCCTTGAGGAGCAGGTCCCGGTGGCAGGCGGCGTGGCCGGTCAGGCCGTTCCAGCCGAGCTCCCTCAGGATCCGCTCCTCGTCGAGGAAGTGCTGGGCGGCGTGGGCGCAGATCCGCTTCATGCGCAGCGACAGCTCGTCCGCCGGCTGCTTGGAGGTGAATCCGGCGAGCAGGCCGTTGGCGAGGCTGACCAGCTTGTGGTGCTGCTCGTCGATGACGGCATTGCCACTGAGGTAGCGCTCGTCCCACGGGATCTCCAGCACCAGCGGTTCGCCTTCGCCGGCCATCTCCGAGCGCTGCGGGTCGAGCACCACCTGGTTGCGGCCCGCGGCCTTGGCGGCGTAGACGGCGCGGTCGGCGCGGCCGATCCACTGTGCCAGGGACTCCCCGAACACGTGCTCGGCCACGCCGATGCTGAGGGTCACCTGCCCCAGCCCGGGGAACTGCAGGGCGGCGACCGTCTTCAGCAGCTTCTCGGCCAGCAGCTGGGCGCCCTCCAGGCGGTTGGTGGGCGACAGCACCAGGAACTCCTCGCCGCCCCAGCGGGCCAGAGGGTCGGACCCGCGCAGCTGGTCGCGGATGGCGGCGGCCACCCCCACCAGCACGGCGTCCCCGGTCTCGTGGCCGAAGCTGTCGTTGACCCGCTTGAAGTGGTCGATGTCGATCATCAGCAGGGAGACCGGCGTGCCGCGCCGGTGCGACAGCGACATCTCGGCGTGGGCGGCCTCCTCGAAGCGGCGCCGGTTCCAGGTGCCGGTGAGGCGGTCGGTGCCGGCGGCCTTCTCAAGGGCTTCCACCACCTCCCGCAGCTCCCGATTGGTGGATTCGAGGGTGCCCAGGGCCTGGGAGAGGGACCGGTCCTCCGGCGCCGCCGCGCGCCGGCGCCGGTCGTAGAGGATGCCGATGGCGAAACCGGCGAGCCCTGCGAAGAAGCAGGCGAGGAACGGGAAAAGGAGAGCCATGCCTCCATTTTCAACAAGCCGCCCCCGGTTGGCCAAGGATTTGGGACCTCCCGGGCCTTGACCATAATGGCTCCATGGCGCTCCCCGACATCTTCGACCCCTCCGTCACCCTGGCCCTCTGCGACCGCATCAAGGGCCTGGACCCCCGCGCCGCGCCGCTGTGGGGGCGATTGGACGCCGCCCGGATGCTGGCCCACTGCTGCACCCCCTACGAGCAGCTGCGCGGCGAGAAGGGTGGCGGCGGGCCGCTCGTGCGGTGGATCGCGCGCCTGCTCTTCAAGGAGACGGTGACGGGCGAACGCCCCTTCCGCCGCAACCTGCCGACAGCGAAGGCCTTCCAGGTGGCCGACCCCCGGGACTTCGAGCGCGAGCGGGAACGGCTCCTGGGCCACATCGCGGCCTTCCACGGCGAGGGCCGGGCCGCCTTCGAGGGCCGCCCGCACGTCAGCTTCGGGCCGCTGACCGCGCGGCAGTGGAGCAACCTCCTGTGGAAGCACCTGGACCACCACCTGCGGCAGTTCGGCAGCTAGTCCTCGTCCACGTCCGGCATCCCGTCGAGGATCCCGAAGTAGCTGCGATCCTCCTGCAGCAGGTGGCCGCGCACCAGGTCCACCACCAGGAAGGCCACGCAGCGGCCCAGGTCCAGGGCGCCCCGGGCGAAGTCGTCCTGGAAGGCCTGGCCCTGCAGGAGCAGCTGCTGGTGCTCCTGCGCATGCTCCTCGAGCCGCGGGAAGGCGGCCCGGGCGAGGATCCGCTCCTCGTCGCTGAAGTGCTGGGCGGTGTGGGCCTTGAGCCGGTTCCAGCGGAGCCGGGTCTCCTCCCGGGGAAGGTCCTGGGTGAGCGCCGCCAGCAGGCTGTTGGCCAGTTCGAACTGGCGGCGGTGCTGGGCGTCGATCAGGGGGTGGCCGCTGGCATAGGCGTCCTCCCACTGCAGCTCGATCATCGGCCGGGCCTCCATGACCTCGCCTTCGGCGGGCTCGGCGGCCTGCACCCGGTCGCGGCCCTCGGCCTTGGCCCGGTACAGGGCCCGGTCGGCGCGCTGGATCCAGGCCTCCAGGCTCTCCCCCAGGCCGTACTCGGCCACGCCGACACTCACGGTGATCGGGCCGAGACCCGGGAAGCGCAGCGCCCGCAGGGCCTCCTGGAGCTTGGCGCCGATGGCCAGGGCGCCGTCGAGGCGGCAGGCTGGCGACAGCACCAGGAACTCCTCGCCGCCCCACCGGACCAGCGGATCCGAGGCCCGCAGGACCTCCTTCCAGGCGCGGGCGACGCCTGCCAGCACGGCGTCGCCGACGTCGTGGCCGTGGCTGTCGTTGATCCGCTTGAAGTGGTCCAGGTCGAGCAGCAGGAGGGACACCGGCTGCCGGCGCCGGCGCGCCAGGGAGGTCTCCGCGGCGGCGGCCTCCTCGAAGCGGCGGCGGTTCCAGGCGCCGGTCAGGCGGTCGGTGCCCACGGCCTGTTCCAGGCTCTCCAGGGCCGACTGCAGGCCCGCATTGGCCGACTCCAGGGCGGTGCGGGCGCGGCGCCAGCGCTCCGCCTTCTGCCGGTAGCGGCGGCGGGCCAGGCGCAACCCGGCGAGGATTCCCGCCCCCAGGCCGGCGCCCAGGGCGCCGAGGCCGGTCACAAGCAGGAGGGTCGAGGGCGGCATCCGACTTCGCATCGGCAGGGCCGCGCCCGGGGATGAATCCGGGGACGCTTCAGCGCTCCCGCTTGCGCCGGAAGAAGTCCTGCAGCAGCTCGCGGCATTCCGCCTCCAGCAGGCCGCCCTCCATGCTGATCCGGTGGTTGAGGTTGGCCCCGGCGAGGAGGCCCTCCCACTGGCTGACGCCGACCTTGGGGTCGCGGGCGCCGTACACCACCCGGCCGACCCGGGCGTGGACCAGGGCGCCGAAGCACATCAGGCAGGGCTCCAGGGTCACGTAGAGGGTGCTGCCGGTCACCCGGTAGTTCTTCAGGTAGGCGGTGGCGTCCCGCAGCGCCTGGATCTCCGCGTGGGCGGTGGGGTCGTGGCGCTCCACCGGGCTGTTGCGGCCGCGGCCCATGATCGCCCCGTCCACCACCAGCACCGCGCCGATCGGCACCTCGTCGGCCCAGGCCGCATCCTGCGCCTCCTCCACCGCGATGCGCATGAAGTACAGGTCGTCGCCGGACCAGTTCATCGCTCCCCCTCCCCCAGCCAGGCCGCCACCTCGCGGTCGAGGGCCAGCAGCTCGGCGTCGCGGCGGAGCACCTGCAGGGCTTCCCGGAGCGGGTCCACGATCGCCTCGCGCAGGGGCCGGCGCTGGTTCGCCAGCCAGGGAGGGACGCGGCCACCGGGTCCGCGCCGGACGGGACGGCGGTCCAACCCCTCCCAGGCCGCCTGGAACCACTCCCGCTGCTCCTCGAAACGGCCGCGGCTGCGCAGCTCCTCCGCCACCGATTTGTGGACCTCCGGCGGCAGCTGGCTGGTCCAGGCCGGGTCCAGGTCCCACTGGGGCAGGCGCCGGGCGAATTCCAGGGCCGAGGGCGTCCGGGCGTGCAGGCGCGCCCAGGCGATCCAGGCCCGCCACCCTTCGGCGCGGTCCGGCCAGCGCTCGAGGTCCGCCTCCAGGGCGGGCAGCACCTGCTGCGCCGCCCACTGCCAGAGGCCGGGATCCGGCGTCCAGGTTTCATCCCCCTGGATCCGGGCGCGCAGCAGCCGGGCGTCCTCCGCCAGCCGCTCCTCCAGGTGGCGGTTGGGCATCCGCGCCCGCAGCAGGTCGAGCCGCCGCCTCCGCGCGGCCCGGTGGTCCGGGTGGCGCTCCAGGAACTGGTCCAGGCGCTGCAGCCGGGAGGGCGCCAGGCCTTCCAGCCGCTGGGCCAGTTCGCGGGCCGCCGGAGGCTCCGCACCGGAGGCGAGGAGGTCGTCCCCGGCCACCAGGGCCCAGCGCGGCCCCTGCCAGCCGTGGCGCTCCCGCAGTAGGCGCTCCAGGTCGGGCGGGGCGACGCCGATCTCCAGTTCGGCGGGACTCCAGGGCGCCAGTTCGGGCCCGAGCGGCAGGCCCGTCCAGGCCGCGGCCCAGGCCGGCGCGCCCAGCCGCAGGAGCCGGAGCCTGCGCCGCGCCGCGGGCATGGGCGGGTCGGGCAGGGGCTCGTCGTCCAGGAAGGGGGCGAAGACCTCCCGGCGCGTTCCCTGGGCCTCGGGTATCCCCCGCCGCAGCAGCCCCGGCAGGTAGCCGCGCCAGCGCTGGCCGGCCAGGAAGCGGGCCTCGCCGACCGCGCCCGCCGATTCCTCCCAGCGCCCCAGCCGGGACAGGGCGCGGGCCCGCTGCATCTCCACGATGGCCAGGGCGTAGCGGGCGCGGTCCCAGGATTCGCGGTCCGCCGGTGTGGTGGCGCCGGCGCGCTTGAGGGCGTCCATGGCGCGCAGCAGGCCCGCCCAGTCGCCCCTGCTCGCGAAGGACTCGGCCACCGGGCCCAGGGGCGCCTCGGGAGGCCAGGCCTGGCCGGGGGCGGGGACGAGGGACTCGAGCAGGGTCTGGACCTCCGCCGCGCTGCGCCGGGACAGGGCGGTCCAGACCGTCCAGAGGGTCTCGTCGGCGGGGTCCCGCTCAAGCTCGGCGCGGACCTCCTCCTGCATCCGGTCCAGGGAACCCGCCAGGACCTGCGGCAGCCATTGGCCGGTACGCAGGTTCCAGCGGCGCAGGGGCGAGGTGGCCTGGGCCCACCAGCCGGGCACCCTGGAAAGGGCCTGGAGGGACTCGGCGGCCTCTTTCGCGACGCCCGCGAGCTGCTCCCGCAACGCCAGGTCCGGGGGCAGGGCCCGCAGCCGCGCCTCCACGCCGGTGGCGCCGCCCGGCAGGGCGGCCACCCGGAGCTGCAGCAAGGTCAGCGCCTCCTGGAGCGCCTCGGCGCGGGCCGGCCCGTGCTCGGGGTGCTGCTGCAGGAAGGCCTCGCGGCGCTCCCAGCGGGGCACGCAGCCGAGGCCGCGCAGCGCCTCCAGCAGCCGCTCGCCGCCGATGCGGTCGCGGCCCTCGGCGGCCTTCTCGCCGCGGGGGGAGAGCAGCAGCCAGCGCGCCTCCTGCTTCCACTCCTTCTGCAGGGACAGGTCGCGGCCCTGGGCCTCGGTGAGCGTGCGCACCTGGAACTCCCGGGTCGCCAGCAGCCGCCGCACGCGGTCGTCCTGGTTCCACCAGGCGCCGCGGGCATCCTGCGGCCGCAGCACCAGCAGCCAGGGCGCGTCGGGACCGGCCTGCTCCTGCAGCCGCGTCAGCCAAGCGTTCCAGGCGTCCTCCGCCTGCAGCGAAACCGCGAGGCACGCATATGCCAGGTTATGCAACGGGAAGCGCATATTATGCCAGGGTCCTGGGCCCAGTTCCAGAATGGTCCTCCTGAAGTGTGCCCGATAGACTCGTCCAGGTCTCCCAGAGGCCGGACCCATCCCAAGGAACACGCTGCCCGCCGTGGGCAGAACCAGCCCGAGCAGGCTTGGCCTGCGAAGGGCGGGGGGGCCCGGGGGTGTGCGCGCAGCGCAGAACCCCCGGACGACATCGACGAGGAGATCCATGCGCGCCCACCTGATCCTGAAGGACGGCACGGTGTTCCGGGGGCGGGCGCCGTTGGGGTCCGGGGGCAGCGGCGAGGCGGTGTTCACCACCGCCATGGCCGGCTACCAGGAGGTCCTCACCGACCCCAGCTTCGCCGGCCAGATGGTCTGCATGACCTTCCCCGAGCAGGGCATCTACGGCGTCCACGCCGACCTCAAGGAGGCCGACGAGCCGGCCGCCACCGCGCTGCTGTGCCGGCGGATCACCGCCAGCCCGGACCACGCCTTCGCCGAGGGCGACCTGGGCGGCTGGCTGAAGCGGCACCGGGTGGCGCTGATGACCGAGCTGGACACCCGCGCCCTCACCCAGCACCTGCGCGACGCCGGCTCCCAGCCGGGGCTGCTGTGGACCGAGGGCGATGGCGCCCTGGCCGAGGGCCTGGCCCGGGCCCGGGCGCTGGCCGACATGACCGGCCAGGCGCTCGCCGGCAGGGTCAGCTGCCGCAAGCGCTACGAGGTCCCCCGCGAGGGCGCCGCGTTCCGGGTGGCGGTGCTGGACGGCGGCATCAAGGCATCGATCCTGCGGTTGCTGCACGAGGCCGGGCTGGCGCTGGAGGTGTTCCCCTGGGACACGCCGGCCAGCGAACTCTGCGCGGCGCGCTTCGACGGCGTGTTCCTGGCCAACGGCCCCGGGGATCCGGCGGCGCTGCCGGGCATGCGCGCCGAGGTGGAGGCCTGCATCGGCCGCAAGCCGATCTTCGGCATCTGCCTGGGCCACCAGCTGCTGGCCCTGGCCCTCGGGGGCCGGACCTTCAAGATGAAGTTCGGCCACCGCGGCGCCAACCAGCCGGTGCTGGACCTGGCCAGCGGCCGGGTGGAGATCACCGCCCAGAACCACGGCTTCGCCGTCGACGAGGCCAGCCTGCCGCCGGACCTCGAAGTCACCCACCGCCACCTCAGCGACGGCACCGTCGAAGGCCTGCGTCACGCGTCCCTGCCGATCTTCTCCCTCCAGCACCACCCCGAAGCCAGCCCCGGCCCCCACGACGCCCGAGGCGCATTCGGACGGTTCGTGGAGTTGCTGGAAAGAGAAAAAAAATGATTCACCACCAAGACACCAAGACACCAAGAAAAGATCTTCCGGAGGAATTGGAGCGGCTCGCCAGCGTGATCGTGGATGCTGCTGTCAAGGTGCACTCAGTCCTGGGTCCCGGGTTGCTTGAATCTGTCTACGAAGCCTGCCTTGCCTACGAACTGAAAGAGCGTGGCCTGAAGGTGGCTTCACAGATTTGGCTACCGGTTGTCTACCAAGGTATGACGTTGGACGCTGGCTTGCGGATTGACCTGCTGGTCGAAGATCAGGTCGTGATCGAGATGAAGTCCGTCGAAGCGATCCTGCCGGTTCACGATGCCCAATTGATCACCTACCTGAAATTGTCCGGCCATCGTCTCGGATTCCTTATGAACTTCAACGTACGTTTGCTGAAAGACGGCCTGCATCGGAGGGTTTTATGACCCCATCCTTCTTGGTGTCTTGGTGTCTTGGTGGTGAATTTTCTTTGGTTTCCCATGCCTAAGCGATCCGACATCCACTCCGTGCTGGTCCTCGGCAGCGGTCCGATCCAGATCGGGCAGGCCTGCGAGTTCGACTATTCGGGGACGCAGGCGCTGAAGGCGCTGCGCGAGGAGGGGATCCGCACGATCCTGCTGAACTCGAACCCGGCCAGCATCATGACCGATCCGCAGCGGGCCGACGCCACCTACCTCGAGCCGCTCACCCTGCGGGTGCTGGAAAAGGTCATCGAGCGCGAGAAGCCCGACGCGATCCTGCCGACGGTGGGCGGCCAGACCGCCCTCAACCTGGCGATGGCGGCGCACCAGTCGGGGCTGCTGCAGCGCACCGGGGTGCGCCTGATCGGGGCCCAGCCGGACGCCATCGAGCGCGGCGAGGACCGCGAGATCTTCAAGAAGCTGATGGACGAGATCGGGCTGGAGACCTGCCGCGGCGGCTTCGCCCACAGCCTCGAGGAGGCCCGCGCGCTGGTCCGCGACACCGGCTACCCGGCGATCATCCGGCCGAGCTTCACCCTCGGCGGCAGCGGCGGCGGCATCGCCTACAACGTCGAGGAGTACGAGGCCATCGTCCAGCGCGGCCTGGACCTCAGCCCGATCCGCCAGGTGCTGGTGGAGGAGAGCATCCTCGGCTGGAAGGAGTTCGAGCTGGAGGTGGTCCGCGACCTCGACGACAACGTGGTGGTGATCTGCTCGATCGAGAACATCGACCCGATGGGCGTGCACACCGGCGACAGCATCACCGTGGCGCCGGCGCTGACCCTCACGGATCCCGAGTACCAGCGGATGCGCGAGGCGGCCAAGGCGATCATCCGCGCGGTCGGGGTCGAGACGGGCGGCAGCAACGTGCAGTTCGCCCTGCACCCGGAGACCGCCCGGCTGGTGATCGTGGAGATGAATCCCCGGGTCAGCCGCAGCTCGGCCCTGGCTTCGAAGGCCACCGGCTTCCCGATCGCCTGGGTGGCCACCAAGCTGGCCCTCGGCTACCGCCTGTGGGAGCTGCCCAACGTCATCACCGGGCGCACCAAGGCCGCCTTCGAGCCGGTGATCGACTATGTGGTCGTGAAGATCCCCCGCTTCACCTTCGAGAAGTTCCCCGCCGCCAAGGCCGAGCTGGGCACCCAGATGAAGAGCGTCGGCGAGGCCATGGCCATCGGCCGGAGCTTCCAGGAGGCCCTGCAGAAGGGCCTGCGCAGCCTGGAGGAGGGCTACCCGGGGCTGGCCGGGGCGATGGAAGGCAAGCTCGACCTGGGCCGGCTGCGCGAGCGCCTGCTGACCCCGGGCCCGCAGCGGATCTTCTGGATCTACCACGCGCTCAAGGCCGGCCACTCGGTCGAGGAGCTGGCGCGGCTCACCAGCATCACCCCGTGGTACCTGCGGGAGATGGAGGAGATCGTGGTGATGGAGGGGCGGCTGCGCGGCTTCGGCCTGGAGCGGCTGCCGGCGGACCTGCTGGAGAAGGCTAAGCGCAGCGGTTTCAGCGACGCCCAGATCGCGGCCTTCTGCGGCGCCGGCGAGGCCGAGGTGGCGCGGCGGCGCGAGGCCGCCGGCCTGCGTCCCGCCGCGAAGCGGGTGGACACCTGCGCCGGCGAGTTCGTCGCCGAGACGCCGTACCTCTACCAGACCTGGGAGGCGGGCGCCGAGGCCCACGGTGAGGGCGGCCCTCGGGCCGTCGCCGCCGGCGAGGCCCCGCCCACCGACCGGCCCAAGGCGATCGTGCTGGGCAGCGGCCCCAACCGCATCGGCCAGGGGGTCGAGTTCGACTGCTGCTGCGTGCAGGCGGTGGAGGCGATCCGCGCATCAGGGGTCGAGGCGATCCTGGTGAACTGCAATCCGGAGACCGTCAGCACCGACTTCGACACCAGCGACCGGCTGTACTTCGAGCCGCTGACCTTCGAGCACGTCAAGGCCGTGGTCGACCGCGAGGCCGCCACCGGCCAGCTGCTCGGCGTGTTCACCCAGTTCGGCGGGCAGACGCCGCTGAAGCTCGCCGGCCGGCTGGAGGCGGACCGGGTGCCGCTGCTGGGCACGCCGCACCGCACCATCCTGGACGCCGAGGACCGCCACCGCTTCGGCGAGGTGCTGGACCGGCTCGGCATCCCGGTGGCGCCCTGGGGCACCGCCACCAGCCTGGCCGAGGCCCGCGAGGTGGCGCGGCGGGTCGGCTACCCGGTGATGGTGCGGCCCAGCTTCGTGCTCGGCGGCCGGGCCATGGCGGTGGTGTTCGGCGACGAGGACCTGGAACGCTACATGCGCGAGGCGGCGGCGGTGAGCGAGGACCAGCCGGTGCTGCTGGACCGCTACCTGGACGGCGCCCAGGAGCTGGACGTGGACCTGGTCTGCGACGGCACCGACGTGGTGCTGGCCGGGGTGATGGCGCACATCGAGGAGGCCGGGGTCCATTCCGGCGACAGCTTCGCGGTGTTCCCGCCGCTGGGCGTCGACGCCGCGGTGCTGGAGTCGGTGCGGGCGCACAGCCGGCGGCTGGCCCTGGAACTGGGCGTGCGCGGCCTGATGAACCTGCAGTGGGCGGTCAAGGACGGTGTCGCCTACTGCCTGGAGGCCAAACCCCGCGCCAGCCGCACGGTGCCCTTCATCAGCAAGGCCACCGGCGTCACCTGGGCCGGGGTGGCGGCGCGGATCGGCCTGGGCCAGTCGCTGCGCGCGCAGGGCGTGCAGGACGGCCGGCCCCTGGCGGTGGCGGTGAAGGGCGTGGTGTTCCCGTTCTCCAAGTTCCCCGGGGTGGATCCGGTGCTGGGCCCGGAGATGAAGTCCACCGGCGAGGTGATGGGCATCGGCGAGAGCTTCGGCGAGGCCTACGCCAAGGCCCTGCTGGCCGCCGGCATCCCGCTGCCGCTGTCGGGCAACGTGTTCCTCTCGGTGAACCCGCGCGACAAGGAGCGCCTGCCGGAACTGGCGAAGAAGCTGGTGGCGCTCGGCTTCGGACTGTGCGCCACGGAGGGCACGGCGCGCCACCTGGAGACGGCCCTGGGGCTCAAGGTGCGGCGCATCCACAAGGTCACCGAGGGCCGGCCCAACGCCGTCGACCTGCTCAAGAACGGCGAGGTGCAGTGGGTGATCAACACCCCCCTGGGCCGCGACGCCTTCCACGACGAGGGCGAGATCCGCCGCGAGTCCCTGCGCCTGAAGATCCCCTGCCTGACCAACATGAGCGCGGCCCTGGCGGCCTGCGAGGCGGTCGAGACCCTGCGCGGCGAGCTGGAGGTGCGGGCCCTGCAGGCGCTGGAGGCCGGGACCCCGATCGGCTGACCAGCTTCAATTCCCGCTGGTCCATCCGCCGGGCCTCGGGTTGCCTGGAAAAAACATGAATTGTCTGCGCCTGCCGGTCGGTTTGGCACACGGCTTCCGGCGCCCGCTCAGGGCCAAACCTTCACACCATTCGGTCGTTTGACGATCTAGCATGCATAGCAGCGGGAGGTCCGCCTCCCCGGAAGGCATGCCGTGCCCGAACCGAAGACTGGATGGACGCCCTCCGCCAGGAAGCGCCGTCTCCTCTGGCAGCCCTGGGCCTTCCTGCTGCTGGGCGCCGCCCTCACGGGGGGGCGCTGGTCCGGGCTGCGCCGCGAGGACGCCCACCGCCACGACCTGCTGCAGCAGGCCCAGGCGGAGGCCCTCGCCGACCGGGTGCTCCAGCGCACCCGCGAGATCGGCCACGTCCTCGCCGGGGCGGCCAGCTACCTGGAGCGGGAACCGCTCCCCAGCCGCGCCGAATGGCGGGGCTACGTGGACCGCCTCGGGCTCATCAGCGCGAAGGAGGGCATCCAGGGCCTCAGCTTCGCCGAGTGGATCCCGCGCGGCGGCCTCCCCGCGCACCTGGAGCGGGTGCGCCGGGAGGGATTCCCGGACTACCAGGTGCTGCCGGGCGGCGGCCTGCCCGCCGAACCTGAAGGGCTCAGCTCGATCGTGCTGCTCGAACCGATGGACGAGCGCAACCAGCGCGCCTTCGGCCGCGACATGTGGGCCGACCCGGTCCGCCGGGAGGCCATGGCGAGGGCCCGGGACACCGGCCACGCCGCCCTCTCCGGCAAGCTGAAGCTGTACCAGGAGGGCGAGGCCGATGTTCAGGCGGGGCTGGTGCTGTACGCGCCGGTCTACCGCCGCGGCCTGCCCCTGGACAGCGTCGCCGCCCGCCGCAAGGCCCTGCTGGGCTGGGCCACCTGCGTGCTGCGCGCTGGCGATTTCCTGGACGCCCTGCTGCACGACGCGCACACCCGCATGGACATCGACCTTTTCGAAGGCCGGGAGGCGACGCCCCAGGCCAGGCTGTACGACACCGATCCAAGCCTGGCGCTCGGCAAGGGTGGCCGCCTGATCGAGCAGCGGCTGGAGGTCGCCGGCCGCACCTGGACGCTGCACATCCAGCAGAACCCGGACCTCGCCCCGGGCGGGGCGCCGCCGGACCGCTATGAGGTCCTGGCCAGCGGACTGCTCATCTCCGGGCTGTTCGCCGCCCTGTGGCTGGCGATCAGCCGGGACGCCCACCGTTCCCGCCTGCTGGCGGAGCGGCGCGGCGAGGTCCTGGCGGCACGGGAGGCGCAATTCGCCACCTTGTACCGCAAGGCGCCGGTGGGCCTGTCCGTCGTGGAAGCCGCCAGCGGCCGCTTCCTGTCGGTCAACCCCGCCTTCGCACGGATGCTCGGCTACACGCCGGAGGAGCTGGAGCAGCGGTCCTTCCAGAGCGTCTCCGACCCGGAGGGGCTCGAAAAGGACCTGGCCGTCGTGCGGGACGTGGACGGCGGCGCGGTGGACCTGGCGGACCGCGAGAAGTGCTACCTCCACCGCGACGGCCACCGGGTCTGGGCCCGGCTGCGGCTGGTGCGGCTGCCGGAGGAGCCGGGCCTGCCGCTGCGGCGCCTGGCGCTGGTGGAGGACATCTCCGAACTGCAGCGTGCGGCCACTTTCTCCCGCAGCGTGCTGGACGCCATGCCGGCGAGCGTGGCGGTGCTGGACGCGGAGGGTCGGATCCTCGAGGTCAACCGCCGCTGGGAGGCCTTCGGCGCGGACAACGGCGGGGCGGGGATCGGGCCGGGCTGCAGCTACCTTGAGGCGGCCACCGGGGCGTTCGAGGCGGCCGGGGCCGGCATCCGCGAGGTCATCGCGGGCCGCCGGGACCGCTTCGTCCACGAGTACGAGTGCAGCGCACCGGACCAGCAGCGCTGGTTCCAGATGCAGGCGACGCCGATCCCGGGCCACGCCGGCTGCCTGGTGGCGCACCTCGACATCACCGCGCTGAAGCAGGCGGAGGCCGCGACCCGGGCCAGCGAGTCCCTGTTCCGCGGGCTGTTCGAGCTGTCGCCGGACCCGATCACCCTGTCCGACCTGGACAGCGGCCGCCTGCTCCAGGTCAACCCCGCCTGGTGCGAGCTGGTGGGCATCCCGCGGGAACGGGCGCTGGGGCGGACCACCACCGAACTGGGAACCTGGGAGGACCCGTCTGAACGGGAGGCCGTCGTCGCTGAACTGCAGCGGACCGGCCGGGTGGAGGCGCGCAGCGCCACCCTTCGCAGTGCCCGGGGCGAGTCCCATCCGATGATGTTCACCGCCCGGGCGATCGACCTGCTCGGCCGGCGCTGCTTGCTGGTGATGGCGAAGAACCTGACCGGCTTCCTGCAGGCCCAGGAGGCCCAGCGCGCCAGCGAGGCGCGCTTCCGCCTGCTGGCGGAGAATGCCCGCGACCTGGTGTTCCGCTACCGCTACCTGCCCGAGCCGGGCTTCGAGTTCATCAGCCCCTCCCTGATCGCCCTCACCGGGTACGAGCCGGAGGAGCTGTACCGGGACCCGCTGCTGTACCTGCAGATGGTCCATCCGGAGGACCAGCGGAGCCTGCTGGATGTGGCCTCCTCGACCGGGGACCACCTCTCCCTGCGGTTCCGGTGGATCCACAGGGACGGCCGCACGATCTGGACGGACCAGCTGCTGCGCCTGGAACGGGACGCCGCGGGCCGGGTGCTGGCGGTCCAGGGCTCGGGCCGGGACGTCGACGCCGAGGTGCGGGTCCAGCGCCGGCTGGAGGAGCAGGTCCAGCGGTACGCCAGCCTCATGGAGACCTCCCTCGATGCGATCCACGTGCTCGACGCGGAAGGCCGCTTGCGCTACTGGAACCCCGCCTTCCTGGAGCACCTGGGCTGCGAGGCCGCGGAAGCGGGGCAGATGACCGTGGACCAGTGGGACCGTCAGTGGACCGCCGAGGAACTGCGCCGCATGATCCAGGAGCTGATCGACCAGCCACGGCGCTTCGAAACCGTGCACCGGCGCCGGGACGGCACCCTCCGGCACGTGGAGATCAACGCGGCCGGGGTCCACTACGACGGTGAGCCCATGCTGCTCGCGGCGGCCCGGGACGTGACTGACCGGGTGGCGGCCGAGCAGGCCCTGCGTCGCAGCGAGACGCGGTTCCGGACGCTGTTCAAGCTGCTTCCCGTGGGGGTGACCCTGACCGACCCCCAGGGCCAGATCATCCACACCAATCCGGCCAGCGAAGCGCTCCTGGGGATCCCGTCCAACGACATGCTGCGCCGCGAATTCAAGGGACCCTACTGGGACATCCTCCGTCCCGACGGCACGCCCATGCCGCCGGAGGAGTACGCCAGCGTCCGCGCCCTGAACGAACTGCAGCGGATCGACAACGTCGAGATGGGGGTGCGGCGGCCGGATGGCGGCATCGCCTGGATCACCGTGTCGGCGGAGCCGGTGATCGACACCGACCTCGGCGTGATCATCGTCTATTCCGACATCACCGCCCGGAAGCGGGCCGAGGAGGCGCTGCGGGAGCGCGAGGCGATGCTCCGCGGCCTTGGCGACAACCTTCCCGACAGCTACATGTACCAGTTCCGGCTCGGGCCCGACGGCAGCCACCGGTTGCTCCACGTGAGCGCGGGCGTGGAACGGCTCTGCGGTGTGCGCCCCGAGGAGGTGATCGCCGATCCGCAGAAACTCCTCGGCCTGCTCGACCCAGAGCAGGCGCCCGCCTATTTTGCCGCCATGGAGGACAGCGCCCGGGACCTGTCGGTGTTCATCGAAAACGTCCGCCAGCGGGGCGCCGACGGGCAGTGGCACTGGTTCAGGGTGTGCAGCCAGCCGCGCCGCGGGGCCGACGGGTCGGTGGTCTGGGATGGGGTGGTCATCGACCTCACCCAGCCGATGGCCGTCCAACAGGCCCTGCAGGCCAGCGAGTCGCGCCTGCGTCTGCTCAGCGACCAGCTTCCCGACAGCTTCATCTACCAGTACACGGTCGATCCGGACTCCGGCCCCCGGTTCACCTACGTCAGCGCCGGCGTGGAGCGGATCGCCGGGGTCGCGGCCGAGGATGCGGTTCGCGATCCGGGCCTGCTGCTCGGGCAGATCGATCCCTCCCAGCTGCCGGCCTACCTGGCGGCGGAAGCGACCAGCGGCGCGACCGGGACCTCCTTCGCCATCGAGCTGAAGATCCGCCGGGCGGACGGCGAGGCCCGCTGGTTCCGCCTGCGCTCGACGCCGCGCACCCAGGACGATGGCAGCGTGGCCTGGGAGGGCATCGCCACCGACATCACCGAGCAGATGGAGGGCCAGATCGCCCTTGCGGAGGCGGAGGCGCGCTGGAAGTTCGCCCTGGAGGGCTCCGGGCAGGGGGTCTGGGACTGGAACGCGGAGACCAACGAGGTGTACTTCAGCCCCCGGTGGAAGGAAATGCTAGGCTACACCGAGGCGGAAATTGGCGCCCGCCTGGAGGAATGGGACAGCCGCCTGCACCCGGAGGATCGTGAAGCGACCTACCGGCAGCTGCAGCGCTACCTGGACGGGGATGCCCCTATCTATGAAAGCGAGCACCGCCTCCGCTGCAAGGACGGCAGCTACCGCTGGGTGCAGGACCGCGGCATGGCGGTGGCGTGGAACGCCGAAGGCCGACCGGTCCGGCTCATCGGCGTTCACCTCGACATCACCGAACGGGTGCGCTCGGGACAGGTCCTGCAGGAAAGCGAAGGGCAGTTCCGGGCGATCTTCGATGGCAGCGCCAACGCGATCTTCCTGCACGACCTAGAGGGTCGGATCCGCGAATGCAACCTGCAGGCATCCCAGTCCTCCGGCTACACGCGGAAGGAACTCCTGGACATGCGGATCACCGACCTGGATCGAGAGGTCGGCCTGCATGGCGCGGGGGACATCTGGTCGGGCCTGGCGGAGGACCAAGTGTTCGAGTACAGCGGGCACCAGACCCGCAAGGACGGGACGAGGTACCCGATCGCGGTCCGCGGTCGCCGAATCCACCTGCAGGGGCAGCCCCTGGTCCTCGCCCTCGTCCACGACCTGAGCGAGCGGGAACGGGCAAAGGCGTCCGACCTGCGGGCGCAGAAGGCGGAGAGCCTGGTGCTGATGGCCGGCAGCATCGCCCACGACTTCAACAACCTGTTCCAGGCGCTGCTGGCCAGCCTCGACCTGGCCGAGCTGAAGGCCTCCGGTGATCCTGCGGTGGTCGCGCCGCTCCGCAACGGCCGGGAGGTGCTGCGCCGGGCGGTCGGGCTCTCCTGGAAGATGCTCGACTTCTCGGGCCGGGCCATCGCCCGCCTCGAGCCGGTCGACCTGGGACCGCTGCTCTCCGCCTGGCGGCCGGGGCTCGAGGGCTGCCTGGGGGGGCCCAGGCTCGACCTGGCGCTGGCCGAGGTCCCGCTGGTCCTGGCCGACCCGGGGAAGCTGCGGCAGGTGCTCGAGGCCCTGCTGGCCAACGCCCGCGAAGCCATGGACGGTGCCGGCCTGACGCAAGGGCGGGTGCGCCTGTCCCTGGCCGTGGACTTCCACGAGGACCGCCCCGACCGGTCCACCACCGGCACCTGGGTCGCCGATCCGCCGCCGGGGCCGGCCACCGTGTGCCTGGAGGTCGCCGACGAGGGACCGGGCGCCACGCCGCAGGTGCTGGCGCGGATGTTCGATCCCTTCTTCACCACCCGCGACCTGGGCCGCGGCCTCGGCCTGCCCAGCGCCCTCGGCCTCCTGCAGGCCCACCGCGCCGGCCTGCACGTGCTGCTGCGCGAGGGCGGCGGCCTGGCCTTCCGGATCCACCTCCCCCTGGTCGGCAGCTGAGCGGCGGCGGTCCTGGCCTATGATCTTCGTGAGCCGGAGGCTTCCATGTCCACGACCGTCCAGCAGCGCATCCAGGCCTTCCTCGAGGCGGGTCCCTTCGCCGTGGTGGGTGCCAGCGCCGACCGCGACAAGTACGGCAACAAGGTGCTGCGCTGCTACCAGCAGCACGGCCTCGAGGTGTTCCCGATCAACCCCCGGGAGGCGGAGGTGGAGGGGCTGCCCGCCTTCGCCTCCCTCTCCGACCTGCCGAAGGTGCCGCGCGCGGTGTCGATCATCACGCCGCCGGCGGTGACCGAGCGGGTGCTGCGGGAGGCCGCGGGCCTGGGCATCCGCCACCTCTGGCTGCAGCCCGGCGCCGAAGGCCCGGCCGCGCTGGCGACCGCCGAAGCCCTGGGGCTGGAGGTCATCGCCGGCGGGCCCTGCCTCCTGGTGGTGCTGGGCTACCACGAATGAGGCCGGGGGCCGGGCTGATGCGCGGCGGGCGCCGCGCGCCGGGAGGTCGGCCAGGCTGCGGCCTGCCTGAAAAGTCGATGCGGCCCCGAACGGGGCCGCATCAGTCAAGCCGGTAGCCTCCAGCCGGGTTCATCCCCCCAGGCCCAGGGCCCGGCGGAGCTGGAGCCGCTCCTCCTGGTGCGCCTGGATGACTTTCGGGACTTCGCTGAGCCAGAGCCTGGCAAAGTCTCCGGAGGAGACGGTCCGCTTCTCCCCGCCGCCAGGGTTCGAGCGTTCGGTTGAGTCCGGCGAGGACGTCGCGCGAGAACCATGCTTGGGGATCATCGATGGGGTTCCTCAGGAGGGCAATGTACGCGGTCTGCAGCTGGTTGGCAAGCTCCCTCATGGAGGGCTTGGGCCGGCCCGCCACCCGCGCCACGGCGGCCCGTCCCTCCTCCATGCTGCTGCCCTCCCCCTCGTCGGCCTGGACGTGGTACAGCGCGAGGTCCCTCCCCAGCAGGGGGGCGAGGGCGAGGAAGGTGTAGGGGGCCTGGGCGTGGGTCCGGGCCATGCGGTCCAGGGGCACGTAGCGGCCCTCGCGCTCGGAGCGCTCCAGCATGGCCATGAGCGAGCCGCGCGGGGTCCGGTCGGTGTAGGCGATGTGCACCTCGTTGCTGCCCGGCCGGATCCGCCGGATCAGGAAGCGCAGGGCGTCGAGGTCGGTGTGCGGGGCGTCGAGGACCGCTCCGAAGGCGTTGCCCAGGGCCAGGGCGCCGGTAGTCTTGCCGGTGGCCTGGCCGCCCATCAGCACCATCACGGGCTCACCGGCGGCCAGGGTGAGCGCCCGGTCGCGCAGCAGCTTGCCCACCTGGTTGAGGTCCACCACCGCCCGGCTGTCGGGGTCCTCGAGCGCCTCGTAGCCCAGGGTCGGATTGGCGGCGAGGGTCGGCATCAAGGTGGCGGCCACGTCGCCGTTCACCAGGCGGCCCTCGAAGGTGTCGGCCAGGTGGGCGTAGGCCAGCACCGTGCCCTCCGGATCCCGGCACAGGGCCTCGGCCTCCGCATCGAGGGCCTGGCGCAGCCGCAGGCGCGTCTCCGGGTGCAGCTCCCAGTAGGAGCGGCGCAGGTGCCGGGGCACCTGCTGCCAGGGGGGGTAGAGGGCGCGGGTCATGGGTTGGCCCATCATTCCGCAGGCGGCAGCGGGCCACAAGGCGGAGCCCGCCGTTGACCCCCGGTCCCGGATTCGACTAGACCTTGACCATGGCCACCCGTTCCGAGACACCCGGCCCGGTCCTGCTGTTCCCCGGCATGGGCAGCGAGGCCGTCGGGATGTCCGCCGGCTGGGAGGGCCAGCCACACTGGGACGCGGTGCTGGAGGCCGCCGAGGCCCACGCGGGGCAGCCGCTCCGCCGCTGGATGCGCGAGGGGCCCGAATCCGCCCTCAAGGCCCAGCGGCACTCGCCCCACGCCAGCCTGGCGCACTCGGTCGGGATGTTCCGCGCCCACCGGGCTGCCGGGCTGGCCTTGCCGGCGGCGGCCAGCGGCTACAGCCTCGGCTTCTTCTCCGCCCTCGTCGCGGCGGGGGTGGTGCCCCTGGAGGCGGCCCAGGACCTGGTCCTCGCCACCGAGGACCTGGCCGATGCCCGCTTCGGCGCGGGCACCATGGGCATGGCCTTCGTCATCGGCCTGCAGGAGGCCGACCTCCGGCCGCGGCTCCGGCCCGGGGTGGTGCTGGCCAACCGCAACGGCCGGGCCAGCTTTTCCCTGTCGGGCCCGCTGGCCGACCTCGAGGCGCTCACCGCCGACCTGGCGCCGCACTGCCTCCGGGCCGGGCTCCTGCCGGTGCGGCAGCCCCTGCACGGTCCGCACATGGCGCCGCTGCTCGACGGGATCCGCGCCCGGATGGCGGGGGTGGTCCCGCGGCGCCCGGACTTCCCGCTGGTCTCGGGCCACGACGGCCGCATCCTGGAGGACGCCGGGGAAGCCTGGCAGGAGGCGATCGGGAGCATCGCCCGGGGCGTGGATTGGCCGCGGGCGGTCGAGGCGCTGGGGGCCTTCCCGGGGGAGTGGCTGGAGTGCGGAACGGGAACCCAGCTGGCCCACCTGACCCGCTGGCTGGTCCGCGACCGGACCGTCCGCAGCCTCCAGTCCCCGCCCTCGGATTGAACTGGCGATCGGAACGGAACCGGCCTAGGATCAAGACATCCCTCCTGAGCCCATGGACCCCTTCCGGCTGACCTTCACCGAGGCCATCACCAACCGATTCGCCCAGATCCTCTACCGGTGCTTCGAGGAGGTCGGGACCACGAAGGGCGTCCTGTACGTGCGGGAAGGCCCCGAGTCGGGGTTCCGGCGGGTCTGCTTCTACGGCTGGCCCCGGGGCACCACCCCGCCGGCGGAGATCGGGCCCCAGGACCCGGTCCTGGTGCTCGCGCAGCGGGAGAAGCGCAGCTTCACGGTGAATGACGCCTACGACTTCCCGGAACTGGCCCCCTTCGGCCAGGGCGGAGAGTTCCCCCGCTACCTGGTGACGCCGCTCTACCACGCCGGGGACTGGATCGGGCTGCTGCTCCAGCGCGACCGGGTCAAGGGCGAGCGCTTCGAGCTGTCGCGCGACGAACGGCCGACCCTGTCGGTGGCCAAGGACCTGGTGGAGGCCTACCGGGAAGTCGCAGCGCTGGCCTCCTCCGTCACGACCCTGGAGCCCGTCGCCCTGCCGGCCGAGGAGCCGCCGGGGGACCCGGCCCGGGACCGCGCCGGCGCCCCCGGGGAGCCCGCCGTCGGGCTGATCCCCGAGATCCCCCAGGATGGCCCTGTGGAGGGCTTCAAGAACTCGCTCCGGAGCACCGGGTCCTTCAGCATCCTGCCCTGGGAGCAGGAACAGCTCGCCATCCTCGGCCGGCTGGAGCCGGGCAAGCTGCCGGTGGAGGCCCACCCCGTGGCCGAACGCAAGCCGGGCAAGTTCCTGCCGGAGCAGCGGGCCTTCTTCTGGGAGCTGGCCGGCGTCCTGCTGCAGCTGGTGGAGGCGGATGCGGTGGCCCTCTGGGTGGAGGAGCCGGATGAGCTGCGGCCCTTCCTGGTGTTCAGCCACGTGCCGCTGGGCGACGGCCTGAAGCAGCAGATCCTGGCGCACCTCACCTTCCACCTCCCGGGGGTCGAGCAGAAGCAGCTGCAGATCCTGGCGCGGCCGGCCAGCAAGGCCGCCGAACCCCTGGACGGCGCGCTGCAGACGCTGATCCACCTGTCCCTGGGGGCGGACAAGGGGATCAAGGACCTGCTGTTCCTGTTCCGCGCCGAGCACCGGGCCCTCACCGGCGCCGAGATGGCCCGGATGGCCCAGGCCGGGCGGATCATGGAGATGCACCTGCAGGAGGGGCGCCTCCACGAGCGCTACCACCGGGCCTTCCTCAGCGTCAGCCACCGCATCCTGAAGTCCGGCGAGGGCCGCTACCCGGCCCTGCGCAGCCACAGCCTGGCCACCGCCAAGCTGGCCCGGAACCTGGCCCTGCGCCTGGACCTCCCGTCCACCGAGGTGGAGGCGGTCAGCATCGCCGCCATCCTGCACGACGTCGGGACGATGATGCTGGACCCGGTGATGATGGCCAAGCCCACCCTCAGCGCGGAGGAACTCGCGCAGGTGCGCACCCATCCGGTGCTGGCCAGCACCTTCCTCAAGGACTTCAAGTTCCCCTTCGACGTGCTGAAGATCATCCGCCACCACCACGAGCGCTGGGACGGCAAGGGCTACCCCGACGGCCTGGCCGGCGAGCACATCCCGGTCGGCAGCCGGATCATCGGCCTGATCGAGGCCTTCGAGGTGATGACCAGCGGCAAGAGCTACCGCAAGGCGATGACCCTGGCCCAGACCCTGGACGAGCTGCAGCGCGAGGCCGGCTCCCAGTTCGACCCCGCCGCCGTCGAAGCCCTCGTGCAGGTCATCAAGAAGGTCAAGAAGCAGGCGCCCTGACCCGGGAACCTCAGCCCCGGCCCGGCCATCCAGGTAATCTGGAAGCCTGATGACCGCCCCCGCCCAGGATCCCCGCGCCCCAAGGCCCGTCAGGGCCCGGCGAAGCGCGCGGGGGCCCGGGGTGGTCCGCCAGAGCGGTGTGCCGGTACGCCGGAGCGGCGCAGCGCGGAACCCCCGGAGAGAATCGGGCTTCATGATGGCCATGCTGCTGGCCTTCGTGGTGATCATGGGGCTCCTGATGCTCAAGGCCCAGCCCTACGCGAAGGCCGACGTCACCCGGGACCGCGAAGCGGAGCTCATCTTCCGGGGCGAGGCCATCGCCCGCGCCATCAAGCTCTTCCAGCTCCGCACCGGGCGCTTTCCCTACAACCTGGAGGAACTGATGTCGGTCCGCCCGCGGATCCTGCGCAAGGTCTACAAGGACCCGATGACCGAGGACGGGGAGTGGCGGAAGATCTTCGCGGTGCAGCCTGGACCCTCCGGCGACACCACCGGTCTGCCGATCATCGGCGTGGCCAGCAAGAGCGACGGCAACTCCTACAAGGTCTACCGCGGCAAGACGCTGTACAGCGACTGGATCTTCTCGGCCATGGACTCCACCGCCACCCTGCCCGGGGGCACCGTGGGCGTGCCCGGGACCCCGCAGCCCCAGGGTGGAGGGCCGCGGATCCGGGGAACCTCCGGCACCGGCGGTGGCCGATGATCCGCCGGGCCCTGCTCGTCCTCCTCGCGGTCCTCCCCGCCGTGGCCGGCGCCGAGTTCGACGCCTGGGTGAAGCGCATGGGCGCCAAGGGTACCCAGGTCTCCGCCGGGACCTGGGACCTGGCCACGGGCAAGGCGCTGGAGGGCCACCAGGTCGACCAGGCCCTGGTGCCCGCGAGCACCACCAAGGTGGTGTCCACCTACGCGATGTTCCGGACCTGGAAGGCCGACTTCCAGGTGGAGACCGAGGTGTGGGGCGACCTCCAGGGCGGTGTGGTGAGGGGCGACCTCGTGCTCAAGGGGGGCGGCGACCCCTTCCTCACCGACGAGCGGCTCTGGATGCTGGCCCAGGAACTGCGGGCGCAGGGCGTCGTGCGGGTGAGCGGGAACCTGCGCCTGGACCAGGGCGCCTTCGACGGCCAGCGCTTCGGCACCGGCTGGGAGAACACCAGCGCCAACACCCTGCCCGCCATCGCGCCGCTGTCGGTGAACTTCAACCGCGATGCCCGCGGCCGGCTGGTGACCAATCCGGACCGGCTGGCCCTCGACACCTGCCGGCGGGTCTTCACCGAGGCCGGCATCGCCATCGACGGCGGCGGCGGCGGCGCGGGGACCCCGCGCAAGCTGGTCTCCTTCGCTTCGCCGCCCCTGCGCCAGCTGCTGGCGGACATCAACAAGTTCAGCAACAACTTCATGGTGGAGATGCTGGTGAAGCGGTTCGGCGACGGGTCCTGGCCGCGCGGCATCCAGCGGATCCAGGAGTTCTACCGGACCACCTTCAACCTGGGCGCCGACCGCATCGCCATCACCGACGGCTCCGGCCTCAGCAAGGACAACCGGCTCTCGGCCCGGACCCTGGCGGTGATCCTGCGCGGAGCCTGGCACGACTTCGAGGTGGGCCCGGAATTCGCGGCCACCCTCAAGGTCATCGGCGGAGAGCCCTTCAAGCTGCGGGTCAAGGACCCCAACCTGGCGCGCCGGGTGCGCGTGAAGACCGGCCACCTGAGCGGCGTCAGCTCGGCCTGCGGCTACCTGCAGACCCCGGACGGGAAGCTCCGGGTCTTCGCCATCCTGCTCAACGGCAACTGCCACGAAAACGACGTCTGGGAGCAGGTCTCGCGCTGGGCCAACTGAGTCCGGGGGTCTCCGGCTGCACCTGTGACCCCCGGGCCCCCGCGCTGCAGGCCCGGCGGAGCCGGGCCTTTGCTTGCACTGGCGTGGGGCGTTCCGGTTGCGGCTGTAGCCGAAGGGGCTCCCGCGCTGGCGGCCCGGCGGAGCCGGTCCCTTGCTTGATGTCGGGTGGGGGTCACCGCTGCGCTGGGACCCCCACGCCCCCGCGCGTCGGGACCGGCGGAGCCGGTCCCTTGCTTGCGCGGGTGGGTGGTGTCGATGCTCTCCCTCCAGCCTCCAGCCCGGAAAAACCGGAAGTCGGATTTCCGCGGGTGTTGGTCGATACTGTGGGTGGGGGGCCCCATGGCCTTGATCGCGATCGTGGACGACAGCAAGCTGGCGCGGGTGTTCAACGCGGCGGCGCTGAAGAAGCTCGGCCACGACCTGCTGGAGGTTGATCCGGTCAGCCTCTTCGAGGTGCTGGGGATCCTCAAGGAGCGCAAGCCCGAGCTGATGGTGGTGGACTACCTGATGCCGGGCTGCCCCGGACCCAGCCTGGTCCGGGCCTGCCACGAGGATCCCGACCTGGCCTCGATCAAGGTGATCATGCTCACCGCCCACCACGAGGACGAGATCCAGGGGCGGCTGGTGAACCTGGGGGTCCAGGACCTCCTGCACAAGCCGGTGGATCCGAAGGTGCTCGAAGAGACCGTCACCCGCCTGCTGGGCGCCTGAGGCCGGGGATGGGCGGCCGGCGGGTCGAGGGCCTCTGGGCCCTGCTCCTGGGCGCCGGGCTGCTCGGGTTCGCGGCGGTGTTCGTGCGCTGGGCGGCGCCGGCCAGCCCGCTGGTGGTCGGGTTCTACCGGATGCTGTTCGCCGTGCCGGGGGTGCTGGTGCTGGTGCTGGCGGACCGCGGGGCACCGCGCCCCGCCCGCGAGGCCGTGGGCTGGGCGCTGGCGGCGGGGGTCTGCTTCGTGTTCGACCTCTGGCTCTGGCACGCCAGCCTGCACCACACGAGCGCCGCCAACTCGACCCTGCTGGTCGGGCTCTCGCCGCTCTGGGTGGCGCTGGCGAGCCTGCTGCTGTTCCGTGCGCGGCTCCGCCGGCGGGCCTGGGGCGGCCTGCTGCTGGCCCTGGCCGGGGCGATGGTGCTGGGCCTGGCCAAGGGGGCGCGCTGGGGCAGCGGCTGGGGCGAACTGCTCGCCGCCGCCGCCTCGGTGGCCTACGCCTTCTTCACGCTGGCCCTGGGGCGGGCCCGCCGGGGCATGTCCGCGCGGCAGGTCCTGGCGGTGGTGAGCTTCACCTGCGTCGCCGGCTTCGGCCTCCTCGCCGAGGTCCGCGGCGAGGCCTTCGGCCCCCTGCCGCTGCGCGCCTGGTGGGCCCTGGCCGGCCTCGGCGTGGTGGTGCAGGTGCTGGCCTGGTGGCTGATCAGCTGGGGCATGGGCCACGTGGATGCCAGCCTCGGCTCCATCGGGTTGCTGGTGCAACCGGTCGCCACCGTCGGCCTCGGCTGGCTGCTGCTGGGCGAGGCCATCAAGCCGGTGCAGGGCCTCGGCTCCCTGCTGATCCTGGCGGGGATCGCCCTGGCCGCCTTCGCGCCGCCCATCGGTGGAAGGGACCCGGGAGGCGGGGCGGGGTAGGTTCGGCTGCCCTGGATGGCCTGCGATATCCTGCCCGAGGCCCGCGGGGGCGGAACGGGCCGCAGGAGGAATGCAGGATGGTCCGTGCGGCGATCACCGGCTGGGGCAAGGGCATGCCGCCGGCGGTGCTCCGCAACGCCGACCTGGCCACCTTCCTCGACACCGACGACGCGTGGATCCTCAGCCGCACCGGCATGCGCGAGCGCCGCATCACCCACGTGCCGCTGGCCGAGATGGCCGCCGTGGCCGGCGCGCGTGCGCTGGCCTGCGCGGGTCTGGCCGCCGGCGAGGTCGAGCTGGTGGTGATGGGCTGCTCCCTGCCCGACGAGGTGTGCCCGAACATGGCCTCGGCGCTGTCGCAGCGGCTGGGCACCGCGCACGCCGCGGCCATGGACGTCAACACCGCCTGCACCAGCTTCTCCTACGGACTGTCGACGGCCACCGCCCTGATCCGGTCGGGGGTCGTGCGGAACGCCCTCGTGGTCGGCGCCGAACTGGTCAGCCGCTGCATGGACTGGGACGACCGCAACGTCGCCGTCCTCTTCGGCGACGGCAGTGGCGCGGTGGTGCTGGAGGCCACCGACGCCGAGGAGGGTGTGCTGGCCGAGCGGCTCGGCTGTTTCGCCGAATCCCGCGGGATCCTGGACGTGCGCGGGATCGGCCAGCGCTACGCCAACGCCGGCATCCCCAACGGCTTCACGCGGTGGCACTTCGACGGACCGGAGATCTTCAAGCGCGCCGTGAACGGCATGGCGAAGGCCAGTCTGGAGGCCCTGGACAGGGCCGGCGTGGGCATCGCCGACATCGACCTGGTGATCCCGCACCAGGCGAACCTGCGCATCATCGACGCGGTCGGCAGGCGGCTCGGCTGCGATCCGGACCGGGTGTTCGTCAACGTCCACCGCTACGGCAACATGTCGGCCGCCACCATCCCGGTGGCGCTGGTGGAGGCGATCGAGGAGGGGCGGGCGCGCCCCGGAGCCCTGCTGCTCCTGCCGGGCTTCGGCGGCGGCCTCACCTGGGCCGCCCATGTGGTGCGCCTGGGCCTGCGCACCACGCCGAAGGCGGCCTGCGCTGCGGAGTTTCCGCCCTGCCCGAAGACCGGCCTGGAACTGGTGCAGGAGCTGCGCGGCCGGAAGGCGCGCTTCCACCAGGCGGCGCGGCCCTTCCTGGAGGAGGCGGCGGCGCTGCTCGAGGGCTGACGGCGGGCGCCGCCTGACTTCAGCCCGGAAGCCTGCCCTGGTCCTCCAGCCTGCCCAGCAGCCGCAGCAGGCCGTCGAGGATGGTCAGGGGGTGCGGCGGGCAGCCCGGGATGAACAGGTCCACCGGCAGCACCGGGGCGGCCCCGCCCACCTGCTCGAACTGCCGCCGGTAGGGCCCGCCGGAGAGGGCGCAGGCGCCGACGGCGATGACGATGCGCGGTTCCGGCACGGCCTCCCAGGTGCGGCGGAGGGCCTCCTCCATGTGGGTGGTGACCGGGCCACAGACCAGGACGCCGTCGGCGTGCCGGGGCGAGGCCACGTAGCTGATGCCGAAGCGGCCCAGGTCCCAGGCCAGCGTGGCGAGCACGTTCACGTCCACCTCGCAGCCGTTGCACCCGCCGGCGCTGACCACCCGCAGTTTCAGCGAGCGGCCGAACAGCCGCAGCAACTCGCCGTCCAGGGCCCGGGCCAGCCGGAGCTCCTCGCCGGGGGCCACCCGCAGGTCCGCGGCGTCGCGCACCGCCAGGCGGGGGTCGCGGTCGTGGGTGACCGCCCCCTCCGGGCAGGCCTCGGCACAGTCGGGGCAGAACAGGCAGCGGCCCAGGTCCACGGCCGGCCCGGAGGCGGAGAGGGCGATGGCCTCGGTGGGGCAGGCCTCGGCGCAGGCCCGGCATCCCTCCGGACAGCGCGAGGCGTCGAAGACCGGCCGGCCGCGGAACCGGTCCGTCAGGGGCGGCTGCTCCCGTGGGAAGCGGTTGGTGCGGTGGCCCTGGTCGAAGCGGGCCCTGAGGATCTTCAGCATGGTCGCCGCCGCCTCATAGGTCGAACCCGCAGTAGCTCAGGTTGAAGCTCTTGTTGCACAGGGGGAAGTCGCTGATCTGCTCGCCGCGCAGCGCGAGCGCGAGGGCGCTCCAGTTCCGGAAGCTCGGGTCCACCACCTTGTAGCGGAGGAAGCGGCCATCGCGGCCGGTGACGGCGAGGTGCAGGATCTCCCCCCGCCAGCCTTCCACCATGGACACCGCCGCGTGCTCCGGCCGCAGCGCCGGGACCGGGACGGACAGCTCGTGCGGGGCGTGCGGCAGCAGGCCGAAGGCCCAGTGCAGCACGCCGAGGCTCTCCTGGATCTCGCGCCAGCGCACCCAGGCGCGGCCGTGGACGGTGCCGCTCTCCGCCAGCCCGAGGGGCACGGCGTAGTCGTGGTAGGGCCCCCAGGGATGGTCGGTGCGGACGTCCCGGGGCAGCCCGCAGGCGCGGGCGGCGACGCCCACCACGCCCAGTTCCCGGGCCTGGTCGGCGCGGACCCGGCCGACCTCCTCGAGGCGCAGCATCACCGAGGCGGTCTCCCACAGCAGGTCGACCGCCTGGGCGGTGTCGCGGAAGGCCGCCTCGACCCGCTCCCGGGCCTCCGCGAGCCGTTCCGGCTCCAGGTCGAAGCGGACGCCGCCGGGACGGAGGAGGTCGCGGCCGAGCCGGCTGCCGCAGAGCAGGGCGGTGAGGTTCAGCCAGTCGCCGCGGATCCGGCCGCAGAAGGAGGCCGTGGGCAGGAAGCCCACGTCGCCGGCGAGGGCGCCGAGGTCGCCGGTGTGGTTGGCCAGCCGCTCCAGCTCGAGGCCGATGGCCCGCAGCAGCTGCGCCCGCCGGGGCGCCTGGACGCCGGCCAGGCCCTCCAGGGCCTGGGCGTGGGCCCAGCCGTGCCCGAGGGTGGTGTCCCCGGCGGCGGTCTCCAGCTGCTTCCAGCTGAGGCGGTGCGGCCCCCCGACCAGGGCGCGCTCGATCCCGCGGTGCTGGTACCCGAGGGCGATCTCCAGGTGGTGCACGTGCTCGCCGTGGCACTGGAAGCGGAAGTGCCCCGGCTCGATGACGCCGGCGTGGACGGGTCCCACCGCCACCTCGTGGATGCCGTCGCCCTCGACCCGGAAGAAGTCCTGCACCGCCACCGCCGGATCGCGGAACACGTCCCGGCCCCAGGCGTCCACGCCGGGCCGGTAGCTGCGGTGGAAGCGCACCGGCTTCAGCCAGGGGTGGCCCTTGGGCTGCAGCCCCCACTGCTCGGCGATCTCGCGCTCGAACAGGTGGGCCGCCGGCAGGTCCGGCGTGAGGGCGTCGTAGCTGCGGCCGGGGAAGTGGGTCCGCGCGATGTGCAGGGTCCCCTCGGCGTCGCGGACCAGCACGGCATAGCCGTTCAGCTCGCCGTCGGCGCACAGGCAGGCCAGCCGGGCGCCCTCGGCGCAGCCCTGCACCACCTGGTCGCGGAACATCGGGAAGCCCAGTTCGGGCACGTCGCGGAGCGGCAGGGCGCCGCCGTTGCGCAGCTCGGCGAAGAAGGCCAGGGCGCTCACCGGCCGCCCTCGACGATCCGCGCGGCGTCCGCCCAGAGCCGGCCGAGGGCCGCCGGGACGTGCAGGCCGAGCACCAGGGCCAGCCCCAGCGCCGCGGCCAGGGGCAGGGTCAGGCCGCGGGTGTCCCGGTACGGGGTCCGCACCCGCCGCGGGTTCGGGGTGCCCTGGAGCATCTCCACCACGGTGGACGAGAACCCGACGAAGATCGCCCCCAGCATCAGGAGGTAGAGCCCCGCCAGCCAGGGCCGGCCGCTGGCGAGGGCCGCCTGGAGGATGCCGAACTCGCTGGCGAAGGTGGCGAAGGGCGGCAGCCCCGTGATGGCCAGGAAGGCGACCAGGAACAGCCAGGCGGTGAGCGGCAGCCGGCGCAGCGCGCCGGAGACCGAGGGCACGAGCTTGCTCCCGTAGGCCCGCTGGAGGTTGCCCGAACCCAGGAACAGGGTGGTCTTGACCAGCATGTTCGCGGCGGCATGGAACAGCGCCCAGCGGACCCCGTCCCCGCCCAGCCCGACGCCGAAGGCCAGGATCCCCATGTGCTCGACGCTGCTGTAGGCGAGCAGCCGCTTGAAGTCGTTCTGGCGGAGCATGAAGGCCACCGCCCAGGCCATCGACAGCAGGCCGAAGGCAACCAGCAGGTCGCGCGCGAAGGCGCCCTCGCCGGCGGCGCAGACCACGGCGTACAGCCGCAGCAGGGCCAGGTAGGCGCAGGAGGTGACGCCGCTGGCCAGCAGCGCGCCCACCAGGCCCGGCGACTCGCCGTAGGCGTCGGGCTTCCAGGTGTGCATGGGCGCCAGCCCCATCTTGGTTCCGTAGCCCACGAGGACGAGCACGAAGCCGCCGCGCAGCCAGGGCCGGGACAGCGAGGCGGCGCCGTCCACCAGCTTGGTGTAGGTGAGCGGCTCGCCGAGCCCGCCGAGGAAGGCCCCGTAGGCGATGAACAGGGTGCCGAGGAAGGCCAGGGCGACGCCCACCGAGCCGATCACCAGGACCTTCCAGGCCGCCTCCAGGCTGCGCTGGTTGCGGCTGAAATAGACCAGCGGCGCGGCGATCAGGGTGGTGGCCTCGATCCCCACCCAGACCAGGCCGGGGTGGCGGCCGAGGGTGACGATCGGCGCCAGTCCCAGGAAGGCCAGGAAGCAGGTCGAGAACAGGCGGTGGTTGCGCTCCGGCGGGAGCGACAGGAAGGCCGGCGCGTACCAGGCCAGGATCACGCCGAGCACGGAGATGACGAGCTGGATCCAGGCGCCCAGGGCGTCGAAGCCGAGCAGGTCGCCGGTGGCCGGGTGCAGGCCCTTCAGGGCGAAGGCGGCCAGCACCAGCGCCAGGTGCAGGATCGCGGTCACCGGCAGCAGCGCGTAGCGCAGCCGGGCCGAGGGCACCGACCACACCACCGCGGCGGCGGCGAGGGGCAGGAGGATCAGCGCCAGCAGCACGGGCTCAGTCCTTCAGCCGCGAGAGGTGCTGGGTGTCCAGCGAATCGAAGGTCCGCTGGATGTGGTTGATGACGATGCCCATGACGAAGATCGCCACGAACAGGTCGAGCAGCACCCCCACCTCCACGAAAAGGGGCATGTCCCGGGCCAGCAGCAGCCCGAAGATGTAGATGCCGTTCTCCAGCACCAGGTAGCCCACCACCTGGGCCAGCGCCGTGCGCCGGCTGACCAGCACCAGGAAGCCGGTGAACAGGGTCGCCAGGGCCGCGGGCACGAACAGGCTGTGGCCGGTGCGCGGCGCGGTGGGTAGGCTGCCGGCGATCAGCAGCGACAGGCCGGTGGCGAAGGCGCAGATGAGCAGGGATGTGCCGAAGCCGATGTAGGGACTCAGCTCCCGGTGGATCTTCACCCGCGACAGGGCCCGGCGCAGCATCCAGGGGATCAGCCCGGCCTTGATCACGGTGCTGCCCAGGGCCATGGCCACCACGTGCAGGTGGAGGTCGCCGCGCATGGACAGCAGCAGGGCTCCCAGCAGCACGCCCTGGCCCGCCGCCAGCTGGATCACCCTCGGCAGGCGCGAGGCGGTGACCAGCAGGAAGTTGCTGAGCATCAGCAGGGCGAGGAGCAGGTTGGGGGTCATGGGCGGGTGCCGGGAGGGAAAACCTGAACCACGAAGGCACGAAGGACACGAAGGAGGGCCGAAGAAGGACGCGAAGGGCGGTGCATTCCCTCCTTCGTGTTCTTCGTGCCTTCGTGGAGAAGCATTTCTCTGTTCCTAATCAAAGCAGCATCAGCAGGAACCCGAAGGCGGTGGCGAGGATCGAGGCGGCGATCAGCTGGGGCACCCGGGGCAGCCGCAGGCGGGCCATCACCGATTCCACCGCGCCGACCGCGATGCAGGTGGCCAGCAGGCACAGCAGGAAGCCGCCCCAGCCCGCGGCGGTGCCGGCGCCGGCGGGTGTGCAGAGGCCGCCGAGCAGGGCCGCCAGCACGAACAGCTTGAGGCTCTGACCGTAGAGCACCAGGGCCAGGGGCGGGCCGCCGTGGTCGAGCACCATGACCTCGTGGATCATGGTCAGCTCCAAGTGGGTGGTGGGATCGTCCACGGGGATGCGGCCGTTCTCGGCCAGGAACACCAGGGCCCAGCCGGCCAGGATCAGCAGCAGCGGGCCGGATTCGGTGCCCCAGAGCCCGCTGGCGGCGCGGAGCATCCCGGCCAGGCTGAGGTCGCCGGTCTGCCGGGCCAGGGCGGCGAAGCCCAGCAGCAGGGCGGGTTCGGCGAAGGCCGAGAAGCCGATCTCCCGCGCGGCGCCCATGCCTTCGAAGGCGCTGCCGGTGTCGAGGGCCGCGAGCACCGTCCCGAACCGGGCCAGGGCGAGCAGGTAGACGAACAGCAGGAAGTCGCCCTGGAAGCTCCAGCAGCCCGCCTGGCCGCCGATCGGAAGCAGCAGGGACGCCACCACGCAGGCCGAGACCGCCAGCACCGGCCCGGCCAGGAACACCCAGGTGGTGGTGCGGCTGAGCACCGCGCCCTTGCGCCAGAGCTTCGAGAGGTCGTAGTAGAGCTGCAGGACCGGCGGGCCGACACGGCCGGCGGCGGCGGCCTTGACCTTGGCGATCAGGCCGGGGAGCAGCGGCGGCAGCAGCAGCACGGCGCACAGCACCAGGAGGATGCGGCCGTGGTGGGCGGCCTGGAGCGCGGCGCTCATCGGGGTCCCCGCAGCAGCATCCAGGCGAAGGCCGCGACCAGGGCCACGAGGATGTAGAGCAGGTAGAGCGGAAGCAGGCCGTGCTGCAGGCGGCGGAAGGCCATCAGCCGCTCGGCGAGGCGCTTCAGGCGCGGCTCCACCAGGCCCTCCTGGAGGGCGTCGGCGGACTCGGCGTGGAAGGTCGACTCGTGGGGGAACAGGCCGGACACCCGGCCGCCCCGGCCGCGGCTCCAGGGGACCAGCTCGGTGAACCAGCCGGCCAGGGACAGCCCGGTGTACTGCATGCGCGGGGTGGGGGCGAGGTAGCCGCAGCCCCAGGTGTCGTCGGGCCGCCGGGGCATCGCCGAGAGGCGCCGGCCGAGGGCGTGGGCGAGCAGGGCCGCCACCATCAGCAGCAGGGCGCCCATGGCGCTGAGCATCAGGGTGTCCATGCCGGTGGTGCTCCACAGCAGGCCGCGGGCGCCCGGGCTGCGGAGCCAGGCGGCGCCCAGCCGGTCCAGGGGCAGCAGCAGCAGCGGCGCACCCAGGCCGAGGGCGAGGCAGCAGCCGGCCAGCGCCTGCATGCTGCGCAGCATGGCCGGCGGCGGATCGTGGGCTTCGCGCCCGTCCGCGGTGCGGGGCTCCCCGAGGAAGACGATGCCGAACAGCTTGACGAAGGCCCCGAGCGCCAGCGCCCCGGCGAAGGCCATGGCCGGCGCGGCGAGGCCGACCAGCCAGGGCCGGGCGCCGAGGCTCGCGAACAGCCCCCGGTACAGCATCCACTCGCCGACGAAGCCGTTGAGCGGGGGCAGCGCCGCCACCGCCAGGCCCCCGCAGAGGACCGCGAGGCCGGCCCTGGGCATGGACTTCAGGAGGCCGCCCAGGCGGTCGATGTGGCGCGTCCCGGTGGCGTGGACCACGGCGCCGGCGCCGAGGAACAGAAGCGACTTGAACAGGGCGTGGTTCCACGTGTGGAGGACCGCGCCGGCGAGGCCGAGGACGGCGACGGAAGGATGGCCCAGGGCCCGGCCGGTCCAGGCCAGGCCAACCCCGATCGAGACGAGGCCCAGGTTCTCGATGCTGGAATAGGCCAGCAGCCGCTTGAGGTCGTCCTGGCCCAGGGCGTGGAAGATGCCGTAGACGGCGGAGAAGGCGCCGATCAGCACCAGCGCCAGGGCCAGCCCCGGGGGGGGCGGCGGCAGCAGGGCGCCCAGCCGCAGCAGGCCGTAGATGCCCATCTTGATCATCACCGCGGAGAGCATGGCGCTGGCGTGGCTGGGGGCGCTGGCGTGGGCGCCCGGCAGCCAGTAGTGCAGGGGGACCAGCCCGGCCTTCCAGCCGAAGCCGGCCAGCCCGAGGACGTAGATCGCGGTGTCCAGCCCCCGGCGGGCGCCCGCCACCGGAACCCACAGGCCGCCCTCCAGGCGCACCGCCAGCAGCGCAGCCATGGCCAGCAGCAGGGCGGTGCCGAGGTGGGTGGCGACCAGGTAGGTCCAGCCGGCGTGGCGCACCTCGGGCTTCTCGTCCTCGAGGGTGATCAGGAAATAGCCGGCCAGGGCCATGGCCTCCCAGGCGGTGAGGAACAGCGGCCCCTGGCGGGCCAGCGGGACCAGGGCCAGGGCCGCCACCAGCACACCGAAGGCCAGCCGCAGGCGGCGTGCGCTGCGGTGCTTGAGGTCCACGGGCCAGTAGGCCTGGCCGTACACCGTGGCCGCGGCCCCGACCAGGAAGTTGGGCAGGAGGAAGGCGGCGGACAGCGGGTCCAGGGCCACCCTCCCCGGCTGGCCGAGGAACCGGAAATCCAGCTGCGCCTCGGCACCGGCCAGGAGCGCCGCAAGCGCCCCCGCGAACCCGACCACCGAGCCGGCCACGCCGAGGCGGACCGAGGCCCGTTCCCCTCCTCCCTTCAGCAGCGCGACGAACCCCGAGGCCAGCCACAGGCCGGCACCGAGGAGGACGAGCAGCAGGTTCGCCATGGTGTTCAGCTCCATCCTAGGACCCGGCCCCTGCGATCTGGTTCACAGCTTCCCCGTCCCGCCGCGGCCCCGGGCGGACTCAGGGCGGGGACAGCCGGAACCGTTCGTGGACCTCCCCCGTGGGCCTCCCGTCCGCCCCGAAGGTGCGTTCATGGAACCGGGCCCACCCGTCCCTGGAGAGGATCAGCACCGTGGAGCAGCGGGTCCCGTACTCCGGCGAGACGATGAAGGCGGCGGACAGCCGGCGCTCCCATTCCAGCGGCACACCGGTGCGCGGCAGGTCGGCCTCGGCGGCCATCGTGCGGTCGCCGAGCAGGTCGAACAGACGCTCCGGGTCGTCGCCCGCCCCGGCGAGCCAGTCCCCCAGCCGGGCCTTGCCCTGGACCACCTTCGGCCAGGGCGTGTCCAGCAGGTGGTTGGAGAGGCCGTGCACACCGGGCGCGACCCGGGCGGGTCCCGGGCCGCGGTTCGAGGCCCACGCGAGCTCCGCGGCCGAACCCGCCAGCAGGTTGCAGCCGTTGCAGGCCTGCAGGTCGCCGGCCACGCCCGCCAGGCTGTCGGCCAGGGGCCGGGAATCCCGCGTCACCTGGAAGGGCAGGGCCCCGCGGCTGGGCGCGTCCGGCCGCAGGCGCCCCGGTTCGCGGACATTGGTGACCACGGCGAAACGGCCGTCGCGGCGCAGCGCCAGCCAGGTGCCGCCGGCCTGGAGGTCGAGCCCGGCCAGCAGGTCCGGTTCAACCCAGGCGGCGGGGGCCGCGGGCCGGGCGTGGAACTCGTCGCGGTTGGCGGCCAGCACCAGGGCGTGCTTCGGGTGGGTGGTGGCGAACAGGACCAGGCACATGCAGGACCCGCGCCGGCCTCACTCCGCCCGTTCCGGACCCGGGGCCGACCCGGCCGCGGCGGGCGCACCTTCGGCGGAACCCAGGGCCAGGATCGGGAAGCGCGGCGGTTCGCCCCACATGCCGTCGCCGCGGAGCAGGATGGAATGGAGGAAGCCCCAGTACAGGAAGCCGTCGTCGCTGCGCGGATCGAGCAGGTAGAAGGCCAGCCGGCCGCAGGGCTGGTCGAGGGGGACGTACAGGGCGGCGTCCAGCTGTTCCGGGGACCAGGGTTGGAGGTAGCGTTGCGGCGGGGGCTCGGGCTTCCAGGCTCCGCTCAGCTTGAGGGTGAACACGCCCTGGTAGGCGGTCCGGGAGAGCTCCCGGGCGTTCTCGTGGAAGTGGTGCAGCGGCAGATCCTTCGGGCGCGCTGTGCCGGGCAGGGTGCGGATCCCGTGGGCCTGGAGCCTGGGCAGCAGGCGGGTGGCGGTGGCCGCGTCGATCAGGTAGCCGCGGGGCAGGGCGACCCGGTCCCGGCCCTCGAAGCCGACGAAGGCGGGCAGGTCGAGCGGGGTCCGGGACTTCTCGCCCACCACCCGGCGGCGGCCGTCGAGGATGGGGTCCACCCATTCGAAGGCGTAGCGCTCGACCTCCTTGAAGGCCGCCGAGAGCGGCAGTTCCGGGCGGCCCGCGGTCCACGCCTGGAGCCAGTCGGCCGTGGCCCGGGCGCGGGCGGTCACCACCTCGGCGCGGTGCGCCGCAAGCCACTCCAGGCAGGCCAGCACGAAGCGGCGGGTGTCGGCGATGCGGTCGGGCCAGGCCCGGTGGACGTAGGCCTCCGAGAGCACCGCCAGCCGCCCCTGCAGGGCGGGGTAGTTCGTGAGCAGGCGCGGGTGGGCGTCGTAGGACTCCCAGGCGGTCGGCGGATTCTCGCGGGTCGGCCGGTAGGGCCGGAAGTTCCCGTAGTCGTAGGTCGGCATCCCCTCGGCCTTCAGGGTCTCGCGGACCTCCACCAGCATCCGCCGGTTGAAGGCGAGCAGCGCCGGGTCGGCGCCCAGCGTCAGCGCCGGGCCGTGGGTCAGGTGGAAGCCGTGGGTGCTGCCGTTGGTGGTGTGCAGGTCGAAGACCACCGCGGGATCGAAGTCCTGCAGCATGGCCAGCAGCCAGCGGGTGTTGGCGGCCTCGGCCTTCATCAGGTCGCGGTTCAGGTCCAGCCCGAGCGCGTTCTCGCGGCGGCCCACGCCACTCTCCTCCGGATTCGGCTGGTAGGCGCGGATGGCCGGATCCAGGGCGTCGGTGCCGTCGGCGTTGTAGCAGGGCATGGCCACCAGGTCGATCGCCTCGCGCAGACGCGGGTGCCGGCCCTGCAGCAGTTCCCGGACGATGGCCTGGATGGCCTCCTTGCCTTCGGCCTCGCCGGCGTGGATGTTGGCATTCAGGTAGACCTTGAGGGCGCCGCGCCCGCGGGCCGGAAGCCGCCAGGCCAGCAGCGGCTTGCCGGCCTCGGTCGCGGCCGGGGCCCCGGGGGGCGCGTAGGGCTGCAGGGCCGGGTCGCGGCGGCCCAGGGCTGCCATGAAGTCCGCCGTCTCCGCCACCGTGCTGGTGCGGCGGAAGCCGCTGCGCTCCGGCGTGGTCAGGGGCCAGGGCTCCGCCGCGCCCAGGACCAGCGGCAGCGACAGGAGCGCGGCGGCGATCACCGGGCGCTGGACATCGCCGCGGGGGCGGCGGGCCGCGAGCCGAACACGCTGCGGTTGAAGACGGTGAAGGAGGCCAGCAGGACCAGCAGCAGGGCCAGCAGGGCGCCGCCGCGCTTGCCGGCGGCCAGGGCCTTCGGGGCGGTCTCGGAGACCCCGGCCAGGACCAGGACCAGCACGAGCTTGACCCACAGCCAGTAGTCGTTGAAGGGGTTGCCCCCCAGCTTGTGCATCCAGCCGATCATGCCGATCCCCAGCAGCAGGGCCAGGCGCACGCCCCAGGACACCACCCGCGACCACAGTGCCGCGGCCAGGCCGCGCAGGTCCTCGCGGGTGTCCTCGAAGCCCGACACCAGCAGGCACACGACCATGCCGCCGGCGGCCAGGGCGGCGCACAGGAAGTGCATCCAGCGGATCATGTCGTAGGCATTGGGCATCTGCATGGGGCCTCCGGTTCGAACAGGGACAGTCTAGCGGGTGCCGGGGTCCGGTCCGAATGCACATCGACAAGGCCGGGTCGCGGTCCGAAGATCGTGCTGGATGTCCTTCTTCGACCTGGCCTCGCTGACCAAGCCGCTGGTGACGGCGCCGCTGGCGCTGGCCTTCCTAGACCTCGATGCGGACCGCCGCGGGGACCTGGGGCTCTCGCACCGGCCCGCACCGCTCACCGTGCGCCAGATGCTCTCCCACAGCGCCGGGCTGCCGCCCTGGCTGCCCTACACCGGGGAGCCGCTGGCACCGCAGCTGGCGCGGGGCTGGCCGGAAGGGGCCGTGCCCCTGCTCCGGACCGCCGAGCCCGGCCGCTGCACCTATTCGGACCTCGGCTACCGGCTGCTGGCGGAGCTCCTGGAACGCGCGACCGGCGTGGCCTGGAGGAGGCTGGGCGCCGCCTTCACCGGACTTTCGCCATCACCCTGGCGGCTGGCGCCGGTGCCCCTCCCGGCCGGACCCGACCTGGAGGCCTGGGGCCTGGCGGCGCCGGAGCGGCCCTTCCCCGACCCGGTGCCGAACCTGCCCCACGACGCCAATGCACGGGCCGGCATGCCGGGCCACGCGGGCTTCGGCGCCAGCGCCCCCCAACTGCGGGCCTGGCTGGAGCGCTGGGTCAAGGGCGGCTGGCCCCGGCGGATGGCCGTCCCCACCGCGGAGGGCGAGGACGGCACCCGGTGGGGACTCGGCCTCCAGGCGGCCCTGGACGGCCCCGGCCGCTTCGGCCGGCTGCTCGCCCGGGTGCCCGCCGGGCTGGGCGGCGTGCACGTCCTGGTGCAGACCCGGGCCGAGCTCTCCGGCGCGGCCCCTGCCCTCGAGGACCCCCGCGGCGAGCCGGGGGGATGGTGGGTCCACACCGGCTTCACCGGACCGCTGCTCTGCATCCGGCCGGAGGACGGCTGCTGCATCGCCGTGCTCTGCCACCGCCTCGATCCCGGGGGCCGGCTCATGGACCTCGACCAGCTGCGCCGCCACCGCTGGCACCTGCTCGAAGGGATGGTGGCGCGGATCGGGGGGTGACTGGACCCTGCGGTGCCACAGTTCAAGTCGGAGGGTGGGGGTGACGATGCGGCGGATTTCCGGGGCGCCCCTGTCCGTTGGACGGCTCCTCCATCCCCTGCACTCCCCACATCCGGCCCCTGGAGGCTGTCCATGTCCCGAATTCGAGGCTGGTCGCTGTCCCGCAAGATCCTCGGCGCGACCACCCTGGCCATCGTCCTGATCCTCGCCTGCGGCATCCTGCTGCTGAACGAGGCCCAGTCGCGGGCCACGCTCCACGAGCAGGAGCAGCAAATCCGCACCGCCTCGGACACCACCCTGCGGGCCATCGAGCGGATCATGCAGACCGGCGATCCATCCGACGTGATCCTCTTCATCCGGCCGCCTTCCCAGCTGAACGGCCAGGATCGCGAGGACCAGGTCCGGATTTCCGTGGCCAAGCCGGACGGCACCGTCCGCTGGGACACCGACCCGGCGGGCGAGGGCCGGCGTCTGACCATCGACGACCGCGGCCTGCTGCAGCGGGAGGGGAGCCACTACGCCCTCACCCGCAAGCTTGCCGCCAGCGCGTCCTGCACCAGCTGCCACGAGGTGGCTCCAGGCACGACGCTGGGCTACGTCAAGGTGCAGACATCCAGCCTCCCTTCCGACCGCATCGTCGCCGACTCCCGCCGCCGGCTCATCCTGTTCGCCGCCTTCCAGGTGGTGGCGCTGGTGGCCCTGGTCGGCTGGCTGATGCGATCCCTGGTGGTCCGGCCGATGCGGCGGTTCGTGGCCCGTGTCCGCGCCGGCGAGAGCGACCTCACCCGCCGGCTGCCGGAGGACGGCGGTGACGAGTTCGCGGACCTCGCAGGGGCCTTCAACCACTTCCTCTCCCTGCTCGAGCAGCTGGTGAGTGCCATCCGGGTGGCTTCCGGCAGCGTCGGGCGCGAGGCCAGCCAGGTTGCGCAGGCCGCCCGGGAGGTCTCGCAGGCCACCCTGGAGCAGGCCTCGAACCTGGAGCGCAGCGCCTCCTCCCTGGAGCAGCTGACGGCCACGGTGCAGCAGAATGCCGGGAACGCCGCCCAGGGGCAGACGCTGGCGGCCCGGTCGCGGGCCCTCGCCGAGGCCGGCGCACCGGTGGTGGAGTCTGCGGTCACCGCCATGTCCGACGTGAACCGAAGCGCCCAGCGAATCGAGGAGATCGTCGGAGCGATCGAGGCGATCGCCTTCCAGACTAACATCCTGGCCCTGAACGCGGCGGTGGAGGCGGCGCGGGCGGGTGAACAGGGCCGAGGCTTCGCGGTGGTGGCGGCGGAGGTCCGCCAGCTGGCCGTGCGCTCCAGTGCCGCGGCACACGAGGTCAAGCAGATCGTCGGCGAGGCGCTGGAGCGGATCGGCGGGGGCGTCGAACTGGTCACCCGGTCCGGCAGCACCCTGCGCGAGATCGTCGAGGCCATCCGCAACCTCGACTCGGTGGTCGCCACGATCGCCGCGGCCTCCCAGGAGCAGAGCGGCGGGCTGATGGAGGCGAACCGGTCGATCCAGTCTGTCCAGGGTTCCACCCACGCGGTCGCGGACCAGAGCACCCACCTGGCCGACAACGCCCAGGCCATGCTCGCCGAAGCCTCGAACCTGCAGGACCTGGTGGGCAAGTTCCGGGTGTCCGGAGGCGCCTGACCTCTGCTTCCGCGATGGGGAGCCCCTGCCCGAAAGGCGGGAGGGACCCCTTGGCTTGCCCTCGGCGGGGGCTTCCGCGATCCTGGGCCATGCCCCGGCTGCCGACCGCGATCCTGGTTCCTGCGCTGCTCCTGGCAGTCCCGCTCGGGGCCGCAGCGCCCTTCCGCGTGGGCCTGGACACCCAGGCGCTGGAGTGGCAGGTGAGCCTGGAAGGGGGCGGCGAGGTCCAGTCCCGCCAGGGTGCCGTGCTGTTCCGGCTGGCGCCGGGCGAGAAGGTGCGGATCTGGTGGGATGGCCGCGGCTCGGCGGATCCCACCGAGGAGTACCGGGTGCAGGTCGGCCCGCCGCAGGCCCTCGCCGGCGCCGAGGCGGTGCTGCATCGGCTTCGGGGCCTCGGCGAGCAGCCGGACCGGGTGCCGGTGGCCGACGGCGACACCTGGAGGGTGCTCGCCGGCCGCTTCGCCCGGGCGGCCGAGGCCGAACCCCTGCTTGCCAAGCTCCAGGCCTCCGGCTTCGAGGAGTTGTGGGTGTCCAGCGAGAAGCACCCGGGCACGCCGCGGAAGGGCCGGGCCCTGTACGCCGTGAGCGAGCGCTACGAGCGCCGCGCCCTGCCCAGGGACGGCGTGGCCTTCCAGGCCGCCGGCGGCCTGACCAGCGTGCACGGCAAGGGCCGCTACCGGGGCCGGGTGGAGATCTTCCCCAATGCCCAGGGCCGGCTGACGGTGGTCAACGAGCTCGACCTGGAGACCTACCTCCGCGGGGTGGTGCCCCGGGAGATGGGGGCCTGGGAGTACCCGGCCCTGGAGGCGCTCAAGGCCCAGGCGGTGGCCGCCCGCACCTACGCCGTGGCCAACCGCGGCAAGCGCGCTGGCGAAGGATTCGACCTGCTCGACACGGTGGCGGACCAGGTCTACGGCGGCCGCGACGGCGAGCAGGCGCTCACCGATCGGGCCGTGGCCGAGACCGAGGGCCTGGTGGCGACCTTCGACGGCCGGCCGATCCAGGCCCTGTTCCAGGCGACCGCCGGCGGCGCCACCGTCGACAACCGCCACGTGTTCGGCGGCGACCAGGGCTACCTGAAGGGTGTCAGCAGCTACCTGGCGCAGCCGACCCTGCGGACCTTCCAGGGAGCGCAGGCGCCGAGCGGCGACGCATCCTGGTTGACCCCCGATCTCCTGAAGCTCGCGGCCGCCGGCCTGGTCCCGGCCGAGATGCTCCGCGAGGAGACGATGCGAGCGCCGGTTTCCGCCACCCGGTGGTGGACGGTCTTCACGCAGACCCTCGCCCGGCTGGGCCTTCCCGTCCCTGAGCCTCCGCTGATCCGCGGACCGGCCATCTTCCCCTTCATGGCGGCCGCCCTGGGGTTCGGCCGGGTGGTGGACGGCCAGGAGCGGGCCCTCGACGCCAGCTACTTCCTGGGCGGCACGGTCCCGCGTGAAGCCAATCCCGGACTCCTTTCCTTCCTCGTCCGCCGCGGGATCGTCCCTCCCGGCGACCTGACCGGCGGCGAACCCTCGTTGAAGCAGGTCCTCGCCGCGTTGGCCCGCCTGTGGCAGGAGCTGGAACCGCTGGAATTCACCGAGGGCACCCTGCTGGCGGACGGGCAGGTGCGGCCGAAGGGGAAGGGGCCGGAACCGCTGCGCCTGCAGGCGGAGATCCTGCTGGCGGAGGAGGCCCCGGGAGGTCACCTGCGGCTGGTGGCGCGCACCGACGCCCAGGTCGGGGACCGCCTGAAATGGATCGGTGACGGCGGGGCCTCGCGGATCCTGGTGCGCCGCCTGGACCCGGACGGCGCCAGCATGGACCGCTACAACCCCACCGCCCACTGGAAGGTGGAGGTGAAGGAGGCCGACCTCCTCGCCCGGCTGGGCGCGCGGGCCGGGATCCACGCGGTGAACGGCCTCGACCTGGAGCACAACCCCGAAGGCCGGGTGCTGAAGCTCACCGTCCGCGACGGCCGCAACCGCCCGCACGTCTTCACCGGCATGCGCATCCGCGGGGTGCTGGGCCTCAAGGACAACGTGTTCCGCGTGCTGACGGTCGGGGCGGGTGCCCAGCGGCGGTGGATCTTCTACGGCCGGGGCTGGGGCCACGGCGTCGGCATGGACCAGACCGGCGCCTACGGATTCGCCCTCGAAGGCTGGAGCTTCGACCGGATCCTCAAGCACTACTACACGGGAATCGCGTTGACCCGGGTGCCCTGACCCCCGGGCGCGGTCAACTCACCATGACGTCCAGGTCGTTCTCGCGGACCACGGGAACCAGGAGCGGGATGGCGCCTTCGGCGAGGCCGGAGTCCAGGAGTTCCTTCAGGGTGCGCGGGGCATGGCAGGTCAAGCCGCGGCGCCGCAGTTCGCCCACGTGGCGGGCCAGGATCGCACGGGCGACCAGGCCGGCTTCCTGGAAGCTGGCGGCCACGGCGCTGCAGCCAGGGAGGTCGGGGAAGGCGACCGCAAAGCTCCGGTCTTCACGGGTGCGGATCATCGCCAGGTAGGACTGCATGCCAGGACCTCTCCTGGACAAAGCTGGGCCCCGGAGCCCTCCGCATCCGGAATTTTTAATCCCTTTCAAAACAAAGATTGAAATGGGCGCCTTCGCATTCGTGCAGAATTGGACAGCGAAATGACTACATTTTTATCAATCCCCTTTGGGCCGGAACCTGTCCCCATCCGGCGGACCACCCCGCCAGAATGGAACCCAGGGTTAACAGTCGGGCGGTTCCTCGATGGCCAAGATCGTCGTGATCGATGACAGCAAGCTGATGCGCAAGTTCCTGCGCCACCAGCTCGAAGCGGAAGGCCACAGCGTGGAGGAGTGGGAGGACCTGTCGGCCCTGGAGATCGGCGACCGGGTGGCCGCCTCCGGTCCCGACCTGGTGATCTCGGACTACATGATGCCGGGCTGCAACGGCCTCACCGTCGCCAAGATGGTGCGCAAGGCCCGGCCAGGGCTGCCGGTGCTGATCATCACCTCGCACCGCGACCCGGACATCCTGGAGAACCTGCGGAAGCAGGAGGTGGTGGAGATCCTCCACAAGCCCCTGGACATCGAGCAGCTGAAGGAGGCGCTGCGGCTGCTGCTCTGAGGGGTTGGACCCCGGGCCCGGACCAGGGACCATGGACGTTCCGGATCCGCATGCCCGTCTTCCGCCTGCCCGCCTCGCCCGTGTTCCCGGACCCCTCCCAGGCCGAGGGGGACGGGCTGCTCGCGGTGGGCGGGGACCTGGCCCCGGGGCGCCTGCTCGAGGCCTACGCCTGCGGCATCTTCCCCTGGTTCAACGAGGGCGATCCCGTCCTGTGGTGGAGCCCGCCGCAGCGGGCGCTGTGGCTTCCGGGGGACTTCAGGCCTTCGCCCAACCTGCGCCGCAACCTGCGGCGGGCCGGCTACGAGATCCGCATCGACAGCGCCTTCGCGGCGGTCATGGTCGGCTGCGCCCGGGCGCCCCGGCAGGGGCAGCCCGGCACCTGGATCAGCGACGGCTTCATCGCCTCCTACACCGAGCTGCACCGGCGCGGCTACGCCCACAGCTTCGAGGCCTGGCGGGGCGGCTCCCTGGTGGGCGGCCTCTACGGCGTCTCCCTGGGCGCGGCCTTCTTCGGCGAGAGCATGTTCAGCCTCGAGCCCGACGCCTCCAAGGCCGCCTTCGCCGGGCTCTGCGAGACCGTGTTCGGCTGGGGCTTCCACTTCATCGACGGCCAGCTCGAGAACCCGCACCTGCGGCGACTCGGCGCGCGGATGGTGGACCGGGCGGACTACCTCGCGATGCTCCGGGAGGCGCTCGAGGAGGGCACCCGGATCGGCTCCTGGGGCCGTTCTGCATAAGCGGGAGCGCGGAAAGCTGATGGGGCCATAAGCGGCCGAACTGGTATCGTTCTTGAAAAGCAGCGCCCCGCACCCCGCCGGGGCGGTTTTTTTATCCGTGGAGGCGTCCATGACCGCCCTGCTCCCGAACGACGTCCCGGCCTACG
>JAYRFV010000018.1:0-2010 GCA_041908165.1 Holophagales bacterium | reverse complement strand
GGCGCCAGCGCGGTGCTGCGGCGCAACCTGCTGGTCTACGGCCTGGGCGGCGTGCTGGTGCCCTTCGCCGGGATCAAGCTCATCGACCTGGTCCTGGTCGGCTTCCGCCTGGTGTGAGGTGCCCATGAACCTGCTCCGTCCAGTGCTCGTGGTGTTCGGCTCCTTGAGCCTGCTCACCGGCCTCGTCTACCCCCTCGCCCTCACCGGCCTGTCCCGGGTGCTGTTCCCCCGCCAGTCGGAAGGGAGCCTCATCCGCAAGGGCGGCGTGCTCCGTGGCAGCGTCCTGATCGGCCAGCACACCGAGGATCCCCGCTACTTCTGGGGCCGCCTCTCGGCCACGCCGGATGTCCCGACCCAGGGCGGGTCCTCCGGCGGCTCCAACCTGGCCCCCAGCCACCCGGACCTGCGCAGGAACGCGGAGAAGCGGATCGCCAGCCTGCGGGAGGCGGATCCCGGCAATGCCGCCTTGGTTCCCGTGGACCTGGTCACCGCCTCCGGGAGCGGCCTGGATCCCCACATCACCCCCGCCGCCGCCGCCTACCAGGCGGACCGCGTGGCCCGGGTCCGCGGCCTGGATCCTGCGAAGGTCCGGGCCCTGGTGCAGGCGCACACCGCGGGCCGGACCTTCGGCCTGCTCGGCGAGCCGCGGGTGAACGCGCTCGCCCTCAACCTGGCGCTGGAGGACCTGAAGTGATGCGCATGGCTTGGTTCCTGCCCATCGGCATCGGCCTCGGCGGCCTTCTGACCCGTGCTGCGTTCCAGCGTCGCGAGGACGCCCACCGATGCCGGGGCAGCCGGGACTGGTGGTGGTTGCTCGTGCTGGGCTGGATTCCGCTGCTCGCCTGGATCGTGAGCCAGTTTGTGGAGCAGTATTGACGGAGAGAGGACAGGCTTGGTGAACCGGCGCCCCGATCCTGACGAACTGCTCCGCCAGGTGCAGGAGGCGGAATCGCTCGCGGGGCGGGCCCGGCTGAAGGTGTTCCTCGGCGCCGCGCCGGGGGTCGGCAAGACCTACGCCATGTTGCAGGAGGCCCGGAGCCGCTGGCAGGGTGGCCTCGACGTGGTCGCGGGCGTGGTGGAAACCCACGGTCGCGCGGAGACCCGGGCCCTGCTCGAGGGTCTTCCGGAGCTGGCGCGGGTCCCGGTCGCCTACCGCGGCGTGGAGCTCCAGGAGTTCGACCTGGATGGCGTCCTGGCCCGCCGGCCCCAGCTGGTCCTGGTGGACGAGCTGGCCCACACCAACGCGCCCGGCTGCCGCCACGGCAAGCGCTGGCAGGACGTCCTGGAACTGCTCGACGCCGGCATCGACGTCTACACCACGGTCAACGTCCAGCACTTCGAGACCAACCGCGACGCGGTGGCCAGGGTCACCGGCGTGCTGGTGCGGGAGACGGTGCCGGACACGGTGCTCGAGCGGGCCGACGAGGTCGAGCTGGTGGACCTCCCGGTCGAGGAGCTGCAGGTGCGCCTCCAGGAGGGCAAGGTCTACGTGCCCGAGCAGGCGCGCAGCGCCATATCCAGCTTCTTCCGGAAGGGCAACCTGCTCGCGCTCCGGGAGATGGCCCTGCGCAAGACCGCCGACCGGGTGGATGCGGACATGCGCCGCTACATGCGCGAGGCGGGGATCCAGCAGACCTGGCCGGCGGCGGAACGGATCCTGGCCGCGGTCGGCTCGGACCCCGAGGGCAGCCAGGTGGTCCGCGCCACCGCCCGCCTGGCCTCGGCATTGGGCGCCTCATGGGTGGCGGTCCATGTCGAGCGCACCCGGGGCCTTCTGCACCAGGCGCGGGAGGAGGAGCAGGCGCAGGAGAATCTGCGGTTGGCGGAACGGCTCGGCGGGGAGGCCGTCGCCCTGCAGCCGACCGGGCTGAAGGTCAGCGAGGACCTGCTCGGCCTGGCGAGGAGCCGCAATGCCACCCGGATCGTGGTCGGCCGGCGCCGCGGGCCCCGGAAGTCCTACCGCCTCCTGGGCTCCCTTGCCGAGGTACTCGTGCGCGATGCCGAGGACCT
>JAYRFV010000017.1:0-2974 GCA_041908165.1 Holophagales bacterium | reverse complement strand
CGCACCGAAAGCCCGCAGATCCTCCACCGCTACTTCGAGGAGGCCGTCCGCCGCTGGCCCGATGCCGTGGCGGTGGAGGTTCCGCCGGGCCCAGGGCGGCCGGGGCGCAGGAGCATCGCGTACCGGGACCTGGACGCGCTGGTCCTCGCCATCGCCGGGCGGCTGCCGGGGCCGATCCCGGCCGATGCGCTGGTGGCCGTGCTGCTTCCCCGCGACACCGAGCGGCTGTACGCGGCCCAGCTGGGCATCCTGAGGGCCGGCGGGGCCTACGTCTGCCTGGACCCGGGCTTCCCTGATGCGCAGATCGCTTCGATCCTCGAGGATGCGGCGCCCGTCGCCCTGGTCACCGACGCTGCGGGCCATGCACGTGCCCGGCGGCTGAACTGGGATTCCGGGCCGGTCCTGGACGTGACCGGACAGCTTGAACGACCCGCGGGCGCTCCGTCCTTCCGGACGGCCGGACCGCAGGACCTGGCCTACCTGATCTACACCTCGGGCACCACCGGCCGCCCCAAGGGGGTCATGATCGAGCACCGCAGCATCGCCAGCCTGGTGGCCTCCGACCTGCTCGCCTTCGGACTGGGTCCGGGTGATCGCGTGGCCCAGAACTCCAGCCCCGCCTACGACTCGAGCGTGGAGGAGACGTGGCTCGCCCTCGCCTCCGGGGCGACCCTGGTGGTGATGGACGAAGCCGCGGTGCGCCTGGGCCCCGACCTGGTGCCCTGGCTGCGGAAGGAGGCCATCACCGTCCTCTGCCCGCCGCCGACGCTGCTGCGGGCCGCCTCCGGACCGGATCCGGCCCGCGCGCTGCCGGACCTCAGGCTGCTGTACGTCGGCGGCGAGGCCCTGACCCCCGACGTGGTCGGCCGCTGGGCGCCGGGCCGGCGCCTGGTGAACGGTTACGGTCCCACGGAATGCACCGTCACCGCGGTCCGGGGCGAGGTTCGCGCCGGCGAGCCGATCACCATCGGCCGCCCGGTCCCGGGAATGTGCGCCTGGGTGCTTGACGAGGCGATGGAGGAGGTGCCCCCCGGCTGCACCGGCGAGCTCTGCCTGGGCGGCGTGGGCCTGGCGCGGGGCTACCGCGGAAACCCCAGGCTGAGCGTGGAGCGGTTTCCCCTGCACCACCGCCTGGGGCGCATCTACCGCACCGGCGACCGGGCCCGCCAGGAGCCGGATGGCACCCTCGCCTGCCTGGGCCGGATCGACGCCCAGGTGAAGGTGCGCGGCTACCGCATCGAACTCGAGGCCGTGGAAGCCCACCTGGCGGGACTTCCGGGAATCCGCGAAGCGGCCTGCACGGTGCAGGGCGACGCGTCGCCGCAGCTGGTGGCCTTCGTCGTGCCCGAGGACCCCGCCCGCGCGCCGGAGGAGGCCGCGCTCCAGGAGGCCCTGGCCCGGGTCCTCCCTGCCCCCATGGTGCCGGCCCGCATCGGTCGGCTCGACACCCTGCCCCGCAGCCTCGGCGGCAAGCTCGACCGCCCGCGGCTGCCCCCCCTGCAGGTGCTCCGGCCCAAGGGTCCGGTCCAGGGGCCGCGCACCCCGGAGGAGGCCTCGATCGTGGCCGCCTTCCGCGCCGCCCTCCCGGGCGCACCGGAGCTGTCGGTCGACGACGACTTCTTCACGGCGCTCGGCGGCGACAGCCTCGCCGCAGCCATGTGCATCTCGGTCCTGCGGGAGGACCCCGCCACGGCCTCCCTGGCGGTCCGCGACCTCTACGAGGCGCGCACGCCGGAGGCGCTGGCCCGCCGGATCCAGCAGGCCGCGGCCCCGGCCGAAGGACCCGGCCCGCCGCTGCTGGCCGCGGCGGCGCGTCCCTTCTGGACGACCGCCGGCCAGGCCCTGGGGCTCCTGCTGGGGCTCCTGCTGGGGGCGCCCCTGGCCTGGTGGACGGGCTTCCGGCTGCTTCCGGCGCTGGTGGACGGCCTCGGCCTGGTGGCCTTCCTGCTGCTCTCCCCGCTGCTCGGACTCGCGGGCCTGGGCGTCTACACGCTCGGCGCCGCCGCCCTGGCGGTCCTGGCTAAGCGCGTGCTGGTGGGCCGCTACACACCGCTCCGGGTCCCCGCCTGGAGCGGGTGGCACCTGCGCCACTGGATGGTCCAGCAGACGGCCCGGCTGATCCCCTGGCGGCTGCTCGAAGGGACCGTGGCCCAGGCGGCGCTCCTGCGCGCGCTGGGCGCCCGCATCGGCGAAGGGGTCCATTTCCACCGGGGCGTCTCCATCGCCGCCGGCGGCTGGGACCTGCTGGAGATCGGCGACGGCGCCAGCCTCTCCCAGGACGCGGCGCTGCGCATGCTCGACCTCGACCAGGGCTGCCTGGTGCTCGGCGCCGTCCGGATCGGTGCAGGCGCCACCCTGGAGACCCGGGCCGGCATGGGTCCCGGCACCGAGCTCGGTGCGGGCGCGGTGCTCGGGCCCCTGTCGGCCCTGGCCCCGGGGTCGCGGGTTCCGGCGGGGGAACGCTGGGAGGGCGTTCCCGCGCGACCCGCGGCCGCCGTTCCGGCGCCGGACCCTTCACTGGACCCTCCGCCGCTCAGTCCCTCGACCTGGTCGGCGGCCCTCCTGCTCGCGGAGGCCGGGCTCGCCGCGCTGCTGGCCCTGCCCGCCGAGCTGGTGCTGCTTTCGGCGGCCTTCCGCAACGGGATCGACGGGCCCCGCGTGAACGCCTGGCTCGCCCGGCCGGACCTGGGGGCCGCCGGCCTCCTGCACCTGGTCCTCCAGCTGGCCCTGGCTGTGCCCGCCACCCTGCTCCTGGCCGCCGCCGCGACTCGGCTCCTGGGCCGGGTCCGCGAGGGGACCCTCCCGCGCTGGAGCCTGGCCTACCTTCGGGTCTGGCTGAAGGGCGGGCTGGTGCAGGGCGCGGGTGAATGGCTCAGCGGCACCCTGTTCTGGCCCCACTGGCTGCGCCTGGCCGGCATGAAGGTCGGCCCGGGCTGCGAGATCAGCACCATCCTGGACGTGGTGCCGGAGCTCG
>JAYRFV010000016.1:0-2430 GCA_041908165.1 Holophagales bacterium | reverse complement strand
CGGACCTCAGCACCCGCATGAAGATGGTCGGCCGGGACGAGGTCGGCCAGCTCGCCCGCGCCTTCAACGACTACCAGCAGCGGAACTCCGACACCATCCGCAAGGTGAACCTGGAGTCCTCCAAGCTGGCCTCGCTGGCGGTGGCCATCGACACGAGCACCGGGGAGATGCGCGCCGCCACCGACCAGGTGGCCCGGGGCGCCGAATCCCAGCGCAACGCCGCCGACCGGATCGCGGCCTCCGTGCGGATGTTCTCCACCTCCATCGACGAGGTGGCCCAGCGGTCCGCGGCGGCCCTGGAACGGGCCGAGACCACCCGCGACCTGGCCGCCCAGGGCGGGGAATCCGGGCAGGCCAGCCGGGACGCCATGCAGCAGATCCAGGGATCCACCGAGCGGATCCTGTCCGCGGTCCGGGTCATCCAGGACATCGCGCGGCAGACCAACCTGCTCAGCCTGAACGCCGCCATCGAGGCGGCCAAGGCCGGCGCCATGGGCAAGGGCTTCGCGGTGGTGGCGGAGGAGATCCGCAAGCTGGCCGAGCGCAGCGCCGGCTCCGCCCGCGAGATCGGCAGCCTGATCCAGGAATCCGACGCCGCCGTCAGGCGCGGGGTCTCGGAGGTGGAGGCTGCCGCCCGCGCCCTTTCCGCCATCGAGGTCCAGGTCCGCGATCTCACCGGGCTGGTCGAGGGCATCGGCTCGGCCACCCGGGAGGAGGCGACCACGGGGGCCGAGATCGCCCAGCAGCTCGAGTCCTCCAAGGAGGCCGCCGAGGGCAACGCCTCCAGCGCGACCCAGCTCGCGGCCTCGGTCGCCAGCGTGAGCCGCAACGTGGACGAGCTGGCCCGGGCCGCCGACGTCTTCGCCCGGGAGATGTCGACCTTCAAGTTCAGCGAGGTCGAGGGGGCCTTCGATCCGCAGGCCGCGGTGGCCGCGCACCAGGCCTGGAAGGGCCGGCTGCTGGCGGCGCTGGACGGCACGGGCCGGGAGAAGCTGGATCCCGCCCAGGTCGGGCGCGACGACGCCTGCGCCCTCGGCGCCTGGATCCACGGCCCTGGTGCGCCGAAGGGGCGTCCCTCCTTCCAGCCTCTGACGGAGCGGCACGCCGCCTTCCACCGGATCGCCGCCAGGATCCTGCGCGAAGCCGGCGGGGGCCAGCAGGACCGGGCCAGGCAGTTGATCGAGGCCGAACTGGTTCCCGCCACCAGGGACGTGATCCGGCTGCTGGGAGAGGTGGTCGACTGACCCCGGGTCGGCCCCGGCCGCACCGCCCGGGCGTGCGATCATGGAACGGGAGAGTGCCATGGACTACGAAAAGCTCGGCCCCGGCAAGCAGGCGCCCGAGATGGTGAACGCGGTGATCGAGATCCCCACCGGCTCCCGGATCAAGTACGAGATCGACCACCACACCGGCCTGGTGCACGTGGACCGGGTGCTGTTCTCTCCCTTCCACTACCCGGCCGAGTACGGCTTCATCCCCGGCACCCTGGCCGAGGACGGCGACCCCGCCGACGTGCTGGTGCTCATCAACGGCGCCACCTACCCCGGCGTGGTCATCCGCGCCCGGCCGATCGGCGTGCTGCGCATGCACGACGACAAGGGCCACGACGCCAAGGTCCTGGCGGTGGCCGCCGACGACCCCACCTACACCCACGTCTCCTCGCGCCGCGACCTGCCCCCGCACTTCCTCCTCGAAGTGGAACACTTCTTCCTCACCTACAAGGACCTGGAGCGCAAGAGCGTGCAGAGCGACGGCTGGGGCGGCAAGGATGAGGCCCAGGCCTTCATCCGCGACTGCATCGCCGCCGCCGGCAAGGCCGCCGTCCAGCCGCCGGCGAAGCCGGCCCCCGCCCGGCGCAAGCCCGCCAAGGGCTGAACCACCCCGCCTGGACCGGTACCGGCATCCGCGGCTGGACCACTTCCCCCGGAGGCTTGCGCGGCCGGCCGGGAGTCCCATCCTGGGAGGACAGACCCGAGGCGGACCATGGAACCCTTCAACCCTGAAGCCCTGAATCCCGAGGCCCTGGAGGGCGTCCGCCGCGCCCAGGAGCAGGCCCAGTCGCAGGCGGGCGGGCTGGGCGACGCCGTGGGCGAGGTGATCGGCGGGGTCGGCGACCTGGTCGGCGACGGCGTCCTGGATTCCATCGTGGAAGTGGGCGGCAACGTGCTCGAGGGCGCCGCCGAGGTGGGCGGCAGCCTCCTCGGCGCCGCCGGTGAGTTGCTGGGGGGCCTCCTTGATTGAGGCTCCGCCCCGGATTCGGAAATTGATCACGGATCGTTCGAGGCCGTAGCCTGGGGGCATGGGCCTGATCTGCTTCGACCTGGACGGCACGCTGGTGGATCCGCTGCTGGGATTGCACCGCTGCCTCGGCAGGCTGTGCGGCGAATTCGGCTGCCCCGCCCCGGAGCGGTCCACGGTGGCGTCCTGGAT
>JAYRFV010000015.1:0-2776 GCA_041908165.1 Holophagales bacterium | reverse complement strand
GATCGGGGGTTCCGCTCCGTCGGAACCGAAATGCAGACACCGGTTCGGGGCGAATCCTGCGTCCCCCCCGCAAATCCCCGCGTAACCAACCCCAAAGCCACGCGGGACTGTCGTCGCCGGTCTGAAAGCGTAGCTGGGGTGCCGGTCCGAAAATGCGGATTCCTCGGCTGCCGTCTTCTTCGCCCTTCGGCTCCAAAGTCTTCTTCGGTCTTCTTCCCTGCGGGTTCGCTCCGACGGTGAACAACCCCGGCTTGATTCCCGTGCGCTGCCGTCTTCTTCCCAGGCGTGCCCCAGCCGAGCGGAAGTCTCAACTGCCTGCACTGCAACGCCCTCTTCGTCCCCGATCCGCGTAACCGCGGTCGCCAGCGCTTCTGCTTGCTCGCCCCCTGTCGGCAGGCGAGCAAGCAGGCCAGCCAACGGCGCTGGTTGGCCAAACCGCAGAACCGCGACTACTTCCGCGGCCCCGAAAACGTCGCCCGGGTTCGGGCCTGGCGGCAGGCGCATCCGGGCTACTCCCGCAAGGAGAAGCCTGCCCCCGCCTCGTCCAAAGAGCCCTCCGGAACCCAAGTGCCTGCCCTCCAGTTTGTTGCGCCCGCAGGCGGTCTTGCACCCCCGGCACCGTTACAAGATCCCTGCCCACCGTTACAAGATCTCTGCCGCGCCCAAGAGCCTCTGCTCGTGGGACTTCTCTCCTCCTTCATCGGTTCCCCGTTACAAGACGACATCGTCGCTCACCTGCATCGTCTCGTAGCCAGAGGACGGGAGATCCTCGGAACCGCGCTTCCGCTGGCTCCCGATTCCTCATGAACAAACACCTCCTGCGTCCGGATCGACTCCGGCACGTCCCACCCCAGTTCAGCTGGCTCGACCAGCGTCTGTTCCGCAACGGCCGCATCGCCCCCTGCGATGCCGATGCGCTCGCCCTGTACCTGTTCCTCGCCGTCGTCGCCGACGCCCAGGGACTGAGCTTCTACTCCGATGCCTCCATCGGCCGGCTGCTGCGCTGGGACGGCCTGCGCGTGGCCACGGCCCGCCGCCAACTCGTCGCCGCCGACCTCGTCGCGTTCGAGGCGCCGCTCTACCAGGTCCTGAGCCTCGATCCGCTCGTGGCCTCCGCCCCCCGGATCGGCACCGCCCTCAGCGTCGGCGACATCCTCCGCCGCGCCCTGCGCCAAGGAGGTCCAGCGTGATCTCCTACGAACAGTTCTGCCGGCTGCGCCAGCTCCACGAGCGCGAGCGCCTCAACGTCGCGCAGATCGCCGCCGCGATGCAGCTCGACGAACGCACCATCGCCTACTGGATCGCCCAACCGGCCTACCGCCCACGGCACAGTCCGCCCCGGCCCGGCAAGCTCGACGCCTTCAAGGGCACCGTCGTGCGCCTCCTCCAGCAGCATCCCTTCAGCGCCACCCAGATCCTCCAACGCCTGCGCGAGGAAGGGTACACCGGCGGGCGCAGCATCCTGGCCGAGTTCGTCGCCCAGGTGCGCCCTCGTTCAGCTCCCGCCTTTCTCAGCCTCCAGTTCGCCCCCGCAGAGGCCGCTCAGGTCGACTGGGCCAGCGCCGGCACCCTCCAGATCGGCGCCCTGCGCCGGCGCCTGTCCTTCTTCGTCATGGTCCTGTGCTACAGCCGGCGCATGTATCTCGAGTTCTGCCTGCGCGAAGCCCAGGAACACTTCCTCCAGGCGCACCAGCACGCCTTCCAGTACTTCGGGGGCGCCCCCCACCGGCTCATCGTCGACAACTGCAAGGTCGCCGTCCTGCGCCACGACCGTGGCCAGGACCCCGTCTTCAACCCCCGCTACCTCGACTTCCTCCACCATCACGGCGCCCAACCGCGCGCCTGCAATCCCTCCTCGCCGCACGAAAAAGGGCGCGTGGAGAAGGCCGTCGACTACGTCAAACGCAACTTCCTCGCCGGCCTCGAACTCACCTCCCTCGACGCCCTCAACGCCGCCGCCAAGCTCTGGCTCTGCTCCGTCGCCAACGTCCGCCAGCACGCCTCCACCGACCGTCGACCCGACGATCTCTTCGCCGAAGAGAAGGCCCTGCTGCGTCCCTTGCCGGCCCTTCCCTACGACGTCGCCACCCTCCACGACGTGTGCGCCAACCGCTCGTTCCGCGTCGCCTTCGACGCCAACCGCTACAGCGTGCCCGCCGCCTATGCCGGCGCCCGCTTCACCCTCAAGGCCTATCCCGAGCGCCTGGTCCTCTTCCACCGCGAGCGCCTCGTCGCCGAGCACCCCCGCAGCTACGAGCGCCGCCGCGACTTCGAGCATCCCGATCACCCCAAGCCCCTGCTCGAAAACCGCTTCCGTGCCCACCAGCAGCGTGTCCTCCTGCGCTTCCTCCAGCTCGGCCCCGCCGCCGAGGCCTACTACCACCAATTGCGCGAACGCCGCCCCAACCTCCACCACCACCTCGCCCGCATCGTCGCCTTGAGCGAAATCTACGGCTTCGACGACACCGCCCGCGCCCTGGCCGACGGCCTCGAATACCAGGCCTTCAGCGCCGAGTACGTCGCCAACCTCCTCGAACAGCGCCGCCGGCCTCGCTCCGAGCCCGCTGCCCTCCATCTGACTCGCGCCAGCGACCTCCTCCAACTCGAACTGCCCACCCCCGACCTCTCCCTCTACTCCGACACCCATGAAACCCGCCCCTAACCTCCTGCCCGATCATCTCGCCTTCCTCAAGCTCGCCTTCTTCCTCGACCAGCACCGGCCCCTCGCCGATCAGGCCGCCCGCGAACACTGGTCCCACGGCGACTTCCTCGCCCG
>JAYRFV010000014.1:0-19045 GCA_041908165.1 Holophagales bacterium | reverse complement strand
CGAGGGTGAAGGATTCGAACTGGGCCGCGTACCCACCGGCCCCCGGCGCCGGGCCGAACTGCTGGTGCACCGCAGGGCCACCACCCCCGCCCGCGCCGTGCTGGTGCTCCAGCTCAAGGGCGAAGCCCAGCCGATCCGCGTGCCCCTCGCCTACCTGCCGTCGGGGCCGGCCCCGAAGTGACCGCCCCCAGCCGCTACACGTCGGGGCCTTTGGCCTTGGGGTCGAGGTCGCGCTGGATGACCACCTTGACCACCTTGCCCTGGCGCAGCACGTCGAAATCCAGGGGCGCCTCAGGCTTCTCCAGTTCCAGCTGGTCCAGCAGCCAGAGGTCGTTCTCGATGCGCCTGCCTTTGTAGCGGAGCAGGATGTCGCCCCACTGGGGCTGGCCGTCGGGGCCCACCAGGGTCGGCCGCAGCCCGGCGCGGTCGGCCGGGCTGCCCTTCAGCACCTCCAGCACCAGCAGGCCCTCGCGGATGCCGACCCGGGCGGCGCTGGCGGGGCTGGCGGTGACCACGTCGAAGCCCAGGGGCCGGACCTGGCCGTGGGCGATCAGCCGCGGCACGACGCTGTTGAGGGTGTCCACCGGGATGGCGAAGCCGACCCCGGAGCTGGTGCTGAGGTCCGGCCGGGCGTAGATCGCCGTGCTCATGCCGATCAGCCGGCCGGCGCTGTCCATCAAGGGACCGCCGGAGTTCCCCGGATTGATGGCGGCATCGGTCTGGATCATGCCGCGCATGGTCCGGCTGGAGGAGGCATTGGCGAACTGGGTCGGGACCTCGCGGTCGAGGGCCGAGACCACGCCGGTGGTGAGCGTGTGGTCCAGGCCGAAGGGGTTGCCGATGGCCATGACCGTCTGCCCGACCTGCAGGTCGGAGGACCGGCCCACCTGGATCTCCTTCATTTCCGCGAAGGGGGCGAAGACCTTCAGCACGGCGATGTCGTGCACCAGCGACCGCGCCACCACCCGGGCCTCGTAGGCCTTGGAGTTGGACAGGGTCACCCAGACCTTGTCGGCCTCGACGGTCTGCGGCGGGCCGTTGGGGGTGCTGGGGGGAAGGTCGAAGGTGACCACGTGATAGTTCGTCACCACGTGGCCGAGGTGGTCCCAGACGAACCCCGTGCCGGTGCCCGGCGGGATCGCGAACACGTCGCCGGTGACCGTGTTCAGCAGCCGCTCGCTGGTGGCGGAGTTGATGTAGACCACCGACGCCTTGGCCTCCTTGAAGGCCTTGATCAGCGACCGCTCCGAGGGCTGCAGGGGCCCCCGCGGGGTGACCACCCGCGGCGCGGCGCCCTTCCGGGAGGCCTCGATGGCCTCGGCTTCGGCCTTCGGCACGACCGGGTTCGGGCGCTGGTACTGGGCCTGGAGCGGCGCGGCCAGCAGCAGGGCCGCCAGGGTCGGGAGCAGGCTGGACATCAGGGCCTCCAGGAGGAACATGCTCTCATCCCCGGGGCCGTTCCGGCCGCATGCGGACGTCCGGAGCCCGGACGCCTACACTGGGAGGCCGGAGGCCGCCACGCCCATGGATCCGAACACCCCGAACCGTCCCCGGTCCGCCTCCCGGGCCCTGCTGGTCCTCGCCGGGCTGGCCCTGGCGGGGCTGGCCTCCTGGGCCGGGTACCGCCTGGCGCGGCCCCGGCCGCTGCAGGTGCTGCTCGTCGCGCCGCCCCCGGAGCCCGAGGCGGAGATGTCGCACTACCAGGCCCGCGCCATCGCCCTGCTGGTGCAGGACGCCCTCGAATCCCGGCCGGAATGCGCCGTGACCCTCGCCTCGGACATGCCCGCCCGGCCCGAGTCGCTGAAGGCCGGGAGCGACTGGCTGCTGGTGAAATGCCTGCCGCGGCGCCGCCAGGACCGCCTGGGCCTGGCCTTCGAGTGGGCCACCCGCGGGCAGCGCGAGCGCGGGCCTGCCGCGTGGTCCCGGGCGGAGGTCCCGCTGGGGCCTCCGGAACAGGTGCTGTTCCAGGCCCTCGGATCCCTTCCCTGCGGGCCGCCGCAGGGCGCGAAGGCGCTGTTCCCGGCCACCGGGAAGGGCTTCTGGAACCTCGTCCAGGCCAGCACCCTCCGCCTGCAGAACGCCGACCTGCCCCAGGCCCAGGAGCTGGCGCAGGCGGTGGTCCAGCAGGAGCCGGGCTGCGCCGAGGCCTGGTGGCTGCTGGGCAACCTCAAGTACCGGGCGCTGCTCAGCGAGCCCTCGCGGAGCGAACCGGGCAACCTGCAGGAGACCAGCGACTGCTTCCGCCAGGGCGAGGACCTGGCCCCCGGGCATCCGCGGGGCGCCTTCCTGCGGGCCCAGCTGCTGACCAACAGCGGCTCCCACCGTGAGGCCCTGGAGCTCCTGTTCTCGGCCCTCGGCCGGAACCCGCGCTCGCCCATCCTGCTGTCGGGCCTGGTCTACGCCGCCCGCAATGCCGGCCTGCTCGACCTTGCCCGGGCCGCGGCCGACCGGCGCGACCGCTGGTCCTTCCCGGAGGCCCAACCGATCAGCATCGACGTCCTGTTCCTCTACCTGAACGACTGGCCACGCTTCGAGGTGACCCTGAAGGACCAGCCGGGGCACCTCCGCAACACCATCCAGCGGTTCTACCGCGGCTACCTGGCCCTGCTGCGCGGCCGGACCGCCGAGGCGGTCGAAGCCTTCAAGGCCGCCGAGTCCGTCCCGCGCGGATATCCGCACTACATCCGCCTGGCCCGCGGCTACCGGCTGGCGGCGGAGGGCGCGCGGGAGGCGGCCGTCGCCGAGCTGCGCGGCCTGGACCAGGACCGCCTCGGCCTCCGGGTTCCGGATGGCGAGTTCACCCACCGGCTGGCCGAGGGCTACGCCCTGGCGGGCGACCTGGATGCGGCCATGCAGCTCGCCGGCCGGGCCTTCGGCCAGGGCTTCGACGCCACCCTCTGGTACGAGCGGAGCCCCCTGCTCGAACCGCTCCGCAGCAGCCCGCGCTGGGCGTCGCTGGTGCAGCACCTGCGCGAACGCCAGGCGCTCCTGGACGCCCGCTTCACGGTGGACAGCCTGGCCGCCGAGTAGCAACGCCGCAGCGCCCGGGTAGACTGGCGATTCCGCCGACCCGCCGGGGTGATCCCATGCCGACCCACGCCCTTCCGACTGCCGACCCCGCCGTGTCCGCGGAGGGCTACCGGCCCCGCCACAAGCTGCGGTTCGTGAGCGCCGCCAGCCTGTTCGACGGCCACGACGCGAGCATCAACATCATGCGCCGGATCCTCCAGGCCAGCGGCGCCGAGGTCATCCACCTGGGCCACAACCGCAGCGTCCAGGAGATCGTCGACACCGCCATCCAGGAGGACGTCCAGGGCATCGCGGTCTCCAGCTACCAGGGCGGGCACCTGGAGTACTTCAAGTACATGGTGGACCTGCTCCGCAGGTCGGGGGCCGGCCACGTCCAGGTCTTCGCCGGCGGCGGCGGCGTCATCACCCCGGAGGAGATCGCCGAACTGGAGGCCTACGGCGTCGCCCGCATCTACAGCCCCGAGGACGGCCGGGTCCTCGGCCTGCAGGGCATGATCGACGACATGCTGGAGCGGGCGGACTTCGATCCCCGGGAGCGGCCCGCGCCCCATCCCCTCGCCCGCCGGATCACCGAGATCGAACTGGGGGAACCCGGCCCGGAGCCGCCTGCCGCCGCAGGGCCGCGCGCCCCGGTGCTCGGCATCACTGGTACCGGCGGCGCCGGCAAGTCCAGCCTCACAGACGAGTTCGTCCGCCGCTTCCTGCTGGAGTTCCCCGCCCGCAGGGTGGCCATCCTCAGCGTCGACCCCAGCAAGCGCCGGACCGGCGGCGCCCTGCTGGGCGACCGCATCCGCATGAACGCGATCTTCCACCCGGACCTGGCGCCGCGGGTGTTCATGCGCAGCCTCGCCACCCGCGCCGCCCACCGCGCCACCAGCGGCGCCCTGCGTGCCGCGATCGCGGAGGCCCGGGCGGCGGGGTTCGACCTGGTGATCGTGGAGACCGCCGGCATCGGCCAGAGCGACAGCGAGATCACCGACATCGTCGATGTCAGCGCCTACGTCATGACGCCGGAGTACGGCGCGGCCACCCAGCTGGAGAAGATCGACATGATCGACTTCGCCGACCTTGTGGTGCTGAACAAGGCCGACAAGCGCGGAGCCGAGGACGCCCTGCGCGACGTCCGGCGCCAGTACCAGCGCGGCCACCGGCTCTTCGACACCGCGCCCGAGGCGCTCCCGGTCTATGCCACCATCGCCAGCCAGTACAACGACCCCGGGACGGACTGGGCCTACGCCCACCTGATCCGGATCCTGTCCGAGAAGGCCGGAGTGGACTGGGGCGCCGGGCCGTCGGGCCGTCCGGAGGGGCTGGGCCGGCAGGCGGTCATCCCCGGCGAGCGGGTCCGCTACCTCGCCGAGATCGCCGACTGCGTGCAGGGCTACAAGCGCTGGGCTGCGCGCCAGGCCGAGACCGCCGAGCTGGCCTACGCCTTCTTCACCAGCCTGGAGTCCCTGGGCGACCACGTCCCCGCGGCCGGCGAGTTCTACGACCCGGCCCGGCTGGTGGAACCGCTGGAGGGCGGGAACGCCGCCGCCATCCTGCTGCTCCGCCAGCGCTACCAGGAGCACCTGGGGGAGCTGAACGCCGAAAGCCGCCGGCTGGTGGCCGGGTGGGACCGAACCAGCCACGCCTACCGCGACCCGGAGAACGTCTACGTGGTCCGCGGCCGGGAGATCCGGACCCCGAACCACACCGGCACCCTCTCCGGCAGCCGGGTGCCGAAGGTGGCCCTGCCGAGCTTCCGCAGCTGGGGCGAGCGGCTGCGCTGGCAGCTGCTGGAGAACGTCCCCGGCTGCTTCCCCTTCAGCTCCGGGGTGTTCGAGTACAAGCGCGCCAACGAGGATCCGACCCGGATGTTCGCCGGGGAGGGCACCCCGGAGCGCACCAACAAGCGCTTCCACTACGTCAGCAAGGGCCAGCCCGCGGTGCGCCTGAGCACCGCCTTCGACAGCCCGACCCTCTACGGCGAGGACCCGCACCCCCGGCCCGACATCTACGGCAAGGTCGGCAACAGCGGCGTCTCCGTCTGCACCGTCGACGACGCCAAGAAGCTCTACAGCGGCTTCGACCTTCTCTGCCCCACCACCAGCGTCAGCATGACCATCAACGGTCCGGCACCGGCCATGCTCGCCTTCTTCCTGAACGCCGCCATCGACCAGCGGGCCGAGGCCTGGCTGAAGGAGCAGGGCCGCCTGGCCGAGGCCCAGGCGGCCCTGGATGCCAAGTTCCAGGCCCTGGGCCTGGAGCGGCCCCGCTACGGCGGCGACCTGCCCGAGGGCAACGACGGCCGTGGGCTCGCCCTGCTGGGCGCCAGCGCCGACGAGGTTGTCCCGGCGGAGGTCTACGCGAAGCTCCGCGCCGAGGCCCTCGCCGCAGTGCGCGGCACCGTCCAGGCCGACATCCTCAAGGAGGACCAGGCCCAGAACACCTGCATCTTCAGCACTGAATTCGCCTTGAAGGTCATGGGCGACGTGCAGGAGACCTTCATCCGGGAGAAGGTCCGGAACTTCTATTCGGTCTCGATCAGCGGCTACCACATCGCCGAGGCCGGGGCCAACCCGATCACCCAGCTGGCCTTCACCCTGGCCAACGGCTTCACCTACGTCGAGTACTACCTCAGCCGCGGCATGGCGATCGACGACTTCGCCCCGAACCTGAGCTTCTTCTTCAGCAACGGGGTGGACCCGGAGTACGCGGTGATCGGCCGCGTGGCCCGGCGGATCTGGGCCGTGGCCCTGCGCGAGAAGTACCGCGGCGACGCCCGCAGCCAGAAGCTCAAGTACCACATCCAGACCTCCGGCCGCTCCCTGCACGCCCAGGAGATCGACTTCAACGACATCCGCACCACCCTCCAGGCGCTCTACGCCATCTACGACAACTGCAACAGCCTGCACACCAACGCCTACGACGAGGCGATCACCACGCCCACCGAGGAGAGCGTGCGCCGGGCCATGGCCATCCAGCTGATCATCAACCGCGAGCTGGGCCTGGCGAGGAACGAGAACCCCCTGCAGGGCGCCTTCATCATCGAGGAGCTCACCGAGCTGGTGGAGGAGGCCGTGCTGGCGGAGTTCCGCCGGATCTCGGACCGCGGCGGCGTCCTCGGCGCCATGGAGACGATGTACCAGCGCGGCAAGATCCAGGAAGAGTCCATGCACTACGAGCACCTCAAGCACAGCGGCGAGCTGCCGATCGTGGGCGTGAACACCTTCCTGAACCCGCGCCCGAAGCCGCTCGGCGCGCCGGAGCTGATCCGCAGCACCGAGGCCGAGAAGCAGCAGCAGATCGAGAACCTGCGCGCCGTCCAGGCGCGCAACGCCGCCCGCAGCGGGCCTGCGCTGGAGCGCCTGCGGTCCGCCGCGCGGTCCGGGGCCAACCTCTTCGACGAACTGCTGGAGGCGGCCAAGGTCTGCAGCCTGGGCCAGATCAGCAGTGCCCTCTACGAGGTCGGCGGGCAGTACCGGCGGAGCATGTAGGACCCTCAACACGAAGGGCCCCGCGCGGCGGGGCCCTTCGTGGGGTCGCGGGGCTCAGACCTCCCCGGCCGGGGGCGCGGGTGGAGCCTTCGGCGCAGGAGGGGCCGGAGGCGCCGGTGCGGGCGGCGCCGGTGCGGGCGGCGCCGGTGCGGGCGGCGGCGTGGCCGACCTGGGCGACTTCGGGGCCTTGGGCGCCTTCGGTGCCGGGGGCGGCGGGGGCGTGGCCTCGCCGTGCAGGCGCTCCTGCAGGCGGTCGAGCCGGTGCTGGAGCCGCTCGATCTCCCGGCGCAGCACCTCGACCTCCTTCTGGGCGCCCAGCCGGCCGGCCTCCCCGGGGGCCGGGGTCCCCTGCCGCCAGCGGAGGACCTTGGGGCCTTCGCCGGGCTCGAAATCCAGGTCCGAATCGAGGACCATCATCCGCTCATGGAGGCCGTCCAGGTCCTTGAGGTGCAGCTTCATCTGGCGGGCGTGCTCGGTCGCCTCCTTGGCGATCCGCTCGACATCGACGTGGACCTTCTTCCCGTCCTTGCCCTTGAACAGGAACACCCTCTCCTTGCCGGGCTCGAGCTTCATCTCCTTGCCGTCGGCGCCCTTGAACACCATCACCTTGCCCGGGCCGACGTGTTCCTCGGTCAGGGTCTTGCCGTCGGCGTCGGTGCGCCGGATGACGATCTTCTTCGAGACCTTCCCCTCGGCGGGCAGGCCCTCGATCTCCTCGGTGTGCACCTTGCCTTCGCCGTCCATGCGCTTGATGACGACGTGCCTCCGGCCTGTCCTGGGGAGGACGTGCACCGTCTCGGTGGTGGTTTCGTCACCGTCCTTGCCGATCTTGCGGACCCGGACCTCGACCTCGCGGGCCTCCCGTTCGGCGGCCTTGGCCTTGGATTCCGCCTCCTCAGCCCGGGTCCCGGCATGGGCGGCCTGCGCCTCCAGCTTCTTGACCTGGTCCAGGCGCTGGTCCAGCCAGGCCTGGTCGAGGGCGGCATCCTTGCCGTTGACGCTGTAGCTGCGGGTCTCGGCGCCCTTGCTCCGGCTGGCCTTGAAGCGCCGCACGGTGTCCTTCTCGGTGCCAGTGATCTCGATGGAGCCGCCCTCGGCGACGGCAAGGTCGGTCCTGCCGTCCGGGCGGACCTTGACGTCGCCCTCGATGCGGACCTTGACCTGGTTCTGGTCCTCCTTGACCACGAAGCTGGTGGTCCTGCGCCGGGCCTCGCCCTCGGCCGGGGGCTTGGGCGTGTCCTGCAGGCGCAGCACGGTGCCGGCGCCGAGGGCGGTCACCGCCAGGGCGGCCAGGACGCCCGCGCGGCGGGTCGGGGAGGGGGGCAGGGTGGGGGCGAGCAGGCGCTGGATGCGGTTCATCAAGGTTCCTCCGTGGGCGGCCGGGGCCAGGCGGGTTTCAAGGATGGCGTCCCCCCGCAGGGCTTCGAGGGCGGTGAGGGCGCGGGCGTAGAGGACCGGGTCGCCGCACAGGGCGACCGCGGCGTCGTCACAGCAGAGTTCCCGCTCCTGGCGGACCTGCGCGGACAGCCACCAGACGGCGGGGTGGTAGAACAGCAGCACCTCCAGGGCGGACTGGACCAGGTTCACCAGGTAGTCGTGGCGGCGCACGTGCGCGAGTTCGTGGGCCAGGACCGCCTCCAGGGCCTCGGGGGCCAGGCCGGTGAGGGCCGCGGCGGGGACCAGCACCAGCGGCTTCACCCAGCCGACCACCATCGGCGTGTCCACCGCCCAGGAGCGCAGGATCCGCACGTCGGCCTTCACCTTCATGCGGCGGGCCAGGGTGTTGACGGTCATCTGCCAGCAGGCGCCGGCCGGTTCGGCCAGGCGGGTCCGCAGCCGCAGCAGCCAGATCCAGCCGCCGAGCAGGCGCAGGCTCAGCAGGGCCACGCCGGCCATCCAGAGGGCGACCGCCCAGGGCAGCGCGGGGCGGACCAGCAGGTCCAGGTCCCGCGTCCAGGGCCCGGGATGGGCGGAGGCAGCCGGAGCCGCGGCGGCGGCGCGGGTGAGTTCCAGCCCCTCGGCCAGGGCGGCGGGGGCCGGTTGAATCACCAGGAAGGTGGCCAGCGGCGCCGCCGCCATCGCCAGCAGGGCCGCGCAGCCGAGCAGGTAGCGAGCCTGCGGCGGGCGTTCGCGCAGCAGCCAGAACCCGGCCCGGGCCAGCAGGCCGAGCAGGGCGCCCTGCCAGAGGAAGTGGAGCAGGGTCCAGGCCAGCGCCTGGAGGTTCGGGTCTTGCAGCGGCAGGATCATGGGCGACCTCCCGGCGTGTCGAGCAGTTTCCGGATCTCCGCCAGCTCCTCCGGTCCGCTCTTGGACGCGGAGAGGGCCTGGACCACCAGCTTCAGGGCCGAACCGTTGAAGGCCCGCCCGAGCAGGTCCTCCACAAGGGTGCGCTGGGTCTGCGCCTGCGACTGGGCCGGGGCGTAGATGTGGGTGCGCTCCGACTCGTCGCGGACCACCAGCCCCTTCTCGGTCATCACCTGCAGCATCTTCAGGACCGTCGTGTACCCGAGGTCGCGCTCGCGCAGCAGCTCCTCGTGGACCTGGCGGACGGTGCTCGGCCCCAGGGTCCACAGGACGCTGAGCAGGGCCAGTTCGCCATCGGTGGGCTTGGGCAGGGACATGGGCGCTCCGGGTGTGCTACGAAACAAAGTGTACGAAGTTTATCGTAGGTTTCAACGAAAAATTTCGTAGCTGCGGGCCCCCTGTCGGGATAGAAATGAAATGCAAATTCTTAAAATGAAGTGCAAATTCCATAAATGAAAAAAACAATCTTTAGTGCCTGCAGTTACATTCGATTCCTGTTCTAGGGACACCAGAGAGCCAGGGGCATAAGGCCGCCAGCCTCTTGCCCCAGGACGGGTGGTTCTCGGGAGGAGGACTCAAGGCTCGAGGACTACCGAAAGGAGCTGGTCAGCTTCCCCCAGAGCAAGTACGACGATCAGGTGGACAGCACGGCCCAGGCGTTGAAATGGCTCCACGACGCGGGTCAAGAGCCAGGAATAATTACCTTTATGAGGTACGAGGTTCGGAAGGCGTTCGAGAAGAGGCGATCGGAACCGCTCACGGAGGAACAAATTGAACGGATCTATTCGAACTTCTGGGAGCCGGACGACGAGCGGATCGAGAACGAAGGCCGCCGCGGCCCAAACAACCGTCTCCTACCCCATCTGTACCCGCGCGGGCACCAGCTCTGGCGGCCGGCCACCTAGCGCGGTCCGCCCCGCTGGCTGTGATCTGGCTGGCGGGGCGGACAGCCATTTCCGGACCCACACCCCTCCGCCGACCAAGACCGATCGAGTGGGCGATTGAGTCATTACCAATGAGGAATGCCTCCAGTTAGCGCACCTTCCAAGAATTTTCCTGTTCCATCTTTCACAATCCCCAATTCCTGACGATAGTTAGGTCATGGACCGATGGCCCCAGCGGAAGACCTTCAAGGCGCACGTCGACGCGTACAAGGCGAAGAAGACCCTGCTCTCAAAGGAGATGGCTGCCGAGCTTGGGTTGAAACCCTCGACCCTGAATGCCTACCTGTACGACCCGCGCACTCGGCCCTCCGAAGAGATGCTGCGGCGGGCGGCGATCATGTTCGGCTGCAGTATCCTGGAATTCATCGACGACCCTGGGGCGGCCCCTGGGGGGCAGTCCCTGGCCGACTTCAGCGAGCAGAGCCGATTCTTCGCGAACCTGATCATCAAGGATTTGAAGGCCGAGGACCTGAGCGATGACGACCGGAGAATTCTTTTCGAGGACTTTCAACACAGCCTTGGGCGGCTCCGATCCCTCAAAGCCGGCGCCCGAGCAGCTGCCGGTCGTGCGGACAAGGCTTGATCTGGTTGCGTTCCATCCGGGGGATCCCGAAACCGGTCCGTTCTTCGTGGGGCCCGAGGACTGGCCGTCTGGAGCCATCCGGGCGGCAGGCCGGAATCTTCTAAGGCCAAAGTAGGCAGGGACTGCATTCTGGATTGATGTGAAATCAATCACACATCATCATTATTGATTTTGAATCTACTCTCGCATAGGATCTACCGATCCGGTTTGGATTGCCGGTCGAGGGTCCAGTGGAGATGGTTCAGGAGCGCCGGTGGCTGGGTTCGTGGTCCTGGTTCAGGAGGGGCCTTGGGGCCTTGCTCCTTGCCCTGGGATTGCCGGTGCTGGCGGCGGTCAGCGTCACGATAAACCCCACCACGGCCACGGTGACCCGGGGGCAAACGCGGACCTTCACAGCGACGGTGTCGGGGACGCAGGTGACCGCGGTGACCTGGACGGTGGTCGAGGCTGGGGGAGGGTCCCTGGCACCAAGTGGGAATACGGCGGTCTACACCGCGCCATTGACGGGCGGGGTCTACCACGTCAAAGCAACCAGCACCAAGGATCCCACCAAGAGCGCCACCGCCACGGTGACCGTCCCCAGCGTGGTTGTCACGATTTCGCCAACGACCTTCACCCTGCCCGCCACCTCGACCAAACAGTTCGCGTCCACGGTGACCGGAAGTCCGGATACGTCCGTGACCTGGAGTGTCCAGGAAGCCAACGGCGGCACGGTCAGCAACGGCGGCATGGGCAATGGCGGGGGTTTGCCAGGGCTTTACCAAGCTCCTACCCTGGCCGGTACCTTCCACGTCAAAGCCACCAGCAACGCCGATCCCACCAAGAGTGCCTCCGCCACGGTGACCGTGACCCCGGTGGTGACCATCTCGGTATCGCCGACCTCAGCGACGGTGGCGCTGGGCGGCACCCAGTCCTTCACGGCCACGGTGGGTGGCACTGCGAACATGGCGGTGACCTGGAGTGCCAACGGTGGCTCGCTCAGCGCCAGCACAGGGCCGACGGTGACCTGGACTGCACCCATCCAATCGGGCGGTTACACAATCACGGCCACCAGCCAGGCGGACCCCACCAAGTCAGCCTCTGCAGTGGTGAACGTGCCTTCCACGGTGGCCATCAGCATCAGCCCGACCTCTGCGGTGGTTCCGCTGGAAGCCAGTCAAGTCCTGACCGCCACGGTCTCTGGGACGGCAAATCAGAATGTTTCCTGGTTGACCAACGCGGGGACCCTACTTTATGGATTCACCTGTACGGGGACATGTTCACCGAGACCAGCGGCAGCGCGACGGATGCGACCAGCGTGGTTTACGACGACGTATTGGTAAATCTGGGCACCACCGAAGTGCTGAAGGAGAATTTTGAAGGTGGGCTGAATATCGGTACAGACCCGACGAGCACGCTTGCCTGGTATGGTTGCGGCCAGGTGAACCAACAGCTGGGCACAAGCACGACACCTGATGCTTGGCGACGGGATGTGATTTACGCCGGTAGTTTGGCGATCGCAGAAATCGATGCTCAAGGCATCCACGAACTGCATTCGGACCACTTGGGAAGCCCACGGGTGGTCACTGCTGGAAAGGTGGGCATGTCAACCCCGCTTGGACAGATCGAAAGCAAGCTGGCTTTTGCTAGCTATGGCGAACGCATCGAGCCATCACCCTTGACCTCGGGCTATTCTCCACTTACCGGATACACCGGTCACATCCGGGAGGACGCTACTGGCTTGATCTACATGCGTGGTAGGTACTTTAGCCCTGCCTGGCATAGGTTCCTGAATTCTGACCAAGGAGTAGATCCCAATCAATTCAACCAATACGCATATGTTGGTGGACGCACGTTTTCTGGACGGGATCCGAGTGGGTACACGGATACTGGGGGAAAGACAGGCAGTTTCGACTGGTGGATCGAATTTTGGGAAAAATTATTAGATGCGCTTTTGGAATCTGAGGATCCCGACGAATCGGAGATTTTCGAAGAAATGTCGCAGCAACCAAATACTGAAAAAAGCCCTTGTGATGATCCAATTCTTAGAAAATTTTGGAATAGAATTGCCTCAAGATGGCAAGGGGAATATAATTCGGGTAATAGCGTTGGCACTGAGATTGGTGGGTGGATGAGCAGTTCTGGGTTCTATGACCAGGATTATACTAGTTGGGGCCGTCTTGGAGGTATGGATGTCCCTGAGCCATATATTGGTACAGAACTTGGTTATCACTTTCATCCAAATCGTGCGCCTCTTGGTAAGTCGCGGGCAGAAAGACAGAGTAATTTGATTAGCGGGAGACTTGGGAACGGAAATCGCCCTCCGAGCGACCAAGATTACAGTACTGCAGCTATGTATTCGTTTATACCTCAATATGTATTTTCGACAAATGGTGCCTACTTGATGTCTGACCCAGGTGGGAAAAATTTCACTCAAATTGCTGGCCTAGGATGGTGGAGAATACGATGCAATTAATAAAACATATTTTCAACTTCCTTGCGGTGATATCCTTATCTGCAGGGGAAGTGACAATTCCAAATGAAATTTTTAAACAGTACAATCAAATTATTGGAACAAAAAAAATAAATTCGAATAATCATGTAGTTATAATGGATTTGCAGGAGTTCCCAACAAGGACGGGAACTATATTTGTTTTTCACGATGATGGATCGCTCAAGGTTTTCAGGGTCGACGGTTGTAAAACAACAGAAACAATGGAAATAAATAAAAACTTTGTTTTCGAACTTAAGGATTTACGTGCTTCATTGCAAGCAGTTATAGATCCGAATAAAATGATGGCGCGCGTGTCAGCATTAGATGCTGATTGTTTTGTATATATTTCAAAAAATCATGATAATTTTATGCTATTTGTAATGAGAGAAAATCAAATCGAATTTTTAAAAAAACTAATTGAAATTGAGAATAAAATTATGATTAACAAATCGAAATGATCACATAATTAATACAAATACAGAGCCTGACCCAAACAATTAAATTCTAATCTAAGAGATTTTGGAGATAATGCTATTTCCTCAACCTGTTATGTCCCCCCGATTGTTGGACAAGTTTGAGGCACATCAGGCTGCGGGTTGGGGGGTGTGGAACGCCTGTTTGGGCGTACGGTAGTCGGCCCTGAACAACCTTGAGATCCAGCACTGATGCGGTTTTCGGGAACTTTTCGAGTATAAAATCCACCAGAAATGCAGGGATACCCCTGTAATGCCCCCCTGGTAGTTGGACAAGTTTGAGGCATATCAGGCTGCGGGTTGGGGGTTGAGGAACGCCTGTTGGGGCGTCCGGTAGGCCAGGGCTTGGTGGGGCCTCTGGGTGTTGTAGTGATCGATGTATCGGGCCACGGCAGCGCGTGCTTCTTGAAGGTTCTGGAAGGTGTGGAGCCAGGCGCATTCCTCTTTGAAGGAGCGGATGAAACGCTCGCAGAGGCCGTTTTGTTCGGGAGTGTAGGGCGTGATGCCCCACGGGGATTTCCTTCGGTCATATTCCTGCTTAAGGCCGTAGTCCTTGACCAGGGTTCGATAGGCCCGTGAACCGAACACCAGCCCGTTATCGTGCCGAAGGATGAGTCCCTTGGGTGCCCCGTGGGTCCAGCCGAAACGGTTGAGAAGGGCGTCCTCCAGGGCTCGCTCGACCAATTTGGTTCGGGCGGTCCGATCCAGGCTCCAGCCCAGGACCTCTCGGGTGCAGCAGTCGAGTACTGGGGCATAGGCGCACCAACCGTCCACGCCACAGTCCACCAAGGCGATGTCCGTGGACCAACGCTGGTTGGGCAGCGCAGCGATGGACTTCGACCCCGGTACACGCGGGCGCTTGCCGACGGCCCGCTGGCGCATCGTCCAGCCCTTGATGCGCATGAGGCGATGAATCTTCTTGCGATTCGTGGGCTGGTCGAGACGGTGCTTCAGCCAGGCCCAGACCCGGCGGATGCCATAGGTGGGGTGGACCTGGATGATCTCGTGGACCGTCTTGGCCAAGGCTTCATCCACGGGCCGGTGGAGCCGTTCGATCCTGGGCTGGTGGTAGGCCGTGGACCTTGGGACGCCAAGGATCCGGCAGAGGCGGGCCAACGGGATCTCCAGGCCAGACTCCAGGACATCACAGCGAACCGCATTCACGAGATCCCGTCCGGCAAGTCCTTGCCGAGAATGCGATGCGCTTTTTTTAGGACGTCCACCTCCAGCGCCAGCTCGCCGACCTCGGCCTGCAGGCGCTGTTTCTCGGCCTCCCACTGGGCCTCGCGGTCCCGCGGATGGCTGCGCAGGGCTTCGGTGCCCTGGGAAAGGAAGTCCTCCCTCCACTGCTCGATCTCGGCCACGGTTAGGCCGTGCTGCCGGGCAGCGTCGGGTGGGGTGGTCTTGCCCCGGATCAGGTCCAGGACGACGGCGGCCTTCCTTTTGGCCGTCCATCGCTGGATATCCCCTTCGGGGGCAGGTGGTGTCTGGGACATGGAATTGCTCCTGGATAGGAGCAGCCTGAGTCCTCCAGAGCCGCCCCGCCAGGGTGATCCGCTCCGGTCGGCCTACGGCCTCCCTTCGCGGCTCACCCTGGCGGCAAGGATTCATCCTTCTCGGCTCCTTATTACCTGTCCAACCTCTGAGGGGGACGGAATACGATGACGCAGAGGCCGACCAAAGAGCAGCCCATGACTGGGTGGAGCCTGGAGATGGTGCTGGACGCCGACCACGAGTTGTACCGGCTGGCTTTGGTCCTCGACTGGGCTGCGTTGGAGGCCGAGTTCGGCAAGTTGTACTGCCCTGACAATGGCCGGCCCGGCACTCCAATCCGCCTGATGGCGGGCCTGCACTTCCTCAAACACACCTTCGGCCTGTCGGACGAGGAGGTGGTGCGCAAGTGCGTCAGGATTACACCTATGGCGGACCCGGTGGAACCATGAACGGCGAAGCCACGAAAGTGAACGGGGAGACATTCTCGACCATTGGTTACGGCATCGATGGAACAGGGCACCTGAACTCGATCACCTACCCGAGCGGGAGAACCGTTGGCTATCAATGGGATGGTGGTCGGGTGTCTGGATTGACGGTGAAGGAGCCGAATGTCCCAACAGCCAAGGCATTGGCAGGTCTTGGGCATGATGCCTGGGGCAACCTGACCAGCGTGACCTTCGAATCCGGGGCAAAATCCGAGTGGTTGTACAACGCAATCGGCGCTTCGCTGGGCACCTGGAAGGTCACCGAAGCCGGTGCAACAGCACCTCTGGAAACGCGGACCTACAGCTACGACGCGAACCTGAACTTGAATGGGATCACCCCGGATTGGGTGTCCCTGACCCACGATGCCAAGGGCCAGCTCACGAGTGCACAGGGCTATGGGAACGCCTTGGGGTTCAGCCATGACAGTTTCGGCAACAACACCAGCGCCACGACCAACCTCACCCAGGGGCCCGACTGGCTGAACCCGTTCACCCTGGCCGCGACCTGGGCCGACAACCGGCTGCCGGGCCCGCTGGCGGAAACCGAAAAGTGGACCGGGTGGAACATCAATGCACGGGGGGAAGCGACCACTGTTGGTACGCGGCTGAACTCCAACGTGGCCATGGCGCCGCACTGGGATGGGCTGGGCCGGTTGTCCCAGATCGACCTGGCGGGAGCAAACCAGGGTTACCTCTATGCGCCCTCCGGGATGCGCGTGCAGGTGACGGACTACTCGGAAGGAACCCGCAACCGTCGCCACGCCTACACCTCGTCCGGCATGCTGCTGAGCGAGTACGTGCCGGCGCCGGCCGGGCATGAGAGCAGCCAGGCGATGCGGGTCATGCACGCGACCAGCGGAGCCGGTGCCCTGAGCCGAAACCTGGGAAGTATCGCCGCCGGGGATACTGTGACGGTCACGGTTTGGTTCAAGGCTCCTGCGGGCGTCAGCGGGGCGATGGCGATCCACGATGGCAAGCCGGGCGAGGCCCAGGACAGCAAGCGCTTCGTGTCGTTGGAAGGAAACGGGGCCTGGCAGCAGATGACGGTGGCCTTGACCTTGTCCAGGGCGGATACCCTGTGGGTTCACCTCTACGGCGACATGCACACCTCCACCAGCGGGAACGCCTCCGGATCCACCTTCGTGGACTACGACGACCTGCTGGTGAAGAGGAACGGCAACACCTTGCTGCAGGACGGCTTTGAAGCGGGGCTGAACCTCGGCAGCGATCCGATGAGCAGCTCCAGCTACTACGCATGCACGGCCGGCCTGGCCAGCCTGCGGTCAACCAACGGTGCAGCGGACAACTGGAAACGGGACATCATCTATTTCGGTGGACGGGCGATCGCTGAGATCGACGCGGAAGGCATCCATGAGCTGCACACCGATCACCTGGGCACGCCCCGGGTGATCACGGCCGGCAGCACCGGCATGACCGAAAACGGCCAGCCGGTGGCCCTTGGCCACGTCGAAGGCAGGCAGGCCTTCGCGCCCTACGGCGAACGGGTGGACGACGGCGCCTGGACGACCGGCTACCAGCCCCTGACCGGCTTCACCGGCCACCTCCAGCAGGACGCCACCGGCCTGATCTACATGCGCGGAAGGTACTACAGCCCAGCGTGGCACCGGTTCCTGAACAGTGATCAAGGGGTGGATTCGGGCCAGTTCAATCAGTTCGCGTATGTGGGCGGGAACCCGCTGCAGGCGACGGATCCAAGTGGGATGGCGATGACACTCTGGATAAGAACCGATTGTTATGGGGGTCTGGATGCAGATGGAAAAATTACTTGGAAGGTTTGTTGGACATCGAGTTGGATAGAGGGCAGTGCAGATGATGAATGGGGAGAGGGAGGGGGTGGAGACAAGCCGCAAACACCGAATGTGAGGAATTGTGAAGGCCTTGCTACGATCATTGGTGGTAATTCTAAATTTATTGACAATCCAAAATTCCATGGAGCATGGGGCGATGTAATCACTGCCGACTCTGCTGCAATTATTCCAAGCCAGTTTGGATTTAGCAGCAAGGATGCTATGGCTCCATACATCTCTCAAATCTCTGGTCAGATTTATATTCCACCATCTGATGGATGGGGTCCGGCTGGCTGGTTCCCGCTATTTTCAAGTGTTAAAGACAGGGCCGATGACAAAGGCACTCGAATAAAAAACAATTGGACGCTGCCTCAGTTTGAAAGAGCAATGATGAATAAGGTCAATCGTTTGAACGGTGGCAACACTGCTCTCTATGTTGAAATCCCTGGAATGTCTCAAGTTGACACTGCTTGGGTTAAGATTACAGTCCCGGCAAGTATGCCCTGCCCGCAGGGCACTAGGGAGAAGTGATGAAGCTGATGCGTTTTGTTCTGGTGGCCATTATTTGGGGTGTATCTTCGCTTCTTTGGGCTGATGGAAACGTTGAGCCAATCAAGCTGAATTTCTCGCTCACACGCAATAATCGCGCAAATGTTGTGAGACTTAAAAATGATAATGGCATTGTGAAATATATACTCGAAGTCTATCTAGATGGTTGGGAGATAGACGGCCCAGATGATCAACTTGGGGGATCATTGTGTTTGAGGATTAATCGAGCAGGGGGGAAATATTTACCAGGTTGTCTTTTGTGTAAACCAAATGCCATCAAGACATATTCTCCTAGTGACTGTTATGGCATTTTCACAAAAGAGATGCTTGAGAAATATTTCGACAAGGCAAAACACGGTGATTTGATTCGTTTTGATGGTGTCGGCATGCGCCTTGTTATGAAAATAACAAAACTTGAGTTCTCTGAAGAGCGCTTGGCTGGGAGTGGTCAACCAAAGGTTAAGGCCATGGATTTCGAAATTGATGTCATCCCTGACAAAAAAGTGCCTCTTTCTGGGGTCATAACCAGGAGATAAGCCAATTCGCTAATGAACGCCCCCCAGCGAGCCGGAGACGGCTTTCTGGGGGGTCGCTTTTGTGGGTGAAGGCGTATGCTCGTGCTCCATGAGCGAGATGAACGACCTTCACCTGCCCAAGATCCTCCGGCTCTACCTGGTCGGTCTTGAAAAAGTGCCTTTCGGCGTTCATGAGGCGTGAGCAGAGCCGGTAGCGGGATGGCCGTCGCCATGCGGATTGAACGCGACCAGCAGCTGGGCCCAGACGAGGACGAAAAGCCGCCTTAGGTGGGCGAGGGTCTTTCGCAGGTTGTGGCCCATGCCGCAGAGAACCGCGTTGATCGCGTCGCCCTGCATGCCCTTTAGCCAGTTCCTGCCCAGCTTGCCGTCCGACTTCTGGTGACCGATTTCGGGCTCGATGGAGGATCGGCGTTTCATCTCCTTTCGCAACGCCTTGCTGAGGCCCTTGCGGCTGCCGGCGATCAGGACTCGGCAGGTCTCGGGATCGACGCCGTGGCCCTTGTAGCCGCGATCCACATGGCAACGCTTCGGCATCCTTCCCGTCAGTCGCTCCACCTGCTCGAGCTGTTCCTCCAGCGTGTGGCCGTCATAGGGATTCCCGGGGCAGGCCATCGCGCCCAGCACGAACCCCCCGTGGGCGGTGGTCGCCAGGCTGGTCTTCACCCCGAACTCGTAGGGCAGTCGCCCCTGAACAACCTCGGAACCCAGCACTGATGCGGATCTCGGGAACTTTCCGAGTATAAAATCCACCAGAAATGCAGGGACACGCCCCTATTTCTGGTGGATTTCGCATGAAGCCGATGACGCAAAGGCCGACCAAAGAACAGCCCATGATCGGGTGGAGCCTGGAGATGGTGCTCGACGCCGACCACGAGCTGTACCGGCTG
>JAYRFV010000013.1:0-22899 GCA_041908165.1 Holophagales bacterium | reverse complement strand
TCGCCGCTGCCCTCCAGGCGGAAGCGTTTGAGCAGCGGCCGCGGCAGGCCCTCGACGCGCAGGCGCTCGACCTCGCTGGCCCGGCCCAGGTCCAGCTCGAAGCCGCTGGACTCCTTGCCGGCCGGCAGCGGCAGCAGTCGGCCGCCGTGCCAGTCGGGGGCGGCGGCCGCCGGCGGCACCCGCACGAAGGGCAGTTCGCGGCCTTCTCGGTCGAGCAGGCGCAGGTCGTGGAGGTCCCTGCTGGCCTGCGCCAGCAGGGCCAGGTCCAGGTCGAGCCGCTGCGGGCCAGCCCCCTGCGGCAGCACAGGCCGCTGCTGGGGCGCCCCGGCCAGCAGCACGGCGCCGAGCAGGGCGGGCAGCCAGCGGCGCATCAGGCCTCCTCCTCGCTGCGCTGCAGGACGAACTTCTGCAGCATCAGGGCGACCAGCGTCAGGCACACGGCCAGGCCGACGAAGGCCGCCACCATGTACAGGCCGGTCAGCACCCGGAGGTCGTAGAGGAAGGCCTTGGCGATGGTCACCGTGACCAGGACGATGGCCGCCACCCGGGTCGGGCGGTTGCGCAGCGCCAGCCCGGCGACCAGCAGGCCGATGCCGTACACCGCCCAGCCGATGGTGTAGCTGAGCCCCTGGGCCAGGCCGCCGCCCAGCAGGTCGATGGTGAGCGCCCGGCCGGTGCTGAAACAGTCGGCGATCTCGATGTTCAGCAGCAGGAACAGCAGCACCGCGGCGAACACCGCCTGGACGGTGGAGAGCCGGGGCAGCCCGGGGTAGCCATCATCCTGGTCGCGCAGCAGCCGCGCCGAGGCGATGAGCGCGCCGGCGGCGCCCAGGTAGGTGTACAGGTACCAGTTGAACACCGGCACCGCCGACTTGGCGTGGTAGGCCAGCACCGCCGGGTTCAGGGCCAGCCGCGCGAACACCAGCACGGTGAGGCCGGCGATCCACAGCCGCAGCCCGCGGTGCGGGATGCGGCCGTGCAGCCAGGCCAGCGCCACCGCCTGCAGGGCCCAGCCGAGGGTGATCCACTCCTTCTCGAGCTGCAGGGGCACGGCGGCGGTGACGAACGCCAGGATGGCGCCGGCCACCAGCACCAGCCGGCCCTCGTCCCGTCCGCCCTCGGGTTGCAGCCGCAGCAGGCGCAGCAGCAGCGGCACCAGGGCCAGGGCCTGCAGCACCGGCAGCGCGCCGATGACATCGCCGTAGCCGCCGCGCAGCAGGCCCTGCCGGGCCGCCAGGAAGAACACCACGCTGGCCACCACTGCGGCCAGCCAGGGTTTGCGGTCCTCCCGCGCCCGCCCGCCGAGCAGCAGCGGATAGGCCAGGTGCAGCAGGTAGGGCGGCGCGGCGAGGGCCAGCAGCTGCTGCCAGCGTGCGGGATGGTCCACCTGCCAGAGGAACAGCGCCAGCCCGAAGGAGGCTGCTCCCGCCACCGTCCAGGTGGTGTCGCCGCCGCGGGCGCCGAGGATCAGGTAGCCGGCCGCCAGCAAGGCGTGGGCGGCGAGGAAGAAGGCGGGATCGGGCCCCGCGCCGCGCAGGTTGCCGGCGACCACCAGCACCAGCTGGCCGAGCAGCAGGGCCACCCCGGCGGCATCGCGGAAGCTGCGGTCGGCCAGATCCAGCCGACGGGCGGCTTCGGACAGCAGCAGGCCGAGCAGGCCCAGGCCGAGCGCCGAGGCCAGGGCCGTGCCGAGCCAGGCAGCGGGCGCGCGGGGCACGCCCAGGCCGGTCCAGGCCACCAGGAGCAGTCCGCCCAGGAGCATCGAGAGCAGGTGGATGGCGCCCCTGCGCAAATGCAGGGAGGCGATCCCCAGTGCCAGCAGCAGCACCAGCAGCACCGCCAGCCAGGGCCAGGGCGGCAGCGCGAGCGAGGGCTGGGCGACCACCGGGAACAGGAAGACGTGGCCCGCCAGGCCCAGCAGCAGGCCGGACGCGCCGAAGGCGGAAGGCACCGCCTGGTCATGGGCTTCGGCCTGGGCGCGGGCCCAGAGGGTGCCGCCGACGCCGAGCACGGCCAGCCCGCCCATCACGCTCAGGGCGCTGACCAGCAGGCCGGCCACCGGGGCGAACACCCACCAGACCGCCAGGATGACCCAGCTGAGGGCGAGGCCGAGCGGCGCCAGCCACGGATTGCGCCCGCAGGAGGCCTCGTAGAGCAGGCCCAGGTTGAGGATCCCAAGCAGCACCGCCAGGGTCCACAGGCTGACCGCCGCCAGCGGGCCGACCGCCAGGAAGAACAGCAGGCCGAGGGATACGAACACCAGCACGGCGCCGCCGCCGCTCGGCCTGAGCTCACGGCCGCGGGCGCGGGCCAGCAGCGGCACACCCAGGTAGTAGACGGCGAAGCCGGCGTAGACCAGCAGCGCCGGCAGCAGGTTGGACGGGCCGAGGTGGCGGGCGCTCCAGATGGCTTCGGCGGCGAGGACGAAGAAGCAGGCCAGGTAGTGCACCGGGCCCTGCTCGCTGCGCAGGGCGTGCAGGCCGTTCAGGGCTGCCAACACCAGCAGGCTGCCGAAGAACAGCCCCGGCGCGGCGGCGGCGGGTTCCGCCAGGGCCAGCCAGGGGAACACGAACAGCAGCAGGGGCGCGGCGTAGACGCCGATCCGGCCGCTGTCCCAGAGGGGCCGCTGCAGGCGGCCCAGCAGCCAGGGCCAGCCCAGGTAGAGGACTTCGAACAGCGCCACCAGGGCCAGCACCCACGGCCATTCCCGCGGGCCGTAGGCGGTCGCCATCCAGGTGGCGAAGACGATCAGCACGCTGCCGGCGCCGAGCGGGTGCAGCCACTCGGGTCCCTGGAAGGCGGCCACCGCGGCCAGCCCCAGGGCGACCAGGAACAGGAAGCCGAACAGCAGGCCGGTGTGGGCGCCGTAGGCGGGGACGGCGGCCAGGTGCAGGGCGAACAGCAGCGGCGGGATCGCGCCGAAGGCACCGGCGTGGCGGAACAGCCCCGGCAGGGGCTGGTCCTGCCGCGAGGCCGCGGCCAGGGCGGTGAAGGCGAACAGCGGGAACACCAGGAAGATCCCCGCGGCGGTGCCGAGGTTGCCCTCGCGCAGGAACCTCAGCACCCAGCCCAGCTGGTAGAGGGCGATGAAGGCCGTGGACAGGGCGGTGAGCAGGGGCCAGCGCTTCTTGTAGGCCACCCAGGACAGGCCGGCGTTCAGCAGCAGGAGATAGCCGAAGAGGCCGAAGGGGTGGTCCTCGCCGGTGGACAGCAGGGCCGGGGTGGCAAAGCCGCCGAGCAGGCCGAGCAGGGCGATGAAGATCGAGTCCCGGCGGATCGACAGCAGCACCGCCACCGCCGTCACCAGCACCAGCAGGCCGAAGGCGGGGATGGCATCGAGCAGGTGCCAGAGGGCGTGCGCCGAGTAGAACGAGGCGAACAGGGTGGCGATGCCGGCCGCGGTGAGGGCGTGGGCGGTGACGCCGTAGCGCTGCGCCCGCCGGCTCTCGCAGGCCACCAGCAGTCCGATACCGGTGGCGATGCCGATGGCCAGGCGTACCGGAGGGCTCAGCCAGCCGTGCTCGATGGAATAGCGCAGGAAGGTGACCGCCGCCACCAGCAGGGCGATGCCGGCGATCCAGCTGAAGAGACGGACGCCGACGAGGGACTCCCAGTCGAAGCCTCCGGCCGTTTCGGGCTCCGGGGCCGGGGGTGCGGGGGGCGGAGGAAGCGGTGGAGGCTGGACCGGCGGCGGCGCAGCGACCGCCACGGCCAGGGGCGGAACCAGGGGCATCGGCTGGGTGGCGGGCTGCACCGGCTGCGGACTCGGGGCGGACGCTTCGGCGGGTGCGCGTTCGGGCTCAGCCGGAGGAGGTTCGACCGGAGGCAATTCGGCCCGAGACGATTCGGCCTGAAGCGGTCCGGCCGGCGCGGGTTCAGGATCCTGGGCTGGCGGTTCGGCCGCCGGCGGGTCGCTGCGCTCCAGCTGCTGGAGCCTGGCCCGCAGGGTCTCCTGGCCCTGCACCAGGCGGTCCAGGCGACCTTCCAGCTCCCAGACGCGGCGTTCGAGGGTCTTCCTCGACCCCGATCGCACCGCCAGGATGACGACAGCCGCGATGCCGCCGAGGAACAGCACGAAGAGCAGGCAGCCGATCGATTCCACAGGCGCGTTCTCCGGCGACGGGGTCCGGTACCATCCTACGCGGTCAGCCCCGGACGATCCGCGTGCCGACCGTTTCGTAGGGCTCGTTCTTCAGCGCCTCGGCGGTGGTGATCAGCACCTCCTCGCCGCCGGCGTCGATGAAGGCGATGGCGCTCTCGATCTTGGGGCCCATGGAGCCCGGCGGGAACTGGCCCTCGGCCAGGTGGCGGCGGGCCTCCTCCACCGTAAGCCGGTCGAGCCAGCGCTGGCTGGGCCTGCCGAAGTCGAGGGCGACCTTGGGCACTCCGGTCAGGATCACGAACAGGCTGGCGCCGATCTGTTCGGCCAGCATGGAGGCGACCCGGTCCTTGTCGATCACCGCCTCCACGCCCACCAGGAATCCGGAGGCGTCGCGGATCACCGGAATGCCGCCGCCGCCGCCGGCGATGACGCAGTGGCCCAGGCGCAGCAGCTGGAGGATGGCCTCCAGCTGGACGATCTCCAGCGGGTTCGGCGAGGGCACCACCTTGCGCCACCCGCGTCCGGCGTCCTCCTTCATCTTCCAGCGCTTCTGGCGGATCAGCTCGAGGGCGCGGAATTCGGGATAGAAGGGCCCCACCGGTTTCGTCGGGTTCTCGAAGCCCGGATCCTGCTTGTCCACCACGACCTCGGTGAGCACGCTGGTCACCGGCGTCGGGCTCTTCAGGAACAGCAGCCGGTTGATCAGCATGCGCTCCAGCATGTAGCCCATGCTGCCCTGGGTCATGGCGCCGCAGACGTCCAGGGAGTAGGGAGGGATCTGGCTCGAGGCGGCCTCCTGCTGGATCAGCAGGTTGCCCACCTGCGGGCCGTTGCCGTGCACCACGCAGAGGCTGTAGCCCTCGACGATCACCTTGGCGAGCATCTCCGCGGTCTCCCGGGAGTTTTCCAGCTGCTCCTCCTGCAGGCCGCGCTCCTTCTCTTTAAGAAGGGCGTTGCCACCGATGGCCAGGAGGGCGATGCGTCGCGTCATGCGGAACCCGTGGAAACGAGGATTCTACCGATGGCGCCGCGGGGCACCTAGGACCGAGATCACAGGGAGCGTCGTCGGGTCCGGTGCCCCGGGCCGCCGCGGTATCCTGCCTCGGACCCTCTCCCAGGCCAAGGCGCGCGTGCTGGACACCCTCAAAGCCATCGAGACCCCCGAAGGCATCGACCTGCTGCTGCGGCCCGCCGGCCCGGTGCCCCGCGCCCTGGCCTACGTCCTGGACCTGGCCCTGCGCGCGCTGCTCTACCTGGGCCTGCTGCTGGTGGTGGCGCCTTTCGGGGGCGCCGGCGCGGGGGTCTTCCTGGTGGCGCTCTTCCTCCTCGAGTGGCTCTACCCGGTGCTGTTCGAGGTGCTTGGACGGGGCCAGACCCCCGGGAAGCGGGCCCTCGGCCTCCGGGTGCTGGCGCAGGACGGAACCCCGGTGGGCTGGGGGGCGTCGCTGCTGCGCAGCCTGTTGATGGCCGCCGATTTCCTCCCGGCCTTCCACGCCGCCGGGCTGGTCTCCATGCTCCTGCAGCGGGACAGCCGGAGGCTCGGGGACCTGGCCGCCGGGACCCTGGTGGTCTACGCGGAAGAACGGCTGGACCCCGCCGCCCGGGTGCGGACGGATGATCCGCCCGTGCCGGCCCCGGTGCCCCTCAGCCTCGAGGAGCAGCAGGCCGTCGCCAGCTTCGGCGAGCGGTCCGGCGGCCTGTCGCCGGAGCGGGGCCAGGAACTGGCCGACCTTCTGCACCCGCTCACCGGCACCCGGGGACCGGAGGGCCTGGCCCGCCTGCGGGGCATCGCCGCCTACGTCGTGGGGGGACGATGAGGCAGCAGGCCTTCGAGTCGCTGCACGGCGCGGAATGGCAGGCCTTCGAGGGGCTGCTGGAGGCGCTGGAGCGGGGCCGCGGGCGGGCCGCGGCGGTGGCCCGTGAACTGGACCGCGCCGGCCTCGCCCTGGACCCGCAGGAATTCCCCGGCGGCTACCGGAGGATCTGCCACCACCTGGCGCTGGCGCGCGAACGCCGCTACTCGGCGGGCCTGGCCGACCGCCTCAACCGGCTGGTGCTCCGGGGCCACCAGGTCCTCTACGGTGTCCGCCCGGGTGGCGGGGCCGGCCTGGGGCACCTGCTCGCCCGCGACTTCCCCCGGCGGGTCCGCAGCCTCTGGCGGCCGGTGCTGCTGGCCGCGGCCCTGTTCTGGACGCCCGCGCTGGGCCTGGCCCTCGCGGTGCCGCGGTTCCCCGAGCTGGCCTTCCTCGTGGAGGATCCCCAGGCCCTGGCCGAGGCCGAGCGGATGTACGCCGGCGGCGGCCAGCGCTTCGGGAGAAAGGACCAGGCCGAGACCGACCTGGCGATGTTCGGCTTCTACGTCTGGAACAACGTGCGGATCGACTTCCAGGCCTTCGCCTCCGGCCTGCTGTTCGGCCTGGGGCCGGTGTTCTTCCTCCTGTGGAACGGGCTCCACGGGGGGGCGGTCACCGGCCACCTGCTGGCCACCGGCCACGGCCGCAACCTGCTGTCCTTCGTCGCCACCCACAGCGCCCTCGAGCTGACCGCGCTGACCTTCGCCGGCGCGGCCGGGCTGGTGCTCGGCTGGGCGCTGCTGGCCCCCGGCCGCTGGAGCCGCGCCCAGGCGCTGCGCGAGGCGGCCACGAAGGTCCTGCCGCTGGTCGCCGGGGCCGCGGTGATGACGGTGGCCGCGGCGGTGATCGAGGCGTTCTGGTCCTCCAGCGCCGGGATCCCCGCTGCGGCGAAGTTCGCCGCCGGAGGGCTGCTCTGGGCCGCGGTGGGGGCCTACTTCCTGTTCGCCGGGAGGCGCCGTGCTTGAGCGCCTGCAGGTGGAGGTCCGGCTGCGCGGCGGCTGGGAGGCCCTGGACCTGGGCGCCTGCCTCCTGCGCCAGCACGGCCGGGCGGTCTACGCCGTGTGGGTGCCGCTGGTCGGACCGGTGGCCCTGGCCCTGGCGGTGCTCTTCCACCGCCGGCCCTGGGCCGCGATGCTGGCCTTCTGGTGGATGAAGCCGGCCTTCGACCGGCTGGTGCTGCACGTCCTCGGGCGCGCCGCCTTCGGAAGGCAGGCCAGCCTGCGCGACACCCTGCGCGACCTTCCAGCCCTCTACCGCAGGGGGGCCCTCGCGGGACTGCTGTGGCGCCGCCTTTCGCCCCAGCGCAGCTTCGTCCTGCCTGTCTGGCAGCTCGAGGGCCAGGATGGCCGGGGGTTCCGCCAGCGCGTCCGTCCGCTGCTGCGGCGGGGCCGCTTCACGGCCCTGTCCCTGACCCTGGCCTGCCTCGCCTTCACCGCGATCCTCCACCTCGGCGTGCTGCTGGCCATCCAGCTGTTCGTACCCCAGGGCAGCGGGTTCAACGTCCTCCAGGCCGCCTTCGGCGGCGAGGGGGAACCGTCGCCCGGCTGGCTGCCCGGGCTGCTGGCCCTCCTGCCCTTCCTCGCAGCCAGCGCCATCGAGCCCTTCTACGTCGCGGCAGGCTTCGGCCTCTACCTCAACCGGCGGGTGCAGCTGGAAGGCTGGGACCTCGAACTGGCGTTCCGCAAGCTCGCCGGACGCCTGGCCCGGGCCGCGCTGGTCCTCGCGCTGCTCGCGGCAGGACCCCTGGTCGCCCGGCCCGCAGCGCCGGCGCGCATCGAGGCGGTGCTGCAGGCCCCGGAGTTCCAGACCAGCCGGGTGGAGCGGGGCCTGCGATGGAAGTCCCGCCCGAAGGCGCCGGCGCCGGAAGCCCGGGCGCCGCGCTGGCTTGAGGCCTGGGCCCGACACCTGGCGGGGATCCTGAAGGCGGGCCTCGTCCTCGCGGCCCTGGTCCTGGCCGCGGGGTTCCTCTGGAGGTACCGCAGGGTCTTCGGAACAGGGGCTGCCGGGCCCGGGGAACCGGAAACGGCCGCCACCCTCTTCGGTCTGGACCTCCGGCCCGGCTCCCTGCCAGAGGACGTGGCCGGCGCCGCCCGGTCGCTGTTCGCCGCCGGCCGCAGCCGCGAGGCTCTGGCCCTGCTGTACCGGGCCTCGCTGGCGCGGCTGGTCGGGGGCGGCGGCTCGCCGGTGCCGCCCGGAGCCACCGAGGGCGACTGCCTGCGGATCGCCGCCGGGGTCCTGGACCCCGCGGCCCTGGACTGCTTCGGCCGGCTCACCCGGGCCTGGCAGGACGCCGCCTATGCCGGCCGCCCGCCCGGGGACGGCGAGGCCCTCTGCCGCTGCTGGACGGCGGGATTCGAGGGGCGCCCGTGAGCACCCGCGCGCCCCGCCGGCGCTCCTCCGGGCGTCTCGCCGCCCTGGCTGCCGGCCTCCTGCTGCTGGCCGGGCTGGTCCTGCTGGTGGCCGCGAACCTGGAATGGGGCGAGAAGCAGGTGTGGGTCGGCTGGCAGGGGGAGGCGCGGACCAATCCCTTCCTTGCGGCCAAGCGGTTCCTCGATGGGTCCGGACGGGCCACGGTATGCATCCAGGGCCTCCCTTCGGCCGGTCCCGACCTCGGCCTGGTGCTCCTCCCCGCGCGCGCCCGGCGGATGTCGCCCCTGCAGGCAGCCGACCTCGTGGACTTCGTGGAAGCCGGCGGCGTGCTGCTGGCCGCCGGGGCCTGGGCGGAGGAGCCGGGCACCGGGACCACCCAGGATCCGCTGTTCGCGGCCTTCGGGGCACGGCGCCTGGAGAGCGGCTGGTGGGAGCGGATGAAGGACCGGCCTCCGCAGGAGATCCAGGCCTTCCAGGACGGACACCGGACCCTGGCCGTGCGGCCCGGCGGGCCGGAGTCTCCGGTGCTGCGGGTCCACTTCGACCTTGGCCGCCGCCTCCAGGACCGGGAGGGACGGGCGTTCGCGGCCTTCGGCGACGCCTCCGGCGTCAAGGTGCTCCAGGTGGCCCGCGGGGCAGGCCAGGCCATCCTGTTCTCCGACATGGACTGGCTGAGGAACGATGCCATCGGCAGCCACGACCACGCCGCCCTGCTCGAGGCCCTCGCAGGCCTCGCCGACGCATCCCGGCCGCGGACCGTGCTGGTGGTCCGCGAATCCGCACCGAGCCTGGCCGCCTGGCTCATCGACCGGGCCCCCGCCGTCCTCGCGATGTCGGCCCTGCTCGTCGCCCTGGCGCTCTGGCGCACCGCGCCCCGGTTCGGGCCCCGGCTGCCCGACCCGGGCGATGCGCGGCGCAGCCTGCTGGAGCACCTCGAGGCCTGCGGGCGCTTCCAGTGGCGGCTGCAGGAGGGCAGGGGACTGCTGCGGGCCGCACGCCAGGCGGCCCTCGACCGCCTCGGCCGCGTCCACCCCGGCTGGGGCGGCCTCGCCCCGGACGCCCTCTGCCACCGCATCGCCGAGCACGCTGGCCTCCCCGAGGAGCGCGTGTTCCGGGCCCTGCGCTACGAACGGGCGGCGGATCCGCACGGATTCACCGAAGCCCTCCAGACCCTCGACCGCATCCGGAAGGTCCCATGAACCCAGCCGCCGCCGACCGCATCCCGCAGGCCCAGGAACTGGCCCGCCGCCTCCGCAGGGAGATCGGCCGCGCGCTGGTGGGCCAGGAAACCGTGGTGGAGCAGGTGCTCGCCGCCCTGTTCGCCTCCGGCCACGTGCTGGTGGAGGGCGTGCCCGGCCTCGGCAAGACCCTCCTGGTGCGGGCGCTGGGCCGCGCCTTCCGGGGCAGCTTCCAGCGCATCCAGTTCACCCCGGACCTGATGCCCGCCGATGTCATGGGGCACGCGATCTACGACTCCAAGGCCGAGGCCTTCCGGATCCGGCAGGGGCCGGTGTTCACCCACCTGCTGCTGGCGGACGAGATCAACCGCGCCCCGGCGAAGACCCAGAGCGCCCTGCTGGAGGCCATGCAGGAACACCAGGTGAGCATCGAGGGGCAGTCCTTCGCGGTGCCCCGCCCGTTCATGGTCCTGGCCACCCAGAACCCGGTGGAGCAGGAGGGCACCTATCCCCTGCCGGAGGCGCAGCTCGACCGCTTCCTGCTGAAGATCGCCATGGACTACCCGGGCGAGGCGGAGGAGCTTCGCCTGGTGCGGGCCGTGACCGAGGGCCTGACCGGCGACACCCTGTACGTGGACGAGGTGGAACCTGTCGCCACCGCCCAGGACCTGCTCGACCTGCAGGCGGCCGTGTCCAGCCTGCGGGTGGACGACCAGGTGGCGGCCTACGCGGTGCGCATCGCCCGCACCACCCGCGACTGGCCCGGCATCGCCCTCGGCGCCGGTCCCCGCGGCAGCATCGCCCTGCTGCGCGCGGCCCGGGCCATGGCCCTCCTCGCAGGCCGGGACTTCGTCCTGCCCGACGACATCAAGGCGATGGCCCTGCCGGCCCTGCGCCACCGGGTCACGGCGACGGCGGAAAGCGAGATCGAGGGGCTCGGCGTGGATGCGCTGCTCTCCGGCCTGCTGGAGCGGGTGGAGGCCCCGCGGCCGTGAGGCCCTCCGGACTCCTGGTCGGCGCGGCCTCGGCCGCGCTCCTGCTGGCGGTCGCCGCGACGGCCTGGCCGGTGCTCGGTCCGCTCGCCCGGGTCGGGGCCGGGACCGCGGCGCTGCTGGCCCTGCTCGACGGGTTCCTGGCCTGGCGGCTGCCGCCCCCGGCGCTGGAGCGGCGTCTGCCGGGAACCCTCCCCATCGGCGCCTGGACCCGGGTCCGCCTGCGGCTGCGCAACGGGCTCCCGCTGGCGCGGCGGGCGCGGATCTTCGACGACCTGCCGGCCGAGGTCCAGGTCCAGGGCCAGCCCCGGGACCTGCTCCTGGGCCCCCGCGGCGTCCTCGAGCTGAGCTACCGGCTGCGGCCCGCGCGGCGCGGCCGCCTGGCCCTCGGGCCCGCGCACCTGCAGGTGCGGTCCCCCTTCGGCTTCTGGTGGCGCGCCCACCGGGTCGGCCCAGGGCAGCTTCTGAGGGTCTATCCGAACTTCGCCGCGGTGAGGAAGTACGCGCTGCTGCAGGTGGAGCACCGGCTCGCCGGCCTGGGGGTGCACCAGCGGCGGCGGCGCGGGGAGGGCGCGGAGTTCCACCAGCTGCGGGAATTCCGCGAGGGCGACAGCCTCCGCCAGGTCGACTGGAAGGCCACGGCGCGGATGCGCCGGCTGGTTTCCCGGGAATACCAGGACGAGCGCGACCAGCAGGTGCTGCTGCTGCTGGACTGCGGCCGCCGGATGCGCACCCTGGAGCCGCCGCGCGACGGCCAGGACCTGCCGCTGGCGCACTTCGACCATGTCCTGGACGCCTCGCTGCTGCTGGCCTACGTGGCCCTGAAGGAGGGGGACGCGGTGGGGCTGCTCAGCTTCGCCGGCGAGGTCCGGTGGCTTCCGCCGCGGAAGGGCCCCGCCGCGCTGAAGGCCCTGCTCGCCGGGCTCTACGACCTCCAGCCGGGGACCGCCGCCACCGACTACCTCGCCGCCGCCGAGGCCTGCCTCGGACGCCAGCGCAAGCGCAGCCTGGTGGTGCTGGTGACCGCCCTGCGCGACGAGGATGACGAGACCCTGGTGCCTGCGCTGAAGCTGCTGCAGAGCCGCCACCGGGTCCTGCTGGCCGGGCTCCGCGAGCGCGAACTGGACGACCTGCTCGCCGGCCCCGTGTCGGGGTTCGAGGCAGCCCTCCTGCAGGGTGCCGCCCACCAGTACCTCGCCCAGCGGCGGGCCACCTTCGAGCGGCTTGCGGCCCAGGGCGTCCGCGGACTGGACCTTCGGCCCGACCAGCTGCCGCTGGCGCTGGTGAACCGCTACCTCGAGCTGAAGCGGAGCGGGTCGGTCTGAGCGGGTCGGCCCGCGCCTCGCGGCGCGGCTACAATCGCAGTCAAAGCGAGAGGGTTGTCGATGGCCATTCTGCGGATCGCGGGCTCGACCTGGGCTGGACCTCAGCGGGACCTGGTCCTGCCGGACGCCCTGTTCACGCTGGGCCGCGAGAAGGACAACGGACTGGTGCTGGACAGCAATGAGATCTCGCGCCACCACGCGCGGTTGACCGTCGGCCCCGAGGGCTGGGCGGTCGAGGACCTGGGCAGTTCCAACGGCACCTACGTGAACGGCGTGAGGGTGGCCCGCCACCTGCTCCAGGAAGGCGACGTGATCGGCCTGGGCTCGCTGCGGCTGACCTTCTTCCGCGGCCTGCCGCCGCCGCTGCCGGCCGTCACGCTGCCTTCGATCACCCCGCCGCCGCTGCCGGCCGTCGCCCCGCCGGACCCTCCTCCGGCCGCCGGCCGGCGTCCCGCGACCGGGGGCGGGAGCGGGCTCTGGATCGGCCTTGGGGTGCTGGGCGTGGTGCTCCTGGGGGCCCTCGGCGTCGGGGCGGCGGTGCTCCTGCCGCGGTTCACGCGGAAGGCGGAGCCTGCCCCAGCCACCCCTGCGGCGATCGCCGCGGAACCGGACCGGGCGGCGATCGCCTGGGACGGCGCGGAACGCGACCCCGCCAAGGAGCGGTCCCTTCCCGGCGGCCTGTCGGCGCCGCTTCCTCCCGACCCCGCGGATGGATTCACCAGCGCCGGAACGCTGCGGGTGCCCGCCAGCGGCGGCACCTTCGCCCTCGACACCTTCGCCCCCGCGCTCAAGGGATCGCGGCTCGAGGTCCCCGCCGGCGCCTACCCTTCGGGTGCGACCCTGCGCCTGGCCCAGCGGCCGGAGGGCCGGTTCGAGGTCGATCCCCGCTTCGCCCAGGCCTCCCCCGTCCTGCGGGTCGAGGGGCCGGCCGCGGCCCGGCCGATGAAGCTGCATCTCAACGCCGCCTGCGCCGGCGACGAGTTCCTGCTGCCGTGCTACGCCGAACTGGGTTCGGGCCGCCTGCACCCGATGACCCGCCTCGGGCAGAAGGGAGCCACGGTCACGGCCCTGGTCCGGCACTTCTGCGACCTGGTGGTGGTGAAGGCCAAGGTCAAGGACCTGGACAACGGCGGGCGCAGCGTGGAGACCGGCTTCCTGCCTTCGGTGAACGGCTGGCCCTTCACCAACGACGGCAGCATCGCCAACAGCCTCGCCGGCCACGCCCGCGGCAACTGCGAAGGCATGGTGCTCGGGGCGTCCTGGGGCTACCGGATCGCGAAGGCCCACCCGCTCATGAAGCTGGCGGACAACCTCAACCGCAGCTTCCGCACGCCCCAGAGGCCGGAGGACGATGCCCGCGGTATCTACTTCTGCGGCCGGCTGCAGGCGGCCCACGCCCCGGCCGGCGAGGCTTTCGAGGCCTACGGCCAGGAGCGCTGGGAGGCCCGGCCCTCGGAGCACTGGCTGGCGATCCGTGCCGGGCTGCTGCTCACCGGCCAGCCGCAGGTCGTGTCGATCTACGAGGTCGACGGCGCCGGCAACCAGCAGGCCGCCCACGCGATCCTGGCCTACGGCTACAGCACCGACGGCCGGATCCGCGTGTACGATCCGAACGCCAGCGGCGACGACGGCCGGGTGCTGGAGTACGACCTCAAGGCCGAGGCCTTCCGCCCCTTCGAGTCCGGCCGCACCCAGGACGACCAGAAGCGCCTGTTCAACAAGGTCCTCTTCACCTGCGACGAGGACTGGGTGTCCTGGAAGGACATCCACCAGGCCGCCATCGACTTCTTCCTGGCCGGGAGCATTCCGCCGAACGCGCTGCCGTTCCTGACCTTCGAGGTCTGCGAGGAGGCCCCCAAGGGCGGCTACGGCACGCCCAGCACCGTCAACATGGAGCCGCGAGGTCCGCTGCGGGTGGTCAAGGTCGGGGCGAAGCGGATCGCGGTCCGGGTCAAGTCCGACCGCACCAACGTCGAGCTGCGCCACCGCGAGCTGGTCCTCGACGCCGCCACCGGCCCCACCTGGCTCACCGACTGGACCGGCGCCGCGGCGGAGCCCGCCTGGATCGACGCCAAGACGGCGCCGCAGGTCCTGGGGGCCTACTTCGAGGCCCGCCTGGCGGGCGAGGAACGCTGGGCCTGGTCGGGCTTCCAGTGGTTCGTGGTGACCCAGGAGACGGTCAAGGCGCAGCCGCGGCCGCCGGCCCGCCACTACTCCCGGCGCAGCTACTGAGCCGACCCGGGATCGCCGCTGTCGTTTCCCCCGGGAACCCGCTAAACTGCTCGTTTCAGCGGGATTCCATGCACATCCAGGAACTCATCCTCCGGCTGCAGCGCTTCTGGGCCGACCGTGGCTGCCTGATCGGCCAGCCCTACGACATCGAGAAGGGCGCGGGCACCATGAACCCGCTGACCTTCTTCGGGGCCCTCGGGCCGAAGCCCTGGAACGTCGCCTACGTCGAGCCCAGCCGCCGGCCGGCCGACGGCCGCTACGGCGAGAACCCCTTCCGGGTCTACCAGCACCTGCAGTTCCAGGTGATCCTCAAGCCCAGCCCGGCCAAGGTGCAGGACCTCTACATCGAAAGCCTCGAGGCCATGGGCATCGACCTCCGCCACCACGACCTGCGCTTCGAGGAGGACAACTGGGAGTCGCCGACCCTGGGCGCCTGGGGCGTGGGCTGGCAGGTGGTGCTGGACGGCATGGAGATCAGCCAGTTCACGTACTTCCAGCAGGTGGGCGGGCTCGACTGCCGGCCGGTGAGCGCCGAACTGACCTATGGCCTGGAGCGGATCTGCATGTTCCTGGGCGGCTACGACAACATCTTCGATCTGGTCTGGGGCGAGGTGAAGACCGACCTCGGGGTCACCCCGGTGACCTACGGCCAGGTCCGCAGGCGCCACGAGTTCGAGCTGTCCGCCTACAGCTTCGAGCATGCCGACCTGGACCTGCACCGGCACCTGTTCGAGGCCTACGAGAAGGAGGGCTGGCGGCTGCTGGGCGACCTCGGCCACTTCACCAGCGGCTACGAGCAGGCGCTGAAGATGAGCCACACCTTCAACGTCCTCGACGCCCGCGGCGCGGTCAGCACCACCGAGCGCCCGGCCATCATCAAGCGGGTCCGCGACCTCGCCAGCGGCTGCGCCAAGGCCTTCCTGGAGTACGAGACGACGGATGCCGCGGCGAAGGCCGGAGGTGCAGAATGAGCGCCCCCCGCACCTTCCTCCTGGAACTGCACTGCGAGGAGATCCCGGCGCGGTTCCTTCGGCCGCTGTCGGCCGAGCTGGCCGAACAGCTCGCGGGGTTCTGCAGGGACCGCGGCCTCGCCTTTTCCAGCAGCGGCCGCCACTTCTCGCCGCGCAAGCTGAGCTGGGAACTCGGCGGCCTCGCCGCGACCCAGCCCGACCAGACCGAGACCCAGGTGGGGCCGCCGCAGCGGATGTGCGTGGGCGAGGACGGCCAGCCGACCCTCCAAGGGCTGAAGTTCGCCGAGAAGTGGGGCGTGAGCTTCGACCAGGTGCGCTTCGAGCAGCCCGCCGGCAAGAAGGAGCCCTGCGCCACCGTGACCCTGGTCCGTCCGGGCCGGCCCACCGTGGACCTGCTGGCGGAGGCGCTGCCCAAGCTGATCGCCGGCCTGCACGTGCCCAAGGCGATGCGCTGGGGCAGCTCCGAGTTCGAGTTCGTGCGGCCGATCCGCAACATCCTCTGCCTGTTCGGCGCGCAGGTGGTGCCCATCGAGGTGGATGGGGTCAAGGCCACCGCCAGCACCTGGGGCCACCGCCTGCACCACCGGGAGCACCCGGAGCCGGTGCCGGTGCCGCGTCCCGACGGCTACGAGGCCGCCCTCGAACAGGCCGGGGTGGTGGTGTCCTTCGAGGCCCGGCGCCAGCGCCTGGCCGAACAGATGGACGCCCTGGCCGCGGCGGTCGGGGGCCGCGTCGTGGCCGATGAGGAACTGCTCGACACCCTGGCCGAGATCGTCGAGTTCCCCACCATCGTCCGTGGCGCCTTCCCCCCGGCCTTCCTGGACCTGCCCAAGGAGGTCCTGGTGACCTCCCTGAAAGAGCACCAGAAGAGCTTCTGCATCCAGGGCCCGGACGGTCGGCTGCTGCCCCACTTCCTGGCGTCCGCCAACCGGCCCCTGGACCCCGGCAGCGAGGCCGAACGGCTGGTGGCGGCCGGCAACGAGTGGGTGCTCAAGGCCCGCCTCTACGACGCCCGCTTCTTCTTCGCCGAGGACCGCAGGACGAAGCTGGAGACCCGCCTGGAGAAGCTCAAGGCGCTGACCTTCCAGCGCGACCTGGGCAGCTACCTGGAGAAGACCGAGCGGATCGTCGCCCTGTCCGCGGTCCTGGCGCCGCGCCTGGGCCTGGACCGGGCCGCGGCGGAAGCGGCCGCCCGGCTCTGCAAGGCCGACCTGCGCACGCTCATGGTGGGCGAGTTCCCGGAGCTGCAGGGGATCATGGGCGGCGAGTACCTGCTGCACGAAGGCGCGCCGGAGGCGGTGTGGCGGGCGGTCAAGGAGCACTACCGGCCGGCCGGCGCCGACGACGCCATCCCGTCCACCCGCGAGGGCGGCCTGCTCGCGGTGGCCGACAAGCTCGACACCGTGGTGGGCTGCTTCTCGGTGGGGCTGATCCCGAGCGGTTCCAAGGACCCCCTGGCGCTGCGCCGGGCCGGCCAGGGCGTGGTGCGCATCGCCTGGGAACAGGGCTGGACGGTGACCGTGCCGGAGCTCTGCCAGGCCGCCCTCGGCACCACCGCCGCCAAGGCCACCGCCGATCCGGCCGAGACCCGCCGGGCCCTGGAGGGCTTCTTCCAGGACCGCGTCGCCTTCCAACTCGAATCCGCCGGCTTCGCCGGCGCCGTGCGCCGCTCCGCCCTGGCCGCCGGCTGGACCGACCTGGTGGACCTCAAGGCACGCTGCGAGGCCCTGTCGACCTTCGCCGAGGACCCGCGCTTCGCCAGCCTGGCGCAGAGCGCCAAGCGCATCGGCAACATCCTCAAGGACGAGGCTCCCGCCGACGCGCTCGATGCGGCGGTGCTGCAGGCTGCCGAGGAGGTGGCCCTGGCCGACCGGCTGGCCGCGATCGAGGCCAGCGCCAGCACCGCCGGCCTGCTCGCCGCCCTGGCCGACCTCGCCGGACCCCTGGAGGCCTTCTTCAATGCGGTCATGGTCAAGTGCGAGGACCCCGCCCTCCGCGCCGCCCGCCTGAGCCTGCTGCATCGCCTCCGGCGCGCCTTCCTGAAGGTCGCGGATTTCAGCCTCTGGCAGTAGCCCAGAACGGTATTTGGTCACAAGGCGGCCGGGTTGCGCGGAGCCAGGCCCTCCGGGTGCTCTGATGGTGGTGCATCGACCGCACACCCGGAGCAGCGACATGCGCGTGTTCATCCTTCTTTCGATCCTGTGCACCCTGGCCGTGGCCGCGGAGGACTTCCCGCCCATCCCGCCGGAGGCCTGGAAGACCGGTGTGGAGGAATCGAAGGGCACGGGCGCCGTCATCCTCGAGAAGCAGGTGCTCGTCTCCAACCGCTACGTGGATACCCGCCTGCGGATCCGGGTGCTCACGGAGGCGGGCAAGAGCGCCGTCGAGTTCGGCGCCTTCGGCAAGGACGCCTACGACATCCTCGGCCGAACCGTGCATCCCGGCGGCGGGGTGACGCCCTTCACCAAGAAGGACCTGAAGGACAAGACCGTGGTGAAGGTGGGGTCCAAGTCCGTGGAGCGGACGATCCTGATCCCGCCCGCCGTCACCGCCGACTGCATCGTCGACATCAAGTGGCGGGAGTCGAAGCCCTACCATGAGCCGGTCTACTACGGCTTCGGGAGCATGGACAGCTTCACCCTCTCCGGCGCCTCCCCCGTGAAGAACGCGGTGGTCGAGATTCCCCGGACCATGCCCTGGGCCTGGTCCCTGGTCCCGGGGAAGGCCGGCAAGGTGGCCAAGGAGGAGCGCGGGACGGCCGCGCGGTTCACGCTGTCCGACCTGCCTCCGCTGGAGGACACGCCCTATTCCATCCCCGGCAACCGCAAGCCGGCGATGCTCCTGCTCTGGTGCAACCCGCAGACCCTCTACAACGCGATGAGGGAAGGGGCGGACGCCTACTGGAACGAGGTCGGCCGGCTGATCCTGAAGCGCGACCTGGAGGAGGGGCTCACCCTCGGCAAGGCCTACCAGGCCCTTTCCGCAGAGCTCCGGAAGGACCGTCCCGCCGGGACCCACGATTTCGCCATCGAACTGGCCCGGCGTCTGGATGGGCGGATCCGCAACCTCAGCGCGCCCACCTACGATGAGAAGGCCCGGCAGAGCAAGGACGAGGCCAAGCAGGAAATCCAGTCCCGCGACTTCAGGTCCACGGCCGAGCGCGGCACCACGGACAACTGGGGCATGGTCTGCCTTTACCTCCGCCTGCTCAAGGACGAGGGCCTCAAGCCCAAGGTCGCCCTGGTGGCCGACCGGGACCGGTGGATCTTCAACCGGATGCTGCTGACCTACCAGCAGTTCCACGATGTCCTCATCGGCGTCGAGGAACCCGGCAAGGGCATGGTCTGGATCGACCCGGCCTGGCGGTTCGCAAACCCGGGACTGATCCATCCCGACTTCCAGGGTACGCCTGCGCTCAGCTTCGACACCAGCACGTGGACCGCCAGCACCATTCTCGTGCCTGCGCAGGATGCCAAGGTGAACCAGCGGCATTCCAGCACCACCCTCGAACTGGCGGAGGACGAGGACCGCTTCACCTCCACGGTCCGCTTCTCGGGCATCCAGGAGGTTCAGCAGCGCCGTCGCTTCATGGCCCACGAACCCAAGGAGCAGAACAGGTTGCTGAAGGAACAGGTGGAGAAGGACGCTCCCAGGTTCAGCCTGACCAAGGCAGAGGTGCGCGACGCCATCAACCCCCGGAAGGACCTGAACTTCCACCTGGAAGGGCGGATCGAGCGGGAATCGGGCCGGCGCCGCGAGGTCGAACCCTTTCCGATTGACCCTTGGCCGCTCTGGGTGCCGGACCGGCTGGACGCCAACCGGACGGAACTGATCGCCCTCCCCCACGCGCTCGTCCACTCCGCCACGTCGAGGTTCACGCTGCCCAAGGGCTATTCCCTCGGGAAGGTGGATCCCATCGTTCAGAGCAACGCCTTCGGCAGCGTGTCCTGGGAACTGGCGCGGGAGGCCAAGGAGGGGGGCGAGTCCTGCACGGTCTCGCTCAGGGTGGAGGTGGTGAAGACGATCGCCTCGGCCGGCGAATATGAGGCCTTCAGGACCTTCCTCGGCTGGGTGAGGGAGGCCTGCGGACGGACGCTCGTGCTGGAGCGCGCCCGATGAGGATCGTCGCCGCATTCCTCGCCCTGCTCGGCACCCTCGCGACCGCCCAGGACCTCGGGAAGCTGCCCGAATGGGCCCAGGGGCCGGCCCGGGAGGGCCTGGCGGCTGCCCCACCGGACAACGCCGACGCCTGGGTGCTCCTCGATCGCACCGAGTTCGCCTACACCGGTGATGGCGAGATCCGCCAGGTCCACCGGCGGCTCGTCCGCGTCCTCACGGAGCGGGGTCTGGGGGAGGGCGTGTATTTCCTTTCCGGACTCGGAGGCAGGGCCAACAAGGTGAAGCGCATCAAGGGCTGGAACTGCCGGCCGGATGGCGAGGTGGTCCGCCTCGACCAGGACGACATCGTCGCCGTGGATGCCGACTCCGCGCACACGGTCACCACCGGGGTCCGGACCGGGGCCGGACTCGATCGGGTGGTGAAGGGAAGCCTGGTCGCCTTCGAATCGCAGAAGACCTTCCGCTACGTGGCGGGACCCGGTGGATCCGCCTGGCCGCTCGAACGGAATCCGGTGCGGCTCTGGGAATTCGTCCTCGGCAAGGCGGAGGGCCTGTTCACGAACCTGAAGCAGGTGCAGATGGACCTGCAGTCGAGAAACCTCAAGCCCTGGCTCGGCCTCGAGGAGATTCACGGCGTGCATTCGGTCGCCCTGAGGGACCTTCCGGCCCTTCCCAGGGATGAATCGGCGATTCCCGATCCCCGGGACGTCCTGCCGAGGATCGTCGTGCGGTTCCAGGATCCCTCCCTGCAGGACGCCGCACCCATGACCAGCTGGGATGCCCTCGCCACCTGGTACGAAGCACGCTACCGGGAGCGCAGCTCGGCCCTGAAGCCGGCGGCAGGGGTCCCCGCCGACCCCCTGGAAGGGCTTCGGCAGGCCCATGCGTGGGTGGCGAGGCAGGTCACCTACCGGCAGGTCTACCTGACCCCGGACCGGGGCTGGATCCCGGAGACCGCGGCCGAAGTGCAGCGCAAGCTGTACGGCGACTGCAAGGACCTGACCAGCATCCTGGTCGGGTTCTCCAGGGGCCTGGGGCTGGAGGCCTACCCGGTGCTCTCGCGAATCGTGGAAGGGCGGGTCGCCGAGGACGAGCCGGTGGAGTCCGGCGCGTTCAACCACGTGATTGCCGCGATCCAGTTGACCCGCAGCCTCGACCTGCCTGCCGAGGTCCAGACCCCCAGGGGCCGGTTCCTGCTGATCGACATGACCGCCCGGTTCACGCCCTTCGGACATCTCCCCGACGGGCACCGCAACCGCCGGGTGATGATCTGCCTGCCCGGCGGGGCGGTCTGGACCCGGGTGCCCGAGCAGGCCGTCCAGCGGCCCGGAGTGGCCTATTCCCTGGAAGGCCGGGTCGACGCCTCCTACCGGCTGAAGGGCGTGCTGAAGGTCGAGGAACTGGGCGACTACCTGGGCTACCGTTCGGCCACAGCGGAGGGCGGCGCGAAAGGGCTGCGCGACGCCGTCGCCCGCCGCCTGGATCTTCCCCTCGACGTGGTCTGGGATGTCCAGGTGAAGGGCGATCCACTCGACCTCTCCCAGCCCTTCCGCTTCGCCATCGACCTCGACCACCCGAAGGCGATCTGGATGGAAGGTTCCGATTGGGTGCTGACCCGGATCGGCCTTCCGGGGATTCCCGAACTGATCCAGAAGGCGGGGCAGCCGCGGCGCTATCCCGTCGAGAAGGGGGGATTCAGCCACTGGCGGTATGAGAACAGGCTGGCGCTGCCGGTTCCGACCCTGGCGCCGGTCGTCCCCGCCCACGAGGAGGAGGACGTCTTCCGCAGGTGGACCTGGCAGTCCGCCGTCAAGGAGGGAACCTGGACGGCCCGTTTCGAGCAGGTCCGCAAGGATGCCTGGTACGGGTTCGAGAAGCGCGAGGACGGGGTGAAGGAGGCCCGCCGGGACCGCAGCCGGTTCAAGCTCTTTTTGGAGGAGGGGCTGGCCCTCAAACCCAAGCCTTGAGCCACCCGCCGGGGCGAGGATCGGGGAGAATGGGCTGAGCGCCCCTGCGGGCGCACCCCGCCCCCCGCTGGAGACCCATGCACCACGAACGCATCGCCATCCTCGATTTCGGCAGCCAGTACACCCGGCTGATCACCCGGCGGCTGCGGGAACTGGGGGCCTTCGGCCTGGTCCATGGTGCGGACACGACCGCCGCGGCCATCGCCGGACCGGACCTGCGGGGGGTGATTCTCTCCGGCGGGCCGATGAGCGTGCTCGAGGAGGGCGCCTACGGACTCGATCCGGCGATCCTGGAGCTGGGCGTGCCGGTGCTGGGGGTCTGCTACGGCCACCAGCTGCTGGCCCGCGACCTGGGCGGGCGCCTGCACCGCTCGGAGTCGCGGGAGTACGGCAAGGCCACCCTCAGCGTGCTCGACGAGGAGAGCCTGCTGTTCCGGGGCATGGACCACAGCCAGGTGGTGTGGATGAGCCACGGCGACCACGTGGAGGAGGCGCCCGAGGGGTTCGTCGCCACCGCGCGCAGCGGCGGGGTGCCGGTGGCGGCCATGGAGGACCGGCAGCGGCGCCGCTACGGCATCCAGTTCCACCCCGAAGTGACCCACACCCCGCACGGCACCAGCCTCCTGCTCAACTTCCTCCACGACTGCGGCATGAAGCTGGACTGGAATGCCGGCAACTTCATCGACGAGCAGGTCGCGGCGATCCGCGCCCAGGTCGGGGCGGGGCGGGTGGTGCTCGGCCTCAGCGGCGGCGTCGACAGCAGCGTGGCGGCCCTGCTGATCCACCGCGCCATCGGCCGGCAGCTCACCTGCGTGTTCGTCGACACCGGGCTGATGCGCAAGGACGAGAAGCTGCACGTGCAGGAGGCCTTCGCGCCCTTCGACCTGGACATCCGCTGGATCGACGCCGGGGAGGAGTTCCTCGGCCTGCTGGACGGGGTCACCGACCCGGAGGCCAAGCGCAAGCTCATCGGCTCGACCTTCATCGACGTCTTCGACCGGGAGGCCTCGCGGGTGCACGCGGACTTCCTCGCCCAGGGCACCCTGTACCCGGACGTCATCGAGTCCAGCGGCGTCGGCGGCGCGGTGCTGGTGAAGAGCCACCACAACGTCGGCGGCCTGCCGGAGAGCATGACCCTGAAGCTGGTGGAGCCGCTGCGGGAGCTGTTCAAGGACGAGGTGCGCCGGGTCGGCCTGGCCCTGGGCCTGCCCGAGGACATGGTCTGGCGCCACCCCTTCCCGGGTCCCGGCCTGGCCGTGCGCATCCCCGGCGGGATCAGCGCCGAACGGGTGCGCCTGCTGCAGGAGGCCGACGCCATCTTCATCGAGGAGCTGAAGGCCTCCGGCTGGTACAAGCTCACCAGCCAGGCCTTCGCCGTGCTGCTGCCGGTGCGCACCGTCGGCATCATGGGCGACGAGCGCACCTACGAGTCGATGTGCGCCCTGCGGGCGGTGACGAGTGAGGATTTCATGACCGCCGACTGGGCCAAGCTCCCCCACGATCTGCTGGAGCGGGCCGCCTCGCGCATCGTCAACGAGGTTCGGGGAATCAACCGGGTGGTCTACGACATCACCTCCAAGCCCCCCGGGACCATCGAGTATGAGTAGGCGTCGCGCGGCGAATTCACGGCGCACCTCCTGTGCGCCGCCCTGCTGGCCATCGCGCGTTCGCGCGACGGTGGGCCTCCGCTCCTGCTCCGGCCTCATGACCGCCGACTGGGCCAAGCTCCCCCACGATCTGCTGGAGCGGGCCGCCTCGCGCATCGTCAACGAGGTTCGTGGAATCAACCG
>JAYRFV010000012.1:0-1726 GCA_041908165.1 Holophagales bacterium | reverse complement strand
GGACCTGGAGGACCTGCGCCGGTTCATCCAGAGCCGGCGGACCGACCGCAGCGAAGGATTCCGCCAGGGCGGCACCTAGATGGCGGCGATTTCGCTGCGGGTCGATGTCGACACCCTCGAGGGTTCGGTCAAGGGCATTCCGGCCCTCCTGCGAATGCTGGACCACCACCGGATGCAGGCGGGATTCTACTTCTCGATGGGGCCGGACAACAGCGGGAAGGCCCTGCGCCGCGTGTTCCGGAGGGGGTTCCTGGCGAAGATGCGGCGCACCGGAGCCGGCCGGCTGTACGGGCTGAAGACCATGCTCTACGGCACGCTCCTGCCCGCGCCGCTGATCCACCCCCGAGCCGCGGCTGAGATGCGGGCCGCCCGGGACGCCGGGCACGAGGTCGGGTTGCATGCCTGGGACCACGTCCAGTACCACGACCTGCTCGACCGCAAGTCCCGGGCCTGGCTCGAGGACTGGTTCGCCCGGGCCCACGAGGCCTTCGCGGGCGTGTTCGGAGGGCCGGCCCGGGCCGCGGTGAGCCCGGCCTGGCGGTGCAATGGAGCCACCCTCGGCATCCAGGAGTCCTATGGGCTCGACTACGCCGGGGACTGCCGGGGATCGTCCCCCTTCTTTCCGGTGGTGGAGGGGCGCCGGCTGAACACGCTGCAGATCCCCACCACCCTTCCCACCCTCGACGAGCTGCTCGGCCTCGAGGGCCGCAGCCCCCAGCAGGTGAATGACGAGGTGCTCGGCCTGATCCGGGAGGAGGGGCTCAACGTCTACGCGCTGCACACGGAGGTCGAGGGCGGCGCGCTCGCGGCCACCTTCGACGCCTTCCTCGGCGGCCTGGTCGATCGCGGGGTGAGGGTGCGCACCCACGCGGACTGGCTCCCGGAACTCCTGGCCCAGGGCCCGCCGGCGAAGCCGGTGGTTCGGCGGGAGATTCCTGGCCGCGCCGGCTGGGTGAGCTTCGAGGGCGATCCCGTGGCCTGATCCGGGACCTGTGACAAGAGTCGCAAGTTGCCTGCAGCCCCGTCCCCGTGACCCGTGACACAGGCGGCGGGATCGATACTCGGGCCTAACAGGTTCCGGAGGAATTTCGATGGACGCGTTGCTCCCGGCCCTCGGCGCAGGCGCGAACGGCCTCCTGGGACACCACGGGAAAGGAGGGGACATGCCGACCACCGGCTTCGTGAACGAGGCATGGGCCTACCGCCTGGTCCAGAAGGCCGGCATCCGGGTCCCCGGCAACGGGCTGGTGCTGGACAAGCCGGGCATGGACGCCATGCCGTGCAGCACCGGCGAACGGATCGTCCTGAAGGGACTGGTCGAGGGGGTCTGGCACAAGTCGGACCGCGGCCTGGTCCGGTTCATGGATTACGAACCCCAGGCCGTCTGGGACGCCGCCGAAGTCATGCGCGCCAGCCTGGCTCCAGGCGAGACCTGGATCGGCGCCCTGGTGGTGGACCGCATCCCCTTCCAGAAGCTCGAAGGCCTGCCGACCGAGGGGCTGGTGTCGCTGAAGCTCAGCCCGGACGTGGGCTGGATGGCGGTCCTGGGGTTCGGCGGGGTGCACGCGGAGACCTGGGCCAAGGTCTACCCCCCGCTGCTTTGGCCGATGAGCCTGACGACGCCGGAAGAGGCCCTGGAGGAATTCAGGACCCACCAGCTCGGCCGGATCTGGCTCGGCGCCCTCCGCCAGGGCGCGGCGCTCACCGACGAGAACCGGCTGCTGCG
>JAYRFV010000011.1:0-6520 GCA_041908165.1 Holophagales bacterium | reverse complement strand
CTGGAGCGGCTGGGCGCCAACCTGCGCATCGAGGGCAACACCGCCATCGTCGCCGGGCCCTCGCCGCTGACCGGCTGCACGGTGATGGCCACCGACCTGCGCGCCTCCGCCACCCTGGTCATCGCCGGACTGGTGGCCACCGGCACCACCACCGTCGACCGCATCTACCACCTGGACCGCGGCTACGCCGGCCTGGAGCGCAAACTGCTGGGCCTGGGCGCGCGGATCGAGCGCGTCGGGGGTGGCAAGGTCTAGGCAAATTCCGGCTTCCCTTCCCGGGGTCGGCGGAACCCCCCGCCGCCCGACCCGGGAATCGGCGCGGCCCTTGCGGTAGACTCTCCCAAACGGCGGGGGGCGCATGTTCGGCGAGATGAAGGTCTTCTCGGGGGGATCCCATACCAAGCTGGCCTCGGACATCGCCGGCCACATCGGGATGCCGCTGGGCAAGCTGAAGATCACCCGGTTCTCGAACGAGAACATCAAGGTGAAGATCGAGGAGAACGTCCGCGAGGCCGACGTCTTCGTGATCCAGACCTCGTGTCCGCCGGTCAGCGACTACCTGATGGAGCTGCTGATCCTGATCGACGCCCTGAAGTTCGCCTCGGCCGCCCGGATCACCGCGGTGCTGCCCTACTTCCCCTACGCCCGCAGCGACAAGAAGGACGAGGCGCGGATCTCGATCACCGCGCGGCTGGTGGCCGACCTGCTGGAGACCGCCGGCGCCGACCGGGTGCTGGCCATGACCCTGCACGCGCCACAGATCCTCGGCTTCTTCCGCCGCCCCGCCGACCAGCTGTTCGCCACCCCGATCCTGGCCCAGTACTTCAAGAAGACCGACCGCGGCGACTCGGTGGTGGTGGCCACCGACGCCGGCGCCGCCAAGTTCGCCGGCCACTTCGCCAAGCGCCTGTCGGTGCCGATGGCGATCATCGACAAGCGCCGCTTCGACGATACCGAGCAGGCCCAGAGCGTGGCCCTGATCGGCGACGTGGACGGCAAGAACGCGATCATCTACGACGACGAGATCGCCACCGGCGGCTCGATCAAGGAGGCCGCCGGGATCCTGCGCAAGTTCGGCGCCAAGAGCGTGCGGGTCGGGGTCACCCACCCGGTGTTCTCCGGCCCGGCGGTGGACCGGCTGCTGGAGGCCCGGCTCGACGAACTGGTGGTCACCGACTCGATCCCGATCCCGGAGGCCAAGGCCGCCGCCCTGCCCATGCTCAAGGTGCTCTCCACCGCCGGCATGCTCGGCGACGCCATCCTGCGCATCCACGGCGGCCGCAGCATCAGCGAGATGATGGACTGATGGAGACCGGCTTCGAGGAGCAGCTCGAGCTGGACTGGGCGCGGGCCCGCGAACTCTCCAGCCGGGCCGGGCTGGGGTTCCTCACCAAGCCGTTCCTGGCGATCCAGACCGCGCTGAAGGTCTACACCGCCCGCTGCTCCATGCTGCTGGCCCTGGAGCTGGGCTTCGAGGAACGGCTTCGGCAGGGCGCGACCCTCGAGGCGCTGCTGCAGGGGCTCCACCCGCAGTCGCGGTTCCCGCTGGGCTGGCTGCTGCCCTTCCTGGTGGACGAAGGCTTCCTGACTGAACAGGACGGGCGCTACCGCCTGGAGGGCCATCCCGACCTTGACCTGGGATCGATCCGCGCCTTCGCCGAGAAGGCCGCGCCCGGCAACCTGATCGGCTTCGACCTGATGGATGCCGTGCGCCAGCGGATCCTGCCGTTCTTCACCGAGGGCCGCAACGGCGAATCGCTGCTGTTCGACCTGAGCGTGTTCCCGGTCTGGCTGGACTACTTCCGCGACGAGGGCCTGACCTACTTCCAGAACAACCTGCTCACCCTCGAGGCGCTCCGCCAGGACCTGCCGGAGGGCGCGCGGGTGCTGGAGATCGGCGGCGGCACCGGCTCCTTCGCCTGCCTGTTCGCCCGCGACGCGCAGCACCGGGGCACCCTCGCCGGCCTCGCCGAATACCGCTTCACCGACCTGGCGCCGGCCTTCCTGCGCCGCGCCCGCCGCGAACTGGGCGAGCGGACCCCGGGGCTGCCGCTGACCTTCGGCGCGGTCGACATCAACCGCCCGCTGGCCGAGCAGGGCCTCGAGCCCGGCCGCTTCGACGCCATCGTCGGCGTCAACGTGCTGCACGTGGCCCGGGACCTGGTCCCTGCCCTCCGCGACCTGCGCAGCCAGCTGGCACCCGGCGGCCGGCTGGTGGCCGGGGAGTGCCTCAAGCCCGAACTGGGGCGGCCGATCTACACCGAGTTCTTCTTCCAGTTCATGACCGGCTACACCCAGGTCAACCTCGACCCGGCGCTGCGGCCCATCCACGGCTTCCTCACCGCCGACGCCTGGGAGGCCAACCTGCGCGCCGCCGGCTTCACCCGGATCGACCACGTGCCGGACACCCGCCCCATCCAGCGCGTCTTCCCCCATTTCTACGTGGGCGCCCTGGTCGCCTCCGGCTGATGCAGACCCTACGCGACCTGCTGGTCCAGCGCGCCGCCCGGCTGCAGGAACGGCCCGCGTTCACCGCCCCGGGTTGGGGCACCCTGGCCTGGGGGTCCTGGCGCAGCCGGGTCGAAGGCGTAGCACAGGGGCTGCTGGCGGCGGAGGCACCGGTCGGCCTGGCGGTGCACTGCAACACCGGGACGCCCTGGGACTGGGCCGCGGAGGTGGCGGCCGCCTGCTGCGGCCTGCGCTGGGATCCGGAGGGCCGCGGCCTCGACGCGGCCATCCTCGCCGGGGCGCGCTTCAACGCCGAGGCCGGTCGCGGCCCCTACCACGACCGCGAGCGTGCCCTGGCTGCGGCGACACCGTTCCTGCCCGGCCTCAACCACGGCGAACTGCTGCTGGGTTTGCGGCGGCTCAACAGCAGGCTCGGCTGGGACCACGATACGGAACTGCGGATCCCGATCGCCGCGCTGCCCGTCGCCCGGCCGGCCCTGTGGAGCCTGCTCTACGCCGGCGGCCACGCAGTGCTGACGGAGGCGGACCCCGGCGGCTTCAACCCGGAACCGTACCAGGGGCTGTTCCCGGCCTAGGCGGTCCGCTCCGGGCCTACAACTGCTTCCACAGCTCCCGCAGGGCCGGGCCGGCGCCGTCGATCCAGGGCTGGAGGCCGTTGCGGAGCCGCAGGCGCAGAGCCTCCGGCAGTTCCCTGGCCGCCTCCAGGGCCTGCAGCCGCAGGGGGGCGGCGAGCCCGGCCCAGGCCTCCGGCAGTGCCTCGGCCCAGGCCCCGTCGCCCAGTCGGGCCCGTGCCGGCCAGCGCCAGGGCGGGCCCAGGCCGGGTTCGCGCAGCCGCGCGAGCACCTCCGCCGGGCGGCCGAGACGCAGGGCCATGCGGCTGGCGGCCTCGGCGGCCTCGGCCCGGACAAAGGGATCGTCGAGAAGGGCCAGCACGGCGCCGAGCGCGGTCTCGCCGCCCACCGTCCCGAGCACCTGCACGAGGGCGAAGCGGCCGCTGTCGGGGATGGCCTCGAGGGCCGCCAGCAGCCGCGCCTCGTCCTCCGGGCGGCCGTGGCGCAGCAGTCCCTCCGCTGCGGCCCGGCGGCTGCCGAGGGCACCCGTGCGAAGCGCGTCCAGGTAGGGCTCCAGCCGGTCGGCCGGGCTCCCCTTCCGGGCCTGGGTCGCCTCCTCAGCGCCGGCGCCCCTCCAGCCCGGCAGCGGTTCCGCGCCCCAGCCGGCGGCCTCGGCGCTGTCCAGCCAGGTTCGCAGCTCCCCTTCGAGCACCGCCATGCTCGGCAGGCGCCGCTCCGGATCCGGCGCCAGCGCCTGCAGGACGATCCGCGCCAGCTTCGGCGGGTAGCCGGGCCGGGCCGCAGCCGGGGGGAGCTGGACCTGGGACCAGGCCTGGCCGGTGGTGAACTCGTATAGGATCGCCCCGAGCGCGAACACGTCGCAGCGGCCGTCCACGCGCCGCGGATCGCCATGCTGCTCCGGTGCCATGTAGCCCAGGGTGCCGACCACCATCTGCGACCGGGTGACCCGGGTGCCTTCGCCTCCCTCCCAGAGGCAGACGCCGAAATCGGTGACCTTCAGCCGGCCGTCGGCGGCGAACAGCAGGTTGGAGGGCTTCAGGTCGCGGTGGACCACGCCGGCCTCGTGGGCCGTCCCCAGCGCCCCCGCCACCGCCGCGAAGCGCGCCGCCGCGCGGGCCGGCGCCTCGCCGAGGCAGGCCTTCACGGAGCCTCCGGGCAGCAGTTCCATGACCAGGTAGGGCCAGGTTCCGGCCCGCCCGAAGCTGTAGACCTCGACGATGTGCGGATGGCGGAGCGCCACCAGCACCTCGCCCTCGCGCAGGAAGCGGCGGACCAGGTCGGTGTCGCCGTGGACCTCCGGGCGCAGCAGCTTCACGGCCAGCGCCGGCTCCGGCGCCAGCGGATCCTCGCCGCGGTGGACGAGGGCCATCCCGCCCTCACCGAGGCGCTCCTTCAGGCGGACCTGCCCCACCTGCTTCGGCAGCAGCAGCCTCACGGCCGCTCCCCGCGCCGCCCCGGAAGGGGGCTCATGCGTGGGCGTCGTATTCGACGCGGTTCCGGCCCTGGCCCTTGGCCCGGTAGAGGGCGACGTCCGCCCGCGCCAGCAGCGCACCGCCGGTGCCGTCGCTGTCCTGGATCTGGACCACGCCCAGGCTGCAGCTGACCCGGAAGGTGCGGCCGTCGGGGGCCTCCATCAGCTCGGCGTGGAAGGACCGCCGCAGGTCCTCGGCGACGTTCAGCCCCTCGTGGCTCTGGGTCTCCGGCAGCACCAGCAGGAACTCCTCGCCGCCGATCCGCCCGGCCTGGTCGCTGCCCCGCAGGCGCCCCGCCAGGATCGCGCCGAAGCGCTGCAGCACCAGGTCGCCGGTGGCGTGGCCGAAGGTGTCGTTGACCTCCTTGAAGTGGTCCAGGTCGCCGAGCACGATGGTCAGCGGCCGCTTGTAGCGCTTCGCCAGCTCGAAGTGCTTCTCCAGGTAGCCGAGCACGGTGGCCCGGTTGCTGACCCCGGTCAGGGCGTCGACGGTGGTCTGGGCCAGGACCACCTGGTGGTAGTGGCGCTCCATCTCGTCGAGGCGCTTGAGCTTGAAGGCGTGGCCGCCGACCCGCACCACGTCGCCGTGGCGGAGCGGGACCGGCCCGCGGGAGGCGCGCACCTTCTTGCCGTTCACGTAGGTGCCGTTGGTCGAACCCAGGTCCTCGATGGCGACCGCGAGCCCGCCGTCCGCCGCAGGCGAAAGGCTGATGAAGGCGTGCCGGCGGCTCACCTCCGGCTCCGGCAGGCTGATGTCGTTGTCCGAGGACCGGCCGATCTGCAGGCGCTCCCCGTGCAGGTGGATGACCTCGCCGATCGGGGCGCCGACGTAGCGGATCAGCGCCCACTCCTCCTGCAGGCCCAGGGGCCGGTCCCCGGCCCCCGACGCGATGATCGTCGCCGGGTCGGGAAGGGGGTGCTTGTCCGTGTCGAGGGGGTCGGGTTCCATGGCCGGGCTGGGGGGCCCGGACAGGTTAGCACCGAGTGTCCGCGCTCACCGCGGCGGCGGCCCCAGTTCCACCCGGTTCCGCCCGAGCTGCTTGGCCCGGTACAGCGCGGCGTCGGCCCGGGCGAGCAGGGCGCCGTGGTCGAGGTCCCCGGCGGTCCGCTGGGCCACCCCCAGGCTGCAGGTCACCGAGAGGAGCGGCCCGGCGGGCACCTGGATGGAGGTTCCGGCCACCGAGGCGCGCAGCCGCTCGGCGAACATCTGCGCGCCTTCCAGGTCGGTCTCGGAGAGGATCACCAGGAACTCCTCGCCGCCGATCCGGCCGGCGTGGTCGCTGGTCCGCAGGTTCGCCCGCACCCGCTCCCCGAAGCCCTGCAGGACGTAGTCGCCGGCCCCGTGGCCCTGGGTGTCGTTGATCTGCTTGAACCGGTCCATGTCCACCATCACCACGCAGAGGGGCCGGTCGTGGCGGCGGCTCAGGTCGAAGCGGGTGGACAGCTCGGCCAGGGTGGCACCGCGGTTGGCCAGGCCGGTGAGCGCGTCCTTGGTGCTCTGGTCGAGCAGGGTCTGGTGGAAGGCCCGCTCGAGCGGATCCATGGCCACCAGCTTGAGCACGTGGTGGCCCAGGGCGATGCGGTCGCCGGCACGCAGCAGGGCCAGCCCCTCCATCGGCTCTCCGTTGAGGAAGGTGCCGTTGGTGGAGCCCAGGTCCACCAGGCTGATGCGGACGTCCCCGCCGCGGTCCTCAAGCTGGAGGCTGGCGTGCATGCGGCTCACCTCGTCGTCCAGCAGGCTGATCTGCGCCTTGGGCGACCGTCCCAGCAGGCACTCGCCCTCCGGCAGCGGGAAGATCCGCCCCAGGGCCTGGCCCGCGTAGACCACCAGGGCCCACTCGGAGGGCTTCTGCAGCTTCTCCCGGACACCCTTCAGGCGCACCGAGGTGGACGTCTCGGGCCAGGCGTCCTGCAGCGGACCGAGGTCCTCGGTGGCCATCTCGGCGGGGGGCGGGTCGCCGGCGGGCCGCGGTTTCCTGGGGCGGGCGCTCATCACGGCTCCTCGGCG
>JAYRFV010000010.1:0-29818 GCA_041908165.1 Holophagales bacterium | reverse complement strand
CTTCGTCCTCGACGACGTCAGCGTGAAGGTCAATTAGGTCTGATCCTGTCCGGGGGTTCCGCGCTTCGCGCACACCGCAGCGGCGGACCGCCCCGGAGCCCCCGCGCAAAAGCCCGGCACAGCCGGGCTTTTGCTTTCCTGTCCGGGGTTCCGCGCTTCGCGCACACCGCAGCGGCGGACCGCCCCGGGACCCGCACGCAGAAGCCCGGCACAGCCGGGCTTCTGCTTTTTCCCAATCCGTGCATCGGGTGGTCGTTTATTGAGGATGCCCGGGGTGATTGGGGCCGAGGCTTGGGGCGGCCTTGGTTTTTCCTGTCCGTCTTCATTTTTTCTGATGAAAAACAGGGTACTGTCAGGAACCCCAGCTCCTGTTTAGACTGCACCCATGCGCATCCTGATCGTCGAAGACGAGCCGAAGACGGCCCACCACCTGAAGGAGGGCCTGCAGGCCGCCGGCTTCCAGGTCTTCCACCGGGGCGACGGCCAGGCGGCCCTGGAAACCGCCCTCGCCGAGCCCTTCGACGCCTTCGTGGTGGACGTCATGCTGCCGCGCCTGTCGGGCTTCGAGCTCGTGGCCCGGATCCGGAAGAAGGGTGTTCGAGCACCGGTGCTGTTCCTCACCGCGAAGGGCGCCATCGAGGACCGGGTCCGCGGGCTCGAGGGCGGCGGCGACGACTACCTGGTGAAGCCCTACGCCCTTCCCGAGGTGGTCGCCCGGCTCAAGGCCCTGCTGCGTCGGGGCGGCTCGCCGCCGGTGCAGGAACGCCTCGAGGTGGCCGACCTGGTGTGGGAGCCGGGCCACCGGCGCATCAGCCGACTGGGCCGCCGGGTCGACCTGACGCCCAAGGAATACGCGCTCGCGAGCCTGCTGATCCAGCACCACGGCGAGGTCGTGACCCGCGACCAGATGGTGAAGGCGGTCTGGGGGCTGTCCTCGGTGGTGGACCCCAACGCCCTCGACGTGCAGGTGCGCCGGCTCCGCAAGAAGCTCGACGACCCCTACGAGGTCAAGCTCCTGCACACGCTCCGGGGCGTCGGCATCGTCCTGGAAGCCCGTGGCCTCTGACAGCGGGAGCCTCGTCCGAAAGCTGCAGTACAGCTTTGCTGCCGTGACGGTGGTGCTGCTGGGCCTGATGGCCCTGTTCATGGACCACGCCCTGCACCTTTCCATCGGGACGGAGGACGCGGCGGTGATGCGCTCCGAGGCGAGGGCCCTGGAACGCCGCCTCGAGCGCGGCCTGCCGCTGCCCGAGGACCTGCCCCGGCTGGACCGCGCCGAGTGGCGGATCCTCGAGGCCGATGGCCAGACCCGCGTGCAGAGCTTCAGCTTCGGCCTGCTGAGGATCGGCTCCTGGCCGGAGGTCGATGCGGACCCCATCGAGCGCACCGGTGCCTCGGGGCGTCCCTACACCGCGATGGTGATCTCGCTGAGCCACGGCCGGCGGCTGCAGCTCGCCATGGACCGCAGCCACGAGGCGCAGCTGTTCCTCCGGTTCCGCCAGCGGATGGTCCTGGGCCTCGCCTGCGCCGCGCTGATCTCGGCGGCCCTCGGCCGCTGGGTGGCCCAGCGTGGCCTGGCGCCCCTGGCGAGGATCGTCGCCGAGGCCGGGGACATCCACCCCCTTCGCCTCGAGAAGCGGCTCGACCCCAGTGCGTTCCCCCGGGAGCTGGCCGAGCTGGTGGCGACCCTGAACGGGGCCCTCGACCGGATCCAGGTCTCCTTCGAACGCCTCTCCAAGTTCTCGGGCGAGCTCGCCCACGAGATGCGGACGCCCCTGCAGAACCTGCGGGCCGAGGTCGAGGGGCTGCTGCTCCGGCCCAAGGGCCCCGGCCACCAGCAGGAGGCCCTGGGCTCCATCCTCGAGGAATGCGAGCGGCTCGCCTCGCTGATCGAGAAGACGCTGTTCCTGTCCCGCACCGAGGACCCCGCCGCGGCCATCGACCGCCGCCCGGTCGAGCTGCTGCCCCAGCTGCAGAGCCTCGCCGGGTTCTTCGAAGCCACGGCGGAGGAGGCCGAGGTGTCCATCCAGCTGGAGGTCGAGGAGGGCTTCCGGGTCCACGCCGACGAGACCCTGCTGCAGCGCGCGCTCACCAACCTCATCGCCAACGGCATCCGGCACACGCCGGCCGGAGGGTGGATCCGGATCGCCGCGGAGCGGACCCCGTTCTTCACCCGGATCCTGGTCCGGGACTCGGGCCCGGGGGTCGACCCGGGCCTGCTCGGCCGGCTCGGCGAGCCCTGGGTGAAGGGCCCCCAGGAGCACGTGCACGGCCTCGGCCTGGCCATCGTCAAGGGGATCATGCGCCTGCACCGCGGCGGCATCGCCTTCGCCTCGCCGGCCGGCGGCGGCCTGCAGGTGAGCCTGACCTTCCCGGAGCCGCCCGGAGCCTGATCCCCGGGAAGGTTCAGGGGTGGGCGACGTCCCGCTCCCCCGCGGGCACCGCCACCGGGAGCCAGTTCTGCCGGGGCGGCAGCGGACAGGTGGCGAAGGCGGTGAAGGCGCAGGGCGGATTCACCGCCCGGTTGAAGTCCAGCACCACCTTGCCGTCCTTCGGCAGAGGCGCATACAGGAAGCGTCCAGCCGGGTAGGTCTGCCGGCCGCTGGTGGTGTCGCGGAAGATGAAGAAGAGTTCGTCGGCGCCGGGCTCGAGCACCGGTTCCAGGCTGACCTCGCGGCCCCCCAGCCGGAACACGACCCGCCCGGGGCACCGCATCGGTTCGGTGGTGCCGATCACGCTGGCGATGGGGATCTCCCGGGGCGGGTCGTAGGGGACGAAGCGGCCTTCGATGCGGAAGGCCGGCTTGACCGGGTAGGCCGGAACGCCCTTGAAGGCCCGCCGGGCGGCGCTGTCGGCGTCCTTCAACCGCACCGCCAGCCGCTCGCCGCGCTTGATCACGTGGAAGGCCAGGCTGCCGAGCCGCAGGACGTCGGGCCTGCCTTCGGCGTCGGTGCGCAGGACGCGGGTGGTCACCGGCTGCCCGTCCAGGGTGATCCCCGCCTCGGCCTCGGCCTTGAGGGTCACGGTCCCGCCGGCGACCACCAGGACCCCGGCCAGGGCCGGCGCCTTGCCCGCGGGCAGGACCACCGGCAGCTTCGGGTCCGAGCCGAAGCGGTTCTCCCCTTCCGAAAGCCAGTCCAGGCCGACCACGCTGAGCCAGCCGCCCTCCGCGACCAGGCGGGCCTCCCGGGCCCGGCGCCAGGCCTCGACCTCCTTCCGGTAGGCCTCGCCGGGACCCGCCCCGACGACCGAGGCCAGCAGGAACGGGAGCGCGCACAGGTGCATGGGGGACCTCGGCCGAGAGGCCCATTCTGGACAGCGGCCCCGGGCCTGTCCAACCGGCGGCCGGGTGGGAGGCGAGCCCTTGACGGTGACTTTGTACTATACTAAATTCATCAAATTACTTAAGAATTTGAACCAACGCTCCCTTCATCCTTTGCCCACGCGCGATGTCCGCTCCATCCTTTCCCGCAGACGCCGCCCCTCCGGAGACCCCCATGGCCCCGATCTACCGCCCCGAAACCCTCGCCCTGCACGGCGGCCAGACCCCCGATCCCACCACGCTCAGCCGCGGCGTGCCGATCCACCGCACCAGCTCCTACGTCTTCAAGAACACCCAGCACGCCGCCAACCTGTTCGCCCTCAAGGAACTGGGGAACATCTACACGCGCCTGATGAACCCCACCACCGACGTGCTCGAGCAGCGGGTCAGCCTGCTCGAGGGCGGCGCCGCTTCGGTGGCCCTGGCCTCCGGAACCTCCGCGGTGTTCTACGCGATCATCACCCTGGCCCAGGCCGGCGACGAGATCGTCAGCGCCAACAACCTGTACGGCGGCACCTACACCCAGTTCGACGCCATCCTCCCCGGCTTCGGCATCAAGGTGAACTTCGTCGACCCGAAGGACCCGGAGAACTTCCAGAAGGCGATCACGGCCAAGACCAAGGCCATCTACGTCGAATCCATCGGCAACCCGGTGCTCGACGTCGCCGACCTCGAGCGGATCGCCGAAGTCGCGCACCGCAACGGCCTGCCGCTGATCGTCGACGCCACCTTCTCGACGCCCTACCTGCTGCAGAGCATCGCCCACGGCGCCGACATCGTGGTGAATTCGCTGACCAAGTGGATCGGCGGCCACGGCACCGGCATCGGCGGCATCCTCACCGACAGCGGCCGCTTCGACTGGAAGGCCGGCCGGCACCCACTGTTCACCGAGCCCGACCCCAACTACCACGGTCTGCGCTGGGCCCACGACCTGCCCGCGCCGCTGGCCCCGATCGCCTTCGCCCTGCGGGTGCGGACCGTGCCCCTGCGCAACCTCGGCGCGGCCATCAGCCCGGACAACGCGTGGCTGTTCCTGCAGGGCCTCGAGACCCTGCCGCTGCGCATCGTCCGCCACAGCGAGAACGCCCTTCGCGTGGCCGAGTTCCTGCGGAAGCACCCGCAGGTGGCCTGGGTCCGCTATCCCGGCCTGCCCGGCGACCCGTCCCACGCCCTCGCGAAGAAATACCTCCGGCACGGCTTCGGCGGCATGGTGGTGTTCGGCATCAAGGGCGGCGCTCCGGCGGCGGTCAAGCTCATCGACAACATCCCGCTGTTCTCCCACCTGGCCAATGTCGGCGACGCCAAGAGCCTGATCCTGCACCCGGCCAGCACCTCCCACTCCCAGCTCACCGAGGCCCAGCAGCTGGAGGGCGGACTCACCCCGGACCTGATCCGGCTCTCCATCGGCATCGAGCACATCGACGACATCCTCGGCGCCCTCGAGGAGGGGCTCGCCGCAGCCCGCGCCTGATCAGCCGCCGAGCATCGCCCGGGCGTGCTCCAGGGCCTCCGGGCGGTCCGGCTGGCCGGCCAGGATCCGCGCCAGTTCGCGGGTGCGGGCCTCGCCCTCCACCCACGCCAGTTCGGTGCGGGTGCGGCCCTTGGCCACGGCCTTGGTCAACACCCCGTGCTGGTGGCCGCGGGCCGCCACCTGGGGCAGATGGGTGATCGACAGCACCTGGTGGACCCCGCCCAGTTCGCGAATGGCCGCGCCCACCGCCAGGGCCGCCTCGCCACCCAGGCCCGCGTCCACTTCGTCGAGCACCAGGGTCAGGCCCTGGCGGGCGGTCTGGGCCTGCAGCCCGGCCCCCATCAGGGCCAGCATCACGCGGCTCAGCTCGCCGCCGGAGGCGATCCGCGCCAGCGGCCGGAACCCTTCGCCGGGATTGGACTCCAGCCAGAAGGCCAGGCGCGAGAAGCCCTGGCCCGACACCCGCACCGCCCGGCCCAGGTGGACCACCGGGCTGCCCGGCTCCTCGGCCAGGGAGAGCCGGGCCTGGACCTTCGCACCCTTCATCCCGAGACCGCCCAGGCGCCGGTGCACCTCCGCCTCCAGGGGGCCCAGCCGTTCCTCGCGGGCGGCGTGCAGCAGCGCCGCCTTGGCCCGGTAGGCCTCGGCGGCGGCGGCCAGGACCTTCTCCAGCTCCTGCAGGCTGCGCTCGCCGCCCTGCAGCTGCTGCTGCTCGGCGCGCAGCTCCGCCAGCACCGGCGCCAGCTCGTCGGGTTCGCAGCGGTGCCGGCGCGCCGCCTTCTCGTAGGCGGCCAGGCGCGCCTCCAGCGCGTCCAGCTCCTGGACCCCGGCGCTGGACCAGGCCCGGGCTTCGTCCTCGACCTGCGCCTTGAGGTCCTCCAGGTCGAGCAGGAGGCTGCGCAGGCGCTCCGCCCCGGCCTGCGCCTCCGGCAGCAGGCTGGCCGCCGCCGCCAGGGGACGCTGGGCGCGTTCCGCGGCGGGCAGGGCCTCCTGCAGCGCCTCCGCCGCCTCGCGGTGGCAGGCCTCGAGCCGGGCCGCGTTGCGCAGCGGCTCCCGGCGGGCCTTCAGCTGGGTCCACTCGCCGGGCCGGGGCGCCAGTTTCCCGAGGTCTGCGAGCTGGTCCTCCAGCTGCGCCAGCCGGGCCTCCCGCTCGGATTCGCTCTTGCGCCGGGCGCGCAGCCGTCCTTCGGCGTCCTTCACCCGCGCCACCTCGGGCTCCAGCTGCGGCACCAAGCCCAGCACCTCGTCCAGCAGCGGCAGGTGGCGCTCCTCCTCCAGCAGGTTCTGGTGGTCGTGCTGGCTGGTGAGCCGGATCCACAGCCGGCTGGCCTCGCGCAGATCGGCGAGGGCGCAGGGCGCGCCGTTGATCCAGGCCCGGCTGCGGCCGGCGGCCGACACCTCCCGCCGCAGCACCACCGGATGCTCCTCCGGCAGCCCGCGCGCCTGCAGCAGGGCGGCCCAGGCCAGGGTGTCGCCCTCCACCACCCCTTCCACGGTGGCCCGCTCGCAGCCGGCACGCACCGTGTCGGCGTCGGCCCGGGCACCCAGCAGCAGGGCCAGCGCCTCGACCAGCAGCGATTTCCCGGCCCCGGTCTCGCCGGTCAGCACCGAGAAGCCCGACTGCAGTTCCAGCGCCAGGTCCTCGACGATGGCGAGGTGGGTGATGCGCAGCGACGACAGCATGGGACCAGACTAGCGCGGACGGGGCCTACTGCTTCTGCGCCGGGGCGGCCCGGTCGAGGGCGGTGAAGGTGGCGATGGAGGCCGGCCGGGCCTTGCGCAGCCGCGCCGACACCTGCTCGGCCCTGCGCAGCACACGCCGCAGGTTGCCGTTGGCCAGCTTGGCCAGGTCGGCATCGCTCCAGCCCCGGCGGATCAGTTCGGCGAACAGCCGCGGGTAGCCGGAAACGTCCTCCAGGCCCTCCGGCCAGGCGTCGTTGCCGTCGAAGTCGCCGCCCAGGCCGATGTGGTCCGGGCCGGCGACCCTGCGGATGTGGTCGAGGTGGTCGGCCACCAGCCCGAGCGGGACCTTGATCTTCGGCATGCGCGCGGCGAGCTCCTTCCAGAGGCGTTCCTTGCCGGCGGGATCGGTGAGCCCCTTGGAGCGCACCTCCCACTCCTTCCACAGCGGCGCGCTGGCCTGGGCGAACTCCGGCGACACGAAGGCGGCGACGAAGGTCACCATGACCAGACCGCCGTTCTTCGCCACGCCGCGCAGGATGTCGTCCGGCACGTTGCGCGGGTGGTCGCAGACGGCCCGGGCCGACGAGTGGGAGAAGATCACCGGGGCCTCCGAGACGCGCAACGCCGCGGCCATGGTCTCCGGCGAGACGTGGGAGAGGTCCACCAGCATGCCCAGGCGGTTCATTTCGCGGACGACCTCTTCGCCGAAGCGGCTGAGACCGTGGCATCTCGGAGCGTCGGTGGCGGAATCGGCCCAGTCCAGGGACTTGCTGTGGGTCAGGGTCATGTAGCGCACGCCCAGGTCGTAGTAGGCGCGCAGGGCGCCCAGGGAGTTCTCCAGGGCATGGCCGCCCTCGATGCCGAGCAGCGAGGCGACCTTCCCGCGCTTCATCTCGCGCTGCAGTTCCGCGGCCGTGCCGACCAGCGCCATGCGGTCGGGGTAGCGCGCCACCAGCCGCCGGGTCAGCTCGATCTGCTCCAGCTGGGTGCGGGCGAAACCGCCCTCCAGCTCGGCCGGGATGTACACCGACCAGAACTGGCCGCCCACGCCGCCCTGGCGCAGGCGTTGCAGGTCCGTGGCCCCGGGGGTCCGCTTGCGCAGGTAGTAGGCCTCGAGGTCGCCGGGCGCCTTGGCGTGGTCGCGGATCGCCTCCGGCAGGTCGTTGTGGCCGTCGACCACCGGGTGCGCCCTCAGCAGCCGGCGGGCGTGGCGGAGTTCCTCCGGCTCGGCGGCGGCGAGGGAAATGCAGAAGAGGAGGGCGGCGGCGCGGGGGGGCATGCCGCAGTATAGGGGGCCCCGGGTTCCCGAAGAGCGGGGAAGCGGCCCTGGGCTAGAGTGGGGGGTGGCCTTTTCCGGAACCTACCTCGAGGCGATCCGCCAGGCGCTCGGCGACGCGATGGCGGCAGACGGCCGGGTCTGCCTGCTCGGCGAGGACATCGGCCACTACGGCGGCGCCTTCAAGGCCACCGAGGGCCTGCAGGCGCGGTTCGGCGAGGACCGGGTGCTGGACACGCCGATCGCCGAGCAGGCCATCGCCGGCAGCGCCATCGGCCTCTCCCTGATGGGCCAGCGGGCGGTGGCCGAGTTCCAGTTCATGGACTTCGCGCTGCTGGCTTCCGACCTGATCGTGAACTTCGCCGCCAAGACCGGCTGGCGCTGGGGCGCCGACTGCCCGGTGGTGTTCCGCGGTCCGGTGGGCGCCGGCAGCGGCGGCGGCCCCTTCCACAGCCAGAACCCGGAGGGGCACTTCCTGGCGACGCCCGGGCTCACGGTGGTCGCTCCGGGCACGGTGGCCGACGCCTACGCCCTCCTGCGGGCGGCCATCGACGACCCCGGGCCGGTGCTGTTCCTGGAGCACAAGGTGCTGTACCGGCGGCTCAAGGATGCCTGGGATACCGCTCCGGTGGCGCAGCTCGGACGGGCGGCCCTGCGCAAGGACGGGCGGCGGGCGCTGGTGGTGACCTACGGCGCCATCCAGCACCGGGCCCTTGAGGCCCTGGACGGCCTGGACGTCGCCCTGCTCGACCTGCGCACGCTCCGGCCCTGGGACCAGGAGGCGGTGGCCGCCCTGGTCCGGCGCACCCATCGGGTGATGGTGCTCACCGAGGCCAGCCTCTCCTTCGGTCCCGCCGCGGAGGTCGCGGCCTGGATCGGCGAGGCCTGCTTCCCGTGGCTGGATGCGCCGGTGCTGCGGCTGGCCGGGGCCGACACGCCCACGCCGGCCAGCCCGGTGCTGGAGGCCGCCTGGATGCCGGATGTCCAGGCGATCCGGCGCAGGGTCGAGGACCTGCTGGCCTGGTAGCCGGCCGGCTGCCACCCTTCGCCCCCGCCCGCTCTCGGCCGGCCCCTGGACGCCACCGGCGGACCGGGATCGCGGCATGATCGTCCCCGGGAGGTTCCCCATGCGAACGACACTCGGCCCGACCCTGCTCCTCGGCCTGGCGCTGCAGCTGCCCGCCCAGACCCTGACCCTGCCTCCGGACGGCGGCAACATGAAGGCCTCGGTGACCCAGGCCATCGGCCCGGTCACGGTTTCGGTCTCCTACAGCAGCCCGCGGGTCCACCTCGCCGGCCAGGACCGCACCGGGAAGATCTGGGGCGAGCTGGTGCCCTACGGCATGAGCGACCTGGGCTTCAACGGCTGCACCTCCTGCCCCTGGCGGGCCGGAGCCAACGAGAACACGGTGTTCACCGTGTCGCACCCGATCAAGGTGGAGGGACGGCCGCTGCCGGCGGGCGCCTATGGCCTGCACATGGTTCCCGGGAAGGAGTCCTTCACGGTGATCTTCTCCAGGCACGCCGGCGCGTGGGGCAGCTACTTCTACGATCCGAAGGAGGACGCCCTGCGGGTGGAGGTCAAGCCCGCCAAGGCCGAGTTCCACGAGTGGCTCAGCTACGAGTTCACCGAACGCGAACCGGCGCGGGCCACCCTGGCGCTGTTCTGGGAGAACCTGAAGGTCCCGGTGGCGCTCGCGGTCGACGACCCGGACGAGATCTACTTCCAGACGCTCGTGCGCGAGCTGCGCGGCGGCATGGGCTTCAACTGGGTGCATTTGAGCAACGCCGCCCAGTTCACCCTCAAGACCGGCAAGCACCTGGAGGAGGGGCTGGCCTGGGCCCGGCGCGCGGTCGAGGCGCCCTACATCGGCCAGGAGAACTTCCAGACCGTGTCCACCGTCGGCCTGCTGGAGCTGGCCCTGGGCCGGGCCGAGCAGGCCGGGAGGACCTTCGAGAAGGCCATCGCCGGCGGAGCGCCGAAGACCACCGACGGCCACCAGCTCGGCCGCCAGCTGCTGCAGCAGGGCCGCAAGGCCGAGGCGCTGCGCGTCTTCGAGGCCAACGCCCGGCGCTTCCCCAACCAGTGGCCGGTGCACGTCGGCCTGGCCCGCGGACATGCCGCCAACGGCAACCTGAAGAAGGCCCTGGAGCATGCCCGGCTCGGCCTGGCCCAGGCCCCCGACGAGCTGAACCGGAAGTCGCTGGCCGGCATGGTCGAACAGCTCGAGAAGGGCCAGGCGCCGAAGTAGCCGTTCACCGAGGCGCGCGGGGGACCGGCGGTTGCCGGTCCCCGCCGGGCCTGCCAGCTTGTCTGCATGGCCTTCCTCCCCTTCTTCCTGACCGGCGCCCCCAAGTCCGGCACCACCTGGCTCGGCAAGCTGCTGGATGCCCACCCGGAAATCGCCTGCCGGGGCGAGGCCTGCGTCCACCACTTCGGCCTGGAGCTGATGCACGCCTGCCGGAACTACAGCGCGCTGCTGGAGAAGCGCCGGCGCGCGGTGACCGACAGCAACGATTTCCCGGACCTCGCCTGGCCCGACATCATGGCCCTGATGCGCACCTTCATCGAGCTGCGGCTCAAGGCCATCGCCGATCCGGCCAAGGTCCGCCTGCGCTTCGTCGGGGAGAAGGACCCCGAGCACGCCATGCACCTGCCCAGCCTGCAGAAGCTGTTCCCCGAGGCGAAGCTGATCCACATCGTCCGCGACGGCCGGGCGGTGTTCGTCTCCGCCTGGCACCACAACCTGCGGTCCCGGGACGAGAAGCTCGAGCGGCTCGGCTTCGACGGCGTCCTCGACCTCACCGCCAAGGAGTGGTCGGAGCGGGTCCTGCGCGCCCGCGACACCGGCCGTGCCTGGGGGGACCGCTACTTCGAGGTCCGCTACGAGGACCTGGTGGCCGACCCGTCCGGCGGGTTCGGCCGGGTCCTGGCCTTCCTCGGCGCGGACGCCGCGGCGGGGATCGTGGACGCCTGCCTCGAGGCGGCCTCCTTCGAGAAGCTCAGCCGGGGCCGGAAGCCGGGGCAGGAGGACGCCTCCTCGTTCTTCCGCAAGGGGGTGCCCGACGATTGGCGCTCGCGGCTCAGCCCCGCCCAGGTGGCGCGGTTCAGGTCGCTGTCCGGCGACACCCTGGCCCGGCTGGGCTATCCCGACTGACCCTCGCAAGGCCCGGGCGTGGTCCCGGGGGCCTGGCCCGAGCCTTGACAAGCGCGGGCATCCGGCCCACATTCAGGGTTCACGAGATCTTTGTCAGTCGAACAGCGAGGTATCCAGAAAGGTGGAGGGACGGGCCCTGTGAAACCTTGGCAACCTGCGCGGATGTTCCATCCGTGAAAGGTGCCAATTCCTGCCACGCCGGCAACGGCGCGGAGAGATGACGAGCGAAGGACTGACGTCTTCGAAGGGGCCCGGACAAGCGGGCCCCTTCGGCGTTTCTGGCCGACATACCGAGCGAACGACCTGACGCGGTCCTCCCGCGCCGGGCCCGGCGGCGCATCCGCGGACACGGGCCCAACCCGGCTCCCGAAGGTGGGGCCGCAGCCACCCCCGGAGCCCCCATGCCGGTCAAGATCCCCGAGTCCCTTCCCGCGCGCAGCGTCCTCGAGGCGGAGAACGTCTTCCTGATGGAGGAGCGCCGGGCCCAGCAGCAGGACATCCGGCCGCTGCGGATCGCCATCCTCAACCTGATGCCCACCAAGATCGCCACCGAGACGCAGCTGCTGCGCCTGCTCGGCAACTCCCCGCTGCAGGTGGAGGTGGTGCTGCTGCACATGGCCTCCCACGCCTCCCGCAACACCCCCGCCGAGCACCTGCTGGAGCACTACTCCAGCTTCACCGAGGTGCGCGGCCAGTGCTTCGACGGGCTGATCATCACCGGCGCCCCGGTGGAGCAGCTGCCCTTCGAGCAGGTCGACTACTGGCCCGAGCTGGCCGAGCTGCTCGACTGGGCGAGGACCCACGTCTTCTCGACGTTCTACATCTGCTGGGGCGCCCAGGCCGGGCTGTACCGCTACTACGGCGTCCCCAAGCGCGACCTGCACGCCAAGATGTTCGGCGTCTTCCCGCACCGCCTCAAGGTCCGCAACGAGAACCTGGTGCAGGGCTTCGACGATGTCTTCTTCGCGCCCCACTCCCGCCACACCGAGACCCGCCGCGAGGACATCCTGGCGGTGCCGGACCTGCAGCTGCTGGCCGAGTCCGACGAGGCCGGCGTCTACCTGGTCCAGTCCCGGGACCGCCGCCACGTGTTCGTCACCGGCCACTCCGAGTACGACCCCACCACCCTGCAGGGCGAGTACGTCCGCGACCTGGCCAAGGGACTGCCGATCGAGGTGCCGCGCAACTACTACCCGGGCGACGATCCCTCCCGCGAGCCCCTGGTCCGCTGGCGCGGCCACGCCCACCTGCTGTTCTCCAACTGGCTGAACTACTGCGTCTACCAGGAAACACCCTTCGAGCTGGTGCCGCCGGCGGAAGCGGGGAACCCGTGAGCCTCAAGGTCCTGAAGTTCGGCGGCAGCACCATCCAGGACGCCGGGGCCCTTCGCCGGACCGCGGCCCGCATCGGCCAGGAGCTGCCGTCGGGCGGGCTGGTGGTGGTGGCGGCCCTCAAGGGCGTGGCCGACGGGCTGGTGGAGTCCCTCGCCGCCGCCGCCCGGGGCGACCTGGCGGAGGCCCGTGGGCGGCTGGAGGGGCTGCGCGCCCGGCACCACGCGGCGGCCGAGGCCCTCGGCCTGCGATCGGCCCTCGCGGGGACCTGGAATCCGCTGCTGGAGCGGCTCGGCGAGCAGCTCGAGGGGGCCGCGCTGGTGGGCGAGGCCAGTCCCCGCACGAAGGCGGCGGCGCTGGCGGTGGGGGAGACCCTGGCCGCCGAGCTGGTGGCCGCGCTGCTGGCCGCGGAGGGACTCCCGGCCCGCTGCGAGGACGCCCGGGGCATCCTCCGCACCGACGACCGCCACGGCCGGGCCCGGCCCGACCGGGCCGCCATCCGCGCCCAGGCGGGGCCGTGGTCCGCGGCCCTGGGCGCCGGGACGCTGCTGGTCACTCAGGGCTTCGTCGGCCTGGCTCCGGACGGCACCACCACCACCCTCGGCCGGGGCGGCGCCGACACCAGCGCCACCCTCCTGGGCGAGGCCCTGGGAGCCGAGGAGGTCCAGATCTGGACCGACGTGGACGGCATTCTCAGCGCGGATCCGACCCTGGTCCCGGAGGCCCGGCCGATCCCGCAGCTGAGCCTGGCCGAGGCCGCCGCGCTGTCGGCCTTCGGCGCCCGGGTGCTGGGGCCGGACTGCCTGGCGCCGGCGGCGCGGGCCGGCTTCCGCCTGACCGTGGCCAACATCCTGAGGACCGAGGCCGGCCGGACCTGCATCCTGGCGGACCCCACGGAACGCAGGCCCGGCCAGGTGACCTCGGTGGTCTACAAGGAGGGCGTGGTGACCCTGCGGTTCCCCCCCGGGTTTGCCCTGGAGGAGCTGGCGGCCCTGGCGCAGCGCCTGGACGAGGCCGGCGCGCGGCGTTACGGCCTCCTGGGCGACCCGGAGGGCACCTTGCTGGTGCTGCGCCCCGAGACCCACGCCGCCCTGGCCGTGCTGGAGGAGCTCGGCCGCGGCCCGGCCGCCATCGAGCCCGGCTGGGCGCTGGTGGCGCTGGTGGGCGACGGCCTTCGGCGCGACCCCGGCGCCGCCGTCCGGCTGCTGGCGCCCCTGGAACGGGAACCGCTCGGCGCCGTCCTCAGCGGCAGCCAGGGCGCCTCGGTGACCTTCCTGGTTCCGGAGTACCGCCTGCCAGCGCTCATCCCGCTTTTGCACCGACGGTGGATCGAGGGCCGGGATGCAAGCTGGAAGCCCGGTCTGCCGATAACCAAGGGGAGCGGAGCATGAACGTGCGCAGTTTCAGGGAAGAACTCCACCACGGCACCCGTTTCCTGTTCGACGGCAGCACCCCCACCGGACTGTACGACCGCGGCGTGTTCATCAACCGCTCCTTCGACGAGGCCAACACCGCCGCGCCGGAGCTGGTGGCCGGCATCCACCAGGAGTTCCGCAAGGCCGGTGCCCAGGTTCTCACCACCAACACCTGGGCCGCCAACCGGGTGAAGCTCCAGGGCTACGGGCTGGCCGAGCAGCTGCGGGCGATCAACCTGGCCGGCGCCCGGCTGGCCCGCGAGGCCCTGGGCGACGAGCCCGGCTGGGTGGCCGGCTGCATCGGTCCGCTGGGGGTGCGCATCGAGCCCTGGGGCCCGACCTCCTTCGAGGAGGCCCGCGGCTTCTTCCGCGAGCAGGCGGAGGCGCTCACGGAAGGCGGCGTCGACCTGTTCGTGCTGGAGAGCTTCGGCGACCTGAACGAGATCCAGCAGGCGATCCTGGCGATCCACGAAGTCTCGGACCTGCCGATCGTCGCGATGATGACCCCCAACGACGACGGCCAGACCCTCTACGGGACCGAGCCCGAGTGGTACATCCGCAAGCTGGCCGAGTGGGGCGCGGACATGGTCGGCGTCAACGGCGGCAGCGGCCCGGCCCCCCTGCTGGAGCTGCTGAAGCGCTTCAAGGCGGTCACCGACCGGCCGATCGTGCTGCAGCCCAGCGCCGGCCTGCCGCGGGTGGTGGACGGCCGGCTGCTGTACATGGCCAGCCCCGAGTACCTCGGCGAGTTCGCCCGCCAGGCGCTGCTGCTGGGGGCCCAGGGCATCGGCGGCTGCGCCGGCACCACCCCGGCGCACACCCGCGCCATGCGCTCGGCGGTGCGCCAGGACCAGGCCTTCATCGAGGGCCGGCCCGAGCCGCTGGCCAGGGACGCCGAGGGCCCCAGCCCGACCATGCCCTTCGGCAAGCGCAGCGCCTTCTCCGGGGCGCTCTCCCGGGGCCGCTTCGTCACCACCGTCGAGCTGGTGCCCCCCAAGGGCGCCACCCTCGACAAGCTGCTGGAGAAGGCCCGCCGGGCCAAGGCCTTCGGCGCCGACGCCATCAACGTTCCGGACGGTCCGCGGGCGATGGCGCGGATGTCGGCCCTGGCGGCGGCCCTGCTGATCGAGCAGGAGGTCGGCCTGGAGGCGATCCTCCACTACGCCTGCCGCGACCGCAACCTGCTCGGCATGCAGAGCGACCTGCTGGGCGCCAGCGCCCTCGGCCTGCGCAACATCCTCGCGATCACCGGCGACCCGCCGAAGCTGGGACCCTACCCGCAGGCCACCGCGGTCTTCGACGTCGACGCCATCGGCCTGGTGAACATCCTGTCCCGCCTCAACAGCGGCTTCGACCTGGGCGGCAGCTCGATCGGCGCCTCGACGTCCTTCAGCGTCGGCGTCGGCGCCAACCCCGCCGCGCCGGACCTGGAACGGGAGCACACGCGCTTCAAGTACAAGGTCGAGGCCGGCGCCGAGTGGGCCATCACCCAGCCGGTCTTCGACACCGGGTCGCTGTTCCGGTTCCTGGATTTCGCCCAGCCCTTCGGCATCCCGGTCCTGACCGACATCTGGCCGCTGAAGAGCCTGCGCAATGCCGAGTTCATGGCCAACGAGGTGCCCGGCGTGACGGTCCCGGCAGTGATCCTCGAGCGCATGGCGCGCTGGAGCACGGCCGAGGACCAGCTCAAGGAGGGCCTCGACATCGCCCGCGAGCTGATCGACGCCCTCAGGCCGGCGGTGCAGGGTCTGCAGGTCTCCGCGCCGATGGGCCAGGTGGAGCTGCTGGAGGACCTGCTGCGATGACCCCCGCCCCGGTCCAGGTGCACTTCCTGCTCGACGACCTGCTGGTGGAGGCGCCGGCCGGGACCCGCCTGCAGGACATCGCCGACGCCGCCGGGGCCGACCTCACCTTCGCCTGCCGCAGTGGAAGCTGCGGCACCTGCCGGATCCGGGTGATCGCCGGCCTCGACCACTGCTCCCCCGCCGGGCCCGAGGAGCGCGACTTCCTGGACGCCCTCAAGGCCCCCGCCGACCACCGCCTCGCCTGCCAGGTCGCGGTGCACGGCGATGTCACCCTGGAGGTCCTCGGACCATGACCGCCCTCGAGAGCCTCATCAAGGAGAAGGTGCTGCTGCTGGACGGCGCCATGGGCACCCAGATCTTCGCCCACCGGCCGACCGTCGAGGACTACGGCGGGGTGGAGCTGGAGGGCTGCGTCGAGGTCCTCAACGAACGTCGGCCCGACTGGATCAAGGGCATCCACGCCGCCTATTTCGAGGCCGGCGCGGACGCCGTGGAGACCAACACCTTCGGCTGCAACGCCGTGGTGCTGGCGGAGTTCGGCCTGGCGCACCGGGCCGAGGAACTGAATGCCGCCGCGGTCCGGCTGGCCCGCTCGGTGGCCCGCGACTTCGCCGGTCCCCGCTACGTCATCGGCTCCGTGGGCCCGGGCCCGAAGCTGGTCACCCTCGGCCACGTCGACCCGGTCACCCTGTGCCGGTCCTACCTGGGCCAGTGCCGCGGCCTGCTGGCCGGCGGCGCCGATGCCATCCTGATCGAGACCTGCCAGGACCTGGGCCAGATCAAGGCGGCGGTGCGGGCCGCCAAGGCCGCCATGGCCGAGCTCCGGACGCGGGTGCCGATCTGGGTGCAGGTCACGGTGGAGACCACCGGCACCCTGCTGCTGGGCTCCGACATCGCCGCGGTGCTGACCACCGTCGAGATGCTCGGCATCGACGTGCTCGGCCTGAACTGCGCCACCGGACCGGACGAGATGCATCCGCACCTGCAGCACCTGGCCGAAGCGTCCCCGTTCGCCATCTCCTGCCTGCCCAATGCCGGACTGCCCCGCAACGACGGCGGACGGACGGTCTATCCGCTCGACCCGGCCGGTTTCGCGGAGAAGGTCCTGGCCACCGCCAAGGAGTTCCGCCTCAATGCGGTCGGCGGCTGTTGCGGCACCACCCCCGACCACATCCGCGCGCTCCGGGCCGGCGTCGAGCGGCTGGCCCCGGTGCACCGCAGCGTCCGCGAGGACCGCCAGGTCGCCAGCCTGTACCAGAGCGTGTCCCTGCACCAGGAGCCCAAGCCCCTGATCGTCGGCGAGCGCACCAACGCCAACGGCAGCAAGCTGTTCCGCGACCTGCTCGGGCGCGAGGACTGGGACGCCCTGGTGGACATCGCCAAGGACCAGCAGCGCGAGGCCGCGCACATGCTGGACGTCTGCGTGGCCTACGTGGGCCGCGACGAGGCCCGGGACATGGAGGCCTTCCTGCGCAAGCTGGTCACCCAGGTGACCCTGCCGCTGATGATCGACTCCACCGAGGTGGCGGTCATCGAGCGGGCCCTGCAGACCGCCCCCGGCAAGTGCGTGGTGAACAGCATCAACTTCGAGGACGGCGAGGCCAAGGCCCGCCAGGTCCTCGACCTCTGCCGGGAGTACGGCGCGGCGGTGGTGGCGCTCACCATCGACGAGCAGGGCATGGCGAAGGGGGTGGCGCGCAAGCTGGAGGTGGCCGCCCGCCTCGTCGACCTGGTGGTCGGCCGGTATGGGTTCCACCCCGGGGACCTCATCATCGACCCGCTGACCTTCACCCTCGGCAGCGGCACCGAGGAGTTCCGCCGCAGCGCCCTCGACACCCTCGAGGCCCTCCGCGGAATCAAGGCGCGCTGGCCCGGCGTCCGGACCCTGCTGGGCGTGAGCAACGTCAGCTTCGGCCTCAAGCCCGCGGCGCGGCACGTGCTCAACGCCCTGATGCTCTTCCATGCGGTCAAGGCCGGGCTGGACCTGGCGATCTTCAACGCCGCCAAGGTGCTGCCGGTGGCGCGCATCCCCGAGCGCGAGCGCCGGGTCATGGAGGACCTGGTCTTCGACCGCCGGGCCGAGGGCTACGATCCGCTGCGCGAGGCCCTGGTGCTGTTCCAGGATGCCGGTCCGCGCGCCTCGGCCCCGGCGGATCCGGCCCTTCCGGTGGAGGCGCGGCTGCGCCAGGGCATCATCGACGGCGAGAAGCAGCGGATCCTCTCGGCGGTCGACGAGGCCCTGCAGAGCATCCCACCGCTCGACATCATCAACCTGCACCTGCTGGAGGGCATGCGCACCGTCGGCGAGCGCTTCGGCGCCGGCGAGATGCAGCTGCCCTTCGTGCTGGAGAGCGCCGAGGCCATGAAGGCGGCGGTGGCGCGACTGGAGCCCCACCTGCCGAAGGAGGGCGGCCGGGCCAAGGGCCGGGTGCTGCTGGCCACGGTCAAGGGCGACGTCCACGACATCGGCAAGAACCTGGTGGACATCATCCTCACCAACAACGGCTTCGAGGTCCGCAACCTGGGCATCAAGCAGCCGGTGGAGCGGATCCTCGCCGAACTGGAACAGTGGCCCGCCGACGCCATCGGCCTGTCCGGCCTGCTGGTGAAGTCGACGGTGATCATGAAGGAGAACCTCGCCTTCATGGCCGAGCAGGGGCACCGGATCCCGGTGATCCTGGGCGGCGCGGCGCTCACCCGCGACTACGTGGAGCGCGACTGCCGGGCGGTCTACGCCGGGCCGGTGCTGTACGCCGAGGACGCCTTCGAGGGCCTGCGGCACATGGAGGCCCTGGCGGCGGGACGGCTGGCGGAACCTGACCGGAACGCAGCCGCCGCCCCGGCGATCCGCGTGCTGCGCCGCGGCGGGTCCGGCGTCGACCTGGATCCGGCCGGGCGGAGTTCCTGGGTGCGGCCCGAGCAGCCGGCCCCGGAGCCGCCCTTCTGGGGCGCTCGCGAGGCCGGCCACGGCCTGCCGGAGATCTTCGCCTACCTCGACGACTTCACCGTGATCCGCAACCGCTGGTCCTTCACCCAGGGGCGCCTGGACGACGCGGCCTTCGAGGCGGTGCTGGCCGACAAGGCCGGGCCGCTCCTGCAGGCCTGGAAGGCCCGCCTGCTCGAAGCGCCGCTGCTGGCGCCGCGGGCCCGCTACGGCTACTTCCCCGTGCAGGCCCGCGGGAACACCCTGCGGGTCTTCGCGCCCGACCGCAGCCGCCTGCTCCACGAACTGGTCTTCCCCCGCCAGGAGGGCGGCCGCCGCCTGTGCATCGCCGACTTCTTTGCCGCCGAGGCTTCCGGCCGCTTCGATGTGCTGGGCCTGCAGGTGGTGACCATGGGCGAGGCCGCCGCGGCCCACGCCGCCGGCCTGTACGCCGCCGACCGCTACAGCGACTACTTCTATTTCCACGGCCTGGCCACCGAGCTGACCGAGGCCTACGCCGAACTGCTGCACACCCGGATCCGCCGCGAACTGGGCATCGCCGGCCGCGACGCCGCCGACCTCCGGGCGCTCTTCAGCCAGGGCTACCAGGGCTCCCGTTACAGCTACGGCTACCCGGCCTGCCCCGACCTGGAGGGCAACGCCCCGCTCCTCGACCTGCTCGGCGCCGCGGACCTCGGCATCGGTCTCACCGAGGGCTTCCAGATGACGCCCGAATACACCACCTCGGCCCTGGTGGCCTGGCACCCCCAGGCGCGCTACTTCTCGGTCTAGCTAGCCGGCCCGGATCCGATCCTTCAGCGCTGCTGCATCAGCCAGTCGGACAGCCGCCGGTGGAAATCCATGGGGTCGCCCAGGTCGCTGGGCTGCAGGCGCACCGGCAGGTCCCTCTGGAACCAGCAGAAGCAGTCCTCGTCCCGGCCGAAGCCCCGACGCGGGTGGTCCCCCAGGGTGCGACACCGTTCCGGGCGCCCTTCCGGGCGCGTTGCGGTCCCACCGACCGACATGGGATCCTCCAATCCAGTACTTCCAAACATACGCTTCGTGGATCCCCCCGCCATGCCCCGCATTCGACAAGTCACTGTCCCAGCGCTTTTTCCTGATCGCGGGTCCGTCCACACAATGCTTTTCGGCGAGGCTCCGGGGCCCCGGGGAGCCGACCAGAGCGGCCTGCCCTTCTGGGGTGATGGAGCCGGCCTGCCGGTGTACCGGGTCCTCAGATCGGCAGGAATGGCCGAGTTCCCCTCCCGGGCCTTCGACCTCTGGGACGGTGCCACCTTGCGCGAGGCGGGCCTGAGGCCGGTCCTGTCGGGGGTGGCCCTGAGCAACGCCTACCCCCGCTGCCCGACCCGGGACGGCGACCAATTCCATGCCCCGACCGATCGACAACTGCTGGACACCCAAAACCTTGCGCGGATCGTGGCTGAACTGCGCGGATGCCGGGCCGACCGCCGGCTGCGGGTGATCGCGCTGGGAAGGCGGGCGGCCTGGCTGTTCGGGCAACTCCAGGAAGCTCCGCCCTTCGAACTGCTGGAGCTGCCCCACCCCTCCGCACAAGGCCTGCTCCAGGCCGCCCCGGGGAAAGGCAAGGGCCTCAAGCTGCAGGATCTCCGCGAGGGCTGGGAGCGCGCCCTGCAGGCCCTGCTCGACGCCGGCCTGGCCCTTAACAACTCTTAACAACCGGCGCGGCATCAATGCGGCGGCAACCTGAGGTATGCTGGCCGCTTCGAACCGATCTTTGAGGAGGCACCATGGCTATCCTTCCGGGCCGAGGGCTCGTCGCCGCGCTCGTCGCCGCAGCGCCCCTGCTGGCCCAGACCGTTCCCGTCAAGGAACACACGTTGTCCAATGGCATGCGCCTCCTCCTGGTCGAGCGGCACGACCAGCCCACCATCGCCGCCGGCTGGGTGGCCCGGGTGGGCAGTGCCAACGAGCGCCCGGGCATGACCGGCATCGCCCACCTGTTCGAGCACATGATGTTCAAGGGCACACGCACCATCGGCTCCCGGAACATCCAGCGCGACCTCGAACTGAACGACCTGCAGGACAAGCTCCGCGCCGAGATCCGCAACGAGGAGTCGGTGCTCCGGCGCCGCCAGCAGCTCGGCGAGATCGAGGACATGACCGACCCCAAGGTCCGCTCCGAGCGCCACCAGCGGCTCCTCGGCGAGTTCGCCAAGCTCGTCAAGGAGCAGCAGGACCTGCTCGTGAAGGGCGAGTTCGACAACATCTTCACCAAGGCCGGGGCCTCGGCCACCAATGCCTTCACCAACACGGACGTGACCTACTACCACGTCACCGTGCCCAGCAACAAGCTCGAGCTCTGGACCTGGATGGAGTCGGCACGGCTGCTCGAGCCGGTCTTCCGCGAGTTCTACGCCGAGCGCGACGTGGTCACCGAGGAGCGCAGGATGCGCACCGAGTCCACGCCGACCGGGAAGTTCGAGGAGGCCTTCCAGGCGATGGTGTGGACCGCCCACCCGTACCACTGGCCCGTGGTGGGCTGGCCCAGCGACGTCACCAGCATCACCCGCGAGCAGGCCAACGCCTTCTTCGCGACCTACTACGCGCCCAACAACCTGACCGCCGTGCTGGTGGGCGACTTCGACAGCGCCGAGGCCCTCAAGCTCGCCGAGCGCTATTTCGGGCGGATCCGCGCCAATCCCCAGGGGGTTCCCGAGATCGTCACCCTGGAGCCGAAGCAGCTGGCCGAGAAGCGCATGAACGCCGAGGCCGAGACCACGCCGAACACCCAGGTCTGGTACAAGTCGGTGCCCACAGGCCACCGCGACGAGCCCGCCCTCCAGGTGCTTTCCTACCTGCTGAACGGCCAGTCCGGGCGCCTGAACCGGAGCCTGGTGCTGGACCAGAAGGTGGCCACCGCCGCCGGCGCCTTCCCCTACAGCCGCCGCTACGCCGGCAACCTGGTCCTGTACGGGGTCGCCGCCGGCGATCGCCGCCCCGAGGAGGTCGAGCAGGCCGTCTACCGGGAGATCGAGAAGCTGCAGAAGGAGGCCGTCCCGGCCGCCGAATTGCGCAAGGCCAAGAACCAGGCCCAGGCCGACGCCTTCCGCAAGCTGGAGAACAACGAGGCCCTGGCGACCCAGCTGGCGGTGGCCGACGCCTCCGGCTCCCTGAAGGCCTTCCTCGACCAGCCGGGCCGGATCGAGGCGGTCGGCGCCGCGGATGTGCAGCGCGTCGCCGCGACCTACCTCACGCGGGAGAACCGCAGCGTCGCCACCTACACCCGCAAGGTCGAAACCGGGCCGGTGGATCCCGACCTGGCCAAGGTGCCCGAGGCGATGCGGGCCAATGCCAAGGCGGCCCTGGCCAAGTTCGAGGCGGAGCCCGACCTCGCCAAGCTCAAGGAGGGGCTGGCCAAGCTGGAAGGCCAGGCCGCCCAGGTCCCGCCCCAGGCCAGACCGCTGTTCGAGTTCCTGACACTGAAGCTGCGCCAACGCATCCAGAAGCTGGAGGCCAAGTGATGCTGCCCCGGATCGCCCTTTCCCTCCTGCTCGGCGCAACCCTGCTCTCCGCTCAGGCCATCCCCGACCGGCCGGAGAAGCTCGCCTTCAAGCCCATCGTCTACACCCCGCCGAAAGCCGGGGACCACCACATCAAGCTCCCGAACGGGATCTCCGCCTACCTCGTCGAGGATCCCACCGGCCAGCCGCTGGTGAACATCCGCGTCCTGATCAAGGGCGGCAGCTACCAGGACCCCCCCGGCAAGGAGGGCGCGACCCACCTGATGGGCGAGATCCTGGACAGCGGCGGCACCCGGAACCTCTCCGCCGACGCCCTGGCCGAGGAGCTGGAGACCCTCGCCGCGCGGGTGTCCTCGACCATGGACGCCACCAGCGGCTACCTGCAGATGAACGTCCTGGAGAAGGACACCCGGAAGGGGATGGAGCTCTTCCGCGACATGCTCGCCCACCCCGCCTTCCAGCAGGACCGCCTGGACCTGGCCAAGAAGCAGCTCCGCCAGGGGATCGAGCGCCGCAACGACGACACCACGACCATCGAGCAGTACCAGCGTGGCTACCTGCTGCGTGGCGAGGCGCACTACACCAACCGCCCGGTGACCGCAGCCAGCCTCGACGCCATCGGCCGGAGCGACCTCCTGGCGCTCCATGCGAAGCTGCTGCACGCGCAGAACCTGATCGTCGCCGTGAGCGGCCGCTTCGAACGCAAGGCGATGGCGAAGCTCCTGGGCGAGACCCTGGGGGCCATCAAGGCCGGTCCCGAGGCCGCGCCGAGCGCCAAGGTTCCGGCCCCCGAGCACACGATCCCGCCGGGCATCCACGTCTGCGAGAAGGACGTGAACCAGGGCCGGGTCAGCATCCTGCTGCCGGGGCTGCGCCGCGCCGATCCGGACTGGGCGGCCGTGGAGGTGCTCAACTTCATTCTGGGCGGCGACTTCACTTCGCGGCTTGTGATGAAGATCCGCACCGAGGAGGGCCTCGCCTACAACGTCGGGTCGCGGTTCTCGCCCGGCCCCTTCTACCGGGGCGATTTCGTCGCCGCCTTCCAGACCAAGGTGCGGACCGTGGCCTACGGCACCCGCCTGGCGCTGGCCGAACTGGAGCGGATCCGGACTTCGCCGGTGACCGATGAGGAGCTGGCCATGGCCAAGGGCGCCCTGATCGACCGCTTCCCGGGCCTGTTCAGCAACCGGGCCGCCGTGGCCAGCCTGTTCGCCCACGAGGAGTACAGCGCCGGGGCGCCGGACTACTTCTCCACCTACCGGGAGCGGGTGGCGGCCGTCGGCAAGGCCGACATCCAGCGGGTGGCGCAGAAGTACCTGGCCGCCGACAAGGCCGCCATCCTGGTGGTGGGCGGCAAGGCCGCCGACCTCGAGGCCGGCGACGTCAAGGACCACCCCGGCAGGCTCAGCGAGGTGGCTAGGCTGCCGGTGGTCAAGCTGCCCCTGCGCGATCCGCTCACCATGAAGCCCCTCAAGTAGCGCGGGCCCGCTCTGTCGACGCCGCCGGTCCACCGGCGGCGTTTTTCCTTCCGGAATGCCGGCCTTCGTGGTCTTCTGGAATGTCGCCGCGCGTTTCGAGGACGCCAGGCGTGGAGGTGCCATGGCCCGACTGAAGCGCAGCTGGAACGCCGAGACGGAGGGCCGGGCGCTGGCCACGGAGCTGCACCAGGTCCTGGCGATCAGCCACCGCCAGGCGAAGGGCCTGATCGACGCCGGATGCGTGGAGGTGGGCGGCCAGGCCGCGCGCAGCCACGGCCTGCGCCTTGCCCCGGGGCAGGAGATCAAGGTCGACTTCGACGACGACCGCGCCTACCAGCCGGAGGCTCGCCCCAGCCGGTCCGCCGACGCCCCCTTCGACCTGCTGCACGAGGACCGCGACCTGGTGTTCGTCAACAAGCCGGCCGGCCTCCTCACCGTGCCGGCGGAGAAGGGCCACGAGCCGACCCTGGCCGACGCGCTGACCGAGCACTACCGCCGCCGCGGCCTGAAGCGCGTGCAGCTGTACGTCGTCCACCGGCTGGACCGCTGGACCAGCGGCGTGCTGGTGTTCGCCAAGACCCCCGAAGCCATGCACGGCCTCAAGACGCTGTTCGAGGCGCACAAGCTGCAGCGGGTGTACAAGGCGATCCTGGTGGGCGAGCTGCCGGAGAACAGCGGCACCCTCTCCGGGCGCATCGTCGAGAACCCCAAGAGCCTGCGCATGCGCGTCGTCCAGCCGCGGCAGGGCGACAGCCGGCCGCACGGCGCCAAGGAGGCCGTGACCCACTACCGGGTCATGGAGCGGCTGCCCGGCCATACGGTGGTGGAGGTCCGGCTGGAGACCGGGCGCCGCAACCAGATCCGCGTGCAGTTCGCGGACCGCGGCTACCCGCTGCTGGGCGACAAGGTCTACGGCGAGTCCAGCGACCTGCTCGACCGCCAGGCCCTGCACGCCGAGCTGCTGGGCTTCCGCCACCCGGTCAGCGAGGACGCCGTATCGGCCTCCGCGCCGCTGCCCGCCGACATGGAGGCGGCCCTCAAGGCGCTCCGCCTCAGGCAGCGGCTGAAGCGCGCCGAGGCGGGCAAGACCGGCGAAGAGGGGCTGTTCAGGCCGCACATCACCGAGGCCCGCCGCCAGGACCGGATCCGCAAGTCCAAGCGCTACACCGAGGCCGAGGGGCAGGACGCCACCGAGGACCGCGCCCCGCGGCCCGGCGACCGCGGGAGCCGTGGGGAGCGCCCCCGCGGACCACGTGCCGGAGCGCCGCGCCCCGCCCGCCGGGAGGGCCAGCCCCCGGGTCGGGAAGGGGCTGCCGGGCGGCCTCGCCGCGATGCGGGCCGGCCGGCGGCCGCGAAGCCGGAACGGGCTCCGCGACACGAGGGCCCGAAGGCTGGACGGACTCCACGCCGCGAGGGACCGCCCAGCGGGACGCGCTCTGCCCAGGGCCGGCCGGCGGGCAGGCCCCGCGCCGGGGCCAAGCCCAGGAAGCCGCGCGGATGACCACCGGACCCGCCCCCGCCATGCCTTCGCCGCTGCAGGGACGGGTGGCCTTCGTCACCGGCAGCGCCCGCGGCATCGGCCGCGCCATCGCCCTGGAACTGGCCGCATGGGGCGCCGACGTGGCGGTCCACGCCCTCAAGAACGCCGACCTTGCCGAGGCGGTCAGCGCGGAGATCCGCGGACTCGGCCGTCGGTCGCTGGCGGTCCTGGGCGACGTCCGCGACAAGGCGGCCATGGACGCCTGCGCCGCCCGGACCTCCGAGGAATTGGGGCCGGCCGACATCCTCGTGAACAATGCCGGCACCCGCCAGGACGGCCCCTTCATCCTGATGGGCGACGAGAAGTGGGACGAGGTCCTGGACGTCAACCTGCGCGGCACGGTGATCACGACCAAGGCCTTCGTGCGCGGCATGATGGCGCGCCGCTGGGGCCGGATCGTCAACATCGTCAGCCCCAGCGGGATCCTGGGCATGCCGGGCCAGGCCAACTACGCTGCAAGCAAGGGCGCCCTGGTGGCCCTGACCCGCTCGCTGGCGCGGGAGCTGGCTCCCTTCGGCGTGCTGGTCAACGCCGTGAACCCCGGATTCATCGAGACCGAACTGACCGCCAGCGTGTCCGAGGAGCGGATCCGCGAACTGCTCTCCCCCACCGCCCTGCGCCGGGTCGGCCAGCCGGAGGAGGTCGGCCCGGCGGTGGCCTTCCTGTGCAGCCCCTGGTGCAGCTACATGAGCGCCCAGGTGCTCAACGTCGACGGCGGGTTGTGCCTCTAGGCGGGGTCAACGCTGCGCTCGGACGTCCTCCGCTCGGTGGGGTCAACGCTGCGCTCGGACCCCACACCCCGCGCAATGGCCCGGCTGAGCCGGGCCTTTGCTTCTCCTGTAGCGGGGTCAACGCTCCGCTTCGCTGCGCTCGGACCCCGCACCCCGCGCAATGGCCCGGCTGAGCCGGGCCTTTGCTTTTCCTTCGCCGGGAGTTCCAGCATCAAGGGTCGGCCATGCTGGGGCGCTACTCCTTGACCAGTTCGACGCGGCGGTTCTTGGCTTTGCCTTCTTCGGTGTCGTTGCTGGCGACCGGGGCGAGGGGGCCGACGCCGTGGCCCTTGAGCCGTCCCGCGGCGATGCCGTGCTGGGAGACCAGGGCCTGCACCACGGCTTCGCCACGGGCCTGGGAGAGCTTCAGGTTGGCGTCCAGGCCGCCGGTCATGTCGGTGTGGCCGACCACCTTCAGCTTCAGGGCGGGATCGGCCTTCAGCAGTTTGGCGATCTCCTCGAGGGCGGGCTTCGAGTCGGGCTTCACCTCGGCTTTGCTGGTGTCGAAGTAGATGCCGTAGACCGCCACGTGGCCGGTGCTGGAGAGGTGGCCGCCCATGGCCTTGGCGTCGGCGACGATGTGCTGGGTCATCGCCTTCTTCTCGACGATGCGCAGCCAGATCTGGCCGTTGCCCTTTTCCGCCTGCACCCAGGCCTCCTGGCCGTCCTTCAGGATCTTCCCGTTCACCCACCAGGTCGGCTTGCTGTGGAGGACCTTCCCGCCGGCCTTCAGGATGGCGTTCTCGTAGTTGCGCACCACCTCGATCGCCGAGGGTTCGTTCTTGCGGTCGGCGACGCGGTAGACGAGGAAGGTGAACCTGCCTTCCACCGGCACCTTCTCCCGGGCGTTGGGGGTCCAGAACTCGAATCGGCCGAACTCTTCGGTCTTGCACTCCACCAGGGCGTAGCCCGGCATGCGCGAGGGGATCAGGGGGTGGTCCTTGCAGCCGGCCTTGTCGGCCTGGGCGAAGGCGGGCGCCGCCAGCAGCAGGGCGAGCAGCAGGGACACAGGGCTCATGGGGCCTCCGGGAGGGGTCACTTGAAGTCGATGAAGTTCGGTCCGCCGACGTGGAACACGGCGGGGTGCCAGGTGTAGCTGCGGAATTCGGGCACCGCCAAGGTCCCGTGCCACTGTTCCGGGTTGAGCGGATCGCGGGTGGCGTCGTGGAGGTCCTGGGCGGCCTCCTTGATCAGCCGGCCGATCCGCTCGCGCAGCCGCGACTCGTCCCTGGCGTAGGCCTTCTCCGCCTCCTTGGCGGGGTCCGCGGCCTGCAGCCGGCGTTCCATCCGGTCGCTGTGGATCTGCTCGTGCTGGCGCACCCCGGCGAGGTAGCCGGCGACGTCGTGCCCGAGTTCAAGGTTGGCGGTGTAGAAGTTCTTCATGCCCGTGTACGAGGGCGGTCCGCCCGGCAGGATGTAGCGGTTCAGGCGGGCCTGCCGCTTGACCTGCAGCTTCCAGTCGCGCAGGTAGGAGAAGCCGTCCCAGGGACCGCCGGGGTCCGCCACCTGCGCCAGCCCGTACTGGTCGTCCGCCGGCGAACGTTCCGGGTCGGGGTGCAGGATGTGCATCGGCGCATCGCCGCTGGGCGGATCGATGGCGCAGACGTTCTCGCCGCCCTCCAGCCGGATCTCGAAGGTCGGATCCCCCGGTTTCAGGGCATCCAGGCGTTCGTAGGTGGGGCGCAGGGATTCGGCCTGCACCCCTTCCGCGACCGTGGCGAAGGGCGTCTTCAGGCCCTCCCGCGGGGTCACGGTGACCTGGACGGATTTCTTGTCGCTGCGGTCGCCGTTGGAGACGGTGAGGGTGACCTCCATCGTGTCCAGCAGGACCACCTCGGCGGTCGCCCCCCTCTTCTCGGCGGCGGCGTCCGGGGCCTCGCCGCTGGACCCGATCGCCTTGAAGGTCCACACGTGGTCGCGGATCCGGCCGCGGGAGCCGGTGCCGTCCAGCTTCACCGTCCCGCCGCGTTGCACCGACCCCGCCACCTTCGGCTCGGCCACCAGCTGGTCCTCGTTGAAGCCCCAGGAGATGGCCGCGTGGCCGCCGCCGGGGGTGGTCCAGGTCTCGGCGAAGTTCCCCCGGCCGTCCCGGATCTGCCGCTCCTCCGCCTCGTAGCTCAGGCCCTTGGCGAACATCATCGGCGGCCCGCCGACCCGGGCCTTCTTCCCCGAGGCCATGAAGTCGTTGCCGCCGGGGGCCAGCTTGTAGTCCTCGGTGACCAGGGTCTCGGTGCCCGCCGTGGTGTACCGATCGGTGATCTCGAAGATGCTGCCGCCACCGACGATCCAGCCGCCCTCGCCGGTGACCGGTTCCTCCTTGGGGTTCACCTCGACCTTCAGTTCGTAGGTGGCAGGCTGCTTCGAAACGGGATCGAGGGCCTTGGACAGATTGCCGTCCGGGAAGCCGATCAGGACCTCCCCCCGCTTCAAGGCGTGGCGGCCGCCGCCGGAGACCTTGCAGTAGAGCAGGTGGCCGCCGGCCTCGATGCGGCTGTTGTTGCTGCCGGTCCAGACATAGCTCCCGGTAGCCACGACGTAGGCCCTCTCCGAGCTGTCCCAGACCAGGTCCGCCTCGATCTGCACGTGGGCGCTGCAGGACAGCGGCAGGGAGGCGGCCAGGCCGGCCAGCTGGTCGCCCTCGGGACTGGACAGCATCCGCATGGTCTCACCGCTGGTCTTCGGCAGGCCGGACTCGCTGCCGGAGGACAGCCTGTTGAGCTGGGTCCCGAGGTTGCCCAGCCCGCCCAGGGCGGAGGCGATGGCCGCGCCGCCGTAGATCGGCGCCGCCACCAGGCCGACCCCGCCGGCGCTGGGAAAGGCCAGGCCGTTGCGCTCGCTGTAGGTGAGGCTGAAATGCACCGTGTCCGGCCCCTTGCGGGGGGGGGCGGCCAGGCACAGCGAGGTCGACAGCAGCAGGGCGGCCCACCTCATGGCCGGTCCTTGCCGGGCGGCAGAGGCTTCAGCGTGGCGCTGACGAACACCTCGGTGCCGCCGCTGAAGGGGTGGGGGGCGGCATCCACCCGCAGCGACCAGTCGCCCTTGCGGGCGATGACGATGCACCCTTCTCCCAGCGGCGGGCCGGGGATGGGCACCAGCTGCCACTGCTCCCGCGCCGCGAATTCGAGGTAGAGGCGGGCCACCGCCGCAGGCGGCTGGCCGCACAGGAAGTAGGCCGAGGCCGTCTGCGGTCCCAGCGAATAGGCCTCGCGCCAGGCACCGCGGACCCGGGGGACGGCCGTCGGGAACCGGGCTGGATCCGTGCTGCCGCGGGGCCAGGGGACCGGGGTGCTGCCAAAGTCCGCCGCCCGCGGGGTGGACTTCGCGGGGACGGCGCCAGCCTTGGCCTCGGGACCTGGAGCCGCCGGCTTCGCCGGGGAGGCATCGGGTCCCGGCCTCGGCTTCGGCTGCCCTGGCCGCGGCAGCGGGGCCACGACGATCGGCTTCGGCTGCGGCAGCGGGGCCTGGGCGGCCAGCACCAGGCCTGCGGCCATTGCGGTCGCCCAGCGGGCATCGCGGATTCGGGCTGGCCGGATCGGGAACAAGGGGCTCCCCTCCTGCAGGGTCGATCAGGTGGCTGGTTCCAGCCTACCATTGCCGATACCTGGATCCGCTGGCCTAGGTCCGGCCGAGCCCCCCGAGCAGGTGCGCGGCCACCCGGGCCGCGGCGCCGGGCGCGCCCAGGCTGCCGCGCAGCTCGGCCAGGTCCGCGCGCATCCGCTGCGCCCGGCCCGAATCCAGCAGGGAGGCGAGGGTGTCCGCGAGGTTCGCGGGCGTCACCTGCCCCTGCACCCGTTCCGGGATGATCTCCCGGCCGGCGACGATGTTCGGCAGGCTGAAGTGCTTCACCGTGACCACCGCCTTCGCCACCAGGTAGGTGAGCGGGTGGAACCGGTACAGCGCGGCCAGCGGCGTGCCCAGCAGGGCGCACTCGAGGGTGGCGGTGCCGCTCGCCGCCAGGGCGGCGTCGGCGGCCGCCAACGCCGCGGAGGTGCGGCCGCGGACCACTTTCACCGGCAGGTCTCCGAGGAAGCCGCGGAGGAAACCATCCTCCAGGGTGGCCGCCGCCGGCAGCACCCACTGGAGGCGCGGCCGGGCCGGGTCGGCCTCCCAGCGGCGCACCAGTTCCGCCAGCGGCGGCAGCAG
>JAYRFV010000009.1:0-29809 GCA_041908165.1 Holophagales bacterium | reverse complement strand
GGTCGGCACCACGGCGAGGGAGTTGAACCAGGACACGAAGGCGTCGAGCTCCTCCTCGAGGATCTCCAGGGCGGGCACGATCTCCTTCTGGCGCTCCTGGCGGTTGCGCTCGGCGATCTCCTGCAGGTCGTCCACGGCGTACAGGAAGGCGTCGTCGAGATCGGCGATCCTCGGATCGACATTGCGCGGGATGCCGAGGTCCAGGAAGAACAGCGGCTGGCCGCGGCGCAGCCGGACCGCCCTGCGGGCCTCCTCCAGGCCGATCACCGGCGTGTCGGACGAGACCGCGCTGACCACGATGTCGGCTTCGTGCAGCAGGGAGGGCAGCTGCTCCCAGGGAGCCGCCTTGCCGCCCCGCCGGCAGAGGGCCTCGGCCCGCTCCAGGGTGCGGTTGACCACGGTGATGTTCTTCGCGCCGCGGGCCAGCAGGAGGTCGTAGAAGATGCCCGAAGTCTCGCCGGCGCCCAGCACCAGGAAGCGGCGCGGAGAGAGGTCCTCGTAGATCTTCTGGGCCAGCTCGATGGCCACGCCCGGGATGGAGATCGGGCGCGAGCTGAGGCCGGTCTCGGAGCGGACCCGCTTGCCGGTCTCCAGGGCCTTCTGGAACAGGCGGTGGAGGACCGCCCGGGTCGCTCCGGCCCCGGAGGCGAGGCGGAAGGCCTCCCGCACCTGCGCCAGGATCTGGTCCTCGCCCAGGGCCAGGGACTCCAGCCCGGCGGCGACCCGGAGCAGGTGGCGCACCGCCTCCGGGCCGCTGTGGCGGTAGCCGGCGGAGCCGGCCTCGCTGGCCGGGACACCGTGGTAGGAGGCGATGAATTCCGTGAGCGCCTGCAGCGGGTCCCGGCCTTCCACGGCGGCGCCCTTGACCCCGTAGACCTCGCTGCGGTTGCAGGTGGACAGGATCACGCCCTCCGCCAGCAGGCCCTGCTGCCGCAGGGCCGCCAGCGCCTCGCGCACCTTGTCGGGGGAGAAGGCGAGGCGCTCGCGCAGCTCGACCGGGGTCTGGCGGAAGTCCCACCCGACCAGCAGCAGCGGCGAATCAGCCGAGCCGCTCAATGGAACACGTGCTCCGTCGTGATGAACAGGTTCACGACCGTGTACGAGAACATCAGCAGGCAGAAGCCGCCGATCGAGACCCAGGCCGTCCGCTTGCCTCCCAGCCCGAGCCGCGGGGCGACCAGGGTGAACAGGTAGACCGCGATCATCAGCAGGGTGAAGGCCACCTTGGCATCCCAGAAGGTGCTCCAGTTCTGCTTGGCCCAGATCAGCCCCAGGGTCGTGGCGGTGGCAAGGGCCAGAACGCCGAGGATGGCAGCCGAGCGGTGCAGCCCCCAGACCACGTCCAGGGCCGGCAGCTTGGAGAACAGAAGGCCGGCCTTCCGCCGGTGCAGCTGCCGGGTCTGGATCAGGTACAGCTGGGCCAGGACAAAGGACAGCGTGAAGGCGGCGTAGCCGAAGATGGCGATGGTGACGTGCCAGGCGAACAGGGCGCCGGTCAGCTTGGCCGGAGGCGGCACGGGCACCGCGGCGGGGCTGGCCGCGGTGGCGAGGGAGATCCCCATGAACAGGATCGCCAGGGGGATCAGGAAGGGGCCGGTGGACACCTCCCGGTGGATGAGCAGGAGCACACCGTAGGCCCCCACCAGCATCCAGGCGAACAGGGACATGGAGCCGGGCAGCGTGTTGTAGGGAACGGTATGGGTGGCGCGGGCCCCGAAGGTGAGCGCCAGGAAGTGGATCCAGAAGCCCGCCAGCAGGAGCAGCGTCGTGGCGGTCCCCAGGAATGCGCGGTCCCGGCGGATGTGGGCCACCGCGAAGACTTCGGCGGCCACGTAGCAGCACAGGGCCGCCAGGCTCATGAGGGACGCGCCTGACATCCCGCCATCATAGCCCGGTTGCTCGCCCGGGAGCCTCATCCGTGGCACCCGTCACAGCCGTTCCCGCGGCCCCCGGAGCCCTTTAGGCCTCCTTGTCCGCGGCGCCAGCGCCGGCACGCAGGTGCCCGAACTCCTTCTCCCTGCAATCGGGACAGATGCCGTGGCTGAACCGGGCGCCCGAGTGGTGGGAGATGTAGTGCTCGAGCTGCTCCCAGAATCCGTGGTCGTCGCGGATCTTCTTGCAGTAGGCGCAGATCGGGATGAGTCCCTGGAGCGTCTTCACTTCCGCGAGGGCGGAGGAGAGTTCGCCGATCAGGCGGACATTCTGCTCGTTGGTCTCCTTCAGGTCCGCGTTCCTGCCTTGCAGTTCCAGGTTGGAGGTTTCCAGTTCCCGGGTCTGCCGCTCGATGATGCGGGTGCGGTCGGCCACGGCGACCTCCAGCGTGGCGGCCCGGGTCCGCAACTGGTGGGTCCGGAGGCGGAACAGGGCGATGCCAGCGGCAGCCCCGGCCACGAGGTAGAGCCCGAGCGCGACCGGGTGGGACCAGGGTGGCGGGGCCATCCGGAACGGGAAGTCCACCGGGCCGGAGATCCTGCCGTCGAAGGTCCGGGCCCAGATCCTGAAGGTGTAGGAGCCGGCACTCAAGGACGGGAATTCCCGGTAGCCCTCGGCCTGCCACGGACGGGGTTCGGGCTCCAGGCCGACCAGCTGGGTCTGGTAGCGGGTGTCCTCCTTGCGATGGATCACCGGCAGCGAGAACTCGAAGCGCAGGTGCTGGTCGCGGAACCCCAGGCCGTGGCCGGGGCCGAAGGTCCGCTCCGGGTCGGCGACGCTGGCCTTCTCGAGCACCGGCAGGGGCGGCTCCGGTGCCACGGTTTCATGGTCCGGATCCAGCACGGCAGCACCTTTCGAGGTGCCGATCCAGATGCGCCCGAGACGGTCGACGAGGGAGGCGCCCAGGTTCCCGTTCTGGCTGGGCAGGCCATCGCCGAGGGTGAAGGTGTCCACCCGGGCCGGCCGCGGGGCGCCCCCGCTCCAGTCCAGGACGAGGCGGTCCACCCCGGCCGAGGTGGACAGGTAGAGCCGGCCGCGGCGGTCCTCCTCGATGCGCTGGATGTAGTTGCTGGAGAGGGCCGGGCGGGAGGCCCGGGAGAACACCTCCCAGACCGCGGGGTTGCCGGCATCCAGCCGGGCCAGGCCGCCCCCGAGGGTGCCCGCCCACAGCCAGCGGCGCCCATCCTGGCCGCGGGACCCGTGCAGGGCGTAGACGTTGCCGTTCGGAAACCCGGCAGCGAAGGGCGTGGCCCTCCATTCACCCGGGAGGATCCTGCACACGCCGCCGCCCCGGGTGCCGACCCACAGCACGGCTTCGCCCGCGGCAGCCGGGATGGCGCACAGGGAGGACACGTACTCCGCCGGCAGACCTTCCCGGCCCGTCATCAGCCGCCAGCGCCCCTCGGTCCGGCACAGCAGGCCCCGCGGGGTCCCCACCCAGAGGGCCCGCCGGCCGCTCGCCGAGCGGGTCTCGAGGAGGCAGATCACCAGGCCCGGCGGCAGAAGGCCGCCGCAGTCCTCCCGCCGCCAGCCGGAGGCGTCCTTGCGCACCAGGCCGTTGAGGGTCGCCACCCAGAGTCCCTCCTCGGTCGGCAGCAGGGCGACCACGTAGTCGCTGGGCAGCACCCCCGGGCCGACCCGTTCGGCCGGGCGGCCCGGGCTGAAGCCGACCAGCCCGGCGGTGGTGCCGATCCAGAAGGTGCGGGCCGGCGCAGGATCTGCCGCCTCCGCGAAGCAGGTGACCTCCGGCCCGGGCAGTCCGAAGTTCTCGTCGAGGGTGCGCCAGTTGCCCAGGTCGAGGCTGGTCACGCCGTCGCCGCGGGTCCCCAGCAGCAGGGTCGGCTTGCCTTCGGGCACCGGCATCAGTCCGAGGATGCCGACGGTGGAGAACCCCTGCGCCTTGCCCAGGGAGCGCCAGACGCCATTCTCGAGCCACCAGAGGCCCTGGTTGAGGGTTCCGACCCAGAGCAGGGTCCGGCCATCCGGGGTGGTGGTGGTGCAGAGGGTCGAAGTCGGGAAATGTCCGGGAAACGCCTTGCCCGCCTCCAGGATGGTCCAGGTCCGGCCGTCCCAGCGTCCCAGGCCCTGTTTCCACAGCGCGGCCCAGACGCTGCGCCGCCCCCCGGGTTCCTGGACCGTGAGCACATCGTTGACGTCGCCCGCGGGGAAGCCCTCCCTGGGTCCCATCAGCCGCCAGCGGTCCTTCTCGAGGATGCAGATGCCCTTCTCGGTCGCGGCCCAGATGCGCTGCGATCCGTCGGGTTCCTGGATCTCCCGGACCCTCCAGACCGTTCCCCGCGGCAGCCCCTCGGCGGGCCCCCAGGCCCGCCAGCGGCCCTCGGACAGGGCCGCGATCCCGCCGTCCTGGGTGCCCACCCAGCGGACCAGGCGGCCCTGAGGATCGAGGCTCTCGGCGACGCAGAACACGTGATTCGACGGCAGCCCGTGCTGCACCTGGTAGTGGTCCCAGCGGCCCTCGTGCAGCCGCCAGAGGCCGCCGTCCTGGGTGCCGAACCAGACGCTGCCGTCCCGGGAGGCGAGGATGCTGCGGATGTACTGGGAGGTGCTCGCCTCCGGCATGCGCACGGTCACCCAGTCGTGGCCGCTGTAGTAGGCGGCCCCGTCGATGGAGCCCGCCCACAGGCGGCCCTTGGCATCCCTCGCAAAGCTGTAGATGGTCCCGCTGGGGAGGCCGTCCTGCATGCCGAAGGTCCGCAGGGCGGGGCGGGCCTGGTCGTAGGGGCCCTGGGCCAGCAGGCCGGCGGCGGCCAGGAGGGCGGACAGGAGGCACCTGCACCAGGGGGCAACCATGCCCTACCAGGATAGGGCAGACGGCGTCCACGAGGCGCGAAGCCAGGGACTCCGGGGGCTACCCCAGGTAGGCCTTGAGGACGGCCTCGTTGCGGTGAAGTTCCGCCGGGGTGCCCTCCAGGGCGATGCGGCCCCGTTCCATGACGTAGGCGTAGTCGGCGATCTCCAGGGCGGTGCGGGCGAACTGTTCGACCAGCACCATGGTGGTGCCTTCCGCCTTGAGTTGATGAAGGGTGCGGAAGACCTCCTGGACGATCACCGGCGCCAGCCCCATGGACGGCTCGTCGAGCAGCATCACCTTGGGGCGGGCCATCAGGGCCCGGCCGATCGCCAGCATCTGCTGCTCGCCTCCGGAGAGGGTTCCGGCCAGCTGCCTGCGCCGCTCCTTGAGCTTGGGGAACAGGGCGTAGACCCGCTCCAGGTCGCCCGCCGCCTGGGCCTGGAAGCCGAAGAACCGCGGCAGCCGGGAATAGGCACCCAGCAGCAGGTTGTCCTCGGTGGACAGCGGCCCGAACACCTTGCGGCCCTCCGGGGCGTGGGCCAGGCCCAGGCGGGCGATGCGCGACGCGTCCATGGCCTGCACCTCGGCGCCGTCCAGGACCACCCGTCCGCGGTAGGGCCGGATCACGCCCGACACGGCCCGGAGGGTGGTGGTCTTTCCGGCGCCGTTGGCACCGATCAAGGCGACCACCGAGCCGGCCTTCACCTCCAGCGAGGCGCCCGCCAGCACCTCGCCGGCGCCGTATCCCGCATGGAGGTCCTCGACCCGCAGCATCCCTTCCTCCTAGGCCGGCTCGGCGGTTGCGTCGGGCGCACCGGCATCGCCCAGGTAGGCCTCGACCACCTTGGGGTGGCGCTTGACCTCCTCGGCGCTGCCCTCGGCGATGACCCTTCCGCCGTCGAGGACGGTGACCCGGTCGCACAGTTCGCCCACCACGTCCATGTGGTGCTCGATAAGGATGATGGTGATTCCGCGCTGGTGGATCCGCTTGATCAGTTCGATCTGCTGGAGCACGTCCGGGTGGGCCAGCCCCGCCGCCGGTTCGTCGAGGATGAGCAGGTCGGGCCGGCGCGCCAGGGCCCGGGCGATCTCGAGGAACCGCTGGGCGCCGTAGGTGAGGTCCCTGGCCTTCTCCCGCGCCTGCGCGCCCAGGCCGACGAACGCGAGCAGCGCCAGGGCATGGGCCTGGGCGCGGCGCTCCTCGGCCCGGGCGAGGCCGAGCAGGACCAGCGGCATGGGCGTCCGGTAGACGCCTCGGAGGGCGACCATGACGTTCTCGAGGGCGGTCAGTTCGCCGAACAGCTGGAGGTTCTGGAAGGTGCGGGCGACCCCCGCCCGGGCCACCCGGAAGAGGCTGCCCTGGGGCAGCGCCGCCTCCCGCAGCCGGATGCTCCCGGCGGTGGGCACGTAGAGCCCCGAGATGACGTTCACCACCGTGCTCTTGCCGGAGCCGTTGGGCCCGATCAGCCCGTGGATCGCGCCCGCCCGGACGGAAAGGTCGAGGCCGTCCACCGCCTTGACGCCCCCGAACCAGCGGCGCAGACCTCCCACCTCCAGCAGCGGTCCCTCCGCCGGAGGCAGGACCGGCAGCACTTCATCCAAGGGCGCGGGTTCCGGGAAGGGCGGCGGGGCGATCTGGAACAGGCGCGCCAGGAAGGCTCCGGCGAACCCCATCAGGCCCTCCGGGAGCCCCACCACGACGGAGAACAGCATGATGGCGAAGATCGCCTTCCGCCAGTCCTCGGTGTTGGGCACGGCCAGGCCACCCGCGACCAGCAGGCCCATCGCCACCACCGGCGCCAGGGCCTGGAACGGCCGGGTGGTCCGCCCAAGCAATCCGCGCGCGGCGGCCGCCGCGGCCGCGAGGAACCCGATGGCCGAGAAGACCTGGAACAGCGTCCGGTTGGAGAGCAGGTTGGGCAGGAGCACGATCAGGGTGGCGCCGACGAAGGCTCCCCAGAGGCTCTTGCGGCCGCCCAGGACCACGCCCAGCAGGAGGATCACCATCAGGTCGTAGGTGAAGGCCTGCGGCTGCAGGTACTGGAAGTTGAAGGCGTAGAGGGCGCCGGCGAGGCCGCCCAGGCCGGAGCCGAGGGCGAAGGCGGCGACCTTGTGACGGTAGGTGCCCACGCCCATGGCGTCGGTGGCGATGGGGCTGTCGCGGAGGGCCTCGAAGGCCCGTCCCCACTGCGAGGAAAGCAGGTTGCGCAGGGTCAGCCAGACCAGCGCGAGCAGGGCCATGCACAGCCAGTAGAACTCCGGTGGGGTCAGCGCGTGGCCGAGGAACCGGGGACGGACGAGGCTGAGGCCCTGGGCGCCGCCGGTGAGGGATTCCAGCTCATTCAGGGCGGTGGTCGTCAGCGCCGAGAAGCTGAGCGTGGCCAGGGCGAACTGCGGCCCCTCGAGGCGCAGGGCGGGCAGGGCCAGGAGGCCGCCGAGCACCACGCCGACCGCGGTGGAGGCAAGCGCGGCCGCCGGCATGCCCCAGCCGAGCCGGGCGACGGCCAGGCCGGCCGTGTAGGCACCCAGGCCCAGGAAGGCCACCTGGGCCAGGTTCACCTGACCGAGGTAGCCGACGGTGACGTCCAGGCCGATCAGCAGGATGCCGTAGATCGCCAGCAGGGTCAGCAGGCCGAGGGCGTAGGGGTTCTGCACGGCGAGGGGGACCGCCGCGAGCAGGGCGAAGGTGGCGAGTTCGGCACCGCGGACCAGCAGGAGGCGCTTGAGCATGGCCGGGTCAGACCTTCCGGATGGTGGCCTTGCCGAAGACCCCGGTGGGTCGGACGGCCAGCGCCAGGATCAGGAGCAGGAGCCCGGGCGCCTCGCGCCAGCCGCTCCCGAGGTAGAAGGAGGCGAGGCTCTCCAGCGCCCCCAGGAACATGCCGACCAGCACCACGCCGAAGCCCGAATCGAGGCCCGCCACCACCGCGACGGAGAAGGCCTTCAGGATCAGCGCCGAGGCCATGGTCGGCCCGACCGTGGTGATCGGCGAGACCAGGATCCCGGCCACCGCCGCCACCAGGCCGGACAGCGCGTAGGAGAGCATCACCGTCCGGGTCGCCGAGATGCCCATCAGCCCGGCGGCGTCCCGGTCCGCGGAGACCGCCTCGAAGGCCTTGCCGAGCAGGGTCCGCCGCTTGAAGGTCTCGATGAGGCCCATGATCGCGAAGACACCCACCGCCACGGAGATCTCGAAGGCCGTGATGCGCAGGCCCAGGATCTCGAAGGCGCGGTCGGGGATCGAGGTCGGGAAGGGCCGGTCGTCCCGGCCCCAGATGTTCTCCGCCGCAGAGAAGAGGAAGAGGCCGAGGATGATGCTGAGGAGGATCCAGCCCTCGCTCTTCTGCTCCAGGGCCAGCCGCACGGCGGCGCGCTCCACCACCAGGCCGAGCAGGGCACCGAACAGCAGTCCGCCGGGGATCATGGCCCAGTAGGGTAGGCCCAGCTTCATCAGCGTCAGGCTGAAGAAGGCCGAGACCATCACCAGCTCCCCCTGGCCGAAATTGATGCTCCGGCTGGTGGAGAAGGTCAGCTGGAAGCCGTAGGCGATGAGGGCGTAGACGAGCCCCATCAGCGCTCCGCTCAGCGCCATCTGGCCGATGATCGTCAGGTCCATGCGCGGGCGCAGCTACTTGGCCTTGCCTTTGGCGGGCGCCTTCGGCTTCGCCGGCGTCCCCGCGGCCTCCTTGATCAGGCGGGCGCGGTCGGATTCGTTCCCGAAAACCACGCGGCCGTCCTGCACCATGCCCATGACCGTCTGTTCCCGGCGGAAGGCCTCGTGGGTGGTGACATCGGCAGGATCCCACTTGGTGTAGGGGCGGTTCCAGGTGGCGATGACGCCCTTCACGGGTTCCTTGAGGTCCTCGAGGGCCTCCTTGATCCTGCGGGTGTCGGTGGTGCCGGCCTGCTTCACCGCGGCGGCGAAGATGTAGACGGCGTCGTAGCCCTGGGCCGCAGCGACGGCGGAAGGCATGCGGTCGACCTTGTAGGTCCGGCGGAAGCCCTCGATGAACGCCTTGGCCTTGGGGGTGATGGGTTCCTCGATGAAGGTCTGCGGCATCAGGGTCCCGTTGCCGTTCTTGCCTGCGTTGTCGATGAAGTTGGACATGGAGAGCGTCCAACCGCCGATCAACGGGGCCTTCATGCCGATCTTCGCCATGCCGTTGGCGACCGCAGCGAGTTCCGGCCCGATGGCCCAGATCAGGATCGCCTGGGCGCCGGCCGACTTCGCCCTCAGCAGCTGGGCGGTCATGTCCTTGTCGCCGATGTTGAACTTCTCCTGGGCCACCACCTCCAGCTTGTTGCCCTGCTTCTTGATCTGCTCCAGCATGTCGTCCCGCCCGGACACGCCGTAGTTGGTGGAGTCGAAGACCACCGCGACCTTGGTGAACTTGCGGTTGATGGCCTCCTCGACCACCATGGCCGACTGGATGCCGTCGTGGGCGGCGAAGCGGAAGATCGACAGGTCCTTCACCCCGGCCCGGCTCCACTGGGTCATGGAATTGGAGCCCGCCGCGGGGCAGATGATCTTGGTGATGCCCTTCTCCTGCAGGTGCTTGTCGCCGGCCATGCAGACGCCGGTGTTGACGGTGCCGATGACGCCTGCGAGGTCGCCCATGGCCGCAAGTTCCTGGGCGATGAGGGCGCCCCGTTCGTTCTTCGCCTCGTCATCGCGCTCGATGACCTCGATCTTGAGCTTGCGGGCGCCGACCTGGACACCGCCCGCCGCATTGATCTCGGCGATCGCCAGCTTGGCCCCGTCGCGGGTGGAGGTTCCCATCGGCGCCGAACCGCCGCTGAAGGGGCCGGTGAGGGCGATCTTCACCGAGTCCGCGGCGAAGGCGCACACCGTGGACAGGCCAAGCACGAGGGTCGCGAAAAGGCGGGACGACATGGCTGCTCCTGGAAGGTGGAGGCATCATGGAAGACCCGCTGGTCGCCGTCAAGGGAGATGAAGGCTGGGGGCTGGAGGGCAAAAGCAAAGCGGCCCCGACGGGGCCGCTTCATGCATGTCCTGCGGCCTGGAGCCCCCGGCCTCATGCATGCTGCTTCAGCTTGTCCTTGCCGCCGAACCAGCGGTCCCAGTAGACGACGACCGGGCTGGCGATGTAGATCGATGAATAGGTGCCGGTGATGACGCCCATGAAGATCGGGAAGGCGAGGTCGCGCAGGGCGGGGCCGCCCCAGGCGAACAGGCAGAAGGCGACGAACAGCACCGACAGCGAGGTCAGGATGGTCCGGCTCAGGGTCTGGTTGATGCTGTCGTTGACGAGCTTGGTGATGCTGGCCCGCCGGTATTCGGGCTTGTGGCCGTTCTCGCGGATCCGGTCGAACACCACGATGGTGTCGGCCATGGAATAGCCGATCAGGATCAGGAAGCTGGCCACCACGGGCACGCTGAACTCGAATCCGAACAGCACGAACAGCCCCATGGCCATCAGGATGTCGTGGATCAGGGCGACGATGCCGCCCACGGAGAAGCTCATGGTGAACCGGAACATGACGTAGGCCAGGATCGCGGCGAAGGCCCAGAGCACCGCCTGGATGGTCTTCCAGGCCCATTCCCCCGAGATGGCCGGGCTGAAGCTCTCGTTCTTGAGCACCACCATCGGCCCGAGCCGGTAGGACTTCTCGATGCCCGACCGCAGCTGCGGCGGGAGGTCCTTGGGCAGCTGGTCGAAGCTGGTCATCGGGCTGAAAGTCTCCCGGGCCCGGATCACCTTCTCGGCGATCGGCTCGTAGGTGCCCCGCAGGGCGACCTCGTCGCCGGCGACCCCCAGGGGATTGTCCTTCATCCACTGGTCCAGCAGCTCGAGGGCGGCGGCGGTGTTCAGGTCCTTGCGCGGGTCGGCGTTCTGGGGATCCAGGCCCTTCAGGATCGCCTTGATCCGGTCGAACTGGACCGAGGCCTCCTTGTCGTCCTGGCCCTTCCGCGCCTTCAGCTTGATGGAATAGTCGGAGGCGCCCTTGGGGCCCTCGTACGCCACCACGGCCGCGTCCGCGAGGCCGCCCTTGACCAGCGCGGCGCGCACGTCCTGCTGCTGGACGTCGCCCTTGAAGCGGATCTTCATGTCGACGCCGCCGACGAACTGCATGCCGAGCTTGACCTTGCTGTCGCTGCCCTTCCAGGGCTGGGCGGCGAGGACGCAGGCGACGATGATGCCCCAGCTGATGCCGAGGGCGATGCCCTTGTACTTCATGAAGTCGACCGTGGTGTTCTGGAAGATGCGCATCCGGCCGATGGAGATCTCGGACGCCCCGGGATGGCGCTCGAGGATCCAGTCGTAGACGAACCGGCTGATGTAGATGCTGGTGAACAGGCTGGCGACCACGCCGACCGTGAGCGAGACGGCGAAGCCCTTGACCGGGCCGGTGCCGAAGATGAACAGGAGCAGCGCCGCGAACAGCTGGGTCACGTGGCTGTCGACGATGGTCCAGAACACCCGGGAGAAGCCGGCGTCGATGGCCCCGGCCACGCTCTTGCCGTGGTCGAGCTCCTCGCGGATGCGCTCGAAGATCAGGATGTTGGCGTCCACCGCCATGCCGACCGTGAGGGCGAAGCCGGCGATGCCGGGCAGGGTGATCACGGCGTGGAAGCTGCCCATGAGGCCGAGCATGACGATCACGTTGACGGTCAGGGCGATGATGGCGTTCAGGCCCGACCAGCGGTACCAGAACACCATGAAGACGACGATGGTGAGGAAGCCGATGAGGCTGGCGAGGACGCCCGACCGGATGCTGTCTGCGCCGAGGCTGGGCCCGACGGAACTCTCCTCGAGGAACTTCATGGAGGCCCGCATGGCGCCGCTCTTGAGCTTGAGGGCGAGGTCGTCGGCGTCGGCGGCGGAGAAGCTGCCGCTGATGCTGACGGCGCTGCCGGGGATCTTCTCCCGGGCGTGCAGGACGCTGATGATCTTCTTGTCGAGGACGAAGGCGAACAGGCGGCCGTCCTCGACGGACATCACGGATACGTTGTAGTTGGCCTCGGCGCCCTTCTTGTCGAGCAGGAAGCTGACCTCGTTGCCGTCGGTCTGCGGGTTGGTGTAGCGGTGGGCCTCGGTGACCGAGGCCCCGTCGAACTGGACCTTGTTCTCGAGGACGTGCCAGCCCTTGACCAGCTCCCGGCCGTCCGGGCCCTTCTTGGGCACAGACGGGGCACCCGGGGTCTTGATCTCGGTGAGCGGTTCCGGGAGCAGCTCGGTGTCGGGCGGGAGCTGGCCACCGAGGGCGGCGAGCGCGGTCTCGCGGTCCGGGTAGCCGCGGTAGGCGCCGCCCTTGGCGAGCATCCTCAGCTCCAGCCGGCCTGGCGTGGACAGCAGGCCCTTGATCCGCTCGCGCTCGGCCTCACCGACCCCCGGCAACTCGACCACGATGCGGTTGCCCTCGGCGCCGCTGGGGGTGATCTCCGGCTCGGCTACGCCGAACTGGTTGACCCGGTTCTCGATGATCTGGAGGGCCCGCTTGTTGGCCTCGTTCTTGAGGTAGGTCTGGTAGGCGGGCTTCTGCGACAGGGATGCCGAGGCTCCCTTCCAGGTGATCTCGTACTCGGAGGCGAAGCCGGAAAGGACCTTCTCCAGCGCGGGCTTCTGGTCCTCGGCGGTCCCTTCGACGAGGACCGAGGTACCCGCGTAGCGGACGGCGGCGCCCGGGATGTTCTTGGACTGGACCTTCTCCTCGACCTTGTCCCGCAGCAGGCGGAGGTCGTAGTCGAGGGCCTCCTGGCCCTGGACCTCGAGCTCGAAGTGGACCCCGCCGCGCAGGTCGAGGCCCAGGCGGATCTTCTCGAGCGGGATGAAGAAGTAGCCGCACCCGATGCAGATCAGCAGGGTGAGGATCAGACGCCAGAGGCTTCGCTTGGTCACGGGAACACCATCACTAGGGGGCGGGGCAGGGCAGTTCGGAGGGGGGCGCGGGGACCGAAGGGAGGGAATCCCGCCCCCGGGCGTCTCCCCCGCGCGACGGGACTATTCCGCCGGGGCGGGCTCGCCGGCGAGGGCCACGACCGCCTGGCGGCGGGCCTTGACGATGGTGCTGCCCAGCTTCAGCCAGATCACCTTGGCGTCCTTCTCATCGACGCGGTCGATCACGGCGAACAGGCCGGAGGACAGCAGCACCTCGTCGCCGGCCTTGAGCTTCGCCAGCCGGGCTTCCATCTCCTTGCGGGCCTTGCTCTGCGGGCGGATCAACAGGAAGTAGAAGAGCACGCCCATGATCGCGACCATGAACATGGGGTTGGCGAGGATGCCGGCGATGCCGGTGGGGGCGGGCGCGGCCTGGGCGAGTGCGGCGAAGGTCATCATGGCTCCTGGTGGGTCCAACCCTCTCGCGTGCGCCGGGCGAATTCCGGAAACCGGTTCTCCAGCAAGGCCTGGCGCGCCGCGCGGGTCAAACCGACAGTGTAGCTCAGGTTGTGGATGGTGTTGAGCGTTGATCCCAGGAGCTCGCCGGCCCTGAACAGGTGGTGCAGGTAGGCGCGGCTGAAGGTCCGGCAGGTGTAGCAGTCGCAGGCGGGGTCGAGCGGCCCCTTCGAGCCCCGGTGGCGGGCGTTCTTGATGTTGAGCCGGCCGCGCGACGTGAGCAGCCGGCCGTGGCGCGCCTCCCGGCTGGGCAGCACGCAGTCGAAGAGGTCGACGCCCTGCTCGATGCCGAACAGCAGGTCTTCCGGCGTACCCACCCCCATCAGGTAGCGGGGCCGGTCGGCCGGCAGCTGGCGGACGAACTCGGCCAGCGTCTCGTTCATCGCATCCTTGGGCTCGCCGACGCTCAGGCCGCCCACGGCGAAGCCCTGGAAGGGCGTGGCGGCGTCCAGTTCGAGGATCCTCGCGAGGTGCTCCTGCCGGAGGTCCAGGAATGTGCCGCCCTGGTTGATCGCGAACAGCCCCTGGCCCGGGCCCAGCGGCACCGCGCGGCAGCGCGCGAGCCAGCGGGTGGTGCGCGCCACCGAGCGCTCGAGGTCGGAGCGCTCGAGTCGCCCGGGGGGGCATTCATCCAGGGCCATGACCATGTCCGAGCCCAGGTTGCGCTGGATCTCCATGCTGCGCTCGGGGGACAGGAAGCGCCGCGACCCATCGAGGTGGCTGGCGAAGGAGACGCCCTCCTCCTCGATTCGCCGGAGCGCGGCGAGGGAGAACACCTGGAACCCCCCGGAATCCGTGAGGATCGGGCCGTCCCAGGCCATGAACCGGTGCAGGCCGCCGAGTTCCGCCACCAGCCCGTCGCCAGGCCTCAGGTCCAGGTGGTAGGTGTTGCCGAGGATCACCTGGGGGCCGATTTCCGCGAGCTGGGCCGGCGTGAGCCCCTTGACCGTGCCCTGGGTGCCCACGGGCATGAAGGCCGGCGTGCGCACCGTGCCGCGGGAGGTCTGGAAGCGGCCCGCACGGGCCGCCCCCTCGGCGGGTCCGGCCTCGAAAGCGAACCTGAAGAGCTCCAATGACGATTCGATGACAATTCTCCCCGCCCTGTGGCGCCAATCGTGACAAAACCCCCGGAAGGGGGACCCGTGTCACAGTCGTGGAACTTCTCGCAAATGAAGCGTTGATCGGGGTTCCCGTCTCTTGACGGAGGCCCGGCGACTTGCCATCTTAACTCCGGGCACGTCCCAGATCTTTCCTCTCCATCACGAGCCGGATCCTGCTGAACCGCGGATCCGGCTTTTCATGTTCCCCAACGCGATCCCGGGAGCCGCATGAGCAACGACCCGAAAAAAGGCCAGTCCCCTGGCACGGCAGCGCCACCCCAGTCCCTGGAGGATGCGGTCTACACCCCGCACCTGGCGACGGGCCACGAACAGATCAATCGCGGCAACCCGATGATCACGATCCCGGTCACCTTCCTCATGTACGCGACCTTCATCGGAACGGGCATGTGGCTGGGCGCCAACACCAAGGTCGGCAAGCAGGCCCTCAAGACCGTCGGCGTGGACCTGCTCGAGAAGCCTGAGGAGGCCCCGCCTCCGCCTCCGCCTCCGCCGCCGCCGCCCGCCCCCGTGGCCGCCCCGGTGGTGGTGAAGAAGGACCTGGAAGTCAAGGAACCGCCGCCGCCGCCGGATCCGAACAAGGACATGGTGCCGGACGTGGTGCCCAAGGAACTGCCCAAGGAGGACCAGTCGGCCCGCTACGCGGTGGGCGGCACCACGGCCACCGCCACCAGCGGCGTGGTCGGCGCCACCACCGGCACCTCCCAGGCGGTGATGGGCTCGGGCGGCAGCTCCCGCGTCGTCGAGTTCGACTTCAGCCAGATCAAGATCAAGCTGCAGCCGCCGCCGCCGCCCTACCCGGCCATGGCCAAGATCGCCAAGATCCAGGGCACGGTCGTCGTCGAGATCGTGGTCGGGCCGGACGGCGTTCCGGTCTCCGCGCACGCCCTCGACGGTCCGCCGCAGCTGCGCCCCACGGCCGAGAACTACGCCATGCAGTGGCGCTTCGAGCCGGCCCTCATGAACGGCCAGCCGGTCAACGCCAAGTTCAAGCTGACCATGCCCTTCCGGCTGCGCTAGCGGCCCGGCGAACCTTCCCGCGGGGACGCGGAAGCGCCCCCTTGGACACCTCCCACCGAACCCAACCATCCTTCCCCAAACCGAAAGGAATCCTCAATGAACCTGCTCTCCTCGACCTTCGTCCTGGGCCTCTCCGAAGGCGGCTTCTCGATCAAAGAACTGTTCATGCAGGCGACCATCGCCAACAAGATCATCATGCTGTTCCTGGTCTTCATGCTGGCCTACCAGATCTACTACGTGATCGAGCGCATGGTGATGTTCGCCCAGTCCAACGGCGCCTCCGAGAAGTTCCTCAAGCTGTTCATGGACACCCTGCGCCGCGGTGACTTCGAGGCCTCCAAGCGCGCCGCCACCACCCACCAGAAGAGCCACATCGCCCTGGTGCTCAAGCACGGGCTCGACATCTTCCAGTACGAGAAGCAGCTGAAGCTCACCAACGCCAACCACGACGTCATCCAGCCGGTCGAGCGCGCCATCGAGCGCGGCACCGCCGAAGTGACCGAGCTGCTGAAGAAGGGCATGGCCACCCTGGCGACCATCGCCTCCCTGTCCCCCTTCATCGGCCTGCTCGGCACCGTTATCGGCATCATCGCCGTGTTCTCCGACCTGAAGCAGAAGGGCGCCGGCGACATCAACGCCCTGGCCGGCTCCATCGGCGAGGCCCTGGTGACCACCGCCCTCGGCCTGGCCGTCGCCATCCCCGCCGCCTGGTTCTACAACATCCTGACCAACAAGCAGGACCAGATGATCATGAACATCAACAACGCCGCCTCCCAGATGATCGACGAGTTCATCCGCCGCGAGAGCCAGGCCTAGTCCAACCACCCAACCCAAGGAGCCATAGATGGGTGCACAAGTAGGTGGAAAGGCCGGGGGTGTCCGCTCGGACATCAACGTCACCCCCCTCGTGGACATCGTCCTGGTGCTGCTGATCATCTTCATCGTGATCACGCCGGCCGTGAACGACGCCGTGAGGCTGCCGCTCGCCCGCCACAGCGAGAAGGTGGAGAAGCAGCCGGGGGCCAAGTATCTGACCCTGATGATGACCTCGAAGCGCGACCCCAAGGACTACAACGTCATCCTCGGCCCCGGCGATGTCCTCATCGACGACCAGGAGAACAAGGACCGCCGCTTCAAGATCGACAGCGACCAGGACAAGAAGGACCTGGCCACGTTCATCAAGAAGTACACCGACCAGCTCGCCGATCGCCGGGTGTTCATCAAGGCCGACGCCGACCTGCAGTTCAAGTACGTCAACGAACTGTTCCAGGTCTGCCGTGACGGCGGCGCCGACGAGGCCTCCGTGGTCACTGGCGAGGACAAGAGCACCAAGGAGGTGAAGTGATGAGTGGCCACAAGAAGAAGGTGGTCCACGGCAGCACCGCCAAGTCCGACATCAACGTCACGCCGCTGATCGACATCGTGCTGGTGCTGCTGATCATCTTCATCGTCATGGTGCCGGGCCTGTCCAAGGCCGCGAAGGTCGTGGTTCCGCAGATCGTCAAGACCGACACGCCGCCGCCGCCCAACCAGAAGGACGACCGCATCGTGATCTCGATCCTCGAGAACAACGACATCATGCTGCAGAGCGACAAGATGGAGCTGAAGGACCTGTCCGAGAAGCTCTCCCAGGTCACCCAGCTGCAGCCGATGAACATGCGCAAGGTGTTCGTGAAGGTCGACGAGGACGTGAAGTACCAGCGGGCGGTCGACGTTCTCGACCAGATCCGCCTCGCCTCCGAGCGCGCCAAGCGCGAGACCGCGGCCAAGCCCGAGTGGCTGGGCCAGGATGGCGGAGAGATCAAGGTCGTGGCCTCGGTCAACAAGAAGAAGCCCGCCTGATCAATTCCGGGAGTCGCGCATTTCGCGCACACCCCCGGACCCCCGCGAGAAAGCCGGGCACAGCCCGGCTTTCTCTTTTCCGCCTTGGGCGTGACGAAGACCGTACATTCGGCGACTTTGTCGGTTCGGCGTAACTTCTGCGGCGGGGGCTTGTGGCGGGGCAGGGCGGGCCCATGCTTGCGGCATCACCCCGATCCTTGAGGCCCCGATGCGCCGGATGAACCGGTCCCTCGGGGCCTCCCCTTGCCTTGGGAGGCGGCCATGGGCCTGCGCGTCGAACCGTCCCGGATCAACCCTGCGATCAACATGGCGCCGCTGGTCGACATCGTGCTGGTGCTGCTGATCGTGTTCATCGTGCTGGTGCCGGGGATGGTGCGGGCGGCCAAGGTGGCGGTGCCCTCGGCGGATTCCGGTACGCCCACCACGCCGCTGGTGGTCACCCTGGAGGCCGGTGGTGCCTGGCGTCTGCAGGCGGAGGAGATGGCCCCGGAGGCGCTGGTCGAGGCCCTGGGCCGCGCGGTCCAATTGCAGCCGATGGAGCACCGCCGGGTGTTCCTGAAGGTCCACCCCGCGCTGCCGCACCAACGGGTGGTGGCGGCCCTCGATGCCATCCGCCGGGCCGGCGAGCGGGCCAAGCGTGACACCCTCGCCCGGCCCGAATGGCTGCGCCAGGACGGCGGCGACATCCGCGTCGTCACCGGACTGTTGAAGGAGTCCTGAGGCGGATCAGGCGCCCTCGAGGGTGTCCGGAGCCGGCGCCCGCTGGCCCAGGGCGGTGCCGTACAGGACCCCGGCCACGGTGAGCAGCACGCCGGCGATGCCATAGAGGGTCAAGGATTCTCCCAGCAGCGGCACGGCCATGAGGTACTGGGCGATCGGCATGAGCTGCAGCCAGCCGGCGGCCTCGGACACGGTCAGGGCGCCATAGGCCTCGGCCATCAGCACCTGGCCCACCAGCGCGAGCAGGCTCATCACCAGGGCCAGCCCCCAGGGAAGCCAGGCCCTGGGCCAGGGATCGAGGGCGAAGGGCAGCACCACCGGCAGCCCGGCCAGGCAGAAGAAGAAGAAGATCGTCGTGGCGTTGTCGGTGCTGCGGCTGGCGCGGATCACATTGGCGCTGAGGGCGGCGAAGAAGGCGGCGGCGATGGCGCTCAGTTCTCCCGGCCCCAGGCGGATGGACAGATGGCCCTGGCTGAGCACCAGTCCGACCCCCGCGGTGGCGGCCAGGATCCCGAGCAGCAGGTGGATCCGCGGCCGCTCGCGGAAGAGGACCAGCGCGAGCACGGTGGCCAGCACCGGGAACAGGTTGTAGATCACCCCCGCCTGGCCGGCCGGGATCCGCGACAGGGCGAAGAAGTACAGCACCACCACCGCGCCGCCGGAGAGGCCGCGCAGCACCAGCAGGCGGATGTTGTTCGGCCGGAACAGGGCCGGCCGGGCCAGGAACACCGCGCCCGTGGCGGCGGCACCGACCACGAACCGCAGCACCGACAGGTGGCCGGGCGTGAAGCCCCGCTCCGGCTGGGTCAGCCAGCGCGCCAGCAGGGCCATCAAGCCGAACGAGAAGGCCGAGCCGACCAGTCCGGCCCGCGCAAGCCTGCGCCCTCGGCGGCGGCCTGTCTCCTCGGCCGGTTCGCTCACGGGTTGTAGGCCCCCTGGGGAAGGTTCAGGCCCTCCGGGTGGAACCGGCCGAGCAGGTCGGCCCCAGGCCCGGCCTGGGCCAGGTGGTCGAGCGTCTGCGACAGGTTCTCGCCGCTGGGCACCACCGGGCGGCCGAGCTCGGCGCCGAGCTGGTCCAGGGTCATGTCGTCCAGGAAGGTGCCCTCGGCCCGGGCCACCGCCCCCCTCAGGGTGTACTGATCGGTGGGGCCGGTGTGCGTCCGCAGGCTGGCGCTGGGGACCACGACCGCCTCCACCCAGTCGGGGCGGCCGCCATGGGCAGCGCGGTCGGCATGGGCGGCGTACAGGAGGTCCCGGCCGCAGAGGAGGCCCGCCACCGTGACGCTCTCGCCGAAGGCGGAATTCCGCACCGCCGCCACCCGCAGGCGGCTTCCGGTAGCGCGGTTGAGCTGGGTGGCTGCGCGCTCCAGGGTCGGGGCGAAGCTGGCTCCGGTGAGCAGGAGGACGCTGCGGCCGGCGAAGCCGTCCTTCCTCCGTCCGCGCAGGAAGCGCCGGTGCTGCTCCAGGAAGCGTCGCACCAGGCCGACGCCATTCTCGAGCTGCGCCCAGGAACGGCTGTAGAAGTCCCGGCCCGGAACCTCGACCCCGGCCCGGGTGTACCACTCGTCGGCGAGCAGCAGCCAGGGTTCGCCCTGGTTCAGGCGGGTGATGCGGCGCACCTCGGGCTGCCAGCGGCGGATCCAGTCGCCGGCGTAGGCCGGTGAAACGTCGGCGACCATGGGCAGTCCGTCCCGGTGGGCGGTCAGCCCCACCGGCACACAGGAGAGCGAAAGCACGCCGCCACGGCGGCCCGGCTCCGCGCGGCGCGCCCAGAGGTCCGCGAAGGTCCGCTCCCAGGCTGCGCCATCGTTCAGGCCCGGAGCCACCACCGCCTGGGTGTGGACCTCGATGCCGCCGGCCAGCAGGTGGTCGATCTTGTCGAGGATCCGGCCTTCCTTCGGGTTCCCGGTGACCCGCACGCGGGTCTCCGGATCGGTGGCGTGCACGCTCACGTGGATCGGCGACAGCCGCTCGCGCACGATCCGGTCCAGCTCGGCGCGGTCGCTGCTGGAGAGGGTCGTGAAGTGGCCGTAGCGAAACGACAGGCGGATGTCCTCGTCCTTGAGGTACAGGCTCTTCCGGAAGCCCTCCGGCATCTGGTGGACGAAGCAGAACACGCAGTTCATCCGGCAGACCTTGACCTCGTCGGCGGCCAGGTCGACCCCGATGCCCTCGCCGCCGTTGGCGATGCGGCGGGTGAAGGTGCTCCGGCTCGGCTGCAGGACCGTCACCACGGTCCGGTCGCGCTGGCTCACGAGAAACTGGTAGCTGAGCTGGTCCAGGACCGGTTCGCCGTTGATCTCCAGCAGCGTGTCCCCGGCCTGGATGCCCGCCCGGGCCGCCAGGCTGCCCGGCTCCACCGCAATGACCCGCACCCCCTTCTGCGCCACGCCTGCTCCTTTCCCAGTGTCCGCCGGGAGTCGCCGTTTGGGCAAGGCGCTGCGGAAGGGCGGGTCACCCGGCCGGTCTTCAAGGGATCATCGGCGGCTGCCGATCAGGAGCGGGTTGGAGGCGCCCCGTGAACCTGGACCAGCCACCCCACCCCCCGGCTCGATGAGTCAAACTCCCGAGGGCCCGCGGGCCGTCCTCCGGGCCGGCGCTGCGCTGCTGGGAAGCCGCCGATGGGGCATCCTGCTCGGACTCTGGCTGCTGGCCTCCTTCGGCCTGGTTTCCGCGTTCACCGACTGGCGATTCTCCCAGCGCCTGGGCCGCCACGCGGAGCAGGTCGCCCGGCATGCGGAGGCGCTGGCCAACGACTTCGAGCGGGCGGTCGGTTTCCTGTACGGCATTCCGGCCACCCTGGCCTTCGATCCGCACGTGGCCCGGGCGGTCAAGGGAGCCCCCGGGTCCAGGACCGCCATCGAGCCCCGCCGCCGCCAGCTCGAGGCCAGGCCGGACCTGGCCGCCCTCAACCGCCATCTGGCGGTGGCCTGCCTGGAACTCGGCGTGGACGTGCTGTGGGTGATGAACGGTTCGGGGGAATGCGTCGCCGCGAGCAACTGGAACCGCCCCGATTCCTTCCTGGCGAACAACTATGGCGATCGGGACTATTTCCGCAGCGCGATGGCCGGCGGTCGAGGCAGGCAGTACGCCGTGGGGCGCACCACGGGCAAGCCCGGCCTGTACTTCTCGGCGCCGGTCCTGGAGGCCGGGCGGCCCGCGGGCGCCGTGGTCGCCAAGATCGACGTTTCCCGCCTTGAGCTGTGGTTCAGGCGCTTCAACTGCTTCATCACGGACGAGGCCGGAGTCATCATCCTGGCCAGCGACCCCAGCCTCGAGTTCCGGGCGGTCGCCGATGCCCCGGCGCTGCGCATGGCGGCGGAGGACCTGGAGCGGAAATACAGGCGGCGGGCCTTCGAAGTGCTGCCGATCGGGCTCCAGGACTCCCGGCTCGCGCCGCACCGGGCCATGCGGTTCCCCGGCAGCGGAACCCCCCACCTCACCGCCGCCGGCCCGAAGCGGAAGGACGGCTACACCGTCCACGCCTTCGTCGCGGTGACCGAGGCCGACCTCCTGCGCACCGAGACGGCGGCCCTCGTCCTGCTGGTCTTCATCGCCGGCGCCGGGGCGATCCTGCTCCTGTCCGGGTTCAGCCACTACCTCCACCACCTCAAGGAGGCCAGGGCCTCGGCGGAGGCCGCGAGCCGGGCCAAGAGCGAGTTCCTGGCGACGATGAGCCACGAGATCCGGACCCCCATGAACGGGATCCTGGGGCTCACCCGGCTGGTCCTGGACACGCCGCTGACCGAGGACCAGAAGTCCTGCATGGACTCCCTCAAGGCCTCTGCCGACAACCTGCTGCGGATCCTCAACGACATTCTCGACTTCTCGAAGATCGAGGCGGGCAGGGTGGCCTTCGAGGCGATCCCCTTCCAGCTCGACGCCAGCCTGCGGGGGGCCCTGGAGCCGTTCCGCGTGAAGGCCGAGGAGAACCGGATCGACCTCGTCCTCGACCTCGATCCAGCCGCGCCGCCGGTCGTCGTCGGAGACCCCCTGAGGCTCACGCAGATCCTCGGCAACCTCCTGGGCAACGCCCTCAAATTCACGCCGAAGGGCCGGGTGACCCTCGCGTGCCGTCCGCTTTCGTTCGAAGAGGCTTCCGTCACCCTTCGCTTCGCGGTGCAGGACACGGGCATCGGAATCCCCGCGGCGGAGCTGCCCCGGATCTTCGACAAGTTCACCCAGGCCGACAGCTCCACCACGAGGCTCTACGGCGGAACGGGGCTCGGCCTCGCGATCTCCAGGCGGCTTGCGGAGCTGATGGGCGGAAGCCTCGGGGCGGAGAGCGAACCGGGGGTTGGCAGCGTGTTCCACCTCACCTTGCCCTTCCGCCTGCCTGGCGAAGGCGACCGGCCCGAGGGATCCACACCCCCGACCTCCTTCCGGGCCACGAGGCCGCTCCGGGTCCTGGTTGTGGATGACATCGCGATCAACCAGCTGGTGGCCCGGAAGACCATCGCGCGCACCGGGGACCACCACATCGACTGCGCAGGGGACGGCAGGGAGGCGGTCGACCGCTGGCGCGAGGGCGCCTACGACATCATCTTCATGGACGTGCAGATGCCCGGCATGGACGGCCTGCAGGCGACCCGCGCGATCCGCGCCCAGGAGGACCCGGCGCGCGCCAGGGTCCACATCTGCGCGATGACCGCGAACGCCATGAAGGAGGACCGGGCCATCTGCGAAGCGGCGGGGATGGACTCCTACATCCCCAAGCCGATCCTGGCCGAGGATGTGCAGGAGGTCCTCCAGCGCGTGGCCGAAGGGGAAAGGCCCGCCTTCCTTGACCCGGGTTGATCCACCTCGTACGCTCGGGCCGAGGAGCGGCGCCTTGAAACTGACCCAGGTGGAAAAATCGGAACGCAGCCGCGTCCTCATCCTGGAGGCGGCGCTCCGGCTGTTCTCCGAGCAGGGCTACCGCGGCACCAGCATCCGCGAGATTGCGGAGGCGGCGGGGCTTTCCACCGGCAACCTGTACCACCACTTCCCCGACAAGGAAGCGCTGTTCCGAACGCTGCTCGACCAGTACTGGGAGGCCATCGAAAGCCCCGACTTCCCCTTCAACCGCGCGCTGGCGGAGGCGGCCTTCCCCGAGGACCTGGAGAAGCTGGCCCGGGCGGCCGAGGAGAGCGTCCGCCGCTACCGGCCCTACGTGGCGCTGATCTACGTCGATGTCGTCGAGTTCCACGGCACCCACATCCGCAAGTTCTACTCGGAAATGGCGGGCCGCTTCGAGTCCTTCCTCGCCCGGAGGTTCTCCCACGGCAGGCTGCAGGACCAGTTGGCCCCGGGGACCTGCCCGACCACCGCCCTCATGCTCGCCGGCCGCACCTTCCTGCAGTACTTCGCGGTGGAGATCCTCTTCGGCGTGCCGGACCAGTTCGGGAAGGACAGCGGGACGGCGGTGAAAGAGATATCCGAGATCCTCCGGCACGGACTGCTGCGGCAGCGGGTCGAAAGTGAGAGATGATTCAGGTTTTTGTGCAAGCAGGCTGCGGACCCCGGCCAGCCGTGCGGTTCAGCACACGTAAAATAAAATATAACAATAATTAACATTAAGGATGACCCGCGCCATTTTGCGCTTGACAGGGCCTCCCACGCGTGGAAAATTCAGAAACATAACGATTGTTCGTTTTCTTCAACAACCCTGCAGGAGGGGGTGGCATGAACCGGTTCGCGACGATCGCTTCGACGGGCTGCTACCTGCCGGGGATCAAGGTGCACAACGACGTCCTTCGGGAACGCTTCGCCCACCTTCCGGAATTCGTCGACAAGATGGAGGCCTCCTCGGGGATCCAGTGCCGCTGGCACGCCCCAGAGGACTGGGCGACCTCGGACCTGGCGCTGCCGGCCGCCCAGCAGGCCCTCGAGCGTGCCGGGCTGAAGCCCGAGGACCTCGACCTGATCATCCTCGGCACCGACTCCCCCGACTACATCACGCCGGCCACCTCGGTGGTGCTCCAGCACAAGCTGGGAGCTGTGAACGCCGGCACCTTCGACGTCGGCTGCGCCTGCGCCTCGTTTCCCACAGCCCTGGCCTCGGGCGCCGGCTGGATCGCCACCAATCCGGGCATCAAGAACGTCCTGGTGGTGGGCGTCTACCTCATGCACAAGCTGGCCACGGCCGATGATCCGCTGACCTTCTTCTACGGCGACGGGGCAGGGGCGGCCGTGCTGGTGGCGGCAGACAAGCCCGGCTTCCTCGGCGCCGCCGCCCAGGCCGGGGGCGCCTACCACAAGCACTGGGGCATCTACTCCGGCGGCACCTACGAGCCTGCCACGGTGGAATCGGTGCAGGCCGGCCGGACCATGGTGAAGATGACCGAGCGCTACCCGCCCGAGATCAACCACGAGGGCTGGCCCCGGCTGGTGCGCAAGCTCGCCGCCGGCTGCGGGTTCGCCCTGGCGGACATCGACTTCATCATCTTCACTCAGGTCCGCAAGCCCTCCATCGAACTGGTGATGGCCGACCTCGGCCTGCCCATGGAGAAGACCCACACCGTCATGGAGACGTGGGGGTACACCGGCTCCGCCTGCATCCCCATGGCCCTGGACGACGCCCTCGCGAAGAACCGGATCCGGTCCGGCGACCGTGTCGTGCTGGTCGGTTCAGGGGTCGGCTACAACCAGGCCGCTGTCGCCCTGATCATGCCCTGAAGCGGTCCGCCCATGCCCGGTGAACGGATCCACCCCATTCCTGGCCCGCCTGCCGGCGAGGCAGCGGCCGTCTCCGCCCCGGGGGGGAGCGCGAGGACGGCCGGCGGGCCGGGAACAACCATCCCTTGCTGAAAGGAATCCTGGAATGAGTCGAGCGAGCATCATCGGTGCCTTCAACACGGAGTTCGGCGCGTTCGTGAAGAAGGACAAGGCGACCGGCCTGATCACCGACACCCGCACCTACTACGACCTGCTGGTTGAGGCCGGCCGGGGCGCCATCGCCGACGCCGGACTCGAGGCCAAGGACATCGACGCCGTCTACGTCGGCTCCTGCTCGCCGGGCTCCTTCATCAACCAGGAGCACGTCGCGCCGCTGGCCGCCGAGATCGACCCGGCCCTGCGCTTCAAGCCGATGACCCGCTGCGAGTGCGCCTGCGCCTCCAGTTCGGTGGCGCTCTACGATGCCGTCTACGCCGTCGAGGCCGGCCGGGCGAAGCACGTCCTGGTGATCGGCGTGGAGAAGATGAACCTGCTGCCGACCCCGCAGATGACCCACGTGCTGGCCTGCTCCTCGCACTGGCCGAGCGAAGGGTCCCGCGGCATGTCCTTCCCGATGCTGTTCGCCGAGTACGCCAAGGGCTACCAGGCCAGGTACGGCATCCCCGACGCGGAATTCGAGCGGATGCTCTGGACGGCGGGCGCGCTCTGCTACAAGAACGGCGCGGAGAACCCGCTGGCCCACGTCAAGAACGGCCCGGCGTCGGTGGAGGAGATCCAGAAGCTCAACGAGCTCGACGCCAAGGGCAAGTGCAAGAACATGATGATCGCCGCCCCGCTGCGCCTGCACGACTGCTCGCTGGTGACCGATGGGGCCGCCGCCCTGGTGGTCACCGCCACCGCCAACGTTGGCAACCGCGCCCGCGCGGTGGAGATCGCCGGCATCGGCCACTCCGTCGAGCGCCTTCCCGAGCATGTCCGCCCCAACATGCACGACCTGATGGCCGGCAAGGACGCGGCCGCCAAGGCCTACAAGGAGGCCGGCATCACCGCCGCCGACATCGACCTCGCCGAGGTGCACGACTGCTTCACCATCAACCAGATCATGTCCACCGAGGCGCTGGGGCTTTCCGCCGACGGACGGGCCGGCTACGACTACCTGGACGGCCGCTTCACCCGCGACGACCGGGTGGCCGTCAACCTCTCCGGCGGCCTGAAGTCCAAGGGCCATCCGGTGGGCGCCACCGGCGCCTCCATGCACGCCCTCATCTTCAAGCAGCTGATCGGCGAGCCGATCGGCGTGAAGGCCAAGAACGCCCGGATCGGCGTGGCCTTCAACGTGGGCGGCTCGGCCGTCACCAACTGCGTCACGGTCCTGAAGAAGCTGTAGCCGCGGGCGGGGGACGGACATGCCGAACTTCCAGTACAACGACATCCAGTTCCAGGTCGCGCCGAACGGCGGCGGCTGGGACCTCACCTGCCTGCGGCCCGATGGCGGCCGCGCGGTGGCCGGCACCGGCCTCTTCGCCGGCCTGCCGGAAGCCGAGGCCGCGGCGCGGGCCGAAGCCCTGGCCCGGACCCTGTATCCAGTCGGAATCCGGTCGGTCGGACCGGATGTCAACCACCCGAACCGGATCGGCGATCTGAAGATCGTCGGCCCGGACGTCCTGCATCCCAACTTCATCCATTGGACCAAGGACACCGTCCGGTGTCCCCAGGCGCCCTGACCCTCTCCCAAAGATCCGGAGGACATTTCATGGACATCAAAGGCAGCGTGGCCCTGGTCACCGGCGGCGGCAACGGCATCGGCGAGGCCGTGGTCAAGCGGCTCGCCCGGCAGGGCGCCAAGGTGGCGGTGGTCGACATGGCCCAGAAGAACGTCGACCGGGTGGTCAAGGACATCCAGGCCATGGGCGGCGAGGCCATCGGCATCCAGGCCAACGTCACCAGCGAGGCCGACACGGCGCGCTTCATCAAGGGCACCCTGGAGGCCTTCGGCCAGCTCAACATCGCCGTGTCCTGCGCCGGCATCATCCGCGACGGGATGATGCTGAACCTGGACAAGGAGACCGGCAAGGTCAGCCGCAAGCTCGGCCTGGACAAGTGGCAGGCGGTCATCGACACCAACCTCACCGGCACCTTCCTCACCATCCGCGACGCCGCCGAAGCCATGGTGAACGGCGGCTGGGACGGGCTCCTGGTCCCGATCTCCTCGGTCAACAAGATCGGCCAGGTGGGCCAGATCAACTATTCCTCGGCCAAGGTGGCCGACGCCCTGATGCCGAAGATCATCGTCGGCGAGTTCCTGATGCGCGGCATCCGCAACATCCGCTGCGTCGCAGTCGCGCCCGGCTACACCGCCACGCCGATGCTGACCGGGATGAACCAGGACGCCCTGAAGGCGATCCTCGAGGACGTGCACCTGGGCCGCCTGGTGGAGCCCGAGGAGATCGCCTCGCTGATCTGCCACTGCGCCGAGAACCAGGCCATCAACGCCACCACCCTGGAGATCACCGGCGGCCTCTGCTACCCGCGGGGCATCGCCAAATAATTCAGGGCCGGATTCCTGTTCCGTCCCTTCCTGTCAGGTATAGGCTTTTCCGTAACCCCAAACCCCTTCAACCTCCCCCCCAACCCCGGGCCGCGGCTCCAGACCCCGGTCCAATCCACCAAAGGACAGGCCATGAGAATCCGCTTCGCTGTCGTCGCAGCCGCCACGGCTTTCGCTGTCACGCTGCCCACCCAGGCCGCCGACTTCCAGGTCGCCCCCGGCACCTCCTTCTCGATCTCCGGCTTCTTCGGGCTGGGTCTGAAGAGCGCCAGCATCGGCAGTTCCAACCGGGCCGGGCTGTCGAACGAACTGCGCATCGACGACAACACGTCGCGCATCTTCTTCAGCGGCACCACCAAGATCACCGACGGCTGGACCGTGGTCTACCAGGTGGGCAGCCGGTTCACCACCGATGTCCGCCCGGGCGACGTGGTCGTGGCAGGCACGACGGTCCCTGTGGCCAATGCCACCGGCTGGGCCGATGACGACACCTGGGCCGGGATCTCCTCTCCCTACGGCCGGCTGATCTTCGGCAAGAACTCCTTCTACTGGCCCGACACCATCGGCCTGCCGCACCTCGCCGGCGTCCTCGACGCCCCCGGCGAGTGCTACCGCATCTGGGACGCCAACGGCTTGGGCACCTTCAACATCCTCAACCAGACCCCGACCATCACCAAGACCAACGTGATGCTCAACAGCTACGTCCTCGGCATCACCCGCTCCCGCAACGTGCTCCGCTACGACTCGCCGAACATGAAGGGCGCCGACGTCGCCCTGCTGTGGTCGAAGAACCCGGTGGGCGGCGAGCTCTGGTATCCGGGCGCCAACACCCCCAGCGCCGCCCTCGGCTACGCCCGCAACTACGAGGACGGCAGCACCATGTACGCCCGCGTGCGCTACAACAACACCAAGGGCCTGACGCTGCACGCCAGCATGCTCGACCAGAAGATCCAGGGCGGGGTCTACACCACCGCCGCCTACAACGGCCCGCTGGACACCAAGGCCTTCCGCTTCGGCGCCGCCTACAAGCTGCCCATCGGCCTGAAGGTCGGCGTGGTCTTCGACAGCACCGAGATCGAGAACGGCGTGGCCGGCGGCGTGGCCCAGTTCGGCGCCTCGCTGGGCTCGGCCAAGCGCACCGCCTTCGAGATCCCGATCTCGTACACCATGGGCGACCACATGTTCCACCTGACCTACGGCAAGGCCGGCGACGTCTCCTCCGCCAACGCCTCCGGGGCCAACCAGCTGAACCTGGTCTGGGACTATGCCCTCACCAAGAAGACCTTCATCGGCCTGTACTACACCAACCTGAAGAACGACACCAACGGCCACTACGCGCCCTTCCTCGCCGGCTACTCCTTCGGTCCCACCGCCATCAATCCGGCCGGGGTCAACGGCGAGAGCTGGACCCAGATCGGCTTCAACGTCCAGTTCTGGTTCTAGCCCGGGCCTGTCGCGGGGGCGGCGGCCGGTCCACGCCGCCGCCCCCGTCCATCGATGAAGGCCCCCGGCAGGGGCTTCCATCGGGCCGCCGGGAATCCCACCGATCCACGCCCACCAAGGAGGCACCATGAACCTCAAGCGCACCACCCTGGCGATCGCCGGCCTGGCCCTGGGCCTGTGCTCCGGCCTGCTCGCCCAGGACATCAAGATCGCCCACGTCTACGACAAGACCGGGGTCCTGGAGGCCTACGCCAAGCAGACCCAGACCGGGTTGATGCTGGGCCTGAAGTACGCCACCAACGGCACCATGATGGTCAACGGTCGCAAGTTGGTCCTGATCGAGAAGGACAGCCAGGGCAAGCCCGACGTGGGCAAGGCCCAGCTGGCCGCCGCCTTCGCCGACGACAAGGCCGACATCGCCATCGGCGCGACCAGTTCCGGCGTGGCCCTGGCCATGCTGCCGGTGGCCGAGGAGTACAAGAAGATCCTGCTGGTCGAGCCGGCGGTGGCCGATTCCATCACCGGCGACAAGTGGAACCGCTACATCTTCCGCACCGGCCGCAACTCCTCCCAGGACGCCATCTCCAACGGCGTCGCCCTGGACAAGGAGGGCGTCAACATCGCCACCCTGGCCCAGGACTACGCCTTCGGCAAGGACTTCGTGAAGGCCTTCAAGGGCGCCATTAAGAAGGCCAAGATCGTCCACGAGGAATACCTGCCCGCCACCACCACCGACTTCACCGCCGGCGCCCAGCGCCTGTTCGACGCGCTGAAGGACAAGAAGGGCCGGAAGATCATCTTCATCAACTGGGCCGGCGCCGGGAACCCCTTCAAGATCGCCGACCTGAACCCGCAGCGCTACGGCATCGAGGTCGCCACCGGCGGCAACATCCTGCCGGCGCTGGCCGCCTACAAGGCCTTCCCGGGCCTCGAGGGCGCCGCCTACTACTACTACGAGATCCCCAAGAACGCCGTGAACAAGTGGCTGGTGGCCGAGCACCAGAAGCAGTTCAACGCCCCCCCCGACTTCTTCACCGCGGGCGGCATGTCGGCCGGCATCGCCGTGGTCGAGGCCCTGAAGAAGACCAAGGGCGCCACCGCCACCGAGGGCCTGATCAAGGCCATGGAGGGCATGGCCTTCGAGACGCCGAAGGGCAAGATGGTGTTCCGCAAGGAGGACCACCAGGCCATGCAGTCCATGTACCACTTCAAGATCAAGGTCGACCCGAACGTCGCCTGGGCCATCCCCGAGCTCGTCCGCGAGATCAAGATCGAGGAGATGCAGGTCCCGATCAACAACAAGCGCTGAGGTCCCGACGGCCGGGCGCGCGCGCCCCCCCCCCCGCCCCCGCGCGGGCCC
>JAYRFV010000008.1:0-37748 GCA_041908165.1 Holophagales bacterium | reverse complement strand
CACGAGCACGTGGTCGCCGAAGCCGGCGTAGGCGTCGCCGTCCAGGCGCCAGGCGCAGGCGTCGCGGTAGCGCTTGCCCTCGCTGCGCTCGGAGGCGGCCAGGTGCTGGATGACGAAGAACGGGTGCTTCGCCAGCCGGCGTACGAAGCGCTGGCCGACCACGCCGGTCGCGCCGAGGACGGTGACGGGAATCTTGGGACTCATGGGGACTCCAGGGAACCTGCGTGACGGTCGAGGAAGTGCCGGGCCAGGCGGCGGTTCAGGTCGATGCCGGCGGCCAGGTCGGCGAAGCTCAGGTGTTCCTGGTCGGTGTGGGCGACCGAGATGCTTCCGGGTCCGGCCAGGACGGCGGTGCGGTCCGGCACCAGCGCCCTCAGGCGCGGCGCATCGCTGCCGAAGGGGACCCCGGCGCGCGGGAAGCCCGGGACCTCCGGATAGCGGTCGGCGGGCTCCGCCAGCAGCAGCTCCGCATCGCCCTCCGCGGGCGCCGATGCGAGGATCCGCCCGGCGAACCCGGAGCCCGGCAGGGCGCGCAGCAGCAGGTGCGCCTCGGCCTCGGCCGGGACGATGTTGGCGGCGGCTCCGGCCTTCAGCAGCCCGAGGTTCCAGACCTCGGGACCCAGCTCGGCGTCGCGGGCGAGCGGCACCTCGCGCAGCCGCTGCAGCCAGTCCAGCAGGGGCCAGACGGCGCTGTGGCCGAGCTCGGGGCTGCCGCTGTGGGCGGCCCGTCCATGGCAGCGCAGGCGCCAGTGCTCGAGGCCGCGCTGGCCCGAGGCGAGCCGCCCCTCGGTCGGTTCGCCGTTGATCAGGACGCGCAGGCCCGGCAGCCGGGGCGCCAGCTCCAGGGCGGCGATGGCGCCGCAGCTGTCGGTCTCTTCGCCGACCACCCCGAGCCAGGCGAAGCCGTCGAGGCCCTCCGCCCGGAGGCCTTCGAGGGCGGCCAGCTGGGCGACGATCTGGCCCTTCGCGTCGCAGCTGCCGCGGCCGTGGATGGCCTCCTCGCCCCGCCGGGGCGGGAGGAACGGCGGCACCGTGTCCAGGTGGGTCGAGAACAGCAGCCGCGGCTCGCCCCAGGTCGCCAGGACGTTGGTCCGCCCGGGTGCCACCGGCTGCTCCTGGACCGCCGCACCCAGGAAACGCAGGAGGTCCCGCAGCGCCGGCAGCCCGGCGTCCTCGCCGCCGGAGGTGGTGTCGGCGGCGCACAGCTCCAGCAGCCACTGCAGGTGGCGTTCGGCGGGGGGCGGCTGGGGCAGGGCGTTCACGGTCTCCCTTCGTCCGACGGAGCCGCTGAAACGATCCCCCGGGGGGCGTCCCCGGTCTCCCGTTCCTCAGGCACTCCGCGCCGGTGTTGCCGGCACGACAGCCGCAGGGCTTTCGCCTCTGCGTCCAGGGCGGGCGGCCAGGATCCGTCCCCCCTTCGGCGGCCCTCCCCTTTCACGCCGGGTCAGCGGGCTCCTGGCCCTCGCCGTCGCTACTGATGGGGACCGCTCCTCCATCGGTGCCCCCACCTTCCCACGAGCGGCCGGTCCCTCGCAAGGGCCCGGTGCCGGCCGCCGGGATCAGAGGAAGCCGAGCAGCGGGTAGGAGGCGCCCAGGATCGAGGAACTGCGGGCCCCCAGCCAGCGTTCGAGCACGGTCGCGTAGAGGCTCCTGAAGTCCTTCGTGTGCTTCAGGTTGCCATCGCCGTCGAGCTTGGAGAGGTCGGGATAGTCGGAGTGGATGCCGCCCTTCACGCCCTTGCCCAGGCAGAAGGCGAGTCCCGCGGTGCCGTGGTCGAGGCCGCCGTTGTTCTCCGCCACGCGCCGGCCGAACTCGCTCCAGGCCATGACCAGCACGCGCTCCTGGGCCGGGCCCTGGGCGGTCGTGATGGTGGCCAGGTCGGCGTAGAAGGCCGACAGGGATCCGCCGAGCTCCTTCAGCAGGGCCGCATGGTCGCGGGCGTGGTTGCTGTGGGTGTCGTAGCCGCCCTGGACCACGTGGAAGGCCTGGCCCGGCACGCCCTTGGCGATCATCTCGGCGACGAACTTGAGCTGTTCCGACAGCCCGAACCAGCCGTCCCGGAGGTCCGGGTCCGGGTGCTTGGCGTCGCCGGGGTAGGGGACGGCGGGGGCCCGGCGGGTGCTGCCCATGAGCGTGCCGAAGGAGCGCTGGGCCTGGTCGTAGAGCTGGCCGGCGGCGCGGGCCGCGCGCAGCCCGGAGCCGCCGCCGTTGCCGGATGCGAAGCCGTCGCTGAAGGCGGCGCGCAGGGGCGCGGGATCCTCGACGCTGCCCCAGTCGTTGCGGGTCGACGGGAAGCCGTAGCCGTCCGGGCTGGAGATGCCGACGAAGGCGCGGGTGGACCCTTCGAGGGCGAGGTTGACGCCGTCGACAGTGATGCCGCGGAGCGGATCGCCGCCGGGCAGGAAGGCCGCATCGGCCCAGCGTCCCAGCCAGCCGGTGCCGGACGGCATCGCGGCCCCCTGGTGCCACAGGTCCTCGGCCAGGAAGTGGGAGAGGGTGGGGTTCGGCATGCCGATGCCGGGCAGCAGCGCCAGCCTGCCCTGGCGGTAGAGGTCGGCCATGCCGAGGAAGCCGGCGGGCAGGGCGAGTCCCTGCCCGATGTCCACCAGCTGGGCTGGATCCTGGCGGAGGCCGGGGCGGGCGATGGCATACAGGCCGGCATTCGGGCCGCCGATGGGGACCAGGCTGTCGAGCAGGTCGTTGCCGCCGGAGAGCTGCACCACCACCAGGATCGGGGCCGAGGGCGCGGGTGTGGGCGGCGGCCCGCCGGATCCGCCGCCATCGCCGCCCGGAGCCGCCCCGCCGGATCCGCCGCAGGCAAGGGAGGCCAGCGCCGCCGAACCGGCGCCGAGGGTCTGGAGGAAGGCCCTGCGGTGGATCATGGCGTCCTCACTGGAGTTGCCCTTCGGGACTGCACAGGATCAGGTAGGCCAGCCGGCGGACCCGGCGCTCGGTCTCCGCGCCGGGCGTCCAGCTGAAGCTGCCGCCCCACAGCCGGTTCAGCCAGGCGTCGCGGACCGTGTCGGCGATCGGCGCGGGCTGCAGCAGGGCCACCAGCCGGTCGAACACCGCCCGGGCGGAGGCCGGCGCGGCGGGGAACCAGGCCCGGTAGTCGCCCTCGAAGTAGTGCCGCTCGACCCCCAGGTGGTCCTCGCCGCGGCCCTCCTGCAGGGCGATGGCCGAGGCGGTGCGGGTGCGGTGACGGTACGCGTCGCTGTTCATCCAGCCTTCGTGTTCGCGCCACCCGTTGGGGCCGCGGGGGTTGAGCAGGTCCTGGCCCATGTTGCGGAAGCCGGAGGCGTCCCAGTTCACGAAGTCGGCCCAGGCGCTGAACAGCGGCAGGCCCCCGGAGGCGCGCGGCGCCACCGCTGCGGCGAAGTCCGGGCAGAGGGCCCGCGCGGCCCGCACGGTCCAGGCCGCGGGGCCCTCCACCAGCGCGTGCCGGTGTTCGGCGGCATAGAAGGCGCTGGAGGTGAACAGCGCCTTGAAGATCGCGCCCAGCTGGAAGTCGCTGGCGAGGATCAGGGCCTTGAAGTCCTGGACCACGGGCGCGCCCAGGTCCGGTCCGAGGAAGCCGAGCAGGATCCGGCGGGCGAGGAACTCCGCGCACTGCGGTCCGCGCTGCGACAGGATCAGGTCGATGGCGTCCTCGCCGAAGTGGCTGGCGGCGCCGAGGTCGAGGGTGACGCCGAACAGGGTGAAGGTGCCCTTCATCCGCTGGTCGGGCAGACGGGTGTAGCCGCCGATCTCCGGGTGGTCCGGATAGGGGTTGGCCTGGCCGCGGAAGACGATGAACTCGCCGTCGTTGTAGGTGTACGGGTTGTCGGGGTCGGGGAAGTCGCGGCCGATGAAGGTCCAGCCGCTGAAGGCCTTGGCCAGTTCGGTGATGTCCTTCTGGTTGTACCCGTTGTCGACGCCCAGGCTGTACAGCTCCAGCACCTCCCGGGCGTAATTCTCGTTGGGCACGTCGGTGGGCTTCTCGACGATGTTGTGGACGGTGTCCAGCCACAGCATCATCGCCGGGTCCTTGCTCACCGCCCGCAGCAGGTCGCCGAAGGCGCCGCGGCCGCGGTCGCGGAAGAGCTGGATCTGCTTCAGGCTGAGGGCGAGGTTCCCGACCTTCTGGGCGCCGGTGGCGAAGAAGTTGTGCCAGAACAGGGCCAGCTTCTCCACGAACGGGTTGGCGGCGTACTGCATGCGCCACGCCCAGGAGGCCTGCGCGTGGAAGAACCAGCCGCGCTCGGCACGGATGCGGAAGGCGTGCGGCGCCCAGTCGTCGGGCTCCGAACCGTAGCCGGGGTAGTCGACCACGTCGGCGTAGGCCAGGGCCGCCTGCACCTGGGTTTCGCTGGCGGTTCCGTCGACCCAGCCGTTCACCACCGTCGCCGGCGACTGCTGCGCCAGCTGGGCGGCCCGCTCGGGGCTCACCCCGAAGCCGGCCCGCCGCGCGAAGTGCATCACCTCGTCGGCGCTCCAGGAGGTCTTCTTGGCATCGAAGGTGGCCATGGGAATCCGGGTCTGCCGGTCAACCCTAAGGCATCGCCCGCGCGTGCGCTGCTCCGCCGGGGACCAGAGGTCGCTGACCCTTGACGAAGGGCCGCCTTTCCCGGACGACGCGACGCTCCCCGGTGCTTGGTCAGCGCCGTTCCAGCTTGGGGCGCCCCAGGACCATGCGTTCGCCCAGGGCCGCGTAGCTCGGCCCGGACAGGGAGCCGAGCCGCGCAACGGGTTCCCAGCGGCTGCTGTCCGCGCTGTCGGTGGCATCGTCCCAGAGGTCGTCGCGCACCGCCGCGTGGATCACGTCGAGGATCACCAGGTCGGAGCCCGGTCCGAGCGGGTGCTCCTCGCGCAGCCGGCACTCCAGGGCCACGGCGGCCTGGGCCAGGCGCGGCGGCGCCACCCGGAGGGAGGGCTCGGTGGGCAGCCCGAGCAGGTCGACCTCGCTCTCAGCCACCTCGTCAGCGCTGGCGTGCATGGCTTCCAGCAGGGGCCGGTCGGGGATGTGCACCACCGCCTCCCGGGTCTCGCGCAGGTTGCGGTGGGTGTCCTTGATCGCGCCCTCGCGCTTGCGGCTGAAATTGATCGCCAGGGCCGGCGGGTAGAAGATCCCCATGAAGCTCGAGAAGGGGGCGAGGTTAAGGGTGCCGTCGCTGGACCGCGTGAGCACCCAGGCGATCGGCCGCGGCACCACCAGCGAGGAGAGGATCCGGTAGGCATCGCGGATCGGAAGGTTGGCCAGGCCTCGATGGATCACCGCAGCTCCTGCAGCAGGGCCTCGCCCTCGGCCCAGGGACCGTGGCCGCTCTCGGTGTTGATGTGGCCGGCGCCGTGGAGCAGGTGGAAGCGGGCCCCCCACCAGCGCGCCAGGTCGCGGGCGCGAAGCTCCGAGATGAAAGGGTCGTTGTCCGAGGCCACCACCAGGCTGGGGAAGGGCAGGCGCGACTTGGGGATCGGCGAGAAGCCCCGCACCGCCTCGAGCGCGTCCGAGCGCTCGACGTCGGTGGGTGCCACCAGCAGCGCGCCCGCAACGTCGTGGGCCCCGGTCCGCGCCCAGTGGGCGACGGCGATGCAGCCGAGGGAGTGGGCCACCAGCAGGGGCGCCTCGTGGAAGCTGCCGATGGCCGCGTCGAGGGCGTCCACCCAGCCGACCTTGCGCGGGAAGTGCCAGCTCGGCATGTCCACGCGCCGGGCGCCGGTGGAGGATTCCAGGAGGCTCTGCCAGTGGCCGGGACCGCTGTTGCCGTAGCCGGGAACGATCAGGACGGGGCGCATGGGGCTCCTCCGTCCCTATTCTGGCCGCCCTGGGCCGCCCGCTGCCAGCGCCGCAGAGCGGCGTGGAAATTCCCCGCGCATCGGCGGGCCTCTGTCCGTAACCTGGGCATGGCGGAAAGGAAGACCCCCCGATGACCCCGGAACCGGCGACGCGGACCCCCGCCTGGGGATCCCGCGCGGAGGATGCATGGCGCGTTTCCTAGGCATCGACCTCGGTGCCGAGACGATCAAGCTGGTGGAGCTGGCAGGCTCCCCCGGCCACCTGAGCCCGGTCCGGCGGCTGCGCCTGGAGCACGGCAAGGAGCCGGGACCGGTCCTGCTGCGGGCGCTGCAGGCCTGGGGCTGGGCGGACCTCGACGGCGCGGCGGTGACTGGCCGGCTGGGGCGGATCCTGGCCCTGCCGAGGATCCCGACGCGCCAGGCCCTGGCCGCCGGCGGGCGGGAACGGCTGGGCGGCCGGCCGGCCACCCTGGTCAGCATCGGCAGCCGCGGATTCGCCGTGCTGGAACTCCGCGAGGGGGGCACCGAAGCCTTCCGGGAGAACGGCCGCTGTGCCCAGGGCACCGGCAACTTCCTGCAGCAGCTGGTGGGACGCTTCGGTCTCGACGTGGAACGGGCCTCGCGGCTGGCCGCGGACGAGACCGCGCCGGCGCCGCTCTCGGGCCGCTGCCCGGTGATCCTCAAGACCGACATGACGCACCTGGCCAACAAGGGCGAATCCCGGGCGCGGATCCTGGCCGGCCTGCTCGACGCCATCGCCGAGAACGTCCAGAGCCTGGTGAAGCCCTCGACCTGCCCGTCCCTGCTGGCGCTGGTGGGGGGCGTGGCGCAGTCGGCCCGGGTCCGCGCCCACTTCCGCGGTTTCGCCGGGCGCCACGGCCTGGAAGTCCACGACCTGGACCCGGAGGAGGGGCTGTTCCTCGAGGCCCTGGGCGCGGCCCGCCATGCGGCGGCGGAGGCCCTGCGCCCGCCGCCCCTCGACGCCCTGCTCCAAGGACCCCCCGGGACGGCCCTGGACACCCTGGCGCCGCTCTCCGCCTCCCTGTCCAGGGTGCGGCGGCTGCCGAAGCCGCCGCCGCCGGAGGTGGATGACGCGCGGGCCGTGGTCCTCGGCTTCGACATCGGCTCGACCGGATCGAAGGCGGTCGGCCTGGACGCGGAATCGCTGGCCGTGCGGTGGTCCGGCTACCTGCCCACCGACGGATCGCCGGTGGCGGCGGCCCAGCAGCTGATGCGCGATTTCCTGGCCGGCCCCGCGGGCCGCAACCCCCTCCGCGGGTTCGGGGTCACCGGCTCCGGCCGCGACATCGTCGGCTCCCTGCTGGCCACCTGCTTCGGCTCCGGGTCGGTCACCGTGCTCAACGAGATCGCCGCCCACGCCGCCGGGGCCCTGACCTGCGATTCCCGGGTGGACACGATCTTCGAGATCGGCGGGCAGGATGCCAAGTACATCCGGCTGGCCGGCGGGCGGGTGGTGGATGCCGCGATGAACGAGGCCTGCTCGGCCGGGACCGGATCCTTCATCGAGGAACAGGGGCGGCGTTTCGCCCCGGGGACGGACGCCGCCCGGCTGGGGGCGATGGCCCTGGCGGCCGAAGGAGGTGCGGACCTGGGCCAGCACTGTTCGATCTTCATGGCCGAGGTCATGGACGAGGCGGTGGCGGCGGGGGTTTCCCAGGAGCGGATCATCGCCGGCATCTACGATTCCGTGGTCGCCAACTACCTGAACCGCGTGAAGGGCAGCCGCTCCGTGGGCCAGGTGGTGTTCTGCCAGGGCATGCCCTTCGCCGCGGATGCCCTGGCCGCCGCCGTCGCCCGGCAGACCGGCGCGGAGGTGGTCGTGCCGCCCGAGCCTGGACTGATGGGCGCGATCGGGATCGCCCGCCTGGCGGTCGAGGAACTGCCCTGGCGCGGGCTGCCTTCGGTGGACGGTGCGCGTCTGCTGGCGGCCCGGGTCACCCGCAAGGACCGCTTCGTCTGCACCTCCACCCGCGGCTGCGGCGAGGGCGGAAACCGCTGCCGCATCGACCGCCTGACCACCGAAGTGGAAGGCGAGGCGAAGCGCTTCACCTGGGGCGGGAACTGCTCGCTGTGGGACCAGGGGGTGCGGGGGAGGAAGCTGCCGGACCGGGCGCCGGACCCCTTCCGCGAGCGCCGGGCCCGGCTGGAGGGCCTGGTCGCCGAGCTGTCGGCGCGCCGCGGGGGACCAGTCGTCGCCTGTTCCGGCGAGTTCCAGCTGCAGGGCCTGCTGCCGTTCTTCGGCACCTTCCTGCGCGAACTCGGCTGCGACCTGCGGATCGGCACGGGGGCCGGCCGGGAGGACCTCCGCCGGGGGCTCGAGACCGCGGCCGTGCCCTTCTGCGCGCCCATGCAGCAGTACCACGGCATTGCCTCGGGGCTGGCGGAGGCCGGCGCGGACTTTCTGTTCCTGCCCATGATCCGCGAGGTGCCGCGGGTGGACGGCGAAGCGCACTCCTCGGTCTGTCCGATCACCCAGGGCGCGCCGGACGTGCTCCGGCTGGGCCTGCCGGAGGCCCGGATCCTGTCCCCGGTGGTGGACATGGGCAGCGGCTTCTTCGACTCGGAGGCGTTCCTGTCCTCCTGCCGGGATCTGGCCTCCCGGCTCGGGATCGAGGACGAAGGCCGCTGGCGGGCGGCCTGGACCGCGGGGCGCGAGGCCCAGGCCCGGTTCGAGGCGGACCTGCGGGTGCTCGGCGTCCGGGCGCTGGACTTCTGCCGGGAGACCGGCGCCATTCCCGTGGCGGTGCTCGGCCGCGGCTACACCATCCACAACGACGTGCTGAACTCGAATGTCCCTGCGATCCTCCGCGAGCAGGGCGCGCTGGCCATTCCCCTCGACTGCCTGCCCCTCGGGGCGGACGCCCCGGTCTTCCACGAGGTGTTCTGGGGCCACAGCCAGCGGATCCTGCGCGCGGCCTGGGAGGTCCGCCGGACACCGGGGCTCTACGGCGTCTTCTGCTCGAACTACGCCTGCGGGCCGGACAGCTTCACCGTCCACACCTTCGGCTGGCTGATGGAAGGCAAGCCCTTCGCCATCGTGGAAACCGACGGCCACGCCGGCGACGCCGGCACCAAGACGCGGATGGAGGCGTTCCTGCACTGCGTCCGCGAGGACCTGCGCGCGGGCCGGGAAGGCGCGGGACCCGATCCGGCCGAGTTGCGCATCGAGAGCCAGCGGTTCGTGGACGTCCTGCGCCGCGGCGACCGGCTGCTGGTCCCGCCCATGGGCCCGGAAGCCGAGGCGGTGGCGGCGGCGGTGCGCGGGCTGGGCGTCCCGGCGGAGGTGCTGCCTCCGTCCCGGCCGGAGACCCTCAAGGAGGGCCGCCGCCACACCTCGGGAAAGGAGTGCCTGCCGATGACCCTGACCCTCGGCGGGCTGCTCGACCGGGTCGCCGGCGAGCCGGAGGGGCGATTCATCTTCCTCATGCCCACCGCCTGCGGGCCCTGCCGCTTCGGCGCCTACCAGAGCCTGCACCGGATGATCCTCGAGCGGCTCGGACGCGCCGACCAGGTGAGGCTGTGGTCGCCGCCCTTCGGCGACTACTTCCAGGGTCTCCCGGCCGGGTTCGCCGCGGTGGCCTACACCGGCCTGGTGGCCTTCGGCGTGCTGCAGGGGGCGCTCCACCAGGTGCGTCCGACCGAACGCACGGCAGGGGAGGCGGAGCGGGTCCACCGGCGCTGGTCGCTGGCCCTGTCCCAGGCCCTGGAACGGGCCACGGGCGGCGACCTGTCCCGGGCCAGGGTGCTGCTGGAGGCGTCCACCGGCCGGGTCTACGGGGTGCCCGCGCTGCTCGGCCGTGCGGCCCGGGAACTGGCCGCGCTGGACCGCGGGGAGGAACGGCCGAAGGTGCTGCTGGCCGGCGAGATCTACGTGCGCCTGGATGCCTTCGCCAACGGCAGGGTGGCCGAGGCCCTGGAGGCGCGCGGCCTGCGCGTGGTGCTGGAGCCGATGGCGGAGATGCTCCAGTACTCCGAGCACCAGGCCTGGGCCAGGGGCGACCGCGGCGGGCTCAGGGACCACCTGGAGCGCTGGGTGCGGGAGCGGATCTTCGGCCGCTGCCACGGACCGGCCGCCGAGGTCTTCGGCTGGCCGGAGCCGGGGCCGATCCCGGAGGTCCTGGAGGCGGCCGCGCCGTACATGCGCGACGCCCTCGAAGGCGAGACGGTGCTCAGCCTGGGCGTGCCGATCCGCGCCTGGCGGCGCGGGGAGATCGACGGCGCCGTGCTGGTCGGACCCCTCGAGTGCATGCCCAACAAGCTGGCCGAGGCCCAGCTCACCCACGTGGCCGAACGCGAGGGGCTGCTTTCGTTGACCCTGTCCCTGAATGGCGAGCCGCCGGACCCGGAGCTGCTCGACAACTTCGCCTTCGAGGTGAAGCGGCGCTGGACCCGACGGCGGGCGGCGGCCACGGCCTGACCGGCGGGCGGCGGTAGACTGGGATCCAGAGGCAGGAACCCATGCTCACGATCGCCGACCGCACCTTCTCCAGCCGCCTGGTCCTCGGCACCGGCAAGTACAAGGATTTCGCCACCATGCAGGCCTGCTACCGGGCCGCCGAGGTGGACATGGTGACCCTGGCGGTGCGCCGCTTCGACCTGAACGCCGCCGGCGAGGACAACATCCTCAACTGGATCCCCAAGGACATCGCCCTGCTGCCGAACACCGCCGGCTGCTACACCCGCGAGGAGGCGCTGCGAGTGTCGCGGCTGGCGCGGGAGGCCCTGGACACGCCCTGGATCAAGCTGGAGGTGATCGGCGACCCGAAGTCCCTCTACCCGGACAACGAGGAGACCCTCGAGGCGGCTCGGATCCTGGTGAAGGAGGGCTTCATCGTCCTGCCCTACGTCAACGCCGACCCGATCCTGGCGAAGAAGCTGGCCGACGCCGGCTGTGCGGCGGTGATGCCGCTGGGCAGCGCCATCGGTTCTGGGCTGGGTGTGCAGAACCCCTACACCCTGCTGCTGATCCGCGAGGTGCTCCAGCCCTACGGACTGCCGATGGTGGTGGACGCCGGGGTGGGCACCGCCTCCGACGCCGCCCTGGCCATGGAACTGGGGGCCGACGCGGTGCTGCTGAACACCGCGGTGGCCGAATCCCCGAAACCGGAGAAAATGGCCCAGGCCATGCGCGACGCGGTCCGCGCCGGCCGCCTGGCCTGGGAGGCGGGGCGCATGCCCAAGCGCCTGTACGCCAGCGCCAGCAGCCCGGTCGAGGGCGTGGTGGGCGGCTAGTGCACCCCCACGCCGTCCTGCTCACCCGCTTCTACGAAGCCTTCGCCCGCGGCGACGCCGAGGCGATGGTGGCCTGCTACCACCCGGAGGCGGCCTTCAGCGACCCGGCCTTCGGCCTGCTCGATCACGCCCACGTCTGCGGCATGTGGCGGATGCTGCTGGCGCGCGCCCGGGACCTGCGGGTGACCTTCACGGTGCGGGCGGCGGACGACGAGCGTGGCGAGGTGGCCTGGGAGGCGCGCTACACGTTTTCCAGGAGTGGCCGGCCGGTGCACAACATCATCACCGGCCAGTTCGGGTTCAAGGACGGCCTGATCCTGGCCCACCGCGACGGCTTCGACCTGCACGCCTGGGCGAGGCAGGCGCTGGGATGGAAGGGCGCCCTCTTCGGCGGCATGGGCTGGTTCCAGCGGTCCCTGCAGGCACAGGCGCGGAAGGGCCTGGCGGCCTACCTGGCGGGCTCCTAGAAGTCCGACTGGAAGATCACGTGCAGCGTGCGGGATCCGCCATTCTCGCCGTCGTTCCAGGCCCGCACCGCGGTGGCCAGGATCCGGGCCAGGGCGTCCTGGTCGGCGGCGGAGGCCCGCGCCAGGTTGCGGTCGGAGGCCAGGAGCACCAGCGCGAGCGGCCCGGGGGGCAGCCAGTCCAGGTCGTTCAGGCACTCGTCGAGGCCGTCCAGGGTGGCCGAGGCGTAGGGGGGGAACTGCAGGGCCGCGGCGAATTCGGCCAGGGCGCCGTCCAGCGTCTCCATCCGCGCGCCGCGCAGGAATCGGGACTGCAGGCCGCGTCCGCCGAGTCCCTGCAGGGCGTCCCAGAGCGCCTCCGGAGGGGCGTCGGTGGTGACCGCCTGGCCGGGCGGCTCGAGCAGGAAGGCCAGGTCCCTCACCGGACCATCTCGGTGAAGGAGCAGTAGTGGTCGGCGCTGTACCAGGCGCGGCCGTCCGAGCCCGTGACCAGGCGCTCCGCCCCGCGGCTCCGCCCGGGCCGCCTGGGGTGGATGTCCCATTCCTGGTAGTCGATCCGGCTGCCGCGGGCGGTGCGCACCGGCAGCTGCTGCTCGCCGCCACGGCCGTAGTTGCCGAAGCGGCGGCCGCCGACGTGGCCCGGCGGCGGCTTGCGGTGCAGGCGGACGTGGAGCAGCGTGTCCCAGGCGGCCCGCGGGATCAGGAAGGGGGCGACGGTGTGCGGCGTGCACGGGGAGACGGCGGGAACGGGCCCGCCCAGGAGCAGGATGGCCCCGAGGGCGATGGCGTGAAAGCGGCGGAACAGCATGGGGTGGCTTTCATTATACCGTGACCGGCGTAGGCTCGTAGCAGGAGCCTGCGCCATGTTCGAACCGCCGCTGGACACCGTGGAAGGCCGCATCCTCGGCTGCCTGGTCGAGAAGCAGCTGAGCACGCCGGACTACTATCCGCTGACCCTCAATGCCCTGCTGAACGCCTGCAACCAGAGCAGCAGCCGCGATCCGGTGCTGGCCCTGGACGAGCCGTCGGTCGTCGTCGGGCTGGAGGGGCTGCGCCGCCGCGGCCTGATCTACGAAGTGACCGGGGCGGGCTCCCGTGCCCTCAAGTACGAGCACCGTCTCGAGGAGGCCCTGCACCTGTCGGTGCAGGAGTCGGCGCTGCTGGCGGAACTGCTGCTGCGTGGCGCGCAGACCCCCGGCGAGCTGCGCTCCCGCTGCACCCGGATGTACGCCTTCCAGGACCTCGCCGAGGTGGAGGCGGGGCTTGCGGCGCTGATGGAGGCCGAACCCCCCCTCGCGTTGCGCCTTCCCCGGGCACCCGGCGCGAGGGAGGCGCGCATCACCCATCTGCTCGCAGGCCCGGTGGAGGCCGATTCCCCCGGCGCGCCCCTGGCCACCCCGGCGCCCTCGCGGCTGGCCCTGCTGGAGGACGAGGTGGAGCGGCTCAAGGGGCAGGTCCAGGCCCTGCGCGCCGAGTTCGAGGCCTTCCGCGCGCAGTTCTGAGGCGGGCCTCAGGCCGACCGGGTGTCCTCGAGCACGCGCCCCCGGCGCCGGTCGGCGCCGAGCAGGAGCACCGAGAACACCAGCCCGGCGATGCCGAGGGCCGCGAACATCACCTGGGTGTTGGTGTAGTCCTTGGTGCGGTCGATCAGGAAGCCGCTGGCCTTGGGGAAGACCATGAGCCCCAGGTTCTGGATGGCGGTCAGCAGGCCGAAGGCGGTGCCCACCCGGGACTCCTCGACGACCATGGGCACCGAGGGCCAGAGCGCCGAGGGAACCAGCACGAAGGCCACCCCCAGCAGCACCATCATCGGGATCGGGTTCCAGTGGGTGATGCCCATGAGCAGGTGGGCCGGGATCAGCAGCAGGGAGCCCAGGACCATCACCGAGGCGCGCCTGCCGAAGCGGTCGACCAGGCTGCCGGCGAAGGGGGCGAACACCATCGAGGCGAAGATCACGATGCTGGTGATGCCGCCGCTGGTGCTGAACATGTGGAAGAAGCTGCCGAACACCTGGACCAGGAGGCTGCCTGACCCGCCCGCGTCGCCGGGGTAGCCCCACTTGGTGGCGAACATGTCGGTGGAGAGGGCGGTGAACGGGAAGATGGCGCTGTAGAAGGTGACGCAGAGCAGGACGACGTACCAGTAGGAGGCGCCGAACCTGCGGATGTCGGAGAACACGATCCGGTCGCCGGCGCCGGCCTCGGGGAGCTTGAGGGCGCGCTCGCCGCGGAGGTCGAGGGCGTTGTAGACGAGGTTGCAGAGCAGCGAGAACAGGCACAGCAGGGCGGCGGCCCAGAGGGCGGTGCGGTAGCTGCCGAAGTAGGTGGCGATGAGCTGCTCGGTGTTGAAGCTGAACAGGGTCCCGAGGCGGCTGATGGTGAGGCTGATGCCGAAGGCCAGGGCCATCTCCTTGCCCTTGAACCAGCGCGAGATGATGGCGCTCTGGGCCACCACCAGGGATTCCGAGCCGGCGCCGAACAGGAACCGGCCCAGGAACAGCATCCAGGTGTTCTGGGCCATGGCGACGACCACCGCGCCCACGGTCACCAGGACCGAGAACAGCAGGCTGGCCCGGCGGGGCCCCATGCGGTCGATCAGCATGCCGCCGAAGAACACGATGCCGATGGCGGCCAGGGAATAGGCCGAATAGAGGCTGCCGATGGTCTCCCGCCCGAGGTGCAGTTCCTTGATCAGGGTGCTGGCCAGGGCCCCGATGCTGTCGTAGGCGAAGTAGCTGCCGAAGGTCAGCAGGCTGATGAACACCAGCGTGGTGAACCGGTACAGGCGGGTGGAGGGGTGGAAGGCTCCGACCTCGGCTGCGGACTCCGGTCCCATCGTGTGGCTACCCCAGAAAGAACCGGGCGACCTCCGGGGCGCCAGGGATAAGGGCCATTCTAGCAACGCCCGGGCCCGGCCACCATGGCCAGGCGGCGACCGGGCGGCCGGGGACTACCCCCACCCGGCCCTGGCAGGGGAGACTGGAACGGGAGCCCCGATGCGATTCCTCTGCGGTTTCAGCCTGCTGATGTCCCTGCCCTTGGCGGCCTTGGCGCCTCCGCGCCTGACGGTGGTGGTCTCGGTGGACCAGTTGTCGGCCGACCTGGTGAGCCGGCTGGGCCAGGACCTGCCCGGAGGCCTCGGCCGGCTGCTGCGGGAGGGAACCCACTTCGTCGCCGCCTACCATGATCACGGCTACACGGAGACGGGTCCCGGCCATTCGGTCCTGCTCAGCGGGCGCCACCCGGCGCACACCGGGATCACCGAGAACAACTGGTACGATCCGGCAACGAAGAAGTGGGTGTACTGCGTGGGCGATCCGGGCGTGCAGACCCTCGGCCTGGTGAAGACGGAAGGCAGCAGCGCCCGCTGGTTCCAGGGCACCACCCTTGCGGGCTGGCTGAAGGAGCAGGCGCCGGGGGCGCGCGTGTTCACGGTCAGCGGCAAGGACCGCTCCGCGATCCTCATGGCCGGCCGGAAGGCCGACGCGGTCTACTGGTTCGAGGGCGGGGCCGGGTTCACCACCTCGACCGCCTATGCCCGGGCCCTGCCGGACTGGCTGGTCGAGCACAACCGTGCCTTCAATGCCGGACTCGAGGACCGCTCCCTCCTGTGGGCGCCGCTGGAACCCGCGGAGGCAGGCCCCCCGGTCGACTACCAGCTGCCGGGAAGGACGCTGACCGCCGGCCTTCCGCGCCTGCTGAAGGGCGTGGGAATGCCGATGGACGAAGCCTTCTGGAGCCGGTTCCGGCCGTCGCCCATGTTCGACGAGGCGATCATGGGCACCGCCGAGGCCCTGCTCCGGGCCGAAGGCCTCGGCGCGCCCGGCCGCACCGACCTGCTGGTGGTGGGCCTCTCGGCCACCGACTACATCGGCCACCGGTTCGGCAACGCCGGCCCGGAAATGCGCGACCAGATCAAGCGCCTCGACCGCCGCCTGTCCCAGTTCCTCGGCAGGATCCTCGAGCGGGATCCCGGGGCCTGGGTGGTCCTCGCCGCCGACCACGGCTGCACGGACTTCTGCGAGCGGCTCCAGCAGCAGGGGATCGCCGCCCGCCGCGGCAGCCACAAGGAGTGGCTGGCGCGGGTCGAGCAGCAGGTCGCCCAGGTGCTCGGCGTGCCCGGCCCGTTCTTCCATGCCAAGCCTGGATCCATGCAGCTCTGGCTGCGGGAGGAGGCCCTGCAGTCGAAGCTCCGCACCCGGGCGGAGATCCTGTCCGCCGCGGTGATGGTGCTGCGCGGCCAGCCCGAGATCGCCGGCGCCTGGACCCAGGAGGAGATCGCATCGAAGGTGCTGGATCCGGAGGCGGGACCCCGCCAGCGCGGCATTCCTGAGCGGGTCAAGCTGAGCGTGGTGTCCGGGCGGTCGGGCGACATCCTGCTCGCCCTGGCGCCGTTCTTCACTTTCGACGAGCCGCCGGATGTGGTCAGCCACGGCTCGCCCTGGGACTACGACCGGCGCATCCCGCTGGTGTTCTGGGGGCCCTGGCGGCCGGAGCGGCGGACCGAGCCGGTCCGCACGGTGGACCTTGCCCCCACCCTGGCGAAGGAACTCGGGCTGCGGCCGGCCGAACCGGTGGACGGCCGGCCGCTGGTGCTGCGACCCCGGACGCGCTGAAGGCGATCAGGGCAGGAACACGACGACCCGCGGCCGGGGCGGCAGGCAGGGCCGCACCCGGACCTGGACACGGGGCGGACCGAAGGGCCCGCCGACGACGAGCAGCGGGCGGTGGCGGTGGCGCATCGGGCGGCCGTGGGCGGACAGCGGCACGGCGGCAACGAGCAGGGCGAGGGCGATGATCCGGTTCATGGCGGTCTCCTCGGATGGGGATGCGAAGGCCAGGGCGGCCCCGGCGCGCGGGCAAACCCCGTGCGCATGGCCCGGGGGCCACCGGCAAAGGCCTTCGTGGGCGGGCGCCCTACTGGGGGACGGTGCGGGCGTTGTGCTTCTTGCGGGCGATCTTGCGGGAGGCGCGGTTCTCCTCGGCGTTGAGCTTCGCCTGTTCCTTCTTGGTGATCTTGCCGTCGGCCTCGGCCTTGGCGATGTCCTTCTCGATCTTGGCTTCGCGGCGCTCGAGGTTCGCGGCCTCCTTCGGGGTCAGCTTGCCGGTGGCGACGCCCTGGTCGATGCGCTTCTGCTGGCGGGCGGCGCGGCGCTCCACCTGCGCTTCGCGCTTCGGGGTGGTGGTGTCCTGGGCCAGCAGGGCGGCGCCGCTGATGAAGGTGCCGGCGAGGACGAGAAGGAGGTGCGTGCGGTTCATGTCGGGCTCCTGGGTTCCGCGGTCTGCGGGAAGGTGGGTGCGTCCCACGGCGGGGACATCTCATGGGATGTGCCAAATCCGAACGGGTTGAAGCGCGGGCCTTTGGAAAAGGTTGAAGGAACTTTCCCAGGCATGTTGCAACGGCCGGCGGGGCGGGCGTGGCAGGGCGACACAGGCAACCCGGCGTTCCGGGCCGAGCCGGGCTACTTCATCGCCTCTGCGATGGCGGCGAGCAGCTCCGGGCTGTCGGGCGCGACCTTGCTCGGGAAGGCCTTCAGCACCCGGCCATCCTTTCCGACCAGGTACTTGTGGAAGTTCCACTTCGGTTCGCCGTGGCCGTCGGCCAGGAAGGCGAAGAGCGGAGCCTGCCGGCTCCCCTTGACGTCGACCTTCTCGAAGAGCGGGAAGGTGACGCCGTAGTTCTTCGAGCAGAAGGCCTGGATCTGCGCGGCGCTGCCGGGCTCCTGGGCGCCGAACTGGTTGCACGGGAAGCCGAGCACCTCGAGGCCGCGGGCCCGGTGCGCCTCGTACAGCTTCTGCAGCCCCGCGTACTGGGGCGTGTAGCCGCACTCGGAGGCGACGTTCACCACCAGCACCACCTTGCCCTTGAAATCGGCCAGGGCCTTCGGCCGTCCATCGAGGGTGTTGACCGTGAAGGCGTGAAGGTTCATGGCGGGGGATCCTCCAGTGGGGCCGGCGGCGAGGACCGCGCCGGCCAGGGAAAGGGACAGGAATCGCATGGGGCACCTCCCGGACGGACCATCATGCCGCACGGACGCGGGCACCGCAGCAGGAGCCGGTTGCTGACCCGCCCGGGCACAACCGTTCGGCCCGGGGCGGCCGCCGCCGGGCCCGGGGTCCTTCCCGCCCGGCCGGCAGTCTGGGAGGATCCTCTGGAGACACGCAGGGAAGGAAGGCCGTGAGGATCGGAGCGCTTCGCCACTACCTGGGATCCCGCCTGCGGAAGCCCTGGGTGTGGGTCACCATCCTGGTGTTCGCCATCCCCTTCACCGGCGTCAGCCTGTTCCTCTACCTGAAGGTCGGCTGCGCCCACACCGCCCTCGCGGTCCTGTCGGCGATCCTGGGGCCGATGTCCATTGCGGTCTTCTACGCCGCCCTGTCGCCCCTGGCGTGGCTGTGGACCGGCGACAGCCGGCTCGAGGCCCCCCTGCGCCGCGGCATCCTCCAGGCGGTCGTGGTCGGCGCCGCCTTCATCGCCCTGCTGGTGCTCGTCGAAACCGGCCTGCTCCGGCTGGCGGGGCTCAAGGCGCCCATGCAGCTGTTCCCCTCCCTGCTCACCGCCCTCGCCCTGCACGTGCCGGCCAGCACCCTGATCGGCTGGTTCATCATGAACGGCGAGCGCACCGAGCGGGAGAAGCGCGCCGCCGAGCACCGCGCCGCCGAGGCCCAGTGGATCCTGCTCCGCGGCCAGCTCAGCCCGCACTTCCTGTTCAATGCCCTGAACGGCCTGGCCGAGCTGGTGCACACCGACCCCGTCGCCGCCGAGAAGAGCCTGCTGGACTTGGCGGAACTCTACCGGGGCCTGCTCACCCACGGCGACGAGCCGCTGGAGGCGCTGCGCCAGGAACGGATGCTGGTGGAGCGCTACCTGGCGGTGGAAGGGATCCGTCTGGCGGAACGCCTGCGCGTCCAGTGGGACTGGGACGAGAGCCTGGACGCGGTGAAGACCCCGCCGTTCATCGTCCAGCCCTTCGTGGAGAACGCCATCAAGCACGGCATCGCCCCCTTCCCCGCCGGCGGGGAGCTGCGCATCGAACTGCACCGCGAGGGCGGCGGCCTGCGGCTGCGGGTGTCCAACACCGGCAAGGCCCTGCCGCTGGTCCTGGGCAACGGCACCGGGCTGCGCAACCTGGAGGCGCGGCTCGAGCTGGCCTACGGCAAGGACGCCTCCGTCAGGCTGCGGAGCGAGGGAGAATGGGTGGTGGCCGACCTCTGGCTGCCGCTGGAGGCCCGGGGCGGGTACGGTGCGTGAACGCGAATCGAGGTTCGAACGGGAGCGAAGGCCATGAGCGCACTCAAGGTTGCACTTGCTGACGACGAGCCCCTCGCCCGGGCCCGCCTGGGCCGGCTGCTGCGGGAGGCCGGCTGCGAGGTCCTGGCCGAGCTGCCGGACGGCCCGTCGCTGCTGGCCTGGATGGAGCAGGCGCCGCCGCTGGATGCGCTGTTCCTGGACATCCACATGCCCGGGGCATCGGGGCTCGAACTGGTGGCGGAACTGAAGGATCCCCCGCCGGTGGTGTTCGTGACCGCCTTCTCTGAGCACGCCGTGCGCGCCTTCGAGACCGACGCCGTGGACTACGTGCTCAAGCCCATCTCCAGCGAGCGGCTGGCGAAGACCCTGGCGAAGCTGCGCCGCCAGGAGGTGCCGCGGCGCAGCCCGGCGGAACTCAAGGCGATCGCCTCGCCGAGCCGGTTCCCGGTGAAGGCCGGCGACGGCCACGTGTTCCTGGACCTGCGCCGGGTCTCCCACTTCGAGGTGGAGGACGAGGAGGTCTGGGCCTGGAGCCAGGGACAGCGCCACCGCACCGACTGGACCAGCCTCGCCGAGGTCGAGGAGTCCTTCCCGGAGGCCGGCCTGGTGCGGATCCAGCGGCACCTGCTGCTGCGCCCGGAGGCGGTGCTCGGGCTCAAGCCCCTGGACGGAGGCCGGGCCTCGGTGCGGGTCGCCGAGGGCGTGGACCTGGAGGTGAGCCGCTCGGTCACCCCGAAGCTGAAGGAGCTGCTCGGACTCTGAGCGCAGGGCCTTGCTACACTTGCCTCATCTCACGAGGTTTAAGATGCGCGCAGGGCTGCTTCCGTTCACGTCGATGCTGCTGGTGGCGCAGGCGCAGCCGCCGACCCGGGCGGAGCGGGCCGTGCAGCTGCATCCAGCGGTGGCGACGCCGGATCCTGCGGTGTTCGCGCGCGCGGCCGAGGCGCGGCGGGCGATGGAAGCCGCAAGCCCACTGGCGGCGATCCCCTTCCGCTGCGTGGGGCCGATGGGCCAGGGCGGCCGGGTGGTGGCGCTGGCCGCGGACGAGCGCCGCCCCGAGGTCTGGCTGGCGGCCTTCGCCACCGGCGGACTGTGGATCACCCGCACCGACGGCAGCACCTGGGAGCCGCTCTTCGACCGCGAGGAGGCCTTCGCCCTGGGCGACGTGGCCGTGCGCTGGGCCGAGCCCGGCGTGCCGGGGACGATCTGGGTCGGCACCGGCGAGCCGAACGCCAGCCGCAGCTCCTACGCGGGCACCGGGGTGTTCCGGAGCGACGACGGCGGCCGCACCTGGAAGCACCTGGGCCTCCGCGGCAGCCACCGGATCGCCCGGATCGTGCTGCACCCCAAGGACCCCGACACCGTCTACGTGGCCGCCCAGGGCCCGCTCTACAGCGATGGCGGCGAGCGCGGCGTGTACCGGACCACCGACGGCGGCCGCAGCTGGACCTGCGTGCTGCCCGGCGGCCGGCGCACCGGCGCCGCCGATCTGCTGATGGACTGGAAGGACCCCTCCACCCTCTACGCCGCGCTCTGGGAGAAGGACCGCAGGCCCTGGGACTTCCTGGAGAGCGGCGCGGGCTCCGGCCTGCACAAGAGCACCGACGGCGGGACCACCTGGACGCCACTGGGGGGTGGGCTGCCGAAGGGCGACACCGTGGGCCGCATCGGCCTCGCCCAGAGCCGCCAGGATCCGAAGAAGCTGTACGCCTTCGTCGACAATCATGCGCTGCGCGGCAAGGAGGAGAAGGATCCCTTCGAGGACCCGGAGCGCCTGACCGCGAAGCGCCTGGGCGGCCTGACCGCCGAGGAGCTCCTCAAGCTCGAACCGAAGCGCCTGAAGGCCTTCCTCAAGGAGAACGGCTTCCGCAAGGACATCACCGCAGAGGTGGTGCGGGACCGGCTCAAGGCCGGCACCCTCGCGCCGAAGGACCTGGTCGACTACCTCGGGGATGCCGACGCGGCGCTGGTGGAGACGGACATCGTCGGGCCCGAGCTCTACGCCACGGTCGACGGCGGGACCACCTGGACGCGCACCCACGACCGCCGGATCGACGGGCTCACCTACACCTACGGCTACTACTTCGGCCAGGTGCGGGTCGATCCCGCCGACGACCGCCGGGTCTACCTGCTGGGCGTGCCGCTGATCGGCTCCAGCGACGGCGGGCGGACCTTCAAGGGCCTGAACGGCGAGTCCGGGGCCCACTGGGAGGGTGTCCACGCCGACCACCACGACCTCTGGATCGATCCGCGCAACCCGCGCCGGCTGGTGCTGGGCAACGACGGCGGGCTGAACATCTCGATGGATGCCGGGGAGACCTGGCGGGCGGTGAAGAACCTTCCGGTGGCGCAGTGCTACACGGTGGCGGTGGACCTGGCCGAGCCCTACCGGATCTACACCGGACTGCAGGACAACGGCGTGATGACGGGGCCGGCGCGACCCCTCAAGCCGGGGCAGCAGAAGGACGGCTGGAGCTTCATCTGGGGCGGGGACGGCGGCTTCGTGCAGGTGAGCCCGAAGGACAACGCGACCGTGTACACCGAGAGCCAGTTCGGCCACATGGGCCGGCTGAACCTCAAGACCGGCGAGCGGGCCTCGATCCGCCCGGCCCAGGCACTGAAGGAACCGCCCTACCGCTTCAACTGGATGACCCCGATCCTGCTGTCGCCGCACAGTCCCGAGATCCTCTACGCCGGCGCCCAGCAGGTGCTGCGGAGCTTCGACCGCGGCGACACCTGGACGGCCATCAGTGCGGACCTGTCCACCGCCCGCGCCCCCTTCGTCGGTGGATCCGGCAACGTGCCCTTCGGCACCCTCACCACCCTCGCCGAGAGCCCCAGGCGCTTCGGCCTGCTCTACGCCGGCACCGACGACGGCCGGGTCTGGGCGAGCCGCGACGGGGGCCATTCCTGGAAGGAGGGCGCAGGCCTGCCCTCCGGCCGCTGGGTGGTGCGGGTCGAGGCCAGCCGCCACGCCGAAGGCCGCGCCTACGCCGCCTTCAGCGCCCTCCGCGACGATACGGCCGCGGCGCTGGTCTTCCGCAGCGAGGACCACGGCGCCACCTGGACGCCGATCCACGGCAACCTTCCGGCGGAGAACCTGAACACCGTCCGCGAGGACCCGGTCAATCCGGAGCTGCTCTACGCCGGCACCGACCTCGGCCTGTTCGCCAGCCTGGACGGCGGGAAGCGCTGGGAGGCCCTGACCGGAGGCCTGCCGCACGTGCCGGTGCACGACGTGGCGGTGCACCCGAAGACCGGCGACCTGGTCGCCGCCACCCACGGCCGCAGCGTCTGGGTGGCGCCGGCGGCCGTCCTCCAGAAGTGGACCGCGCCGGTGCGCGGCGAGGCCCTGCACCTGTTCGAGGTGCCCAGGCAGAAGGCCCAGGCCTGGTGGAAGGCCGACCGCCCCACCTGGTTCAGCCCCCGCGAGGCGGACCCGCTGCCCCTCTGGTTCCACCTCCAGGCCGCTGGCCCGGTCACGCTGCGCCTGCTGGACGCCAAGGAGAAGCTGCTGCGGCGCTGGACCCCGGCGGCCAAGGCCGGGCTCAACCGCATCGACTGGGACCTGCTGGTCGACCGGTCCGCCCTGCCGGGCCTCCCCGAGGGGCGCCGGGCCTTCGTCCCGGCCGGCAAGCACATCCTCGAACTGGAAGCCGGAGGCAGGAAGGTCCGCCGGACGCTGGAGGTGGAGGCGACGAAGGAGGACGGTCCGGCGGGCGAAGGCTGAGCCGGGACCCGGAAAAGGAAACGAGCCCCTTTCGGGGCTCGTTTCGCAGGGTTGCGCCGGAGGCTAGAAGCGGAGGCCGGCGGAGAGGGTGATGTTGCGGGCGGCGCCGTAGTTGGAGGCGCTGGTGGAGGTGCCGTAGGCGGAACCGCGCACCCAGGGGCTGGCCAGGCCGGCGTTGGCGGCGCCGGTGGCAGCGTTGGAGGAGGTGTTCCAGCCGATGATCTGCTGGTGGTTCAGGAAGTTGGTCACGACCACCTTGAGGAAGCCCTTGACCGGGGTGGACTTGACCTTGAAGAACTCGAACTCCTGGGTGATCGCCAGGTCGAGGTAGGCCTGGCCGGGGAGCACGAACTCGCCGCGCTTGCCATCCCGGTACTGGGTGGTCGAGGTCCCGAACTCACCGGGGAGGGCCGAATTCAGCTGCGAGCGGGTGATGGTCCGGGTGTCGCTGTAGTGCGCGCCAGAGGTGAAGGAGTACGCCAGGCCGATGACGAAGTTGCCGAAGCGGTTGGCGGTGGTGTGGTCGCCGGTCCAGCGCATGCTGAGCGGGGTGTGGCCGGCCAGGAAGCCGTAGGGGGCGGTGACGCTGTTGCTGTACATCCGCACGCCGTTGACGATGGTGAAGTTCTGCAGGGCCTCGCCACGGGCCGGGGTGCTGGTGCCCTCACCCTCGTAGTTGCCTTCCAGGCGGCTCCAGGAGATGTTGCCGGCCAGGTGGAAGGCGCCCTTGGTTGCGTCGACCTGGGCTTCCAGGCCGCGGTACTTGCGCTCGGCCAGGCTGTCGTTGTCCCACACCTTGAGGTAGTAGCTCTGGCCGTAGGCGTCCTGGACCGTGCCGTCGTTGCCGACCCGGTAGCTGATCAGGTTCTTCCAGGTCTTGGTGACGGCGGTCAGGCTGACGAACCCGGTGCCGACCGTGTCGTTGTTGAAGCTGTAGGCGCCGGACAGCTGGATCTCGTCCACGGTCGGGGCCTTCATGCTGCTGTTCATGCGGACGTTGACGGCCGGGTCGTTGAAGTACACCACGCCGCCCGGGGAGATATCGTAGTTCGCCAGGTTGTAGATCACGGCGTAGGGCTGCGCGCCGGCGGGTCCGATGTAGGCGTAGTCGGTCTCGCTCGGGTTGCCCTGGTTGGTGACCGAGTTGACGATCCCGTCGAGCACCTTGCCGTTGTAGCGGGCGACGCTGGCACCGAGGATCCACTTCGAGTCGCCGTTGACGTCGTACTTCACGCCCAGGCGCGGGCTGATGCCGTTGGCGCCGGCGCTGGTGGAGCCATTCTCCTTCTTGGCGGTGTACTTGTCGAAGCGCACACCGAGCTGGAAGGTGAGGTGCTTGTCGAACTGCCACTTGTCGTTGACGTAGAGGCCGATGCTCTCGTTGGTGGCCTCGCCGAGGCTGCTGCGGTAGGTCCAGACATCCGAGCCTTCAGCGGTCCGGTTCGTCAGGTTGATGCCGGTGACGCCGAAGATGTAGCCGGTCGGGGTCTGCTCGTTGCGCGCCTTCGAGATGCCCTTGATGTAGTCCAGACCGAAGTCGAAGCTGTGCTGGCCGGCGCCCTGGAGGAAAACAGTGCCCTTGAGGTTGGCGCTCTTGTTGTTGCGGTTGTCGCCGCCGTCCAGGTTGTTGAAGATGCCGTTGTTGAAGAACAGGCCCACGTTGTAGCTGTACAGAGGGCTGATCGTCGGATCCTTCGGGCCGGCGGACAGCACCTGCTTCTTCTCGCCGAAGCGGGCCTCGGTGATGAAGTTGGTGCCCCACACGGAGCGGAGGGCGACGTTCCAGTACTCGGAGGTGTTGGTCTGGTTGTCGAGGGCGTTGATTTCACCGGCGGAGTAGTTGCGGTTGCCCTGGGCGTTGCGGGAGTTGGCGAAGGACACCACCAGGTTGTGCTCGGAGGTGATCGACCAGGTCAGCTTGCCGGTGCGCCGGATCTCCTTGACGGTGGTGACGTAGTTGCTGCCCGCGCCGCCAGGGCCCGGGAGCGAGTTGCTGCTGATGGTGCCGAAGCCGGCGGAATCGGTCTGGAAGAAGGACCCGAAGAACCAGAGGCGGTCCTTGATGATGAACCCGCCGACCGAATAGGTCTTCACCTCGCTGAGCTTGTTCTCGAGGCTGGCGCGGCTCTGGTAGGGCTGCACCGCGTTCCAGGCGGGGTTGGACAGGTCCCAGCGGATCTGGCCGGTGAAGGTGTTGCCGCCGGAACGGGTGATGGAATTCAGCACGCCGCCGTCGACATTGCCGTATTCGGCCGAGATGGCGCCGGTGATGATCTGGGTCTCTTCGATCGCGTCCGCGATCAGCTGGACACCGCGGTTGTTGTAGGCGTTGTCCGACACGTTCTGGCCGTCGACCAGGTACAGGCTGCCGGAGGTCATGGCGCCGCGGATCTGGACGCGGCCGCCGACGCCGCCGGTGACGCCGGGGGTCAGGAAGGCCACGGCTTCCATCGTGCGGCCGGTGGGCAGGGTGTCCACGCGGTCCATCAGGAAGTTGGTGGCGGTCTTCACGTCGGACTTGTCCACGGCGGCGCTGGCGGAGGCCACCACGACGACGGTGGCGCCGGCGGTCTTGGCCATGGTGAAGCGCGGCTGGAAGTTCTGGTCGATGCCGATGGAGCGGTTGGCCTTGATGGCCTGGAAGCCGTCCTTGGTCACGTCGATCTGGTAGGCGCCGGGAGGCAGCAGGCGGGCGATGAAGCGCCCGGCGGCATCGGTCATCCCGGACCGGACTCCCTGCAGGCTGGGCGACGAGAGGCGGACGAGGGCGCCCGCGATGGGGGCCCCGGCTTCGTCCACGACGTCGATGGTGGCGCTTGCCGTCTGGGTGCCCTGGGCGAGGATCGCCGGTGCGCCCAAGGCGAGCAAGGCCGCGACCCGGCCCAGGGAAAGAAGATTACGGTTCATGCACAGCCTCCTGTGAGGTGGGGGGGGTAATGGTCCCGACGTGGATCAGAACCAGGGTGGTCAGGGTTGGGATTCAAAGGTCTTTCCCGGCTTTCATCCAATTCATATGCGCCCCAAAAGGGGCGGAATGCAAGGGAAAATTGCACGAACCTGACCGCCGGACGGAACCTTTCCCGGCGCCGGCGCACTGTGCGCCCCCGCCATTCGCCCGGGGGCCAGCCCCCCGTTCCTGTGGCCAGCCCCGGGATCCCGGAACGGTTGCCGACCCGGCCATCATAACCCGAAGCGCCGAAGTCCCCCAAGCGCGCCGGTACGGCGAAAAAAAGGAGGAGGCCCGGGGGCCTCCTCCTGCCTGAAGCGGGTGGGGATCAGAACTGGTACTTGACGCCGAGGCGGATCCGGCGGGCGGTCTGGTAGGCGGCGATGTTGCCATAGTTGGCGTTCGGGACGTCGACGGAGTTCTCCGCGTTCTGGTCGTAGGCGGTGGGCTTGTGGACGTTGAACAGGTTGAACACGTCGGCCCGGAAGGTCAGGGAGTGCTTGTTCGCGAACTTCATGACGTACTGGCCGCTGAAGTCGAAGTTGATGGTGCTGGGGGTGCGGCCCTGGGCGCCGCGGCCGCCCGCGGCCAGTTCGCCGGCGTTGTCGTAGTCGATCAGGCCGTAGAACTTGCTCAGCGGGGTGCCGGTCTGGAAGCGGGACAGCACGGAGAGGGACAGGCCGTTGTCCATGCTGTAGGTCACCCCGGCATTGGCGATGACCGCGCGATCATTGGGCAGCGGGCCGGAGGCGAAGGCCTCCTCGCCGGTGAGGCCGCGGCCGTGGTCGTGCTCCTGCATCTTCAGGTACTCGAGGGAGAAGTCGAACAGGGAGGTGATGTTGGGATCGCTCTGCCCGTTGTCGTTGCGGAACAGGCCCTCGTAGTTGCCTTCCAGGCGCGAGAGGCGGATGTTGATGAAGCCGGACCAGTGCTTGCCCTGCTTCTGCATCTCGAACTCGTAGGCCCAGTAGTCGCGCTTCGGCGTCGGCCAGTTGGCGGTGCTGCCGCTGCCGGCCAGGGTCGGATCGAGCTTGAGCGCCTCGGCGGCCAGCTGCCAGGTGTTCTCACCCGGGTTGCCGATGTAGTAGGGCAGGCTGTTGCCGCCGTCGATGCCGAGATCCTCGAGGACCCGGCCGGCGTTGCGGTGGATGAACCGGTTGCTGATGGTCATGCCTTCCATCGGCTGCATGTCCCAGCCCAGGACGTACTCGTTGGTGAACGGGAGCTTGGTGCCCGGCAGGACCGGGGTAAGGAAGCCCTGGCTGCCGGTGAAGTGGGTGGTGGTGCTGGTGCCGACCAGGCCGGTGGCGGGGTTGATCTCGAACACCTTGACGCCGGTCTGGATCGGGTTGCTGAGCTGGTTGAAGGCGGCGTTGATGTTGTAGAAGTCCGAACGGCTGACGCCGACCTCGGCGCTGAGGGAGCGCTGGGCCAGATCCAGGGGCACCTTCTCGAAGTACTTGCCGTAGAAGGCGTAGATCTTGTTGCGGCCGTTGGCCTCCGGGTCCCAGGTGATGGACATGCGCGGCGCCATGGCGTCGGCGGCCTTGAACTTGTAATTGGACTGGAGGCCCTTCATGTCCTCCTCGTCCCAGCGGAAGCCGGCCTTGATAAACAGCCGGTTGTTCCAGTTGTACTTGCCCTGGATGAAGTAGCTCTTCCAGGGGGCTTCGGTGGGGATGAGCGGGGGCGTGGTTCGCGCGCGGGTGATGCGGTAGTAGGTGCCGACGCGGCTGAGGGGAAGGACGTCGCCGGTGGCCACGGCGCTGATGTCGCCGGTCACGTAGTAGCGCTTGGAGACGAGCGCGCCGCTGCTGTAGGGCTGGCCGGTGGCGCCCACGTGGGGATCGACGAAGCCGGCCGGGCCCTGGTAGGTGTTGCCGCCCTTGTGCTCCAGCTTCTCCTGGGAGTAGCCGACCTTCAGTTCGAAGTCGCCGAAGATCTTGGTCAGCTTGATGTCGGTCTGCTTGTTCTTGTCGTCGGTGCCGTCGATGAAGCCGGGGCCGGGGCTCACCTGGACGCCGGTGTAGGCGTCGGTCACCCGGTAGGCGCCCTGCACCTGGGGATCCAGGGCCCGGCGGAACTTGTTGTTGGCCTGGGAGAACCGGGCCTCGACCAGGAAGTCACTGAAGAACACGCCGTTGTACTTGAGGGACCAGTTGCGGCCGCCGAACTCGACGGATTCCCAGGAGTAGGTGGGGTTGTAGTAGGCGCCGGCGCCGACGTTCGGGCCGAAGGGCAGCTTGCCGGGATCGCCGAAGATGCTGAACTCGAGGTTCTGGGTGTTGGTGATCGCCCAGTTCAGCTTGCCGTAGTAGGTGTCGGTCTGGTTCTTGGCTTCCGCCTGGCGGCCGTAGAAGGGCTGGGCCGGGTCGACCTGGGTCCGCTTCACGGAGGTGCGGATCGGGTTGTAGCCCACGAAGTACCAGAGCTTGTCCTTGATCAGGGGGCCGGCGACCGTGAAGCCGAACTCGGTCCGGTTGGTGCTGTCGAAGGAGGGCGGGATCCGCTGGGTCGGGTCGATGCGGGGCGGGACCTTGTTCCGCGACTGCAGGCTGTCGATGTCGAAGTAGGCGAAGACCTGGGCGTGGAGCGTGTTGTCGCCGGTCTTGGTGACGGCGTTGACCATGCCGCCGGTGGACCCGCCGAACTCGGCGTCCAGGCCGAAGCTCTTGATCTGCACCTCGGAGATGAAGTCGGTGTTGATGCCGGTGCCGAGGGAGCCGTAGACGATCGAGTAGGAGCCGTTGGCGCCGTAGGCGGGCTGGGTGGTGTTGACGCCGTCGATGACGTACTGGTTCTCGAGGCCGGAGGAGCCGCCCACCGAGGGGTTGTTGCTGTCGATGCCGCTGGAGGCGACGCCGGGGGCGAGGTTCACCACCGAGGAGAAGGCGCGGCCGATCGGCAGGCTGGAGATCGCCGTGCTGGTGAAGGTGCTGCCGGAGGTCTGGGTGGTGGTGTCGATGGCGGTGGAGCTGGCGACCACCTCGACCACCGCGCTGGCGGTCTTGGCCAGGGTGATCCGGACCGGGGTCATGGTGTTGATGGAGACCGTCACCACGCGCCGCCCCGAGGTCTCGAAGCCGGGGGCGGTCACTGTGATCTGGTACTGGCCCGGGATCAGGCCGGAGGCACGGAAGCTGCCCTTGGCGTCGGTGACGAAACCGGACTGGCCGCGGCCGCCGTCGATGGTGACCCGGGCGTTGACCAGCACGGCGCCGGAGGCGTCGGTGACGAAACCGGTGATGGCGCCGGTGGTGGAATCCTGCGCGAAGAGGGCACCCTGCCCTGCGACGAGCATGGCCCCCACGAGGCCGAGCCTGAGGGAAATGCGGTTCATACGGATTGCTCCTTTGAGGGTGCGGGGTCTCCGCAGGGTGGATGGCTGGGGACAGTGGCGGGCCGGGGCCGGACGCTGCTCCGGACGGCCCGATAGGGGAACGGCCGAGGGCGGAAGGGCGGCCGGCCGATTGTCATTGGGATCGAATGCCTACCTTATGCCCCCCTCGGCCGGCCCAAGGCAAGCAAAAATTGCGTCCCCGAAGGAACGTCGGGAACCTTTCCCTGGATCCGTACACCCTGCGTCCGCCGGTGGACCTGCGCAAGGGCAGGGAAATCCACGCCGTCCGCCCGCTCCAGCCGGTCAGGTCCGGGGCTTCAGCCGACCTCCCCCAGCAGCCAGGGGGCTTCGCCAACGGGAGGTTCCCCCTCGAGGGCGATGGCACCTTCCGGCAGCGTCGGCAGGGGGCGGTCCGATGCGTGCAGGGTGAGCATGGGTTCGCCCGCCTCCACCCACTGGCCGCGGCGGACATGGACGCGGATGCCGACGCCGAGATCAAGAACGTCGTCCTTGGACTTGCGGCCCGCACCCAGCTCCATGGCGAGGATGCCCAGGGCGCGGCTGTCGATGGCGTGCACGTAGCCCGACCGGGGGGCCGGAACCTTGATGGGGCGGGTCGCCTGCGGGAGCAGGCTGAAATCGTCAAGGGCCTGGGGGTTGCCGCCGTTGTGGGCGACGAAGGCGCGGTAGGCGGCCATCGCGGCCCCATCCGCCACCGACCGTGCGACCCGGGCCTCGGCCTGGGCCAGGTCGCTGGCCGCCCCGCCGAGCAGGAGCATCTCCGCAGCAAGACGGAAGCTCATCCGGGCCAGGTCGCCGTCGCCGTGCATCCCCTTGAGGATCTCCACCGACTCGATCACCTCCAGGCTGTTGCCGATGGCCCAGCCGAGGGGTTCCTCCATGCGCGTGATCAGGGCCTTGATGCGCATGCCGTGGGCCTTGCCCACCTCGACCATGCTGCGGGCGAGGGCGCGGGCGTCCTCGAAGGTCTTCATGAAGGCGCCCCCGCCGCACTTGACGTCGAGCACCAGGGCATCGGCCCCGCCGGCCAGCTTCTTCGACATGATGCTGGCGGTGATCAGAGGGATGCTCTCGACCGTGGCGGTGAGGTCGCGAAGGGCGTAGAGCTTGCGGTCGGCCGGGCAGATGTCGCCGGTCTGGGCGCTGTTGGCGAAGCCGGTCCGGCGCAGGCTCTCCTTGAACTCGGCCTGGGACAGTTCGACCTTGAGGCCCGGAATGGCGGCGTACTTGTCGACGGTGCCGCCGGTGTGGCCGAGGCCGCGGCCGGAGAACATCGCGCAGGGCAGGCCGCAGGCGGCCACGATCGGGCCGAGGATCAGGGTGGTCTTGTCGCCCACGCCGCCGGTGCTGTGCTTGTCGACCTTCACCCCGGGGACCGCCGACAGGTCGACCCGGTCGCCGCTGTCGCGCATGTTCAGGGTGAGGGCCAGGGTCTCGGCGGTGTCCATGCCGCGCCAGCAGATGGCCATCAGCAGGGCGGCGCTCTGCTCGTCGGGCACGCTGCCGTCGGCGGCGCCCTTCACCCAGAAGGCGATTTCCTCGTCGTTGAGGACCCCGCCCAGCTTCTTCTTATAGATGAGGTCATAGATCCGCATGGGTGCCTCCTGCCACTGCCCGGGGCCCTGCCTCGGCGCCCCATTCTGGACCGGTGGGGGCCCGGCGGCTACCGGCCGGTCGGGATCAGATGCCCTTCATCACCACGTCCAGGGCGTTCTCGTCCGGCAGGCTCTTGTAGCGGGCCTTGAACTCGGCGAGGTTCTTCAGGGCCTGGCCCCGGTCGCCCTGCAACCGGTCGCAGTCCAGCACCGCCGCCCAGTAGGCCTTGCCCCAGGGCTCCTGGGGGGTGGCGTCCTTGCGCAGGGGGGCGAGCACACGGGCGGCCTCCTCGGCCTTGCCGAGGGCGATGAAGCGGTGGGCCTGCCGCAGCCGCTGCCAGGGGCCCCGGGGTTCGGCCGCCGGGGCCGGGCCTGCCTGGCCGAGCACCACGTTCCAGCTCGCCAGCAGCCCCTCGGCGGCCGCGCGCTCGGAGGCCGGCGCGCTGCGGACCAGTTCCTCGAGGGCCGGCCGCTTCTCGCGCATGCGCTTCTCGACCTCGGCGGAGGACGGAGGCGTCGCCCCCGAACCTTCCACGGATCGGAGCAGCTCGGCAAGGGCCACTTCGTGGCGTTCCACCGCCCGCGCCCGCAGGCTGCTCCAGCCCACCCAGGCCAGCAGCGCCAGGACCAGGGCTCCGGCCCCGGCAAGGACGGGCTTGAGCAGGCTGACGTAGGCGTCCTCGGATCCGGCCACCTTGTTCTTGAAATGATCCAGGCTCTGCGCGTCGCGCTGGACCTTGATCTCCTTGTTGCGGCTGCTGATGCTCATGATCGAAGGCTCCCGAACCTATCGAGGATGCACCAGTTCCACCCCTTTTGGCACTTGAAAATGCGCCCCTCCCTGGTAGCCTCAAGGTTCCCGCCTGGGTAGCTCAGTTGGTAGAGCAATGGACTGAAAATCCATGTGTCGCTGGTTCGATTCCGGCTCCAGGCACCAACCCCGAAGGCCCCCTTCACGGGGGCCTTCGGCGTTGGAGAGCCGGAATCGAAGTCACTGGGGTCCTGGGCCGCAGGATGGAGCAGCGCGGACGCAGGGCGTCCGGGGTGCGGAAGCGGCCCCGGAGCCCGTGCGGCTCGGGGGAGGCGCGGGAGCGCCGGAGGAGAGGATTCCGGCTCCAGGCACCAACCCCGAAGGCCCCCTTCACGGGGGCCTTCGGCGTTGGAGAGCCCGGGATGAGGGCTTTCAAGCTCCGGACGCTGCGGGCTGGATCCGGTATGCTGGCCCTTCCGGCTCCTGCCGGATCGGGAGCGGCTGCGGGATGTCTGTCTTCGATTGGGATCCAGCCTGGGATACCGGCGTGGTGGAGGTGGACCGGCAGCACCGGCAGCTCCTGTCCCAGATGGAGCGGCTGGCCTCCGCCCTGGTGGAGGGGCGGGAGGCGGCGGAGACGGAGCGCACCCTCCTGCTGCTCGGCGACTACATCGAGACCCACTTCCGCACGGAGGAGGACCTGATGGCGCGCACGGGCTACCCGGGGCTGGATGAGCACCGGGTCGTCCACGACGGGATGCGCAGGAGCGTGCTCGACCTGGCGATGGCCTACCAGCGCAACCCGGGGGAGGTCCCCGGGAACGTGATGGATTTCCTCACCCGCTGGCTGGTGGACCACATCACCGGGCACGACCTGCGGATGGCGGTCCATCTTCGGCAAGGCCCCGCTCCGCCCAAGCCCTGAAGGTGCCCCGCCGGGCCCAGGCCACGGACCTGGCAGTCCTTCCTGGGGAAGGGCCGGCGGCCGAACAGGCCCCGGGCGCTCCCGTCGGACGGGAGCGCCCGGGGCCGCGCAGCCCGGGGAACGGATCACGCGCCGCGGAACCGGTAGACGATCCCCGCCGACACCCAGGAGGGGTTGAACTTGCGGTTGAACTCGGACTGGCTGAAGGCGACCACGGCGCCGAATCCCCTGCCGATGGCGTATTCGGCACCGAGGCGGAGGCCGAGCTTGACGCCCTCGCCGCGGTTCGCCCCGGAAAAGTCCGGGTGGGAGGTGACGACCGCCTGGCGAAGCTGGGTCGCCGTGAGGCCGCCGAACAGGCTCAGGGACTGGTACTCCTTGACCAGGTCGAAGCCGGCGTGCGGGTGCAGGCGCTTGCGGTTCTCGAGCCCGCTGCCTTCACGGCCTGCGAAGCTCATGAGTCCGAGGTGGACCCGGGTGCTCAGGCCGGGGTGGAGTTCGTGGCGCATCGCCAGCGAGACGGTGTAGCCGGCCGGATGGCTTCCGGAGGACATCTTCTTCGCGTCGGCGGTGGCGATGTTGGCGGTGAACTGGGCCTCGAAGGGGCTTCGCTCGGGTTTGGCCTGGGCCGACAGCGGCAGGAACCCCGCGCCGATCGACAGCAGGGCGGCAATGGCATGGATCTTCATACTCGATCTCCTGGGATGTCGGGTGGCTACCACTTGAATCCGGCGGAAAGGGTGACGATCCGGGCGCCGATGTAGTCGGCGTTGCCGTAGGTCCCCCAGCCGGTGCGGTTGGTCAGGCTGGCGGTCCACGGTGCCGTGTAGTACCCGCTCTTGGCGCTGTTGGTGGTCTGGGCGGTGCCCGTGGTGGCGGTGGAGAAGGTGGCCAGCATCTGGTGGTTGAAGAGGTTGGTGACCGTCACTTCGCTGAAGTAGCGGACCTTGTGGAAGAGCGGGATCTCGAATCCCACCTTCAGGTCGAAGCTGTAGACATCGTTGAACCGGCCCAGGCCGCGGCCCCAGTAGCGGTTGTAGTTCGTGGGGTAGAGCAGCGGGTTGGCGCTGCCGGCGGCGGAGGCGTCCGCCTGGGCTTCGAACAGGTTGGCCTGGAGGATGTCGTAGACCCCGCCGCCGGTGTAGTTGAACAGCAGGGAGGCGCTGAACATCCCGCCCTTGGCGTCCCGGTCCACGTAGTTGAGGAAGAGCTTGCCGCGGTGCCGCGTGTCGGAGGCGAGGTAGCCGTTGGGGGCGAAGTAGGCCTCGCCGCGGCCGCGGGAGAGGTGGACGGATTCGTAGTTCGACAGCGGATCGCCGAGGCTGGCCACGGAGCGGGAGGCGGCCGAGTTGTCGCCGCCCTCGGTGTTGCCCTGCAGGCTGGACAGCGTGTAGTTGCCGCCGAAGGAGACCTGCGGCGAGATCACCTGGAGGAACTCGAGCTCCACGCTGTTGTAGTAGCGGCGACCGTTGGGGCTGTTGTCCCAGCGGGTGGCCGCGTTGGTCAGGGCGATTCCGGGCGTGACGAACGAGTTCTGCAGGAACTCGTCCTTGATGTACAGCCGGTCGTCGAACAGGTCCTTGAAGATGCGGCGGTTGTAGCTGAGGGCGAGGAACGAGCTGTCGCGGTAGTTGCGGCGCACCCCCAGGCTGAGCTCGTCGGCGGAGGGGGCCTTGAGGTTCGGGTTCACGTAGGTGCCCACCGACCCCGTGGCCCCGAGGAAGCCGGCCGCGGAGATGTCCCAGTTGGCGCGGTCCACCACCTGGGCATAGGTCGCGTTCAGGTTGGTCACCTTGTAGCCGTAGAGCTCGGACAGGGGATTGCCGGCGAAGGTGAACTTGGAGGTCAGGCCATCGTGGAGCTTGCCCACGTAGGTCGCGTAGCTGCCCCTCAGGATCCAGGTCTGGTCGCCCCTGGGGTCGAAGGTCACCTGCAGCCGCGGGCTCGCCTTGCTGGAGCTGATGGTCTGCGTGCCGAAGGTGTCGGAAGCCTTGGCCGTGTCGTAGCGGAGCCCGGCCATCAGCTGCCAGCGGTCGGTCAGGGTGATGGTGTCGTTGATGTAGAACGAGGACGTCGTCGTGGTCGCGAATCCGGCGCTGGACAGGTAGAGCTGCAGGGCCACGGCCTGGTCTGGGTCGTCGGCGATGCTCTGGACCTCGTAGTTGCCGTTGGCCTTGCGGCCCCCGACGAAAATCCGGGTGTTGGTCGGGGACTGGTCGTTGGCGGAGGAGAATTCGGACACGACCCGTTCCACGCCGGTTTCCACGATGTGGGTTCCGAAGGACGACTGCGGCGAGAACCAGGTGAGGTTCAGGCTGTAGGTGGTGGCGTCGCGCTGGTCCGGCTTCAGCTTGCTGAAGGTGGCGTTGTGGAACCGGTAGTAGGCCCCGTTGCCGTAGAGGGCGTCGATGCGCTGGGGGAAGGGGCGGTTGAGGTCGCCGCCGGCGGCGATGGTGTCGGACTTCTTGGCGTACCGGGCCTCGAGGGTCAGGGCCTTGCCGAGGATGCCGCGGTAGGCCAGGGTCTTGTACTCGTTGATGTCCTCGCGGTCGTACAGGGTGTCCGGGTCGAAGGAGTTGCCGGTCAGCTGGTTGGTGGTCGTGGTGGTGCTGCGGGTGGTGCCGGCCTCGACGGTGTGGTCGGTGGTCACCGCCCAGGTCAGCTTGGTCTCGTAGAATTGGAGCTGGCCGACGCGGTAGAAGGGCTGGCCCATGGTCGCAGGATTGGTGAAGGCGGCCTCTCCGGTGTAGTAGGTCGTGAGCACCGAAGGATTGGCGTAGGTGGCGGTGGTGACCGTGGTGGGGTTCTGCTTGGACGAGGCCGAGAACCACAGCCGGTCCTTGATGATCGGACCGCCGACCTGGATCGTGTAGTTCTTGGTGAGGGTGTCCTCGGTGGCTCCGGTGCCCGCATTCACCGGGATCACGGCCGGCCGGAGCCCCCGCGGCGCCTGCGCCTGCCAGCTCGTCTTGGCGAAGTTCCCGCGGATGGTGCCGGTGAAGTCGTTGCCACCGGACTTGGTGATGGCGTTGACCACGCCCCCGACGAAGTTGCCGAAGCGGGCGTTGACCGGGCTCTGCACCACCTGGATCTCCTGGATCGAGTCGTCCACGTAGTACTGGCGTCCGGTGGTCTGGGCGAACACGTTGTCGGCGATGTCGGTGCCGTTCAACAGGAAGCGGTTGCCCACGGCGAGGCCGCCGCGGATGACGATGTCGGCCCCCTGGCCGCGCTGGCTGATGCCGGGGGCAAGCAGGGCGGCGGTGTCCAGGCCCCGGGTGAAGCGCGGGATCGTGTCGAGGAAGTCCGATCCGATGTTGGTGGCGGTCTTCACCTCGGTCTTGTCGACGCTGTAGGTGGAGGCGCTCACCTCGACGATGGCCCCGGCGACCTCCTGGGGGGTGAGCACCAGGTCCTGGCGCAGCACCTGGCCGAGGTTTAGGTCCATCCGGACGGCCGGCGAGAGGAAGCCCTCCTTGACCGCCACCACCGTGTAGGCGCCGGGGGGGAGCAGGGGGGCACGGAAGGCGCCGCCGTCGTCGGTAACGACCACGCGGGCGCCCTGGAGGGCGGGCGAGGTCAGGCGCACGCGGACGCCGGGCAGAGGGGCGCCGGCCTTGGAGCGGATGGTGCCGACGATCTGGCCGGTGGACTCCTGGGCGAGCAGGACCGGGCTGGCGGCGAGGGTCAGGGTGAGGGTGGTCAGGATCCTGGAAGCGTTGGGCATGGTCATCCTCCCGGCTCAGAACTGGACCGAGAAGGCCAGTTCGGCGGCGAAACCGTTCCGCGATCCGGAACCGGTCTCGATCCGCGTGTTGAAGGCGTTCAGTTCGATCGCGTAGCGGCTGCCGAAGCGGTAGCCGGCACCGGCGACCAGGCCCAGGGCCACCCCCTTCTTCTCCCGCACGCTGGCGATGGTGTTGACCGCGAGGATGTGGCTGTTGCCGATCGAGCCGGTGTTGGTGATGGCGGCGCCGTCGGTGACCAGCTGGGTCCCGGTGTCGGTTTCCGTGGTCTTGTTGAACCCGGCGCGCAGGCCGCCCTGGACGTACAGGGTCTTCGGCAGCACGTCGTACCGGTACAGGCCGGAGAGCTGGAAGCCCTTGGCGTCGGTGCGGCGGTTGCGGGTCTCGTAGACGGTCGGGTTGACCCCGGTGGCGGGGACGCTCACGGGGATGAAGCTGAGCAGGCTGTTCGCCCCGGGGTAGAACCGGTAGCCGAGTTCGCCCACGAGGGCGGACCGCTCGCCCAGCGGGAAGGTGGTCTCCAGCGCGAAGGAGAAGGTCGCGCCGAGGTCGAGGGCCTTTTTCGTGTCGCCCCCGAGCTGGCCTCCACCGATCTTGAACGCCCCGATGGGAGGGGCCTCCTGGGCTGCGAGCATGCCGCTCGTGCCCGCGACGGCCATCAGCAGACGGGCAACCAAGCTGAGTCTGGACATAAAAGCTCCGAAGGGCGCACGCACGGGCACGCCGGGTCAGGGGGTGTCGGATGGAAGGTGGCGCGGCCTGGGGCGCGGGCCGTTGACGGAGGATGACGTGGGGGCAGCGCGTCGGCCGCAGGATGGGGTTCGCGCAGGACCACTTTCTGGCGCAGCGGCCGCACCGACAATCGCGCTGGGGCCAAACGCACCCCAGGCGGGGGGAACTCCGGAATCCCTGGTGTGAACGGTTCCCGCTGCGTGCCGCGCGGAACCGCTGATGGCGCGGCTTTGCCACGGATGTGTCACGAAAAAGCGCGCGGGCCAAGGGCCCGCGAGGAGGAGAATCCGTCGGTTTCGGTCGACCTCAAGAACGGTTGCGGGGGGCCATCGGGCCTCCCCGGCGCAGGGCTCGATTCAGGACGTCTCCTCGAACGCCTGCGCCACGCCGTGGCCACCGGCGGGGCGGGGCGCGCCGGGGCGGGTCCTGTCCCCGGCGTTCCGGGTCCAACGGTCGGGCGGCACCCCGCACGGTGCAACGGGACAGGGGCGGACGGCATCGCGGCCTTGGCGAGCCGACCCGCAGCGGCCGTGAACGGTCGGCACGATCCTGCCCCGCGGGTGCCTTGGCTAGATCAGCTCCTTGAGCTGGTCCCGGTAGGTCCGGCTCATGGTCAGCTTGGTGCCGTCCTTCATGATCAGGATGTGGTCGCCGCTGAACCAGGGGTGGACTTCCCGGATGCAGTCCAGGTTGACGATGCTGGACCGGTGGATGCGGCGGAACAGTTCTGGGTCGAGCCTGGCCTGGATGCCGGCCATGGACATCCGCAGCAGGTGCGAGGTGCCCTCGACATGAAGCCTGACGTAGTTGTCCTCGGCTTCGATCCACTGGATGCCGGCGACCTTCAGGATGACGTGGTGGTCGTCCTGCTTGACCAGGATGCGCTTGAGATAGGCGTCCTCCTTGCGCACCATCTCGACCAGGCTGTCGAGCTGGACCTGGAGGCCGTTGGTCATCGACTCGCGCTGGCGGTGGCGGACCCGCTCGACCGCCCTGGCCATCCGGTCCGCGTCGATGGGTTTCAGCAGGTAGTCCACGGCGTTGCATTCGAAGGCCTGGATGGCGTGCTGGTCGTAGGCCGTGGTGAAGATGGTCGGCGGCATCCGTTCGGGACCGACGGATTCGAGGACGCCGAAGCCATCGAGCTCCGGCATCTGGATGTCCAGGAACACCACGTCGGGCCGGTGTTTCAGGATCCCGTCCACGGTCTCGGTCCCGTT
>JAYRFV010000007.1:0-3199 GCA_041908165.1 Holophagales bacterium | reverse complement strand
CCGCCGAGGTTGAAGATCGGCTCGATGGTGATGGTCATGCCGGGCTCCATGCGGAAGCCGGTGCCGGGCCGCTGGTCGGCGAACACCACCTGCGGATCCTCGTGCAGGTCGCGGCCGATGCCGTGGCCGATGTACTCGCGGACCACGCTGTAGCCGCGCTCCTCGGCGAAGCGCTGCACCGCCGAGGCCATGTCGCCCAGGCGCAGCCCCGGCCGGCAGTGCTCGATGCCGAGGTACATCCCGAGCTGGCAGGCCTGCATGAGGTCGCGGGCCTGGTCGCTGATCCGGCCGACGCCGACGGTCAGGCAGGTGTCGCCGTGGTAGCCGTCGAGCTTGGCGCCGCAGTCGATGGTCAGGATGTCGCCCTCCACCAGCCGGTAGTCGGTGGGGATGCCGTGCACGACGCGGTCGTTCACCGAGGTGCACAGGGTCCCCGGGAAGCCGTGGTAGCCCTTGAAGTTCGGCACCGCGCCGTGCTTGCGGATGAAGTTCTCCGCCACCTTGTCCAGGTCCAGCAGGCTGACCCCGGGCTTCGCCGCACGGGCCGCGACCCGCAGGGCGTTGGCCGCCAGCCGTCCGGCCTCCCGGAGCTTCTCGATCTCCCGGCGGCTCTTGTAGCGGATCTGCTCGCGGATCAGCACCGTCCCTCCGGAAACGAGTGTATCCCGCGGCACAAGCGCGGTCGCCCGGGTCGATCCTGATCCCCTGGTCGCGAGGGCCCTTCCCGGCCGCAGTCCTTCTAGACTGGAGGCGATGTTCCGCCGGCTCCGAATCCTCCCCCTCTGCCTGCCGCTGCTCCTGGCCTGCGGCGCCCGCCGGCCCGCCCAGGTGCCGGCGGAGGCCCGCTGGGTCGGCTCCGCGGACCAGGGCGCCTGGATCCTGGTCGGCGCCCGCCAGGATGGACGCTGGCCCCTGCGGGCCTGGGACCGCCACGGCGCCCTGAAGGTGGAGGGCCCCTACCTGTTGCGCGGCATGGCCCGGGTCAGCATCGAGGCCCACGAACCGGCCGCCTGGGACGGCCGCCAGCTGGCCCTCAAGGACGGCTCGCTGCTGGTGCCGGCGCCGTGACCTACAGCCGCGAGGAGCTCGACTGGATCGAGGCGGAGTGGGCCCTGCACCTGCACGGGCGGCAGGCCTTCCTGAGCCGCGAGGACTTCGCCCAGGTGCAGGCCTGGGACCGGGCCGGCGTGCCGGCCGAGATCGTGGTGCACGCCCTGGCCGGGTTCTTCGAGCGGCGGGCGAAGCGGCCGCGGCCGCGCGCCTTCCTTGCCCTGGCGCACGTCGACCGCGACGTGGCCAAGGCCATGAAGCTGCGCGAGAGCCTGGTCCGGGCCGGTCCGGCCGCTCCGGCAGCCGGCTGGGACGGGGTCCGGGAGCCGCTGGCCTCGAATCCCCGGGCCGTTGCGGCCTTCCAGGCCTGGGCGGCCCTCAAGGCCGCCTCGCCCTCCCCGGAGGCGCCCGGGTTCCTGGACCATTTCGACCGTGAGCGGGAGGCCTTCCGGCGGCTGGTGGACCTGGCCGCGGAGGCGCTCGGCCCTGCTGCCGGCGACCTGGACCGGCGGCTGCGGGCCCGGCTGGCCGAGGCCGAGCTGGCCGAGGGCGGCGCCCTCTGGAGGCGCGCCTGGAACCACCACTGGGGACGGATGGTCTGCGAAGCCTGGGGGATCCCCTCGTGAGCCCCGGCGAACCCGGCGGCCTCGCGCTGGACGCCTGGCGGGCGGAGCTGTCCCGGCCTTCCGGGGACTTCTTCAGCCGCTTCGCCGCCTGTGCGCAGGCGCCGGAGGGCGCCCGCGACGCGACCCGCGAGGCCATCAAGGGCTTGGTCCCGGTCATTGACTGGGCCGGCTACCTGCCGCACCTCCCCTCCGGCCTGCTCGGGACCTGGGCCGTCTGGCGGCTGCGCGCGCTGCTCGAGGAGCCCAGCTTCCTGCGCCTGCTCGCCACCCAGCTGCACGCCTTCGCCCACGAGGGACGCCGCGTCCGCGGCGGGCTCGCCGGCCTGGCCCGGGGCTCAGGGGACTGGGAGCGGGCCGAGGGTGCCATGGCCGGGGGGAAGCCAGCCCAGGCCTACGCCGAACTGCTCGCCGTCGAGGCCCCGGAGCGGGGCGATTTCCACCGTGTGCTCCAGCTGGGCGCGGCGGACATGGCCTGCATGGGCCAGAAGGGCACGGCCGCCTGGTTCCTGGGCGACCTCTGGGAGCGGCTCGACCGTCCCGGGGCGACCGGCCGGCGGCTGCTCGCCATCGCCGGCTGGCTGGTGGCGGCCGAGCCGGTGGACCGGTTCTGGCACCAGCGGGCGGCCGCGCGGTTCCTGGAGGCCGTCCCGGCCATCCACTGCCGGCGGGCCTCCCGCTTCGACCAGCAGGCCGCCCTCGCCCGGGAGGTCTGCGACCGGGGCCTGGTGGCGATGCTCGACGCGTTTTGCGGCTGGATGCGTGAGGGCGCAGGTTCCGGCGACCTGCTGTCGGCGCTGGCGCTCGCGGCGGCGGAGAAGCTTCTGGACGCCCGCCGCGACCTGGAGGGCCGCACCAGCGGGACGCTGCTGCACCTGGCGGCGGTGGCGCGCGGCCTTGCCCCCCTGGCACGGCCGGAGCCCTACGCCCAGGCCGCGGCGCTGGTGAACCTGTTCCCCACGGACGAGCCCGAGGAGCGCATCCGCGCCCGGCCCCCGGCCGCTCCGGCTGGGCAGCCGGCCCACGACCTGCTCGAGGCGATTCTCGACGCCGAACCGGCCCAGGCCATGCATTTCGCGGACCGGCTGCGCGAGGCGGCCGGCCCCGAGGCGGTGCTCCGCGTGCTGGCCGAGGCCGCCTCCCGCAACGACCCGGGATTCAACCACGCCAGCCAGGCCCTGGCGGTGGCCGGCGCGGCGGAACTGGTGCCCGAGGTGGGCGCCGAGGCCCAGGCCGCCCTGCTCGCCGCCCTCGCCCAGAGCCTGGCCAACGGCCAAGGGAGCTCCGACCTGGGACGCACCGCCGACCGCGCCCTGGGCGGCCCCGCTAGGCTCTGAGCATGGACGCCGCGGATCCCGCCCCCCGGACCGAGGGCCACCAGGCCCCGGAGGTCGCCTTCTGCCTCGAGCTCGGCCGGGCCTTCCTGACCTACGGCATTCCCGCCCACCGCTTCGAGGAGGGCATGGCGCGGATCTGCCGCAAGCTCGGGCTGGAGGGCCAGTTCTTCGCCCTGCCCACGGCCTTCT
>JAYRFV010000006.1:0-52361 GCA_041908165.1 Holophagales bacterium | reverse complement strand
GATTTTGTTGGGGGGGATTGTGGTCCTTGCGCTATGGGGCGGGGGTGGTCTCCAAACTCAATCCCTTTTTTGCGGGGGGGGTCGGGGGCTGCGCCTGTCCCCCCCCCACCCCCGCGCTTCAGGCCCAGCAGAGCTGGGCCTTCGCTTGTTCGGGCCCGGGCGTTGGAGGTGCATGGGTGACCCCCGCGCCCCCGCGGCCCTGCATTCAGCGGGGGTTCCGCGCTCCGCTTCGCTGCGCGCACACCCCCGCGCCCCCGCGGCCCTCGCGGGCGGAGCCCGCTCTGGCCTTTTCCGGTGCTCAGCGCCTCGATGCCTGCTCCTCACCCCCGGGTTGCAGGCCCCCGCCCGCGGACCGGGCGCAGCCGGGTCTTTGCTTGCTGGCTGGGATGGGCTGCGGCTGCGCCGGGCGCTCTGGGCCTGGGGCCGGGGGGTTGTGACCGGGGCGGGCCGCGGGGGCGGCGGTTCGGCGCTAGACTGGGCCATGGCCAAGCTCACGCTCCAGGACCTCCAGCGCCTTCCGAAGACCGACCTGCACGTGCACCTCGACGGCAGCCTGCGGCTGGAGACGATCCTCGAGTTGGCCGAGCAGCAGAAGGTCAAGCTGCCGGCGGACAGCGTGGACAAGCTGCGGCCCTTCGTGCAGGTCGGCGAGGAGTGCAAGTCGCTGGTGGAGTACCTGCGCGCCTTCGACGTGACGCTGTCGGTGATGCAGACCTACGACGCCCTGGTGCGCACCGCCTTCGAGCTGGCCGAGGACGCGGCCAAGGAGAACGTGCGCTACATGGAGGTGCGCTACAGCCCGATCCTCCACCAGCAGAAGGGCCAGACCCTGCACAACATCGTCCAGGCGGTGCTGGAGGGCCTGCGGCTGGCGGAGCGCAAGTACAACATCCGCACCGGCGTGATCGTCTGCGGCATCCGCCACATCAGCCCGGAGATGAGCAACCGCCTGGCCGACCTGACCGTGGCCTTCAAGAACAAGGGCGTGGTGGGCTTCGACCTGGCCGGCGCCGAGGAGGACTTCCCGGCGAAGAAGTTCAAGGACGCCTTCGGCCGGGTGCTCGCCAACAACATCAACTGCACCCTCCACGCCGGCGAGGCCTACGGGCCGGAGAGCGTGCACCAGGCCATCCACCTCTGCGGCGCCCACCGGATCGGCCACGGGGTGCGCCTGATCGAGGACGGCGACCTGCTGAACTACGTCAACGACCACCGCATCCCGCTGGAGATGTGCCCCAGCTCCAACGTGCAGACCAAGGCGGTCAAGAAGATGGAGGACCACCCGATCCGCCTGTTCTACGACCTCGGGCTGCGGGTCACGGTCAACACCGACAACCGGCTGATGACCAACACCTCGGTCAGCAAGGAATGCCTGATCATGCACGAGACCCTGGGCTTCAGCCTGGAGGAGCTGCAGGAGGTCATCATCATGGGCTTCAAGAGCGCCTTCCTGCCCTACGCGGTGAAGCGCGCCATGCTCGCCGAGGTGGTCAGCGAGCTGAAGAGCTTCAAGCCCAAGAGCCTGGAAGTGAAAAAGGAGCACCTGTAGGCGGGGGGCTGGTTAAACTTGACTGAAGGAGTCAGGATTATCCCCATGCTGGATCGCCTCGCCACCTTCCTGGACGCCCACCGGCGGGTCCTGGTCACCTCCCACGAGAACCCCGACGGGGACGGGCTGGGCGCCGCGGTGGGCCTGGTCCACTACCTGAGGACCCGGGGCAAGGAGGCCCGCATCGTCGTGCATCCCCACGTCGCCGCCGAACTGGCCTGGCTGGGCGAGGCGGGGCTGTTCGAACCCTACGATCCGGAGGGCCGGCACCGCGGCCTGGCCGAATGGCCCGAGGCCTGGCTGCTGGTGGACGCCTCCGAGCCGGCGCGCCTGGGCCCCCTGCAGGAGCCCTTCCAACGCACCGCCGCGCGCACCGCCTGCCTGGACCACCACCTGAAGGACGCCCCGCAGGGCTTCGACGAGGAGTTCACCGACCCGGCGGCCAGCGCCAGCGCCGAGCTGGTCTACCGGCTGGCTGACCGGCGCCTTCCCCGGCCCTGGCCGCCGGCCATGCTCGAGGCGCTGTACGCCGGGGTGGTCGCCGACACCGGCAACTTCCAGTTCTCCAACAGCACCGCCGCGGTGCACCGGCTGGCCGCCGACCTGATCGAGCAGGGCGTGCAGCCGGCCCGGGTCTACCAGCGGCTCTATTGGCAGGAGCGGCCGCAGAAGCTGCGCCTGTTCGGCCGCGCCTTCGAGGGCCTCGAGGTGCTGGAGCGGGGCCGCTACGCCCGGCTGCAGGTCACCCTGGCGGACCTCAGCGCCTGCGGCGCCAGCCACGACGACCTCGACCGGCTGGTGAACAAGCCGCTGGAGCTGCAGGGCGTGGAGGTGGGCGCGCTGCTCTATGAGACCGCCGACGGCCGGATCAAGTGCAGCCTGCGTTCCCGCGAGCGGGTGGACGTCAACGCCGTGGCGCGCAATTTCGGCGGGGGCGGCCACCGCCTCGCCTCCGGGGCCAAGCTCCCGGGGCCGCTGGCCCAGGCCGCCGCCGCGGTGGACGCCGCGGTGCGCGCGCGGCTCGGGATCGACCTGAACGAGCCCTGACCGGGCAGCCCCCTCACCGAGGAACCGACCATGGCCCCCAAAGACAGCAGCAGCGCTCCCCGGCTCGAGCTGGGCCCGGACTCCCCGCTGCAGGTGGTGTCCCGGTTCGAGACCGAGGCCGTGCCGTTCGTGGCCAAGGCCTCGGTGCCCAGCCTGTTCGGCAAGTTCGTGGTCTACGGCTTCCTGGAGAAGCTCACCGGCAAGGAGCACATCGCCATCGTCAGCGGCGAGATCGACGCCCGCAAGCGGATCCCGGTGCGGATCCACAGCGAGTGCTGGACCGGCGACGTGATGGGCAGCCTCCGGTGCGACTGCCGCCAGCAGCTGGAGGCGGGACTGAGCTACATCGGTGCGCACGGCGGCATCGTCCTGTACCTGCGCCAGGAGGGCCGCGGCATCGGCCTGCTCAACAAGCTCAAGGCCTACGCCCTGCAGGAGCAGGGCCTCGACACGGTCGAGGCGAACCAGCACCTGGGCTTCGCCGACGACCTGCGCAACTATGAATGCGCGGTGGAGATGCTGCGCTTCTTCGGCATCCACAAGGTGCGCCTGCTGACCAACAACCCGAAGAAGATCGAGGCGCTGGAGGGCGCCGGCATCCACGTCCAGCGCGAGGCCCACCAGCTCGAGTCGAACCCGCACAACCTGTTCTACCTGCAGACCAAGGCGAAGAAGAGCGGCCACCTGCTGGACTTCACCGAAACCGGGATCTGATCCGGGCGCTGCGCTCCGCCTCCAGGCATGGGTGGCCGGTCGGGCCGGCTCAGGCGGGTTCGGCGGTGAGGAAGTGGGGGCCGGCGGCGGTGATGGTGGCGTCGACCAGCTCGCCGAAGGGCAGGGGGCGGCCCGCCCTCAGGTGGACGTTCTTCCAGCTGCCGGTGCGGGCCAGCCAGTGGCCGCCCTCGGTGGGGCCGTGGCTCTCGACGCGCACCGCCAGGGTCCGGCCGACCAGCCGCTCGTTGCTGGCCAGGGTATGCCCGGCCTGCCGGTCCTGCAGGATCCGCAGGCGCTCGGACTTGACCGCCAGCGGCAGGTCGTCCTTGAGCCGCAGCGCCGGGGTTCCCGGCCGCGGGCTGTAGAGGAAGCTGAAGCTGGCGTCGAAGCGGACCTGGTCGAGCAGCGCGAGGGTCGCCTCGAAGTCGGCCTCGGTCTCGCCGGGAAAGCCGACGATGAAGTCGGTGCTCAGGGCCAGCCGCCCCCGGCCGTCGCCGAGGTAGGAGAGGCGCTCCAGGTAGTCGGTCACGGTGTACTCGCGGCGCATCCGCCGCAGCACCGCATCGGAGCCGCTCTGCACCGGCAGGTGCAGGAACGGCGCCAGCTTGGGGTTGCCCACCAGGACCCGGGCCAGCTCGCGGGTGAAGTTCACGGGGTGGCTGGTGGTGAAGCGGATCCACTCCAGGCCGTCGACTTCGGCGACCCGCTCCAGCAAGTCGGGGAAGCTGCAGCCGCCGGCGAAGCTGTTGACGTTCTGGCCGAGCAGCTCCACTTCGCGGTAGCCGGCCGCGACCAGGCCGCGCACCTCCGCCACCACGTCCGCCCAGGGCCGGCTGCGCTCGCCGCCCCGGGTCGTGGGCACGATGCAGAAGGTGCAGGCGTGGTTGCAGCCCTCGACGATGGAGACCAGCGCCTTGGCGGTGCTGCGGCGGCGGGCCACGTCCGGAGGGAACAGGTGGTTGTCCGGGTATTCGCCGGTGTCGATCAGCCGCTTCCGACCCTGCCGCGCCTGCTCCACCAGCCTGGGAAGCTGCCGCAGGGCCATGGTCCCGAGCACGAAGTCGATGTGCGGGGCGCGCTTGAACAGCGCCGCCTGCTCCTGCTGGGCCAGGCAGCCGGTCACGCCGATCAGGAAGTCGCGCCGCTGCTTCTCCTCGCGCAGCCGGCCCAGTTCCGAGTAGACCTTGTGCACCGCCTTCTCGCGGATCGAGCAGGTGTTGAGCAGCACGACGTCGGCCTCGGCCATGTGCCCGGCCGCCTCCAGGCCCTCGGCGGCCAGCAGCCCCGCCAGCTTCTCGCTGTCGTGGTCGTTCATCTGGCAGCCCCAGGTGGCGACGTGGAACTTCACGGGCGCGGCCGCCGGTCGGCGGAGGGGTGCGGGGTGGAGGGCGGCAGGGGGCTCATGGCTGAACCCTCCATTCTAGGCCAGCCCGCCCGCCAGGTCCCGGCTTCCTTTCAGGACCGTCCGGAGACCTGCAGCACCTCGCCGTCGAGGCGGATCTCGGCGCCGAGGCCTTCGCCGAGGCGCCGGGCCCAGCGGGAGGCGATGTCCCCGGGGCCGGAGGGCTGCGCCTGCAGGGACTCGGGGACCACGGCCACCGGCTGGAGGCGCAGGACCCACGCGCCCCCGGAGCCCTCGGCGGCGACCTTGAGGCCGTCCGGGGCGGCGTAGGGCAGCAGCAGCCGGGCGAGGGCGTGGACGTATCCGCGCAGGCGCTGGCCCGGCAGTTCGGCGGCGGTGCAGGTGATCTCCACCCGGGAGCGGAACAGGGTGCAGAGCGGCGCCAGCTGCTCCTCGAGCAGCCGGGTCCAGGCCTCCCCGGTCTCCGGGCTCTGCGGGGGAAGCGTCGCCATGGCCAGGCTCCGGGCCCGGCCCAGGGTCACGTGGCCCTCGCTGAGGACCGCGGCCAGCCGCTCGCGGTCCCGCGGGGACAGCGGCCGCGACGGGTCGGCGAGGTCGAGGATGCCCTGGATGCCGGAAAGCGTGTTGGCCAGGTCGTGCAGCGCCGCGCGGATCAGTTCCTCGGATTCGCGTTCCATGCGCCGTCCTACTCCTGGCAAAATGGCCGACCCCAGGGTACCTTTGAGTCAGCCATCCCCGAAGGGTTTTTCCCATGCAGAGCCACACCAAGCGCCTGGGCGAGATGCTGGTCGATGCCGGTCTCATCTCCCCGGCCCAGCTACAGGATGCGCTGCGTCACCAGCGCTTCGCGGGTGGCCGGATGGGCACGAACCTGGTGGCGCTGGGCTTCGTCAGCGAGGAGGTGCTGATGGACTTCCTCGCCCACCAGACCGGGGTGCCGCGCGCCGACCTGCGGGCGGTCAGCGTCGACCCGGTGGCCCTCAAGCGGGTCCCGCGGCGGCTCGCGGAACAGCTGACGATCCTCCCGCTGGCCTTCAAGGAGCCCAAGACCCTGGTGCTCGCCATGGCCGACCCCTCCGACCTCAACGCCATCGACAGCGCGCGCTTCGCCTCGGGACTGACCATCGAGCCGGTGGTGGCCTCCCACAGCGCACTGCGCAACGCCATCGCCGACCAGTACCGGAAGCTGGAGGCCAGCGCGCCGGCGGCCATCACCGTGGAAGTGGGCCCCTCGCTGAACCTCGACGAGGGGCTGCCCGTCAATTTCGAGATTCCGCCGATGGTGCCGGCCGAGCCCCACGGCTCGGCCACGGCCACGGCCGGCGGCAAGGGCTACCCCCGCGACCCCTTCTTCGACGGCCCGCCGGGGACGCCCGCCGCGCCCGGCATCGCGCCGCCGGCGGCCGCGGACCCCTTCGGCTTCTTCGACACGGAACCGGCCGAGTCGGTGGCGCCGCCGCCCCGCCAGCCTTCGCCGACCGCCACCAGCCCCGGCGGCCCGGCCGGGATCATCCCCATGCGGAACGCCCTCGGCGGACGGACCCGCAGCCTCGACTCCTTCGCCACCCGCTCCCTCGTCATCGGCCTGGTCCGCCTGCTGCAGAAGCGCGGCGTCCTGGGCGAGGACGAACTGCAGCGGTTCCTGGTCAACCTGATCGAATCGGGTCAGCTCAAGGAGGAGAAGGACACCTAGCGCAGGCGCCGCAGGCCGGGGACCGCGCGGCGCGGCTCGGCCGGAGGCCGCGCAGCAAATGGGCCGCGGACAGCGCCGCCGCCGCGAAGGCGAGGCAGGTCTGCAGGGTCACGCGAACCCCAGGGCGCGGCCGCCGAGCACCGTGAGCCAGGCCACCAGCCAGGCGAGGCCGATGCCGTAGCCCACGCCGAACAGGCTCCAGCCCCAGCTGCCCAGCTCCTTCCGCATCATGCTGACGGTGCCCAGGCAGGGCGTGTAGACGAGCAGGAACACCATGAACGCCAGCGCGGTCAGCGGCGTCAGGCCGCTGCGGCCGCGGAGGCTCTGCTGCAGGGGGCTCAGCCCGGAGCCCTGCTCCGGCTCCCCGGCCCGGGCCTGGTGCACCACGGCCATGGTGCTGACCACGATCTCCTTGGCCACGAAGCCCGCGGTGAGGGCCACCACGTCCTTCCAGGCCTCGGGCCGGTTGCGGTCGGGGTCGAGGATCGGCGCGAGCAGCGGCTGGATCCTCTGGCCGGCGCGCGCGGCCAGGCTGGAGTTGACGATCCGGCTCTGGTGGGCGAGGTCGAGGGCCTCGAGGAGGGCGGCCTCCTCGGCGGCCGGGAGCTTCCGGGCGAGCACGGCGGACTGCTGCAGGTGGTGCTCGGCGGCCCACTCGCGGTTGGCGATGCCTGGATAGTGGGACAGGAACCACACCAGGGTCGCGCCCGCGAGGATCGTGGTGCCGGCGCGGCTGAGGAACACCGAGCCCTTCTCCCACATGTGGACGAGGGTGCTCTTGAACACCGGCAGGCGGTAGGGGGGCAGCTCCATCACGAAGGGCGCCTCGGCGCCGCGGAACAGCGTGCTGCGCAGCAGCCGGCCGACCAGCATGGCCAGGCCGACGCCGAGGAAATGCATGGCGAGGATGGCGAGGGCCGCCCCCAGCGGCTTGAAGAACGCGCCGGCCACGAGGATGTAGACCTGCAGCCGGGCCGAGCAGGAGATCAGCGGCGCGACCAGGATGGTGATGAACCGGTCGCTGCGGCTGCCGATGGTGCGGGTGGCCTGGACCGCGGGGACGTTGCAGCCGGTGCCCATCACCAGCGGGATGAAGCTCCGGCCGTGAAGGCCCATGAGGTGCATCAGCCGGTCCATGATGAAGGCCGCCCGGGCCATGTAGCCGGTGTCCTCGAGGAAGGCGATGGCCCCCATCAGCAGCATGATGACCGGCACGAACACCACCACGGCGCCGACCCCGGGGATGATCCCGTCCACCACCAGGCTGGTCAGCTCCCCGCTGGGCAGCAATGCGGCGGCACGGTCGTGGAGCCAGGCGAACCCGGCGGCGATCCAGTCCTGGGGATACTTGCCGAGCACGAAGGTGAGGCTGTAGACCGCCACCATGATCGCCACGAAGATCGGGATGCCGAGCCAGCGGTGGGTGAGCACTTCGTCGATCCGGCCGGTCCAGCCCCTGGGGGCCTCGGCGGGTGCCTTCACCGCCTCCTTCACCAGGCCGCGGGCGAAGCCGTAGCGCCGCTCGGCCAGGAGGGTGGCGCAGTCGTCGCCCAGGTGCCGCTCGAGGAAGCCGCGGCTGGCCTCCAGCTGGGCCTCGATGGCCGCCCGAGCATGGCTCTCCTCGAGCCGGCGCAGGCCCTCGCCGCCGCCCTCCAGCAGCTGGATGGCCAGCCAGCGGGGCGGGCAGGCCCGCGCGAGGTGCTCGTCGCGGGCGATCTCCCGGGTCAGCTTGCGGAGTTCCCCCTCGATGTCGTCGCCGTAGGAGACCGTGGCGGCCGGGCCCGCGGGGGCGCCGCCGGAGAGCAGGCCGTGGAGGGTCGCCTTGAGCGGCGCGAGCCCCTCCTCGCGGTTTCCGACCGTCGGGACCACCGGACCGCCCAGCAGGGCCGCCAGCATGCCCAGGTCGATGGTCATGCCGCGGTCCGCCGCGTCGTCCATCATGTTCAGGGCGAAGACCAGCGGCTTGCCGAGCTCGAGCAGGAGGGCGGTGAGGAACAGGTTCCGCTCGAGGTTGCTGGCGTCGATGACGTTGACGATCAGGTCGGCCTCCCCCTCGGAGAGGAAGTGCGCGGTGATCCGCTCGTCCTCGCTCTTCGCCGCCAGCGAGTAGGTTCCGGGCAGGTCCACCACCTCGTAGGCGGAGCCCTCCACCACCAGCTCCCCGGAGCGGCGCTCCACCGTCACCCCCGGCCAGTTCCCGACGTGGTGGCGGGAGCCGGTGAGCGCGTTGAACAGGGTGGTCTTCCCACAGTTGGGGTTGCCGACCAGGGCGATGGTGGGCATCAGGCCTCCACCACCAGGATGCAGGCGCCTTCCTCCCGGCGCAGCGACAGGTGGTAGCCCTTGATCACCAGCTCCATCGGGTCGCCCAGGGGCGCCAGCCGCTCCACCCGCAGTTCGGTGCCGCGGACGAACCCCATCTCGACCAGGCGCTGGCGGATGAGCCCGTCGGCCGTGACCCGCTCGACGATGGCGGTCGCTCCGGGCTGCAGGGCGCTGAGGGGTATTATTTGATTTTGAGTCATAATCTCAACTACTTCCCTGATTCCAGTGTAGCGTCCGCCTGGGGCGGCGCAAGCAGCCTTCACAAAAGATGTGATGGAAGCCCATCGGTGTGCAAGGATTGCCTTGCCCTATGACGCTTCCGAACCTCCTGACCCTGCTGCGGATCCTGGCGATCCCCTTCTTCGCCATTGCCCTCTGGTACGGGCACCACGGCAAGGCCTGCGCGATCTTCGCGGTCGCCGGATTCACCGACCTCCTGGACGGCTACATTGCCCGCACCTTCGACATGAAGTCCGACCTGGGCGCGATCCTCGATCCGGCGGCGGACAAGCTGCTCATGACCACCGCCTTCGTGCTGATGGCCTGGCCCCGGGAGCACTACGTCGCGCAGGTCCCTGTCTGGGTGGCGATCCTGGCGATCACGCGGGACGTGGTGATCTCGCTCTTCGCCTTCACCAGCTTCGCCCGCGGGGGCAGCCTGGCGGGCACCCCGTCCCTGCTCGGCAAGGCCACCACCGCCACCGAGATGGTTGCGCTGTCCCTGGGCCTGCTCATGAACGCCCTGGGGCCGCAGCCCTGGCAGCGGGCCTTCAATCCCTGGATGTACTACCTGGTGGCGCTCCTGGTGCTGGCCTCCGGGATCCACTACTTCCTGCGTTCGCACCGGCAGGCGCAGGCCGCCTGAGCCGGCCCGGCTGCGGGTAGACTGGAAGCGGACCGCGTCGGGAGACGCCGGGAAGGAGCCCAGATGGCCGGAAAGCCGACGCGCAGGACGGGGGAGCAGCCCCGCAAGACCCGCAGCCCCCGGCCCCGGCCGGCCGCCCCCGCCGGGAAGGCCGCATCCCGGAAGGCCGGCCCTGTGGAGGCCGTACCCCGGAAGGCCGTACCCCGGAAGGCCGCACCCCGGAAGGCCGAACCCCGGAAGGCCGGCCCCGCGAAGCCCGTTTCCCGCAAGGCCGTCCCGCGCCATGCCCCGGGCCAAGAGCGCCTGCAGAAGATCCTCGCCCACGCCGGCGTGGACAGCCGCCGGAAGTGCGAGGAACTGATCCTCGCCGGGCGGGTGCACGTCAACGGGGTGCAGGTGACGGAGCTCGGCGCCAAGGCCGATCCCGTGCGGGAGGAGATCACCCTCGACTTCCAGCCGCTGCGCCGGGAGGAGCCGGTCTACATCCTGCTGAACAAGCCCAAGGGCTACGTGACCACCGTCCAGGACGACGAGGGCCGCCCCACCGTCATGGCCCTGCTGCAAGGCATCGCCGAGCGCGTCTATCCGGTCGGCCGGCTCGACTTCAACAGCGAGGGGCTGCTGCTGCTCACCAACGACGGCGCGCTGGCACAGAAGGTCAGCGACCCGGACGCGCACATTCCGAAGATCTACATGGTCAAGGTCCACCGCATCCCCTCCCGGGAGGCCCTCGACGATCTCCGCGAAGGCTTCCAACTCGACGGCCGGCGGCTCAAGCCGTGCCGCATCGACATGGTGGAGCGCTCGGACAACCCGTGGTTGCGGGTCACCCTGGTCGAGGGCAAGAACCGGCAGATCCGCCGGATGTTCGAGGCGGTCGGCCATCCCGTGCACAAGCTGCGCCGCATCCAGTACGGGCCGCTGGAGGATCCGACCCTCAAGCCCGGCGCCTGGCGCCACCTGACGAAGGCCGAGGTGGCCGCGCTCCGGGCGCTCTGAACGGCATCGGGCAGTGTCGCACCTGCCCGGGAAGGGCTATCCTCTTGGCAGGGCCTCGCCGTACCTGCGGGCGGGCGCCCGGAACCCCTGAAGAGGCGTGCCGTGAATCCCTACGAGATCCTTGAAGTGCGACCGGGCGCATCGGCCGACGAGGTCAAGGCGTCCTACCACCGGCTGGCCAAGCAGTGGCACCCCGACCGCTTCACGGGTGAGCAGAAGTCCCAGGCGGAGCACAAGTTCCGCCAGCTTTCCGAGGCCTTCAACATGCTGCGGAGCGTCCTGCCCCGCTCGGCGGAACCGGCCGCCCCGCCCGTCCCGCCCGCGCCGGCCGCCGCGAAGGTCGCACCGGCGCCGGCGAGCCCCGGCAGCACGGGCTCGATCGCCCTCGACACGACGCCGGCTCCCACCGGCGGGGTGCAGGAGTGGTTCAACAAGGCCAAGGGCGCCTTCGAGACCAAGCGGCACCAGGAGGCCCTGGGCTTCATCCAGTACGCCCTCAAGCTGGAGAACGAGAAGTACGACTACCACGCGCTGCACGCCAAGATCCTGGACGCCCTCGGCACCGACAAGCGGGCCCTGGTCGGCGCGCTGGAGAACTGCCTGCGGCTCAACAACAAGGACGCCGACTCCGCGATCAAGCTGGCGGAGACCTACCAGGGTCTGGGCATGTACGCCCGCGCCACGCGCTACTGGGAGTGGGCCGCCAACCTCGCCCCGGACCACCCCTACTTCGTCAAGCAGAAGGCCAGCGCCAAGGACCGGGCCCAGGAGGCCGCGGAAGGGCTGGGTGGGCAGTTCAAGCTGTGGGTGGACCAGGCCAAGGACGCCCTCGGCAAGCTCACCCGCCGCTAGGCGCCCCGAACCGGTCCTGCAGCCGGTCGTGGCGGTAGGCGAAGATCTCCGCCACCTGCCGCCGGACCCAGAGTGCCGTGGCCAGCCGGCCGGCCGGCCCCCAGCCGACCCGGTAGCGCACCCGGTCCAGCACCCGCGTCCCGCCCTGCGGCCCGTCTTCGAAACCGTGGGTGTGGTGCCAGAGGGCGTAGGGGCCCTGGATCTGGCGGTCGATGAAGCACACGCCCGGCTCGAAGCGTTCGATCAAGGTGCGCCAGCGCACCGGCAGGCCGTGCAGCCGGATCCGGTAGTCGAAGAGCGCCCCTTCGCCGCGGGGGAGGGGCGCCGGGGTCAGGATCTCGAAGCGCAGCCAGGGCGGCGTCAGCGCCTCGAGGTTGGCGGGGTCGGCGAAGAAGGCGAACACCTCCGCGCGCGGGGCGGCCAGGTCCTGCCGGGCGATGAAGCATTCCTCCTTCACGGCAGCAGGTCCTCCAGGGCCCCGGCGATGCCGGGATGGCGGAAGCGGAACCCCAGGTCCAGGGCCTTCCGCGGCAGGACCGCGGTGCCCTCCAGGAGCATCGGGCCGGCCATCTCCCCCGCCAGCAGGCGCACCGCCGCGCGCGTCAGCCTGGCCGGCACGGGCAGGATCGGGCGGTGCAGGCGGCGCCCGAGCTGGTGCATGAATTCCGACTGGCTCACCGGGTTCGGAGCCGTGGCGTTCACCGCACCTACCCACCGGGGGTCCTGCAGGCAGGCGAGCAGCAGGTCCACGAGGTCGTCCAGGTGGATCCAGGAGAAGGCCTGCGCCCCGCCGCCGAGGGCCGCACCCGCGAACAGCCTCACGGGAAGCGCCATCTTCGGCAGGGCGCCGCCCTCGCGCGCCAGCACCACGCCGATCCGCAGCCGGACCACCCGCACGCCGAGCGCCGCTGCGCCTTCGGCGGCGGCCTCCCAGGCGGTGCAGACCTCGGGGAAGAAACCCTCGCCGGCGGGCGTCGACTCGTCGCACTGGAGCCCCGGCCGGAAGCCGTAGAAGCCGATCGCGCTGGCGTTGACCAGCACCCCCGGCCGCGTTGGCACGCGCTTGAGCGCGTCGACGATGCGCTCGGTGGCGCCGGTGCGGCTGGTCAGCAGGATGCGCTTGCGGTCCGGGGTCCAGCGGCGGTCGGCGATGCCCTCCCCGGCGAGGTTGACCACGGCCGCCCCGCCTTCGAGAAGGCCGGGAAGGTCCTCCCAGCCGTGCACGGAGGCCCCGTCCGGAACCGCCGCCCCGCGCGGGGACCGGCTCAGCACGGCCACCCGGGCGCCCCGGTCGAGCAGCGCCGAGGCCAGGCGCCGGCCCACCAGTCCGCTCCCTCCGGCCAGGATGACGCGCGTGCCCTCCATGCTCCCCTTCCGGCGGCTTCCGCCGCAGCTGGTCCTCGTCCCCTGTGTCGCAGCGGTCCAGCGGAGGACCGAGTGCTCCCACCCGGACTCGAACCGGGACGCCCTTGCGGGCAGCGGATTTTAAGTCCGATGCGTCTGCCGTTCCGCCATGGGAGCGCAGGACCAGACTAGTCCAGAACGGGGTTCACCCGTGCTAGGTTTTCCGGGATGGAGCCGCTCGCGACCTGCCTCGTCCTCGCCGCCGGGCTCGCCGCGGGTGCGCCGAAGGATCCGCCCGCGGCCCCCTACGTCCGCCACTGCGCCCGCTGCCACGGCCTCGACGGAGGCGGTCGCGGTGCGCGCCAGGAGCGCCTCCCGGGCGGCCGGATCAGCGACGCCGGACGGCTCGCCACGCGGGAGGAGGCGGCCCTGGTGCGCCTGGTCCTGGAAGGCCGCGGGGCGATGCCGGGATTCCGCGGCAAGCTGAAGCCGGAGGAGGCGCGCGCCCTGGTTCGGCAGGTCCTCGACGGGTCGGCCTGGAGGCGCTGAGCCCGCCGCGCCTGGAGGCGCCTGGGGGTCCGGTCGGCGATACACTGGCTTGATGATGGAGGGAGAGGATCCGCGCGCGTCGCTGCTCGCCAACCTGAACCCGCCCCAGCAGGATGCGGTGACCCACGGTGAGGGGCCGCTGCTCATCCTGGCGGGCGCGGGGTCGGGCAAGACCACCGTCATCACCCGCCGGATCGCCTGGCTGGTGGAGGAGCGCGGGGTCAGTCCCACCGCCATCCTGGCGATGACCTTCACCAACAAGGCCGCGGAGGAGATGCGCGAGCGCGTGCAGCGGCTGGTGTCGATCCCGGTCGAGCAGATGTGGGTCAGCACCTTCCACAGCTTCTGCACCCGGGTGCTGCGGCGCGACGGCGAACGGACGCCGGTGGGCCGCGATTTCGTCATCTTCGATCCGGCCGACCAGCGCAGCCTCATGAAGCGGGTGCTGGCCGAGCTCAAGCTGCCGGAGCGCCAGTTCCACCCGAAGAAGGTGCTGGAGTTCGTCAGCGACTTCAAGAACCGCTGCCTGCTGCCGGAGGAGGCGCGCGCCGAGGTGCTCGACGCCTGGACCCGCAAGGCCGTGGACGCCTACGACCTCTACCAGGCCGGGCTGCGCAACCACCGCGCCTGCGACTTCGACGACCTGCTGCTCTACACCGAGCGGCTGCTGCGCATCGAGGAGGTCCGCGAGGCCTACCAGCGGCGCTTCCGCTACGTGCTGGTGGACGAGTACCAGGACACCAACCGCGCCCAGTATTTGCTTGTGGAGCACCTCGCCGGCGGCCACCACAACCTGTGCGTGGTGGGCGACGAGGACCAGTCCATCTACGGCTGGCGCGGCGCCGACATCCGCAACATCCTCGACTTCCAGCGCGACTTCCCGGACGCGCGGCAGATCAAGCTGGAGCAGAACTACCGCTCCACCCAGGCGATCCTCGACGCCGCCAGCCGGGTGATCGCCAACAACTCGCAGCGCCTCGGCAAGACCCTCTGGACCGACCTCGGCCACGGCGAGCGCATCACCTTCCGCCTGGCCGACGAGGGCCGGCTGGAGGCGGAGTGGGTGGTGCAGCGCATCGTCGAGGAGCGGGCGCGGTTCCCGGAGTCGCGGCTGGCGGTGCTGTACCGGGCCAACTGGCAGAGCCGGCAGCTGGAGGAGGCCCTGCGCGCCGTGGACCTGCCCTACAAGCTGGTCGGCGGCGTGAAGTTCTACGAGCGCCAGGAGGTCAAGGACCTGCTCGCCTACCTGCGGCTCGTGTGCAACCCCTTCGACCTGGTCAGCTTCCGCCGCGCGGTCAGCTCGCCTTCGCGGGGCGTCGGCCCGACCACCCTGGCGAGGATCGAGGCGGCGATCCCCGAGGACGGCACGCCCCTGGAGGGCGCCGCCCGGCTGCTCGGCTCCGGGGCCCTCAAGGGCCGGGCCCAGCGCGAGCTGGGCCGCTTCCTGGAGCTGTTCGGGCGCGCCCCTGGCGAGGCCGGGGCGCTCGGCCTGGCGGCCCTGGTCCGGTGGGTGATGCACGAGTCCGGCTACCTGCAGATGCTCGAGGACGAAGCCACCCTGGAGGCCGAGGGCCGGCTGCGCAACCTGGAGGAGTTCCTCAGCGCCGCCGCCGAGGCCGAGTCCCTCGGCCTCCGCCTGTCGGAGTTCCTCGACCGCATCACCCTGGCCAGCGACGCCGACCAGGTCGAGGAGGCCGCCGCCATCAGCCTGATGACCATCCACTGCGCCAAGGGGCTGGAGTTCCCGGCGGTGTTCCTGGTCGGCATGGAGGAGGACGTGTTCCCCAACCGCAACGCCCGCGAGGCCGAGGACGGCCTGGAGGAGGAGCGGCGGCTGTTCTACGTGGCGATCACCCGCGCCCAGCGCAAGCTCTACCTGAGCGCCGCGCGGCGCCGCCGGATCATGGGCAGCGAGGTGCTGGGCATGCCCAGCCGCTTCCTCCGCGAGCTTCCGGAGGAGGCGCTGGCGGCCCCGATCCGCTGGGGGACCGAGCTCTTCCAGTCCGGCCAGGGAGCCCCGGCGGTCCAGCGCGCGCCGGAGCGTGGCGGCGGCGTCAACGTCGCCACCGAGCTGCAGCGGATCCGCAGCTTCTTCGACCGCACCCGTCCGGAGCCGGCCGGCCCTCCGGAGCCGGAGGAGGCGTCCGGGCGGCCCGCCGAACCGCAGGCGGAGGAGCCGCCCTCCACCGGGGGCTGGCCCGCCGGAACCCGGGTTCGCAGCCCGCGCTTCGGACGCGGCGTGATCACCGCCGCCTCCGGCCGGGGGGACGGCCTTACCTACACGATCCGCTTCGAGACCGGCGAGAAGCGCATCGTGGCCCGGTTCGGCCTGCTGGAGCGGGAGCCGGGCTGATCCGGGCCCGCCTCAGGTCCTCTCGAACCGCACCGCACCCTCGAAGTCGATGAAGGTGCTGAGCCGGCGGATCAGGCCGCTGGCGTCGTCCATCTCATAGAGCTGCCCGCTGACCAGGAGGTGCCGGTCGGAGCCGATCCTGGGATGGCCCAGGGCCAGCTCCGAGACCGAAAAATGATCCCCGCCCAGGGTCAGGAACCGGACCCTGAGAAGCTCGAACTCCGCGGCGTGCGCGAAGAATTCCTGGTAGTGGCGCCGGATGGCCGGGCGGCCGTGCAGCCCCTCCGGGTGCTGGTCGTCGCGCAGGCAGGCGTCCGCGGTGAAGCATTCCGCCATCCGCTCCGGATCGGCGGCGAAGAAGGCGTCGTAATGGGGCCTCAGGGCGACGGGAACCTTCAGTCCGAATGGTCGTTCCATGCCCCCTCCGGGTGTCGCTCGATTCTGCCCCGGCCGGTGGGCCGGCCGTCAAGGCCAGTCTCCGGGTCAGGCCCAGTGCCGGGCCTCCTCCGCGGCCCTCCTGCGCAGGTCCGGGTCCGGCCGGTCGCCGTAGGCCGCCGCTTCCGCGAAGGCGAGCAGGCGGGCCAGAGCCTCCGCCCGGTCGGGCCGGCGCGCGGCCAGCCGTTCGGTCCAGCCCCGCAGCGTGTCGCCCGGGCCGGGAGGCACGGCCTTCCCGGCCCGGCGGACCAGGGGTTTCAGGGCCTTGATCCCCGGCAGGCGCCGCGGACGGGAGGCCGTGGGCAGGCGCAGCCGCCCGCGCAGCCGCCAGAGCAGGAGCGGCAGCAGCAGGGCCGCCGCCAGCAGCGCGCTGCGGCGGGGACCGAGGGCTGCGGAGGCCGCCTGCAGCGCCTCGAACCGCGTCCGCACCCACTCCGCGCCCTGCAGCTGGTCGTCGTCGGAGAACCGCACGACGTGGCGGTCCCAGTGGTACTGCAGGACGTCGGCCCAGCGGCGCAGGGCGCCGGCCACGGAGGACTCGCCGATGGCTGAGGGCGGCGCCGGCGGGGTGGGGTCGGCCACCCGCCAGCGGCCGGTGGCCGGGTCCCAGTACTCCACCCAGCTGTGGGCCTCGTTCTGGGTGACCAGGAAGTAGCCGCCGGCGCCGTTCCAGGGGCCGAGCCGGTAGCCGTTCACCACCCGCGCCGGCACGTCCCGGCCGCGCAGCGCGAGGGCCAGCGCCGAGGCGAAGTACTGGCAGTGGCCGGCCCGGGTGGTCTCGAGGAAGTCCTGGAGCGGATTGGCGGCGGTGCCGCTGGGGTTGTCGAGGGTGTAGCGGAACCGCTGCAGGGCCGCGCTCAGCTGCTCGGCGAGCTGCCGGGGCGGCGGGCTTCCGGGGACCTCCCTCAGGCTCCAGCGCAACGCCGCTCCGTGGCTGGCGTCGGTCTGCACCAGGCCCGCGCGCCGCGGTCCGCGCATGCGGCTGGCCAGTCCCGGGAAGCTGGGCCCTCCGGGGCCCAGGCTCTCGTGCAGCACCTTCACCGTGAGGCTGCGGCGAAGCGGGAGGAACCAGGCGAGGCCGCCGCCCGCGGTGGGCCGCAGGCCGACCGGCACCGCCTCCTGGAAGGCGAAGCGCGCGTACGGCCGGGGCAGCAGGCCGGTGGGCTCCGGATAGAGCAGCACTTCGGAGGCCAGGGGCGCCGACAGGTCGTGGGGGCTCTCCAGGCTCCAGCCGGGATCGCCCGGGATCGCCTCCCACTTGCTGCCGCGCACGCTCTCCAGGGCGATGCCGCGGAGCAGGCCGAAGTCCCGGCGCAGCTGCTGGAGGCGGGCGGGCGCCGGCGGCTCGAGCGGCTTGATCCGCAGCACCACCTCTGCGCTGCCGCTGATCGGGCCGCTGCCGGCGCCGAGGTCGAGGACGTCGCTGAACCCGGCCCGCAGGCCCCCGAACCCGCCGATGCCGATGAAGGGCCGGACCCCCGTGGCGATCCGCGGCAGGGCCAGGAAGAACGGCGCGGCCAGCAGGCAGGTCGCCAGGGTCCACGGCAGGATGCGGCGCAGCGGGGCCGGCGCGGCCGGCCCCCGGCGGAGCAGGGCGGAGCGCTGCCAGGCCTGTTCGAGGAGGACGCCGGCGGCGGTCGCGGTCCAGACCAGGGCCCAGAGCAGGAAGCTGGGCTCCTGGTTGGAGATCCCCGTGGTCAGGAACAGCAGGAAGCCCATCAACAGGAGCTGGCGCCGCTGCGGCAGCTCCCGCGGCAGGGCGAGGCGCAGGCCGCAGAGGAGGAAGAGCGTCAGGGTCACGGTCGGGACCAGCTCTGTGCGGACCAGGATCATCAGCAGGAAGGCGGCCACCGCGGCCAGTTCGAGGGGCCGCCGCCAGCGGTCGAGATCCCGTCGCAGGACCTCGACGGCGAAGCCGCAGGCCAGGGGAAGCGCCATCAGCCCCAGTTCCGACGGGGAGAAGAGGCCCGTCGACAGGACCGAGCCGAAGGCGATCCAGGGCGGGAGGTGGTCGAGCCAGCGGAGGTGCCTCACGGCTGCCGCCAGATCCCGCGGAAGTCGCCGCTGGCGTTGAGGTCCACCTCCAGGCCGGGGGAAAGGGCGGCCACCTGGTCGGGCCACCAGAGGAAGGCGTAGGGCGCGAGGTCCACCAGCCGAACCTGGACCTCGCGGAGCCTGCGCAGCCGCGCGCCGGGGCTGCCGGCGGCGCGCGCCTCCTCGAGCAGCCGGTCGACCTCGGCGTCGCTGAACCGCCCGCGGTTGAAGCCGGCCGGCGGCAGCCGGGTGCTGTGGAAGGTCTCGTACAGCATCTCCGGGTCCGACACGCCCACCCAGCGGAGGCTGACGACCTCGAACCGCCCCGCCATCACGTCGCCCAGCAGGGCGCCGAACTCGCGGGTGACGATGTCCACCTCGACCCCGAGCCGCCGCCACTGCGCCTGCAGGACCAGGGACTTCATCCGCGCGCTGACCTCCGGCGTGGAGGTCAGGCGGAGGCTGAAGCGCCGTCCGTCCGGACCGCGGCGCCTTCCGGCCGCGTCCAGGAGGGCCTCGGCCCGGCCCAGCCGGTCCTCCGCCGCGGACGGGATCCCAAGGGCCTGCCGCGCATCCGAGCCCTGCGGCAGTTCCGGCGGGTAGAACCCCCAGGCCTCCCGGGCCAGGCCGCCCATCAGGCCCTGCACCATCGCCGCCCGGTCCAGGGCCAGGCTCAGCGCCCGCCGCACCCGCGGATCCGCCAGGACCGGGTGTCCGCAGTGGAAGGCGACGTACTCCAGGTTGGCGCCGGGAAACCGCTGGACCCGGCCCGCCCCCTGCAGCAGGTCCGGGGGAAGGTTGTTGAGGCAGGCCTGGATGCTGCCGTGGCGCAGCGCCAGCAGGCGGGTTGTGGCGTCCGGCATCAGGCGCAGGTCGAGGGCGAGGGGCCGCCCCGGCCGGCTGGCCAGGTCGGGGTGACCGGGCGATGGCCGCAGCAGGATCCGCTGCTCCGGGACCACCTCCTCGATGCGGTAGGGCCCGGTGCCGGGCAGCCGGGGCCCGCGCCGCCCCCGGGGGGCGATCCCCAGGACGGCCCGGCCGAGGTTGGAGGGGAATCCCGGATTGGAGGCCCTGAGCCGGATCCGCAGGCGCTCCAGCCCAGGGAGGCGCTCGAGTTCCAGCCCCTCGACCTCGGCCTTGAAGGGCCCGGCCTTCGGGCTCACCAGGGCCGGATCGCGGAGGGCCTCGAGGGCGTCGGCCGCGTCCTCCGCCCGCAGCGGGCGGCCCGGCTCGAACCAGGTCCAGCGGCTGCCGAGGGCGGCGGCCGCTTCCGCATCGGGAAAATCGAAGGAGAGCACCCGGTAGGGCTCCTCCCAGCGCCACGCCAGGCAGCCGTCGGCGACGAACTGGAGGTCGGCGCCCCGCTTGAGCAGGCCTTGGTGGGTGAGGCCCAGCAGCCGCTGGCTGGCCTGGTCCTGTCCCAGCCGCGGATCGAAGGAGAGCGGAAAGGCCTCCCAGGCGACCACGGCGGTGTCGGCGGGCGGGCGGGCCGTCCCGCAGGCCAGGCCCAGTCCAAGCAGGCCGGGCGCCAGCCACGCCAGCGCCCGGCCGGGTGTCACGGGAACACCCAGCTGCCCAGGCACACGGGGCGGCGGGCGCCGGTGACCTCGGGCAGGTTGCCCGGCAGTCCCAGGGCGCTGGCAGCCCCGAGCAGGGCCCAGGAGATCGCCTCCCGGGCGCCGGAGGGGAAGGCCTGGTCCGGGCGCAGCTGGTAGTCGGGCAGCCGGGCCGAGAGTTCGGCCATGAGCCCGCGGTGGAGGGCGCCGCCGCCGGAGACCTGGAACGGCGTTCCCGGCGGCATGGGCCGGCCCCAGCGCCGCAGTTCCTGGTCGACCGCCGCGGCGGTGAAGGCGGCCAGGGTGGCCAGCCGCCTGCCAGGCTCGAGGCGGTCGAGGCCGGGCGATTCCATGCGGATCCAGTCCGCGCCGAAGACCTCCCGGCCGGTGCTCTTCGGCGGCGGCTGCTGGAAGTGCGGGTGCTCCAGCCAGCGGGCCACGGACGCCTCGTCGGCCGGCCCCGCCGCGTGCCCGCCGTCCGGATCGAAGGGAAGGCCCAGCCAGCGCTGGGCCGCGATGTCCAGGAGGCTCATGCCCGGCCCGGTGTCCCAGGCCTGCAGGCGCGACCCGTCCCAGGCGGTGACGTTCGCGATGCCCCCCAGGTTCAACGCCACCCAGGCCGTCGCGCGGCCCCGCAGCCACAGCTCGGTGAGCGGCACCAGGGGCGCCCCCTGTCCGCCCACGGCGAGGTCGCGGCGGCGGAGGTCCCAGACCACCGGGCAGCCCAGCGCCTCCACCAGCAGGTAGGGGTCGGCCAGCTGCAGGGAGGCTCCGTCGCCGGGATGGTGCTGCACGGTCTGGCCGTGGAGGGAGGCCAGGTGCGGGCGCAGCCCTGAAGCCTCCAGCCAGCGCCGGGCGGTTTCGGCGTGGTGCTCGCCGACCCGCCGCTGCAGGCGGCACAGCCGCGCGGGGTCGCCGCTGTTGGACGCGGCGGCCAGCACCTCCTGGCGCAGGTCGCCGGGATAGCCGGCATGGTGGTGGGAGAGCAGCGCCTGGAAGGGGCGGCCGGCGCCGAAACCGCCGGGGTCGACCGACACCGCCGCCAGGTCCACGCCATCGGCGCTGGTTCCGGACATCATCCCGAGGACCACCCACGGGCCCTCGGCGGGCAAGGCTCCTGGCAGCCGGGCGAGCATGGGGCCATGGTATCCGGGTCGGGGACGTTCGCCCCCCCCTCGGCCCCGGCCGGCCCGGGAAACCGGCCCTCCGGCTTCCGCCCCCGCCGCGGCGCGGTACCCTATCCGCTGACCAATCCGAGGTTCCCATGCACACCATCGCCGTCATCGAGGTCCAGGGCCGGCCGAGGCGCACCGAATCGGGCTCCTCGGGAATGGGCGGGGTCGGCTGCCTGCTGTTCCTCCTGCTGGTCGGCTTCGTGGTCTTCATGTTCCTGCGGGGCCGCAAGGACCGTCAGGAACAGCTCGGCGCCTCGCACCGGCCGATGGGGTCCGGCCCTGTCGCACCGCAGAATTTCGTGTCGCCCTACGCCAAGTGCGGCAGCTGCGGCGCCCCCGGGGACAAGATGAAGTCCAGCTGGGACGGCATGCGGAAGGTCACCTGGACCTGCGGCTACTGCAGCGCCCAGGCCGGCGTCCAGGAACTCAAGGACGAGGAACTGCCCGCCTCGGCGCGGCAGCGCCTGGGGCTGGACGCCCCGGGCATGGTCCCCGGCCAGCAGGGCTACTTCCCGAACCAGGGCGGCGGCGGGATGGGCGGGGTCGGCGGGCTGCTCACCGGCATGATGATCGGCAACATGATGGGAGGCGGCGGCCACCATCACCACGACGGCGGTTCCGGCCAGTCCGGCAGCGGCGGCTCCGACTGGGGCGATTCCAGCGGCTCCGGTGGCGGCGACTGGGGGGATTCAGGCGGCTCGAGTGGAGGCGACTGGGGCGACTCGGGTGGCGGCGACAGCGGCGGCGACAGCGGCGGCGGCGACTGGTAGCCGCTCGGCCGCCGCTAGAGGACCTTCGGCACCTGGAAGTGCCCGCGCTCCGCGGCCGGAGCGTTCGCCAGGGCCTGCGCCTGGGTGAGCCCGTCCCTCGGCTCGTCCGCCCGGCGAGGCAGCGGCAGGTCGAGCCCATGCAGGGTGGGCTCGATTCCCGCGAGGGGAAGGCCCCCGAGCTTCTCGGCCTGGCTCAGCAGCCGGGCCATGTCCCGGCGCAGCGGCTCGATCTCCTCCTCGCCCAGGCTCAGGCCGGCCAGGCGGGCGCAGTGAAGGACCTCTTCGCGCGTGACATCCATGTCCAGGATTCTAGGACGCGTCCCGGGGTCCCGGGGACGGGAAAGGGCCGCCCCCAGGCCGGCCTCCCGCGGCGAGGGGCAGGTCGGGGTCGGCGTTGAGCGGAAGCGGGTCGGCGACGGGCTCGAGCAGGGCCCCCGCCGCTGCCACCATGGCGCCGTTGTCGGTGCACAGCCGTGGCTCGGGAATCGCCAGTCGGAGCCCCAGGTGCCCGGCGAGCCGGGCGGCCTCCTCGCGCAGCGCGGAATTGCAGGCCACGCCGCCGGAGACCACCAGGCTGCGCGCACCCCCTGCGTGCTCGGGCACGGGCTTGAGCAGCCAGGCGACGATCGCCTCCTGCACCGACCGGCAGAGCGCCTGGACCTCGGGGTCCCCGGGGCCTGCCTGGGCCAGCCGCGGGTCGGCCTCGACCCTCAGCTTCACGGCGGTCTTCAGCCCGGAGAAGCTCCAGGCCCTCCGGCCGTCGCGGAAGCGCGGGGCGGCGAAGGCCGGTGCGGCGCGGAGGGCCTGCCGGGCGCAGCGGTCCACCCGGGGCCCGCCCGGGTAGCCCAGGTCCAGCAGCCGGGCGGTCTTGTCGAAGGCTTCGCCGGCGGCGTCGTCGCGGGTCTTCTGCAGGAGCTCCAGCCGGGTCCAGTCCTGCGCGAGGTAGAGGTGGGTGTGGCCGCCGCTGACCAGCAGCACCAGGGCGGGGAAGGGCAGGTCGGGTGCCTGGAAGCGGGCGGCATTGAGGTGCCCGAGCAGGTGGTGCACCGGCACCAGCGGCAGGCCGAGGCGCCACGCCAGGGCCTTGGCCGCGGAGAAGGTGGTCAGCAGGCAGCCCACCAGCCCGGGCCCCTGGGTCACCGCGATCCGGTCCAGGCCGCCCAGGGCGAGCCCGGCCCCGGAGAGCGCCTCGCGCACCACCGCGGACATCTGCAGCAGGTGCTCGCGGGCGGCGAGTTCGGGCACGACCCCGCCGTAGGGCGCGTGCAGGTCGTCCTGGCTGCGCCGCACCAGGGACCGCAGCCGGGGCCCTGCGGGGGTCTCCTCCACCACCGCCGCGGAGCAGTCGTCGCAGCTGGATTCGAGGCCGAGGATCAACATGCCGCTAGTCTATCGGTCCATGGATCCCTTCGTCCCCACGCTCGTCGAGCTGGCGCGGCCGCTGCCGCCGCTCACCTACCTCGCACCCGCCGGCCTGCCCGCAGGAATCCGGGTTTCGGTGAAGGTGCGCGGCGGCCTGGCCACCGGGTGGGTGCTCGGTCCCGACCCGGCGCCGCCGCCGGTGGCCTTGAAGCCGGTGGTGGCCGTGCTGGATCCTTTCCCCCTCCTGCCGCCCCGGCTGCGGGAGCTCCTGGCCTTCGCCGGAGGCTACTACGGCTGCGGACTGGCCCACCTGGCCGCCCTGGCGCTGCCCCAGGGCGTGACGGCGGACTGGGGGGCCGAAGTGCCCGGCCAGGGGACGCTGGGGGCCCTGCGCGACCGAGGCGACTGGGCCCGGCTCGCCGCCCTCGGCGAGGACTGGCACCGGGGCGCCCTGGTCCTTCCCGGCCTGTTCCACCGCCGGGATTTGCGCGGCGCCGGAGTGGTCGAGGTGCGGCGCACCGGGCGGCCGAACCCGCCCCGGGTGACTCCGGCCCAGGCCCGGATCCTGGTCGCCCTCGACGCAGCCGGCGGGGCGAAGGCCCTGGACGAGCTGCTGGGCGAGGCGAAGGCGGGGCCCACCGTGCTGGCCGGCCTGGAACGCCAGGGGCTGGTGGAGCGGCTGAAGCGCGTGGACGGGCTGTTCCGCCCGCGGGAGGAAGGAGCCGACCGGCGGGTGGTCCTCAACGAGGAACAGCAGCGGGCGGTGGACGCCATCCTCCCCGGGAGCTTCGGCGTGCACCTGCTCTACGGCGTCACCGGCTCGGGCAAGACCGAGGTCTACCTCGAACTGGCCGAGCGGACCCTCGCCCTCGGCCGGCGCGTGCTGTGGCTGGTGCCCGAGATCGGCCTCACCCCGCGGCTGCTGGCCCGGCTGGAGGCCCGCTTCCCCGGCAAGGTGGCCGCGGGCCACGCCGGCCTCAACCCCACCGAGCGCCAGGCCGACGTGGTGCGCCTGCTGCAGGGCGGCGCGCCGCTCTTCGTCGGCGTGCGCAACGCGGTGCTCGCGCCGCAGCGGGACCTCGGCCTGGTCGTGGTCGACGAGGAGCACGAGGGTTCCTACAAGGCCGAGGAGCACCCCCGCTTCCACGCCCGCGACCTGGCGGTGAAACGCGCCCAGCTCGAGGACTGCCCGGTGCTGCTCGGCTCCGCCACGCCATCCTTGGAGAGCTGGCACGCCGCCCGCGAGGGCCGCTACCGCCTGGTCCGGCTCGCCGAGAGGCCCGCCGGCGCGCGGCTGCCGTCGGTGAAGGTGGTGGACCTCCGCGAGGTGTTCCGCGACCTGCGCCGCCGGCCGGTCTTCTCGCCGCTGCTGCTGAAGGCCCTGGGCGAGACCCTGGCCCGGGGCGAGCAGGCCATGCTCCTGCTGAACCGCCGGGGCTGGGAGAACTTCTGGATGTGCCGGGCCTGCGGCAAGGCCCTGGACTGCCCACACTGCGCGGTGAGCCTCACCTTCCACCGGGGCGCCCACCGCCTGAAGTGCCACCTCTGCGGCTTCGAGCACGTCCCTCCCGAAGTGTGCCCGCACTGCGGGGCGGACCACCTCAAGGGCGTCGGCGAAGGCACCGAGCAGGTGGAGGACCTGCTCCGGGAGGCCCTGCCGGGGGCGAGGATCCTGCGCCTGGACCGCGACACCACCCGCCGCAAGGGCAGCCTGGAGGCGGCCCTGCTGGCGGCGGAGCAGGGCGAGGTGGACATCCTGGTGGGCACCCAGATGCTGGCCAAGGGGCACACCTTTCCCCGCCTGACCCTGGTGGGCATCCTCAACGCGGACCTGGGGCTGAAGGTGGCCGACTTCCGCGCCGCGGAGCGGACCTTCCAGCTCCTCACCCAGGTCGCCGGACGCGCCGGCCGCGGCGACCGCCCCGGCCGGGTCCTGCTGCAGACTTACAGCCCCGAGCACCCCGCGGTCGTGCACGCGGTCGCCCAGGACTTCGAGGCCTTCGCCGCCTCCGAACTGCCCTACCGCGCCGCCATGGGCTATCCGCCCTATACGCACCTGACCGTCGTGCGCAGCGAGGCGGCCACCGGGGAGGAGGCGCGGCGGGCCCTTCAGGCAGCCGGGGGGAGGCTCGCCGCGCTGCCCCGGATCCGGGTGCTGGGCCCCCTGGAGGCGCCGGTGGCCAAGGTGAAGGACCGCTACCACTGGCGCCTGATCCTCCGGGCCGCCACCCGGTCCGACCAGGGCGAAGCGCTGCGCGCGCTGGCGATCCCTCCCGGGGGGCCCCTGTCGCTGGATCGGGACCCGATCCAACTGGGCGTGTAAAAAAAGGTTACACTTCTCCCTTTCGCACTCGATTCTTTGCGGGGTCCGAGCTATAAACATTTGAAATACCGTTTGTTAAATTTTGTGGTCCGACCTTCCGGACCAGCCCACCTTAATTCCAGCGCGCGAGGCAAGCCATGAAACACCCGGGTCCGAACCAGCGGGGCTACAGCCTCATCGAACTCCTGATGGTGCTGGTGATCCTGTCGATCCTCTCGATCGCCGGGGTGGTCTACCTGGGCAACCGGCCCTCCACGGGCGTCCGCGCCATCCTCGACGAGCTCGAGGGCTCCCTGGTCGAGGCCCAGCGGCTGGCGATCGCCACGGGCCGGGACGTCACCCTGGCCACCGACGGGAACTGGTCGGCAGCCACCCCTGCGGTGCTGGTGCGGGGCGATGCCACCATTCCCGCCGCCGAGTGGGCCAACATCCTGGCGGCGGCCCAGGGCACCTGGCCCCCGGCCAAGGGCACCATGACCTCCAGCCAGCTCAACTCGCTCGGCATCGCCTTCCGCCTCGGCACCGCCAGCGGCGGCGGACTGACCCGTGAGCACATGAACGCCGGCATCGCCATCGACCCCACCTGGTGGGCCGCGGCGCAGGGCGGCGGCAACGAGGACATCACCTCGATCACCCCCTTCCAGGGCACCGGCGGGTTCACCGGCCAGCTGCTGGACGCCAACCTCCTGTTCAAGAACGCCTCCGACACCACCCTCTCCCTGTCCGGGACCAGCAAGCGGTTCAACCAGACCTTCTGGATCCCGGTGGTCGGGTTGACCAACGGGCTGCCGGTGCCGGGCGGGCCCCTGGGCGTGATCTTCGTGCAGGGCAACGGCGGCAGCATCTACAAGTTCTACAACCCCGGCGCCCGCCAGGGCGACGGCAAGTGGCGGAGGATCTGATGCGGTCCCGAACCCGCAACGCGCAGTCCGGCTTCAGCATGATCGAGATGCTGATGGCGGCCTTCATCCTCGCCATCGGCATCCTCGGCCTGACCATGCTGCAGGTCATGTCCCTCCGCGCCGCCAGCGGCAGCCGCAACCTCACCACCGCCGTCCAGGTCGCCGAGCGGATCATGGACCAGATCGAGATGGAAGGGCGGCTGACCTGGTTGAACGTGACCGACGCCGCCGGCACCAACAGCGAAGTGCCGGGGCTCAAGTACGTCGGCAAGCTCCCGCTGGCCGCGGAGGAGACCTTCACCGCCAAGGGCCAGCCGCCCGACTCCACGGCCCCCGACGCCGTGGACCGCGACCCGGTCTTCTACGCCTCGCCGGTGGAGACCGCCCTGGTCGGCGATGCGGTCACCGGCAAGATGCACGACTACACCGTCACGGTGCGCTTCGTCGACCACGTGGACACCACCAACACCCCGGTCGAGCGCACCGTCTCCATCACCCGGAGGATCATCCATGGCTAGGCTGCGCAGGCGGAATCCCGAGGGCGGCTTCTCGATGGTCGAGATGCTGGTGGCCCTGCTGTTCACCGGACTGCTGATGGCCGGCATGAGCCAGGTCTTCAAGTCCAGCCTGTCGAACTTCTACACCTCCGGCGAGGCGCTCTCCAGCGTCCGCCGCAGCCGGATGTCCCTGGACCTGCTCTACGACGACCTGAACACCGCCGGCATGTACCTGGTGAGCCTGTCCTCCCCGCCGACGGGCTTCACCCCCACCAGCTCGGGCTTCTACATCATCCCCAACCAGCCGGTGCTGGACGCGGGCTCGGGCGCGGACGATCCGGCGACCGCCGACGAACTGTACTTCTACGTCGACATGCCGCTGTCCTTCGAGGGCAAGCTGACCGCCTCCTCCAACAGCGCCGGACTGCTGATCACCAGTCCGACGCCGCCGGCCGGGGCCGGGGAGTTCGACCCCACCGCCACCGGCAGCTACTCGGTCGACTGCGGCAACGCCTCCTACGCCGCCCTCGTCAAGAAGGGCCAGTTCTTCATCGTCAAGGACAGCTGGGAGACCCTCTACATCACCGAGGCCAGCGCCAGCGGCAAGACCGTCAGCATCACCACCTCCGGCAGCCCCACCAGCGGCGTGACCGGCCTCGGCGCCGCCGCGGCCCCCTCCCGCTTCCAGCACATCGCCGACGGCAAGACCCAGGTGGTCTTCTTCGTCCCCGGCCAGGTGCTGCGCTACAGCCTCAAGATGAAGCCCCTGGACCCCGACCCGCAGGCCCAGAACCCCGGCGGGATCCCGTGCCTGGTGCGCGACCAGGGCACCTACGACCCGGCCGGCTTCACCGCCGATCCGGCCCTCGAGTCGATCGTCGCGGAGAACGTCCAGGGCTTCAAGGTGTACCTCAGCGCCGATGCCGGCCAGACCTGGGCCGGAGACCCGGCCACCGGGGGCAAGGACCTGACCGTCTGGGACGATGTGCGGAAGTCCATCGACGAGCAGGTGGCCGCGGCCGGCCGGCCGGAGATCACCACCACCCAGGGCAACGAGAGCTGGTTCCGCAAGGTGCCCACCCTGGTGCGGATCGACGTCACCACCCGGACCGCCACCAAGCGGGCCGAGTACAACCCCAAGATCCAGACCGATCCGCAGGCCAAGTACAAGGAGACCACCCAGACCATCGTCATGGTCCCCCGCCACTTCGGCCTGCCCATCAACTGAACAGGACCCGAGCCATGTCCCGAACCCGACCCATCCACCCCCAGAGCGGCGGCATCACGATCCTGGTGGCCCTCATGCTGCTGGTCCTGCTGACCATCGCCGCCGTGGGCATGTCCCGCAACTCCTTCCGGGAAGTCGTCAGCTCCGGCACCAGCCGCCAGGGCGCCATGGTCCGGAACACGGCCGATGCCGGCATCGAATGGTCGATCTACTGGATGGACCTGACCAACGGCGCGGGCGCGGCCGACTCGGCGCTGAAGCTGCAGGCGCTCAAGCGCTACCTGCTGGAGCACGAGGAAAGCGCCGGCCGGCCCTACGACCTCGACGCGGCCCTGTACGACCCCGCCAACCTGCCCAAGCCCTCGACGCTGGCCGCGGACCAGAAGGTTCCGAACGCCGCCGGGAACCTCCAGGGCTTCAGCGTCGGCGTGACGCGGATGGGCAAGCTGCCGATCACCGACACCAGCCAGGGCATCACCCAGGGCACCTTCGCCCCGTCCCAGGGCCAGAACAACAAGACCGCCCCCGACCTCTGGGCGGTCCGGTCGGACGCCCAGCTGCAGGTGGGCACCGGGCTGCTCGCCCCGGTGTTCGTGCACTCGAAGGAAGCCTGGATCTCCACCCCCGTCCAGTAAGTCAAGGAGCCGACATGTCCAGCCTGTTCGCCCAGACCCGCCGTGCCCTGCTGTTCCTGCTGTCGGTCCTCCTGTCCGCGCTTCCGCTGGCGGCCCAGCTCGACCCGCGGCTGCAGGCCAACGCCACCAGCTTCCTGAACCTCTACCAGCAGGCCGACAGCATCAAGGCCAAGCCCGAGATCGTCACCATCTTCGACTTCTCGCGGTCGATGGCCTCGCTGATGTTCCACCCGCTCTACCGGAACGGCGACATCAACGACGCGGACGACTACCGGTTCATGAAGTTCGTGCTCACCGACGAGACCACCTCCGCGCCCACGAACCCGATCAACATCTACCGCATCCGCGCCGTCGCCAACAACTGCACCAGCGCCCGGGCCGACTGGATCGTCACCGTCACCGCTACCGGCGCCACCTGGACCCGCACCAACCCCAACGCCGTCAGCTGCCAGGCCACCGCCGGCGGCGGCTCGGCCAGCGCCTACCAGATCCGCGCCTCCGCCTCCGCCTGCAGCGCCGCGAACGCCTACATCAACATCACCCCCACCAGCCCCACCACCGCGCACACCACCTACGTGCTCGGCACCAACGCCAACACCGGCAAGCAGTGCACCGGCGCCTTCTACCCCAACTACACCATGGTCAATTCCGGCGGCAGCACCAGCGGCCAGACCGTCGAGGTCTCGGCCAGCGCCGGCGGCGCCAGCGGTCCCTGGGCCCCGGGCACGGTCCTCACCCTGACCGTCTACATGGACCACCCCATGAGCGAGGGCGAGCCCGCCAGCAACAAGAACATCTCCTGGAACGGCGGCACCCTGGTGTCCTTCACCGAGGTGATCCCCAACCAGCGCTACAAGTCGGTGATCACCTACACGGTGCCCGACTTCGTGCCCACCGCCCCGACCCCCGACCGCAGCACCCAGCTGGCGCCCCTGACGCCCGCCCCGGCGGTCATCTCAACCGCCACCTCCGGCACGGTCAACCCCGGCGACACCCTGACCTTCAGCACCTACTTCATCCAGAACCTCAGCGGCAGCACCACCCTGAACTGGTCGGTGGCCGATGCCGACCCCGTCGGCAGCGGCTACAACTGCGGCGCTGTTCCGAACCCCACCAAGGTGCTCAGCACCGGCGCCATCGGGGCCGGCAACCTTAACACGGCCACCTGGAAGGTTCCCGCCTACTGTTCGACCATCATCCCCGGGGGCGTCACCAGCGTCGCCTACGTGACCGCCAGCCTCGACGCCTCCCCCGGGTCGGCCTACAGCTACATCACCGCGAACCCCACCTGGACCAACCTCGGCACCCTCTCGGCCACCACCAAGGATGCCGCCGGCTACGAGGCCCTGCGCAAGCCGGACGGTTCGGCCGTCACCCCCGCCGACGCCGCCGCCGCCAGCGCCGCCTCCGGCCTCTTCGGCGCCGGGGCCGGCAAGCTGGACGTGCGCAACTGGATCCGCGCCGCCAGCCACGTCCGCTTCAAGAAGACCATCGGCAGCGATGTCCGCACCATCGACATCCCGATCCCCTGGAAGATCGTCGACCCGGTGAGCACCAACACCGGCAATCCCCTCGACTCCCTCAAGGTGCTCGACCAGCTGGTGAAGACCACTACCCTCCCCGACGGCACCACCAGCACCACCACCTACGGCAGCGGCACCCAGATCGAGATGGACCTGAACTACAAGGTCAACGGCACCACGGCCACCCTGCCCAACGTGTTCGTCGGCGCCACCGGATCCGTGCCCTCCGGCATCAACCTGCCCGACTCCTCGCCGACGCCGCAGAAGACCGCCTTCCTGTGGACCGTCTCCTACCGCCCGGCCTACGTCGCCTGGCTGTTCAACGGCAAGTGGCAGGGCACCAATCCCGCCCTGGACTACTACAACGCCTCCTACACGGCCACCACGCCCTTCATCGTCTTCGACGCCGCCAGCGCCGGCGCCAACAAGACGATGGACCAGGGCAGCGCCAAGGTGCAGTGGGGGCAGGCCTTCGGCCCATCCGGGAGCTCCTGGGGGACGATCCACGTCCCGACCTTCAACGGCGACGGCACCTACAAGTCCACCACCACCGCCGAGGCTTCCAGCTACAAGGTTCCGGCGGTGAGCCGCGCCCAGGCCACCAAGCAGGCCGCCATCCAGACCTGGATCCAGCACCAGCACGAGGTCTGGTGGGCCTTCCGCTGCCTCGACCAGACCACCGAGGCGGGCGGCGGGACCGGCACCAGCATCAACCCGAATTCCGCCACCACCTTCAACACCTCCGCCGCCGCCAACCCCTCCACCACGCACATCGAGGGGGCCGACTCGGCCTGGACCGTGCTGAACAACACCGCCGCCCAGGGCATCGCGGCCACCAACGGCAACTCGGTCAACGGCATGGCCCGCATCGCCGGCCTGTTCGCCAACGGCCAGACCCCGCTGACCTACGCCATGGCCCGCACCCTGGCCCAGTACAACGACGTCAGCAACGTGTTCAACGCGGTGATCGGCAGCGACGTGTCCCAGTGCGCCAGCCACTACCTCCTGCTCTTCACCGACGGCGTCGACAACAACGGCATTGCCGGCGTTAACAATCCCAACACCGACACGCCCTACATCACCGGCTCCGGGGCCAGCGCCACGCTGACCACCCTGGACGGCAACCAGGCGATCCTCGCCAGCCCGGACCGGATCGACCGCAGTGGAACCAACTGGAACCTCTTCACCTTCGCCGGCATTGGCGCCCACCTCTCGGACACCAGCTACGGCGCCGGCAACTTCATGGCCCAGCCGGCCTCCGTGCCCGCCAGCGGCAATCCCAAGGACTACCTGCCCCTCTCCATCAACAAGCGCAGCGGCATCCCCTACGAGAAGGACCACCGGGTCACCACGATGACCGTGGGCGTGAGCCTGGGCGGCCAGTATACCGACGCCTCCAGCCCGAAGCGCAGCCTGTTCCTGGCCGCGGTGGTGGGCGACCCCTCGACCAAGACCGGCGACCTCTCCAGCTTCCATTCCTTCAACGGCTGGGACCAGCCCCTGGGCGAGCCCATCGACCCCAACAACGACTGGATCCCCGAGCCCACCGATCCCTTGAGCTACCCAGCGGTTGGCAAGCGCAAGGCCGGCGCCGTGTACTTCTTCGACGCCACCGACGTGGCCAAGCTCTCGGCGAGCATGAACTACGCCTTCAAGCTGGCCATCGGCACCGCCGGCAACAACGCCACCGCCAGCCCGAACCTGCCCTTCACCGGGGCGAGCTTCGGCAAGCAGACCTACATCGGCACCTTCCAGCCGCCCAAGTCCGGCGGCCCGATCTGGGGCGGCGACCTGCTGATGTTCGGCACCCGGGAGACCGCCGGCGTCGTCAAGATCATCGACAAGTCCGGCAACGAGGCCTCCAGCCTCGACAGCGCCTCCGCCCAGTGGTCGACCTCCGACATGCTGAAGGCCAAGGCCTGGGCCTCCCGCACGCTGCTGACCCGGCTGCCCAAGGCCACCGCCCTTTCGGTCTTCAGCGACCAGGGCGCGGCCTACACCGACCCCACCACCGGGCTGAAGAACTTCGTCGCCCAGCAGCCGGCCAACCCGCTGGCGCCCGGCAGCGCCGAACAGCTGTACGTGATCCAGAAGGCCATGGGCGGCAACGCCACCAACGGCACCACCCGCCCTGCCGACGCCGACAACCGCCAGGACATCATGGGCGACGTCATCAACTCCAGCCCTTCGGCACTGGAATTCAACTATTCCGACTACGAGAGCGACCTTCCGGCCTCCCTCAAGGCCGTCGGCGGGAACCGCTTCCGTCTGATCCTGGTGGGCACCAACCAGGGCTGGCTGCACGGCTTCGGGGAAGTGACCAAGGTGACCACGGTCACCGACGGCTACGGCGTCGTTCAGGAGATCGTCACCGGCGCGGTGGACGAACTCTGGGCCTTCATGCCCACCGACTTCCTGCCCTACCTCAACGATGTCTACGGCATGTCCACCGCCGGCAAGCAGCACCAGTTCATGGTGGACGGCACCCCGGGCATCTACCACCTCGATCTGCCCCCCGGCACCGGCGGCTCCGCCAACGGCGTCGTCGACAAGTCCGGCAACGAGCGGGCGATGGCCATCGTCGGCCTGCGCAAGGGCGGCCGGAGCTACTACGCCCTGGACCTCAAGAATCCCTTCAAGCCGGAACTGAAGTGGTCGGTGGTGCCGGACGAGGCGGACAGCTTCCCCAACATCAACCTGTCCACCATGGGCGACGCCGCCCTGAAGACGCTCGTCGCGAACATGGGCTATTCCACCTGCACGCCGGGCATCGGCCGGGTCGCCTTCACCAAGAACGGGTCCACCGTTCCCACCCTGCGCGACGCGGTCTTCATCGGCGGCGGCGACAGCAACCAGACCGTGGAGAAGAAGTTCCTGGACGGCACCGGCAAGACCATCCCCCTCGGCCGCTCCCTCCTCGCCCTCGACGTCAACAGCGGCGAAGTGCTGGCCGCGGTCGACATGACCGCGGTCCCGGGAGTCACCACCACCCTGGGCCCGCCGGCCACGCCGAGCACCTGCTCGGTCGGCCCGATCCCGGCCGGCGTCATCCCCTTCGAGTTCATCCTCAATTCGGGCATGGCGCAGCGCGCCTACTTCATGGATTTCAACGGCGGGCTCTGGTGCTGGGGGTCCAAGGAGGTCGCCGACCCCTCGGTGGACGCCTCCCTCACCGCCTACAAGAACTACCGGGTCGACAATTCCGACCTTGGCAAGTGGACCACCACCGGCAAGGTCGGCGCCACCGTCGGCATCCGCCGCGTGTTCCAGGACGGGAGCGGCAGCAACAACGCCCTCTACACCAGCCTGCCCGCCCCGTTCCGGGTCGGCAGCTTCAGCGCGCCCGGGTACGACGGGCAGCCCACGCCGGTCGCGGTCGGCATCGCCATGGTCAGTGGCAACCGCACCAACCCGCTGGACTACTACCCGACGGACAACCCGCTGGCCAAGCCCACCCAGCACCGCCTGACGGTGGTGTTCGACCGCCAGGACAGCCGCAACTGGGGCCTGGACGACGCCTCCGGCGCGGACACCGGGATCGGCGACGGCGACCTCCGGGACTTCACCGACAACACGGTTGCGACCAACCCCGACAAGCCCTGCGAGACGAACATCTGGAAGGACATCACCCCGGGCTGCGACAGCTACTACCTCGGCCCCAAGGACTCCAGCGGCAAGGCCACCCAGCCCAAGTTCGGCTACTACGTGAACTTCCCCTCGGTCGGCCCGAAGTACATCGCCAAGGGCATCAACTCGCCGATGGTCGTCGCCGGGGCGCTGTTCTACTCCTACTTCAACCCCACCGCCGCCGATCCCTGCGCGGGCGGCACCGGCATCACCTACTCGAACCTCATCTCGGACGCCGTCAACCCGATCACCCAGGACGACCGCACCGGGATCTACAACCCCAGCGGCAGCAAGAGCCGGGTGTCCTGGTCCGGGGTCGCCTCCGAGTTCGTCGCATTCGGCACCCGCGGCGTGCTGCAGGGGGGCACGGTCCCCAAGGCCAACCCCACCCCGGGCGGCGTCCAGACCACCGTGGAGATGAAGACCATGCTCGGCAACCCGAAGGAGCGCTTCCCGAAGCCCAGGGTCTGGCGCACCGTCCGCTAGGCTCCTCCCCTGGAGGATTCCCAACAGGCACCGGCTCCGGCCGGTGCCTTTTGCTTGGGCCGGGCGGCGGCGGGTGGGAGCATGGAGCCGGATGGATCCTCGACGCGCCCTGCGACCCAAGAAATCCTTCGGCCAGCACTTCCTGGTCGCGCCCCACGCGATCCGGCGGATTGTCGAGGAGACCCTCGGCTCGGCAGCGGGGGCCGTGGTGGAGATCGGTCCCGGGCCGGGCGTGCTGACCGGGCCCCTGCTTGAGGATGGCCGGCCCCTGCTTGCGGTCGAACTCGACCCCGAGGCCTGCGCCCTGCTCGAGGACCGCTTCGGCGGGATCCCCCACTTCCAGCTCCTGCACGGCGATGCCGTGTCCGCGCCGATCCCGCTTCCGGGCACCTTCGCGGTGGCCGGCAATTTGCCCTACAACGCCGCCACGGCCATCCTCACCCGCTTCCTGGTCCGCGATCCCGGATGGGACCGGATGGTGCTGATGTTCCAGAAGGAAGTCGGGATGAAGCTGATGAGCCGGCCCGGGGGCAAGGACTACGGCCCCCTGTCGGTGCTCGCGCAGTCGGCGGTGGCGATGACCCGGCTGCTCGTCCTCGGTCCCGGTGCCTTCGCACCGCCGCCGAAGGTCGATTCCGTGGTGCTGCGCTTCGACCCCCGGCCGGCAGCGCTTCCCATCGCCGACCGGCAGCCCTTCCTGGCCTTCCTGCACCGGGCCTTCGCCCTGCGCCGCAAGACCCTGGTCAACAACCTCGCCGGCTCCGCCGAACCGGTGCGGGCCCTGCTCGAGGCCCGGCGCCTGTCCCCGGCCGTGCGGGCCGAGGCCCTGGACCCCGCGACCCTGCTAGACCTGTTCCGCGCCCTGCCGACGACCGGAGATGCCCGATGCTGACCCCTGCCGCCTTCGAAGCCTGGAGGACGCCGCCCGCGGAGGGCGAACTTCGGCTGATCCCCATCGGCGGCCTCGGCGAATTCGGGATGAACGCCCTGGTGATCCACCTGCCGGGGCGGATCTTCCTGGTGGACTGCGGCCAGCTGTTTCCGGGCGACGACCAGCCGGGCATCGACCGGATCGTGCCCGACTTCGCCTACCTGGAGGCCTTCCCCGACCAGGTGGAGGCGGTGCTGCTCACCCACGGGCACGAGGACCACATCGGCGCGCTGCCCTATTTCCTCCGGCAGTGGCCGGTGCCGGTCTACGGCACCCGCTTCACCCTGGCCCTGGCCCGCACCAAGCTCCGCGAGGAAGGGCTCGATCCGGACCGCTACTTCGAGGAGGTCGTGGATTTCGACTGGCTGGACCTGGGCGGCGGCTTCACCGTGGAATGGATCCCGGTCACCCACAGCATCCCCCAGGCCTGCTGCCTGGCCATCCACACGCCCTGGGGGACGGTGGTCCACAGCGGGGACTTCAAGCTCGATCCGACCCCGGTGGACGGCCGGCTCACCGGCCTGGAGCGGCTGGACGAGCTGGGCAGGGAAGGGGTCAAGCTCCTGCTGGCGGACTCCACCAATGCCCTGCAGGCGGGCCGGGCGCCCAGCGAATCCGACTGCCTGGAGGGACTGGCCCGGGCCTTCGAAGGCACGCCGGGCAAGCTCCTGGTCGCCACCTTCTCCAGCCACATCCACCGCGTTCAGCTGCTGCTGGACCTCGCCCGCCGGCACGGCCGCAAGGTCTGCCTCCTGGGCCGGTCCATGGAGCGCAACGTGCAGACGGCGCTGGCCCTGCGGATCCTGAAGGAGGCGCCGGAGCGGTTCATCGAGGCCGAGGAGATCCCCCTGCTGCCGCCGGGCGAGGTGCTGGTGCTCTGCACCGGCAGCCAGGGCGAACCGCAGAGCGCCCTCGCCCGCATCCTGCGGAACGAGGTGAAGGCCGTGACCCTGCAGCCCGGCGACCGCCTGGTGCTCAGTTCCCGGCCGATCCCGGGGAACGAGGTGCCGATCTCGCGCATGCTGGACGCCGCCGCCCGCCTGGGGGCGGAAACCTCCCTCGACGGGCTCGGGGTGGTCCACGTCAGCGGCCACGGCTACCGCGAGGACCTGGGCGAACTGATCCGGCGGCTGGGGCCGGAGTGCATGGCGCCGGTCCACGGCACCTACCGCCACCTCAAGGCGCACGCCGACCTGGCGGCCGGCCTCGGCGTCCCGCGGGACCGCATCTTCCTGCTGGAGGGCGGCCGCTGCCTGCGGCTCCACGCCGACGGCAGCGTGCAGGAGGCAGGGACGGTCCCCGTGGGCCGCTGTTTCGTGGACGAAGGCGTGAGCCACTGGGTCGATGCGCGGGTGGTGAAGGACCGGCTGGTCCTCCAGGAGGACGGGATCATCTTCGCGACCTTCCTGGTGGACCAGGATTCGGGCAGGCTGGCCGCCGACCCGACGATCCTGAGCCGGGGCTTCGTGGTGCCCTCCGAGGACTCGGCCTACGCGGAGCTGCTCCAGGGCGCGGCCCGCCAGGCCTTCGAGGAGGCCCCCCGCGACATCCGCCGCGACCGCGAGGCGCTGCGCGAACTGCTCCGGCTGGCCCTGCGGCGGGCGGTCCGGAAGACCACCCAGACGCGTCCGCTCGTGGTTCCGGTGCTCCTGGAGGTCTGACCCTGCCGGGGCGCGGTGGTCAGCGCTCCCGCTGCCGGCGCAGGAGGCCGGGACGGTTGGCGAGGCCCTCCTGGAGGCGCCGGGTGATCTCCTCCATCAGCATGATCAGCCGGGCCTGCTGGGCGGTGCTGAGGCCGGTGCGGATCTCGGATTCGAAGCGCCCCCTGGTTTCCATCTGCCGCCGCCGGAGGTCCAGGAACTGGTCCATCAGGGGCTTCAGCCGGGCGCTCTTCTCGTCCTCGCTCCCCGGGCCCAGCAGGATCTCCCGGAACTGGCCGCGCAACTGGTTGAGCTGGCGCGTGCTGTGGACGATCTCGCGGTCGTGGGCGGCCCAGCGTTCGGCGATGGCGCTGGCCTGGGGGTCGGGCAGGCCCATGGTTTCCTTGATCTGCTTGACCCTTACCGACATCAGCTGCCGGGCCAGGGGCCCGTCCTCCCCCTGCGCCTCCAGGCGGGCCAGGCGGTTGGCCGGCCCTGCCGGCTGGGCGAGCAGGGCGGCGGAGAGGGAGAGCAGGGGCACCAGGACGCGCATCGGGGACCTCATGGCTGGGACCTAGGTTCCGCCTTTTCCAGCTGCTTGAGAAGCGCCTGCGCCTCCTCGGGGCTGAGGCTCTGGAACTGCTCGATGACTTCGTACTTGTCGTGGAAGGGCGTTTCCGGCTGGACCTCCTTCAGGTCGGAGGGGCTGCGGGGCACGCTGGCCTCGACCAGGGGTTCCCGGTTCGCCCGCCCGGCCCAGTACCCGCTGCCGGCGGAAAACACCAGCAGGGCGGCGGCGGCGGCGGTCAGCCAGGCCACGCGGCGGGGCGCCGGCGGGCGCCGGGCGGGCAGCTTGCCGAGGATCCGGCCGGGCAGGCGGTCGAAGTACCCGGCGGGCACGAGGGCCGCCGGGGCCTCCTCCTGGGCGAGCCAGAGGACCCGCGCCTCGGCGCAGGCCGGGCAGGCCCTGAGGTGTCCCAGGACGGCGCTGGAGGGAGCCAGGGGGTCGGACTCGAGGGCCGCCAGGGCCTCGGCGCAGGCATCGGGAAGGTTCGCCGCTCGGTCGCTCATGGCTTCACCTCCTTCACGTAGCGGGTCAGGTTCTGGATGGCGTGGAAGACGTGGGCCTTGACGCTGCCGACGGTGGTGCCCATCTCCTCCGCGATCCGCTCGTACTTCCAGTCGTTCTGCAACTTGAGCTGGAGCGCCTGCTTCTGGCGGCGGGGCAGCCGGGGCAGGGCCTCCGCCAGGAGCCGGCGGGATTCCTCGTCCAGGAGCGCGGTCATCTGGGTGTCCTCGACGCGCAGGGCCGGGTGCTCCATGCCCTCCGGGTCGGCCTCCAGGCTTTCGTGGCCGCTGCGGGTCCGGTCCAGGTAGTTGAGGGCCTGGCGGGTGGTGATGGTGATGAGCCAGGTGCGGAAGCTGGACTCGAAGCGGAAGCCGGGCAGGGCGCGGTAGACGCGCAGGAAGGTCTCCTGGACCACGTCGTCGGCGTCCGAGTGGTTCTTCACGATGGAGAAGGCCTTGCCGTAGACGTCCCGCTGGAACAGCCGGACCAGGCTGGCGAAGGCGGCCTGGTCGCCGGCCTGGGCGCGCTCGACCCAGACCAGGACCTCGGGCGCGTGGTAGGGGGATTCCTTGGCCGGTGCCGTCATCAGTTCAGCAGCGCATCCTGCGGCCATCATCGGAGGCTCCGGGTCCGGGATCAAGAAAGGGCATGCTCCTTCCCGTGGGTAGACCCGGGGGGCCGGGCTGGGGTTGAATGAAGGTCATCCTGGAGTCGGAGATGCAGCCTTCCCGCGACCGCGTGACCCCGCTCTTCACCGAGGCCCGGCTGCAGGCCCGCATCCAGGAACTGGGTGCGGAACTGAGCCGGGACTATGCCGGCAAGGACCTGGTGGTGGTCGGGCTGCTGAACGGGGTCTACCCCTTCTTCGCCGACCTCACCCGGGCCATGCAGCTGGACTTCGACGTCAGCTTCATGCAGGCGGCCAGCTACGGCGGCGGCACCGAGAGCACCGGCGAGGTGATCATCCACAAGGACCTCGACCGTTCGATCCAGGGCCGCCACTGCCTCGTCGTGGAGGACATCGTGGATACCGGCCTGACCATCCACAAGATCCGCCACCTTCTGCAGGACCGGGACCCGGCGAGCCTGAAGGTGGCCACCCTCCTGAACAAGCCGAGCCGGCGCAAGATCGAGGTTCCCGTGGACTACGTGGGCTTCGTGATCGAGGACTACTTCGTGGTCGGCTACGGCCTCGACCTGCAGGGGAAGTTCCGCAACCTGCCCTTCGTGGGGATCTACAACCCGTGAAGGGTCCTCTCGTTGCGCACCCGGGGGCCGGGCGCCGCCCCGGCCTTGCGACCCGGGCGATGCTCCTCCTCGTCCTGGCCCTGTCCGGGTGCGGCTACCACCGGCTCGACCGGGTTCCGCGCAACGCCGCCTGGATGAAGAAGGGCGAGACCGTCCGGCTGGCCAGGATCCGCAACAACACCCGCAAGCTGGGCATCGAGGAGCGCTTCACCAAGGCCCTGGAGAACCGCATCGTGGCGGCCTCACCCTGGACCCTGGTGCCGCAGGGCGCCAGTTCACGCTGGGTGCTGCAGGGCACCCTCGAGCGCTACGAGGTCCGGCCGGTGGGGGTCAGCCTGGGCGGGGGAAGCCTTCGGGCCAGCGCCGGCACCGCCAGCCGCATCGAGGTGGTGGTGGTGGCCTCGGTGGACCTGCTGGACGGCCAGACCGGGGTCCTGCTGGTGCGCCGGCCGGGACTGACCTTCTCCAACCAGTACCGGGTGGACCAGAACTTCGCCAGCTTCGACAACCGCGAGCTGCTGGTGGTGGACAGCCTGGCCGACGACTTCGCCGAGAGCTTCCTCACCCAGCTGCTGGAGGCGGTGGAATGAGCGTCCCGCCCGAGGCCTGGGTCCGGTCCGGGCAGGCGCTCGTGCACGGCGAGGACGCCGACGGCCGCCGGCAGGCGGTGGAGGCCTGGAAGGCCCACCACGTCGACCCGGAGTGGGCCGACTTCTGCCTGACCGTCTGCCGGGAGGGCTGCCCGTGGCCGGAGGTCGCCGCCGCCCTGGCCGAGGCGGCGCCGCTGGGGGTGCCGCGGGTGGTGCTGGTGCCGCAGGCGGACAACCTCCTGGCCCGGCCCAAGGACCTGCCCGCCCCGGTCGCGGCCCTGCTCCAGCAGCCGATCCCGGACACGCGGCTGCTGCTGGTGTGCCGGGGCACCCTGCCGGCGGGACCGGGCCGGCCGCTGGGCTCGAAACCCTGGTCCGACTGGGTGAAGGCCGGGAGCGTCCTGAAGGTCGGGCTGCTGGACGCCGGCGAGGCCTCCGCGTTCATCGACGCCTGGTGCCGCGAGCACCGGCTCCAGCCTGACCTGGGCGTGGCCCCGCTGCTGGCCGCGCGGCTCGGCGGCCACCCCGGGATCCTCCGGCGCACCCTCGAGGTCCTCGAACTCCTGGCGGAGGATCGCCGGATCACCGAGGAGCGGGTCGACCAGGCGACCTTCCGGCTGGCGGAGCAGAACGCCTTCGCCTGGTCGCAGGCCTGGCAGAAGGGCCAGGCGTCCCAGGCCCTGGCCGCCCTGCGCCTGGCCCTGGAGGACGACCCCGCCGGCGCGCCCCTGCAGCTGCTCGGCCAGGCCCGCCGCGAGGCCGAGCGGGTGGCGCGCCTGCAGGACGCGGTGGCGCAGAAGCTCCAGGGCGCGGACCTGCTGGCCGCCGTCGGCCTCTCCCCCAAGCAGGAGTGGCTGCTCGGCGGCCTGCAGCGGACCCGCGAGCGGCTCAAGGGGCCCGGGCTGGGCAAGCTGCTCAACCGGATCAACCAGGCCGACCGCGACCTGAAGGGGCTCGCCCTGTCGGGGGCGGACACGGTGCTCACGGCCTTGACCCTGGAACTCTGCCGGGCCTGGGGAGGCCGCTGATCCACCTGACCCGAGCCTGTCGCCGAAGGGCTCGGCGGCCTTGAGACGGTCCCCGGTCCGCACCATGATGGATAGGCCATCCGGAGCTTCCATGACCGACTGCACCCTGCCCACCTTGACCACCCCCGACGAGGTCCAGCGGAAGTCGGTGCTGCCCGAGGGCTGGAAACCCGACCTGGGCGACCTCAAGGGCCTCGACCTCAAGCCGGCGGTGCTGGAACTGATCCGCCGCACCACCAGCCGCCTCCCCCAGGACGTCATCGACGCGCTGGTGCAGGGCCGCGGCGCGGAGGATTCGGGCTCCCGCGCCTTCAACACCCTCGACGACATGGTCAAGAACATCGTCCTGGCCGATGGCGCGGTGACGCCGCTCTGCCAGGACACCGGCAGCGTGATCTTCTGGGTCAAGCACCCCTACGGCCTCAGCCAGGTGCAGGCCAAGAAGCAGATCCGGGCGGCGGTGGCGGAGGCCACCCAGCGGGTCTGGCTGCGGCCCAACTGCGTGGCTTCCCTCAGCGGCAAGAACCAGGGCCAGAACATGGACCCCTTCCACGAGCACCACCCGGTCATCCACTTCGAGGAGCGCGACCAGCCCGGCATCGAGGTCTCGATCATGCTGAAGGGCGGCGGCTGCGAGAACGTCGGCGCCCAGTACCGCCTGCCCGATGCCGCCCTCGGCGCCGGCCGCGACATCAAGGGCGTGCGCAAGGCGATCATCGATGCGGTGGTGAAGGCCCAGGGCCAGGGCTGCTCCCCCGGCATCCTCGGCGTCGCCATCGGCGGCGACCGGGTCACCGGCTACGAGAAGAGCAAGGAACTGATCCTGCGCAAGCTCGGCACCGCCAACCCGGTGGCGGACATGGACGCCTTCGAGAAGGCCCTGACCGCCGACCTCAACACCCTCGGCATCGGACCCATGGGGTATGGCGGAAGCACCACCGTGCTCGGCGTCCACGTCGAGGAGATGTACCGGCACCCTGCCAGCTTCTACGTGAGCATCAGCTACATGTGCTGGAGCAGCCGGCGCATGACCCTGGTGCTCGGCGCCGACGGCAGCGTGACGTTCGACTGAAGGAAGAGGAGCCCGCGATGATCCGCCTCACCACCCCCATCACCGAGGAACAGATCCGCCAGCTGAAGGTCGGCGACGAAGTGCTGCTCTGCGGCAAGGTCGTACTGTCCCGCGACATCGGCCACAAGTTCATGAAGGAGCAGAAGCCCGAGTGGCTCAAGCCGATCCTGGAGGGCATGGTCATCTACCACTGCGGACCGGTGGTGAAGAGGCACGAGGACGGCCACTGGAGCTTCGTCGCCGCCGGCCCCACCACCAGCATCCGCGAGGAGCCCTACCAGGCCGAGGTCCTCGACACCTACAAGGTGCGCGGCGTGATCGGCAAGGGCGGCATGGGGAAGAAGACCAGCGACGGCCTGCAGAAGACCGGCGCCGTCTACTTCCACGCCACCGGCGGCGCCGGCTCGCTGCTGGCGGAGCGGGTCAAGCGGGTGGCCGACGTGCACATGCTGGAGGAGTTCGGCAGCCCGGAGGCGTTCTGGGTGATCGAGGTGGAGGACTTCCCCGTGGTGGTCACCATGGACAGCCATGGCGGCAGCCTTCACGAGATCGTGCTCAAGGCCAGCCAGGACCGCGCGGCCGAACTGGCCGCGCAGTAGCCCGCCGCCGGTCCTAGAGGGCGATGATGTAGCGGACCGTCGCGTCCGGCCGCTTCTCCTTCATGAGCTTCATGCCGTTGCCCAGGGCCACGGAGCGGGTCAGCCCGTCCTTCTCGATCTCCCGACTGAGCAGCTCCGCCATGTGCATGCCCTCGTCCACCGTCTCCACGGCCTGAAGGACCGTGAGGAAGGTCGCCGCAAGCCTCGAGGCGGTGGTCTCCGGGCCGATGGGCTCGATCTCGATCCGGACCAGGCGCTGGTCCCGGGTCCGCGTGTGGTAGTGGACCCGGTTGGTCTCGGTGCAAAGATGCGAGGAGCCGAGCGACCGGTCCTGGTCCAGGCTCAGCTTGCTGCCGCTCCCCCGGAGCAGGTCGTCCACCCGGCGGGTGATGGAGCGGTCGCTGAACGGGACCTGGCGGGAGGACTCGTCCTGGGGCTCCTGTGCGCCGGCCACGGTCGCCAGCAGCAGTGCGAGAAGGGGGATTCCGCGGGGGGTCATGGGGTTCTCCAGGGCGGGGAATCGTCGACGATCCCAAGGTAGGTCCGGACGGATTCGCTGCAACGGGCCCAGGGTGGGGCCCGCACCAGGAAGGCGCCCGGGGCCGGGGACGAAGGCACCGGATCCCGGGGCGAACCGGACGGCCCAGGAATCGCCGGTGGCGGCCCGGTTCCGTCCGTGCTATCCCCTCCCTGTGGACCAGCGTGGGCTCAGGCTCGAGATCCAGGACCGGCTCGCCGCCTTCCTCCCGAAGGAGGAGGCCGAGGCCGAAGCCTGGCGGTGGCTCTCCGAGGGGCTCGGGCGCGACATGGCCTGGTCCCTGGCGCACGCGGCGGAGCCGGCCGCGGCCGAGGACTTGGACCGCGTTCGAGGCTGGCTCGCCCGGCGGGAACGCCGGGAACCCTGGGCCTACATCCTGGGCTGGACGCAGTGGCGCGGCCGCCGCTTCGAGGTCACCCGCGACACCTTGATCCCCCGGCCCGAGACCGAGCTGGTGCTTGAGGCCGCGCTGGAGGTGGGACGCCGCCTCGGGGTCCACCACGCCTGCGACATCGGCACCGGAACCGGAATCCTGGCCGTCTCCCTGGCCCTGGAAACCGACTGGAAGGTGGTGGCCTCGGATCTCAGCCGGCGGGCGCTGAGGGTGGCGCGCCGCAATGCCGAGGCCCAGGCAGCCCGGGTCGCCTTCGTCGAGGGCGACCTGCTGGGCCCGGTGCCCGATCCCGTGGGGCTGGTGGTGAGCAACCCTCCCTACATCGACCCCGAGGAGCGGTCCGCCCTGCAGCCGGAACTCGGCCACGAACCGGAGGCCGCCCTGTTTGCCCCGGACCGGGGTCTGGCCCTGGCCCGCAGGCTGCTCCGGGAGGCCCATGTGCGCTCCGCGCCGGCGGTGGTGCTGGAGATCGGTGCCGGGCAGGGACAGGAACTCACCGGGCAAGCCCGGCACCTCGGCTGGCGCAAGGTCATGATCCATAAAGACTTCTCCATGCACGACCGGGTCCTCATCGCGCTGGCATAGGGTTGGCTGTGGCTGGGTGTGAGGTTTCCAATGCGGAATTTTATGCCCATCGGCGTTGCCATCACCGCCCTGGTCGAGGTGGGCTGCTCCCTGCCCAAACGCCATGACCCGACCTTGCTCACCAAGCCCAGGATCCCCTACGTCGCGGAGGTGGTCGAAGCAGGACCGACCTCGGAAGGGTCGCTGTGGCGGGACCGGAGCGTGGTGGCCGACCTGCGGGCGCGCAACATGAACGACCTGGTGACCCTGCGCATCACCGAGAGCACCAGCGCCATCTCCAGGGCCGACGTGACCACGGCCCGCGACGGCTCGAACTCCCTGGCCGCGCCGCTCCTGTTCTCCCGCCTCGGCGGCGAGGCGGCCGGCGCCAACTCCACCGCGGCGAAGACCACCGCCACGACCAACAAGTTCAAGGGCAACGGCACCACCGGCCGTTCGGCCGTGTTTACCACCACGGTCACCGCGCGGGTGGTCAAGGTGCTACACAACGGCAACCTGATCTTCGAGGGCTTCCGCGACATCCAGCTGAACAACGAGAACCAGCGCCTCTACGTCGCCGGAATCCTGGACCCGAACCGTCTGGACAAGAACAACAGCATCACCTCGGGCCAGGTGGCGGAACTGCGCATCGGCTACGGCGGGGACGGCGTGGTGGACGAGACCCTCAAGCCGGGATTCATCAGCCGCCTGCTGAACTTCGTCTGGCCCTTCTAGGAGCGCGGCCATGAGGATCCCAGCCCTGCTGCTCGCCACCGTCGCCCTGCTGGGCGCGGACGTCGCGGAACGGAAGGTCGAGGCCCGCCTGAAGGAGGTCGCCCGCCTGCAGGGCGTGCGATCCAACCAGCTCCTCGGCTACGGGGTCGTGGTCGGGCTCGACGGCACCGGCGACAAGGACCAGACCCGCTTCACGGTGCAGTCCCTGACCAACCTCCTGGCCCGCCAGGGCATCACCATCGATCCGGCCACGGTCAAGGTGAAGAACGTGGCGGCGGTGATCGTCACCGCCGAGCTGCCGGCCTTCAGCAAGCCGGGGCAGCGCATCGACGTGACCGTGAGCAGCACCGGCGACGCGAAATCCCTGGCCGGGGGGACCCTGCTGCTGACGCCGCTGGTGGGGCCGGATTCCCAGGTCTACGCGGTGTCCCAGGGACCGGTGCTGGTGGGGGGATTCAGCGCCTCCGCCGGAGGCGCCTCCGCCACGCGAAACCACCCGACCGTGGGCCGGATCCCGGAGGGCGCGCTGGTGGAGCGCGCCGTGCCCGGCGGCTTCAGCGAGCGGCCCTCCCTGCGCTACAGCCTGGCCGAGGAGGACTTCACCACCACCATCCGGGTGATGCACGCCATCAACGAGGAACTGGGCGAGAAGGCGGCCAAGGCCCTCGACCCTCGCACCGTAGAGGTGGCCGTGCCGGCCGCCTATGCCGGCAACGTGGTGGAACTGGTGGCGCGGCTGGAGAACATCCGGGTGCAGCTGCAGCCGAAGGCGCGGGTGGTGGTCAACGAGAAGACCGGCACCGTGATCATGGGCTCGGACGTGAAGGTCGGCCCGGTCAGCATCGTGCAGGGCGGTCTCTCGATCCTGGTCAGCAGCACGCCGGTGGTTTCGCAGCCGGCCCCGCTGTCGAAGGGCACCACCGCCACGGCCGCGAAGAAGGACGTGACCGTGACCGAGGAGAAACCCAAGACCCTGTCCATCGAGACCGGCGTCAGCGTCGGCAAGCTGGCCGAGATGCTCAACGCCCTCGGCACCACGCCGCGCGACCTGGTGGCCATCCTCCAGGCGATCAAGGACGCCGGGGCCCTGAATGCGGAACTGAGGGTCCTGTGAGCCTCGCGCCCCTTTCCGCGCCGGCCGGCCTGGAGGGGACGGGCCGGCCGGCCGGGCCGCCCGCGGCGGACCACCTTCACGAGGCCGCGGTGGCCTTCGAGGGGATGCTCCTCTCGCTGATGTTCCAAAGCATGCGGAAGACCGTCCAGCCCTCCGGGCTGCTCGGGGACAGCGGCCAGGCAAGGGGAACCCTGGACTACCTCCTCGACCAGGCCGTGGTCGATTCGGCCATGAAGGGCGGCCGGACCTGGGGCCTGGCGGACCGCATCGAGGCGGCTTGGCGGGCGAAGGAGAAGGCCCCAGAATCAGGGCATCCCAAATCGGTTCAAGCCATCCCCGCCCCTGGCCGATAAGACGGGTGTCGAGGTGATTCATGCGGATAACCGGCAAGTCGAGCGTCAGCGGCAGCACCCCGGTCGGCCCTTCCAGGACGGCTGCCAGCACGCCCGCCCATCCGGTCGGCCCGCCATCCCAGGCCGAGGACTCCATCAGCGTCTTCGGCGGGGTCCAACTGCTGGCCCTGGCCCAGGCGGAGGTCGCCCGGCTCCCGGAGGTCCGCACCGAAAAGGTGGAGGCGCTCCGGGTGGCCATCGATGCCGACCGCTACCATCCCGACGGAGAGGCCGTGGCCGACGGCATCGTGCGTGACCACACGCCGCTGCCGACGGCCCCAGACATTCGAGCTTGATCACCCCGATCGGACAGCGCCAGATCCTGCAGACCGCCGCGGCCGAAGCGGTGCGCGCCGCCCAGGAAGGTGGCGAGCACGTGCAGCGGGAGATCGCCCGCCGGCAGATCCTCGACCAGCAGCTGGCCCAGGACCAGGGAGCCGTCCACCAGGTCACCTCCTCCGAGAACCTGCGCCTCGAGGAGGACGCGCGCGAGCGCAAGCGGAAGGAGCGGGAGGCGAAGGAGGGCAGGCCCGGGGAACCCGCGGAGGGTCCCGACGACAGCCCGGCAGCGCCTGCCGAATCCCACCTGGATTTCCTGGCCTGACCCTTGCCGGTTCCTCCACCGGAGGAACCTTCGATGCTGCACTCGGTGCCCGCCCTGGTGGATGAACTCGAGGCCCACCTGATGTCCGGCCGGGATCCGCTGCCCTTGCTCGCCTCGGTGGAGTGGGGCCGGCTGGTGGGCTGGCCCTCCGACCTGGACCAGGCGCTGCGCCTGAAGGGACGCATCCGCGAGGTGGCCTCCCTGCTCGCCGGGTTGAACGCGCCGGTGCGGGCGACCCTCATGGCGCTGAACGGTTCGCCCACCTACCAGCGCGGCACCGGCAAGCAGCACCTGCCGGCGGTGGAACGGTTCCACCGGGAAATCTAGGAGCGCGCCATGCCCGGCCTTTCCTACAGCCTGAACGTCGGCCTCTCCGGGCTGCAGGCCGCCCAGAGCGCCCTTGGCGTGGTCGGCCACAACATCGCCAACGTCAACACCCCGGGCTACACCCGCCAGCGGGCGGTGTTCGCGGCGAGTCCCAACCAGCTCTTCGGCGGCCTCTACTACGGCGCCGGGACCGGCGTCGCCTCGGTGGAGAGCGTCCGCGACAAGTTCCTCGACCTGCAGATCCTGCAGAACACCTCGGTCAAGTCCGGGCTGGACGTGCGCTACCAGAACCTGGAAGGCATCTCGCCGATCTTCGACCCCACCGGGGACGCCAGCCTGGGGACCCTGGTGCAGAAGTTCTTCCAGGGCTTCCAGGACCTCGCGGCCCGGCCCGAGGATGTCGGCCTGCGGACCACCCTGCTCGGCCAGGCGCAGTCCATGGTCACCGGCCTCAAGGAGCGCTACAGCACGCTGACCCAGCAGCGGAACCAGTCGAACGAGGCGGTCGCCACGCTGGTGGCGGAGGTGAACGGGCTGCTCGGCCAGATCACCGACCTCAACGACCGCATCGCCACCGAGTCCGCCACCGGCGACAACAACGACGCCCGCGACCAGCGCAAGGCGCTCACCGACAAGCTCGCCGGGTTGATCGGGATCACCGCCTACGAGGCCTCCGACGGCACCTACACCATCATGCTCGACTCCGGCGGCGCGCCGCTGGTGGTGGGGCACAACTCCTACGCCTTGAGCACCGTGACCAATCCCGCCAACCACAACTACCACGATGTGCTGGTCTCCCTGGGCGGCGCCGCCACCCTGAACGTCACGGGGCGGATCTCCGGGGGCGCGATGGGGGGGCACCTCGACCTGCGCGACGGCATCCTGGCCGGCTATTCCCGCCAGCTGGACCAGATCGCCGCGGGAATCCAGGCTGCGGTGAACCTGCAGCACCGCGCCGGGGTGGCCCTGAACGGCGTGACGACCGGGCTCGACTTCTTCCAGGGCGGTGTCGCCAATGGCGTCAACGGGCTGCCCCCGGCCATCACCGCGGCCGCCTTCTACGAAGGCATGGTGAGCGCGCTGACCGTCAACGCCGCGCTCACGGCCAACCCGTCCCTCATCGCGGCGTCGGCCGCCGGCGGGGGGCCGGGCGACAACACCAACGCCCGCGCCCTGGGCAACCTGCAGTCCGCCCTCAACACGGTCGACACCAACGGCGACGGCGTGGGCGACCGGGGGCCCTTCAGCACCGCCCTCGGCGCGCTGGTCAGCAGCGTCGGGACCCAGGCCAGCACCCTGAAGAGCAGCACCACCACGCAGGAGAACCTCCTGGCGGCCCTGGAGACCCAGCGCAACCGGACCTCGGCGGTCGACCTCGACGAGGAGGCCTCGCAGCTCATCAGCTACCAGCGGGCCTACCAGGCGTCGGCCCGGTTCCTGAGCGTCATCGACCAGCTGACCGACCAGCTGGTGAACCAGTTCGGCCAGTAGCGCAGCGTCCATGGAGGGACCCGCATGAGCCTTCGAACCCCCAACACCCTCACCAGCCGGCAGACGCTCCTGGACCTCCAGCGGACCAAGGAGCGCATGTCCCTGCTCCAGGACCAGATCTCCACCGGAAGGCGGATCGTCCAGCTGTCCGAGGATCCCAGCGGAGCGGCCCTGATCCTCGACTTCAGGACATCCATCGACCGCAACACCCAGTTCCTCAAGCAGGGCAACGCGGCGGGTTCCTTCCTGAGCACCGCGGAGACCGTGCTGACCGCGATGAGCAACGACCTGATCCGCCTCGGCGAGCTGGGCACCCAGGCGCTGCTGGGGAACATCGGCGCCGCCGGCCGGGCCGCCCTGGCCCAGGAGGTCGATGGCCTGCGCACCAGCTTCATCACCTCGGCCAACACCCAGGACCAGGGGAAGTACATCTTCGCCGGCACCGCCACGCAGACGCTGCCCTTCAGCGGACCCTCCGCAGGGCCGATCGCCTACGCCGGGAACGGCGCCACCATCGACCTGGAGGTATCCTCCTCCTTCACCGTCTCCACCAACCTGCCGGGCAATGCGCTGTTCTTCGGCCCCAGCGGACAGGGTTCCGCCACCGACCTGTTCCAGGCCGTGACCGACCTGCGGGATGGCCTGCTGGCGAACAACACGGCGCAGATCCAGACCGCCTTCGACAACCTGACCGCCATCCACGCGCGGCTGTTGCAGAACATCGGCGACCTGGGCGGACGGCAGGCCACCCTCGACCACCTGCGCGACACCCTCGGGGATGTCAACCTCAACCTGGAGAGCGTGCTGGAGAGCACGGAAGCGGTGGACTACCCGGCTGCGATCACCGAGTACACCAACCAGGAGACCGCGCAGCAGGCCATCCTCTCCACCCTCGCCAAGGTGAACCGGCAGAACCTCTTCGACTTCCTGGCCTAGCCGGGCGGCAGCGGCGTCCCCGATCCCAGGGCTTCGAGCTTCAGCCACCACGCCCGCCGTTCCGCACCGAACACCAGGAAGCCGGTTTCGGGCCGCATTCCCGCGCCATCCGTGGGGACCGGGAGGCCGCTGGCCTCGGGCCAGGCCTTCCACAGGTCCTTCCAGTCGTAGCGGTGGATGGGGCCGCCCGCGGCAGGCTTGCGGAAGATTCGCCCGAGGCCGCCCGCAAGGTGCCGCTTCCAGGCCTCGACCTCCTCGGCGGAGGGCCCCGTCGCCTCCGGGACCGGCTCGGCCGGTGCCGGTTCGTTGGGCGGCTCCGCCGGCGGGGCGGAGGGAGCCGGCAGGCCTTCAAGGATCGGTGCGGCCAGGTCGAACCACAGGCTGCCACCGCGGTCGCAGCCCAGCACCCGCAGCATCCGGGCGTCCCTCGCGGGGCCGTCCCCGCCTCCCAGGGCCAGAGGAACCTCCCGGGCCGGGGTGCCTTCGAGGGAGAGTTCGGTGAGCACGCCAGGCCAGGGCTGCCACCAGGTGGCGGCCGGGCCCCGGACCAGCCGCGCAAAGGCTCCGGATCCCGCGGGGAAGGGCGGTTTGGGAGGAAGCGCGTGGTGGACCCAGTCCTTCCCGGGCCGGAAGAGGGAGAGCCCCTTCCCGTGCGCGAGCAGGAAGCCTCCGGCGCCGTGGGGAAGCAGGTCCAGGGGGTTCGCGACGTCGGCGGGAAGCTCGATCACGGTCGGATGGGGCGCCCGGCCCGGAACCGGCAACGCGAGCCTCTGGACTGCCGTGGCCGCGCCCCACACGAACACCGCCGGCTCGGCACCTTCCCCGCCGACCGCGAGGTGCGCGCCGTCGACCCGCATCTGCCAGCGCTGGGTCCCGTCCTTCGGATCGAGGTCCACCAGCCAGGAACCGGGAGCGGAGGGCGCGCCTGCCGCGGTGTAGAGCAGCAGCAGGTCGCGCTCCTGCAGCAGGCAGGCCTCCTTCAGCTCCGCGAAGCGGAAGAACCCCTCCTCCAGGCCCTCCGGGCGTCCGATCCGCCAGCTTCCCTGGAGCCGGCCGTCCCGGAACAGGTGGACCTGCTGCTCGTCGTTCTGCGTGAGCAGTTGCGCCACCAGCGCGCCTTCCCCGCGGACCTGGACCCAGCGGAGCGCCCGCAAGGGGAACTGCTCGTCCTGGTGGTGGATGAGCCAGCCGGTGGGGACCGCCTGGACGGCGAAGGCGAAGCTCGCGCGGCCATCCGGCGGGCCCCCCGCGGGTCTCCGGACCAGCCAGCCGAGGCCGGCTGCGCCCAGGGCCGCCAGGGCCAGGGAAAGGGCCAGGGCCTGCTTCCTCATGTCGCCTCCCCCTCGGCCAGGTGACGCTCGAGGGCGGCCCTCGCCCGCTCGCGCAGGGCCTCGGCCTTGGCCCGCTTGACCCCTCGCGCGCCGTGCAGACGCCGGGCCGCGCGGGGGTCGAAGGCGTCCTCGGGGAGCGCCGGCAGCAGCCCGAGCATCGCGTTCACGGGTGCGAACCGCTCCGCCTCCGCGTTCGCCAGGTAGTGCAGCAGCGCGCCCAGCATGGTCTCCCGCGGCAGGGCCTGCGGCGCCAGACCGCGCACCCAGCGGTGCGCCGCGACCGCGGCGGACAGCCCGGAAGCGGCGGATTCGAGGTAGCCCTCCACGCCGGACAGCTGGCCCGCGATCCAGCGGCCCGGGTGGCCGCGCAGGGCCTGGGTGGCGTCCAGCACCCGGGGGGCGCACACGTAGGTGTTCCGGTGGATGCTGCCGTAGCGCGCGAATTCCGCCTGCTCAAGACCGGGGATCAGCCGGAAGACGTCGCGCTGGGCCCCCCACTTGAGGCGGGTCTGGAAGCCGACCAGGTTGTAGTGGTCGCCGGCGAGGGTGTCCTGGCGCAGCTGGACCACCGCGTGCGGCCACCGCCCGGTGGCCGGATCGTCGAGGCCCACGGGTTTCATGGGACCGAAGCGCAGGGTCTCCCGCCCGCGCTCGGCCATCACCTCGATCGGCAGGCAGGCCTCGAAGTAGGGCGTGTCGAAATCGTGGAGGTCGGCGCGCTCGGCCGCCAGCAGGGCGTCGAGGAAGCGCCCGTACTGGATCGCGTCCATCGGGCAGTTGAGGAAGTCGGCCGCGCCCTTGCCATAGCGGCTCGCGCGAAAGGCGATGCGGGTGTCGATGGAATCGGCCAGCACGATCGGCGCGATGGCGTCGTAGAAGTGGAGGCTCTCCTCGCCGCAGGCCGCGGCGATCCACGCCGAGAGGGCCGCGGAGCTGAGGGGGCCGGAGGCGATGATGGTCGGCGCCTCCGTCTCCGGAGCGGTCGCCTCGCGCTCCTCCCAGCGGATCAGCGGGTGGGCCCGCAGGCGTGCGCTGACCTCCCGCGAGAACACCTCGCGGTCCACCGCGAGGCTCAGGCCGGCCGGTACCCGCGCGGCCTCGGCGCAGTCCAGCACCAGCGAGCCCATCCGCCGCAGCTCGGCCTTGAGGATGCCCGTCGCGGAGAGCGGATCGTCGCTCTTGAAGGAGTTGGAGCAGACCATCTCGGCGGCGTGCCCGGTCCGGTGGGCCGGCGTCGTCACGCCGGGCCGCATCTCGACGAGGCGGACGCGGCAGCCGCGCCGGGCCAGCTGCCAGGCTGCTTCCGAACCGGCCAGGCCGGCGCCGATGACGTGGACCTCCATCCTTCTCCTGTCCTGCCCACAGGGCTGCGAAGGGCATTCTACCGGGGGTGCCGCGCGGCGAAATTTGCGCTTGCGATTCGGTGTGCGGGTGGTAATCTAATTATCCGCGACGGTCGAGGTCGTCGCGTGTGGGCGGTGCTGGCCTGGAGTGGTTGAAGGTAGGGTCGGCATGGAGTTCCAGGCGTCTTTGAAAACCGGATAGAGAGAAT
>JAYRFV010000005.1:0-1646 GCA_041908165.1 Holophagales bacterium | reverse complement strand
TGCTCGAACCGCTGCCGTCAGGCGGATAAATACGCCCGCGTCAAGGCGGCGAAAGATCGGGCGAATCCGGAAGGCTAGTCGGCAGGCCTGGCCATGGACGGCCGCCCCTCACAACCACTCCGACCTTCTCCTCCGCACCGTCGCCGGATGCACCGCCGCCCGCCGGGCAATCTCCCTGACCGGCTCCCCCGCCTCCAACCCATCGCGGATCACCGCCTCGCGGGCCTCGCGGTCCACGGCGCGGATGTAGACCGCGCCCCCGCCCCAGCGGCGGCGCACCTGACCGATCAGCCTGGCGCACAGCTCGGCATCCAGGCCGGCGCGGACCAGCAGGGCCAGGCAGTCGGAGAGCGGGTCAGGACGCTCCAGGTCGGGCATGCTAGAGCCAGGTCGAGGCGCGGCGCTTGACCGCGGCGCGGCCGGTCGGGCGCGTGTAGGGGGAGCTGAGCGGCGGCGCGGCGGGGGCGATGGCGGGTGCGCTACTTTGGCCAGGCTTGCCATCCGCGGCGGCGCCACCGGCAGCGCTGGCGCCCCCCGTGGCCGGCTTAGCAGGATGCAGGTCCAGTCCGGCCAGGTGACAGGCGGCCAAGGCGTAAACTCGAGCGTCCAGGGCCTCGACGGCCGGATGGATCGGCACCCAGCGCCGTTCCGGACGGCGGCCACGGTGGGCGACGACCATCAGCCGCTCGCCGGTCAACTGCGCGTAATACTCCTCGCTGCGCCCGACCGGGAAGTGACAATAGCCGACTGCCCCCGGCTTGGCGGACAAGTAGGCAAAGACCGTGCGCTTGAGGTTGTCGACCCCCAACAGCTCGGCCGGGCGGCCCTCGCGCAAGCGGGCGGCCATGCGCTTCAGCCGTGCCCGCTTGTCCCCGGCCAGGGGCTCGCGCTCCATACCGGCAATGCCCTTGATGGGGATGACGCCCTTGTCGCGGGCGCCCTTGACGAACTGGTAAACGTGCTGGGTATAAGCCCCCGAGTCCACGCACAGCACCAGCGGTCGCAAAGTCTGGCCATCAGCCCGCGTCCACGGTTGTCGGTAGAGGGCGAGCAGGTCCTCCCACACCTCGGCGGCGGTGGGCTCGCCGGGCAGTACATCATAGGCCAGGGACCAGGACTCCCAGCCCTTGCCCCAGCCAACGGTTTCAACTTCCAGCCGGTCGCCCTGCACGTCGCAGCCCATCGTCACGGCAATGATGCCGTTTGGCAGCGCTTCGCCCCAGTCCTCGGCGCGCTGGCTGAGCAGGGAGGGCTCGATCTTTTCCCCCTCCCCCTCCCAGGGTTCGGCGAACACGGTATTGGTCACCGCCTGGCGACGGGCCGGGTCGGTGCCGGCGTCGAGCCACTCCTGGAGGGTGTCGTCCCAGCGGGCAAAAGGGCTGGCCCATTGGTTGAACAAGTAGCCGACGCTATCCTCGGGGCCATCCTGCACGCACACCCAGGCGCCGGTGGCCTTGACGGCATCGGCCTCCACCAGGGGATGCTCTGCGCCGCAGGTGGCGCAAACGTAGCGCAGGCCCTTCGGGTCGCCGTCGTGGTGGAAGTGCTTGAGGGCCGGTAGCTGGCGGGCGCCACAGTGCAGGCAGGCCAGGTGCCATTCCCAGCGTTGCCCGCAGCGGTCATACTCGGCGCAGATGCCCAGGTCG
>JAYRFV010000004.1:0-56442 GCA_041908165.1 Holophagales bacterium | reverse complement strand
GCACCGCCGCCAAGGAGGGCCGCGGCGGCATCGCCGACAGCTTCCTGCGCATGCTGGCGGAAGGGAAAAGCTAGCGTCGGCTTGGATCAACAGCGGATCCCGTTCAGGATGAATCGGGACCGAAATCCACGATGAAATAGAAGAACACAATAAATAAAAAAAATTTGTATTTATCCTGTCCATCTTGTGAATCCTGTTTAAATTTTTTTAACAGGATGCACATGATACACAGGATAAAATATATTAATGAATAATATGTTGTTTTATTTGAAACTTCTCATTGAAATGATTGTAGCTCAATCCTGCGGCAGCAGTTCCCGCCGGTTCGGGAAGAGGGCAGGGGTGCCGCCGGTGTGCCAGAACAGGATCCTGTCCTCGGGGCGGAAGGTGCCGCGGCGGAGGAGATCCAGCAGCCCGGCGAAGGCGCGGCCGGTGTAGACCGGGTCGAGCAGCAGCCCTTCGAAGCGGGCGGCGAGGCCGACGGCCTCGCGTTCGGCGGCGCCGACCACACCGTAGCCCTGGCCGAGCCAGTCCTCGAGGAGCTGCACCTCGGCCAGCCGGGGATCGGAAGGAAGGCCAAGGAGGTCCGCGCAGGCCACGGCCAGGTCGGCGATTTCGGTCGCGAACGGGCGGCCCGGGGCGTCTTCTTTGTCGATGCGGATGCCCCAGAGCTCCGCCCGCAGGGCGGTCAGCGCGCGACCCGCCAGCAGCCCGGCGTGGGTGCCGCCGCTGCTGCTGGCGAAGACGATGTGGGTGGGCGCGATGGCCTGCGCCTGCAATTCACGCAGGGCCGCGGCGAAGCCCACCGCGCCGAGGGCGCTGGAGCCGCCATAGGGGATGACGCAGGGACGACGGCCCTGGCGGCGCAACTGCTCGGCCAGCTCCGGCAGGTCCTCGCCCTTGCGGCGGGCGCCGCACCAGTGCACCCGTGCGCCCAGCAGGTGGTCGAGGAGCAGGTTGCCGTCGGCCTCCGGTGGCGCCTCGCCGCCCAGCAGGAGGTGGCAGGCCAGGCCGCAGCGGGCGGCGGCGGCGGCGGTCTGGCGGCAGTGGTTGGACTGCGCCGCCCCGGCGGTGAGCAGCGTGTCGCAGCCCTCGGCCAGCGCCGCCCCGACCAGGAACTCGAGCTTGCGGGTCTTGTTGCCGCCGAAGGCGAGGCCGGAGAGGTCGTCCCGCTTCACCCACAGCCGCGGCCCGCCCAGGTGGGCCGACAGCCGCTCCAGCGGCTGGACGGGGGTGGGCCAGCAGCCGAGGGGTTGGCGGGGCAGGCGGTCCACGGCGGTCCTCCCCCGGCCCGGCTCAGACCCGTGCCAGCGCCCGGTAGGCTTCGAGGAAATGGATCGGCTGGGGCAGGATCTCGTCCTCCAGCTGCGGCTGGTAGGCCACCCAGACGTCCTTCGCACCCACCCGGCGCACCGGCGCGTCGAGGTCGAAGAACAGTTCGTCGGCGATGCGCGCGGCGATCTCGGCGCCGTAGCCCCAGGACTGGGTGTCCTCGTGGGCGACGATGACCCGGTGGGTCCTCTTCACCGTGCGGACCACGGCCTCCCAGTCGTAGGGGTTGAGGGTGCGCAGGTCGATGATCTCCACCGAGATCCCCTCCTTCTCCGCGTCGCGCGCCGCCTGCACGGCGCGGTGCACGGTGCAGCCGTAGGTGATCACGCTGAGGTCGCGGCCCTCGCGCACGGTGCGCGCCTTGCCGAAGGGGATCATGAAGTCGGGGCCGGGGTCGGCCGCCTTGTTGTGGGTCTGCCGGTACAGGTGCTTGGGTTCGAGGAACAGCACCGGGTCGTCGCAGCGGATGGCGGTGCGCAGCAGCCCGGCGGCGTCGCGGGCGGTGGAGGGGTAGACCACCCGCAGCCCGGGGATGTGGGTGAAGGTGCTCTCGCCGCACTGGCTGTGGTAGACGCTGCCGCCCATCAGGTAGCCGGCGATCGGCACGCGCACCACCAACGGCGCCTTGAAGGCGCCGTTGCTGCGCCAGCGGATGGTCGCCAGCTCGTCGCGCAGCTGCTGCATGGCGGGCCAGATGTAGTCGAAGAACTGGATCTCGCAGACCGGCTTGAAGCCGCGCACCGCCAGGCCGATCGCCCGGCCGACGATGGTGGCCTCGGCCAAGGGCGTGTTGAACACCCGGTCCGGGCCGAAGGCCTTCTGCAGGCCGTGGGTGGCCTTGAACACGCCGCCCTTGCCCTTCAGCTCGCCCAGGGCCTCCTCCCGGGAGGCGTCGGCGACGTCCTCGCCGAACAGCAGGATGCGCGGGTCGCGCGCCATCTCCGCGTGCAGGGTGGCGTTGATCAGGTCGATCATGGTCTTCGGCTTGGCCGCGGTTTCCTCGGGACGGTCCTCGGTGTCGAAGGCGGCGGTGCAGGGATCCACCTCCGGGCTGTAGAGGTGCTGCAGGTAGCTGTCCCTGCCGGGCAGCGCCGCCGCCTCGGCCGATTCCCAGGCCTGGTCGACCTCCTGCTGCACCTCGGCCTTGAGCCGGGCCAACTGGTCCTCGTCCAGGTCGCCGGCTTCCACCAGCCGGCGGGCGAAGGTGTCCACCGGGTCGCGCAGGGCCTCGGCCTCGCGCTGGGCGCGGGTCTTGTAGAGCTGCTCGTCGTCGGAGAGGGAGTGGCTGTAGGGGCGGATCACGTTGGCCCGCACCAGGGCCGGACCCCGGCGGGCGCGGGCGTGGGCCACGGCCTCTGCGAGCGCCGCGTGGCTGGCGAGGGGATCGCAGCCGTCGACGCCGTCGATCACCCGCAGCCCGTGCGCCTCGAAGCCCTGCAGCAGGGCGGCGATGTTGGCGCCGGCGTACTGCACCTCGCTGGGGGTGCTGATGGCGTAGCCGTTGTCCTGCACCAGGAACACCACCGGCGCCTTCAGGTTCACCGCGTTGCTCACCCCTTCCCAGAACTCGCCCTGGGAGCAGGTGCCATCGCCGGTGGTGACGAAGGCGATCTCGTCGGAGCCCGTGCCGAGCAGCGCCGCGAGGCCCAGCCGGTCGGCGCGCAGCACCGCCTCGGCGCAGCCCACCGCGTGCAGGAACTGGCTGCCGGTGGGGCTGCTGACGGTGAACACGTTCAGCCCGGCGTGGCCCCAGTGGCTGGGCATCTGCCGGCCTCCGCTGGCCGGGTCGTCGGCGGCGCCGACGCTGCCCAGGAACATCTCCCGGGCGCTGTAGCCCAGCCCGTAGCACAGCGCGCGGTCGCGGTAGTAGAGGAAGAACCAGTCGTGGCCGGGCTTCAGCAGCAGGGCCGCGGCGGCCTGCACGGCCTCGTGGCCGACCCCGTTGATCTGGAAGAAGACCTTGTTCTGGCGCTTGCCGATGATCTCCCGGTCGTCGATCCGGCGCGCGGCGTAGATCACGCGGTACAGCCCGACCCGCTGCTCCCGGGTCAGTTCCGCGGTGGGTGCCAGGGTCGTCTGAGGCAAATCATCCTCCTCGCGACGGTCTGCGCGATGAAGGAAACTACCATTCTGGCCGTGGCCCTCCGCGAAATTTTTCGCCGACGGACCGATCACCATAGACCGCCATTCCCCCCTGCGCACCTGGCCCGGAATCCAGATGGGGACAGACGGCAATGCGGTCCGGAAGGTCCTGTTCGTGGCCGGGATCCCGTGGGCTAGAAACTGGCACCCACCGAGATCGTTCCGGAGTGCACGCGGCGGAACTCGGCGAGGTCCTGGTCCCGCAGCGAACGATCGAGGCTGTCCTGGCGCAGTTCCACCCTGACGAAGGCCGGCCCGTGCTTCTTCTCCACGCCAAGGGTGAAGTTCCTCGCACGCAGGCCTGCCCCCGCCAGGCCCAGGGCGGCGCTCCCATCCAGACCCAGGGCGGCGCGCAGGGTCGGGTCGGCCGAAAGCCGCACACCGGCATCGTCCGAGAGCTGCTCGAGCCGGGTGAACAGGCCGATGCCGCGGCCCAGGTCAACCTTTGCGATCAGGCCGTAGCCGCGCCAGTAGGCCCGGACCGGAGCGGAGGCCCCGGCAACCGCGGCGGCCTCGAACCGTTCCCGGCCCAGGGACACCTCGGCCTGCACGGTGGCCCGCCCCGCCACGCCCTGGCCCATGAGGCACAGCCGTTCCCGCATGCGCCCTTCGGCGCCGGAATTCACCGAAGCGCCGAACCCGTCCTGCTCGGCACCGCGGTAGGCATGCAGCGACAGGTAGTCGTCCTGGGAGCCGCCGTGGTTGTAGGTCAGCCCCAGGCCGAGCGTCTTGCCGCGGTTGTTGTCCTTGACCCGGTCTTCGCCATTGAACGCGAACAGGTCCGTGCTCCAGGAGGCGGAGAAGGAATGGTGCCAGTTGACGCCGACCTGCCCGAAGGGGTCCAGGAAGGAGAACAGCAACCCGCGACTGGCGGTGACGTTCTGGGCTCCATCGAGGAATTCCATTCCGATGAAGGTGATCATCCGGCCGATCCGCAGGGTGTCCTTGGGGCCGGTCCAGACGAGCATGGCCTCGACCGCCGACAGGGTTCCGGTCTCGCCGTTGGTGGCCTGGACCACCTTCCCCGCCTGTCCAGCGAGCAGTGTCGCCCGGGCCGACCAGCCCTTCGGAAAGACCGCATCGACCCCCAGCAGGGCCCCGTCCAGCCCGACCTGTCCCTGGCCCGCTTCCATGGGCCGAAGCACCATTGAGCCGTCCGCGATGTCCCGGTCCTGCGCCACGGCCGAGGTCCAGAGGGAACCGCGGAACTTCAGGCCGGGAACGGCGGGGGTCTGGGCGGCCACGAAGGCGGCCGCGCCGGCGCCCAGGATGCTGACGATGACCTTGAACATGCGGACCTCGCAAGAATGGGCCGAGGCCTGCGCCCGGCCTGGACGGAAGTGCTCAGGCACCCTGGGGATAGGCCTCTTCGCCGTGCAGTTCGTGGTCGAGGCCCTTCTCCTCGGCCACCGCGTCCACCCGGACCGGCGTCACCCGGTCGATGAGCCAGAGCATGCCGTAGGTGAAGGCGAAGGCCCACACCGAGGACACCGCCACCGCGGCGCACTGCTTGCCGAAAAAGCCCCAGCCGCCGAGCAGCAGCCCGTCCGCGCCGGCGGGGTTCCACGCCTTGGAGGCGAACACGCCCAGGAAGATCACGCCGATGAAGCCGCCGACTCCGTGCACGCCCCAGACGTCGAGGGCGTCGTCCCATCCCAGCCTGTTCTTCAGCGCCACCGCGTAGTAGCAGATCACGCCCGAGAGGATTCCGATCAGCGCCGCCGTGCTCAGGGAGACGTAGCCGGCCGCCGGGGTGATGGTCGCCAGGCCGGCGACGGCGCCGGTCAGGAGGCCGACGAACTTGGGCTGGCGGGCGTTCATCCATTCCACCAGCAGCCAGGTGGCGGCGGCGAAGGAGGCGGCCACGTCGGTGTTCAGGAAGGCGGAGGCGGTGATCGCGTCGACCTTCAGCTCCGACCCGGCGTTGAACCCGTACCAGCCGAACCAGAGCAGGCCGGTGCCGAGGGCGATCAGGGGGACGTTGTGCGGGACGTTCTCCACCACCTTGCGCCGGCCCACGTAGAGCACCGAGGCCAGGGCGGCGAGGCCGGCGGTGTTGTGCACGACGATGCCGCCGGCGAAGTCCAGCACGCCCCACTTGGCGAGCAGGCCGTCGGGGCTCCAGACCATGTGCACGAACGGGAAGTAGACGAACACCAGCCAGCCGGTGAGGAACAGGAAGTAGGCCTTGAAGGTCACCCGGTTGGCGAAGGCGCCGGTGATCAGGGCGGGGGTGATGATGGCGAACATCATCTGGTAGGCGATGTGGACGATGAGCGGGATCCCCGCGTCGTTGCCGGTGAACATGGTGTTCAGGGTGACGCCCTTGAGGAACGCATAGTGGGAGGGGTCGCCGACGATGCCGTGCCAGCTCGGACCGAAGCACATGGAATAGCCGAAAGCGAACCAGAGGACCGTGGTCCAGCCAAGGCTGACGAAGCTCTGGGACATGATGGTCAGGACGTTCTTCCGACCCACCAGCCCGCCGTAGAAGAACGCGAGCCCCGGGGTCATGAGCATCACCAGGCTGGCGCAGAGCAGCATGAAGGCGGTATTGCCGATGTTGAACGGGATCGGGGCGGCGGGCGGCATCGCGGGACCTCCAGGAGCAATAGTTAGCTCGCGGGTAGTCTATGGGGCGCACGGCGGGACCTCCGTCACACCTGCGGTCCGGGTCCGGCTTTTTATGCGGCCTTTATGTCCAGAATGAAGGATCCGGGAGTGGAGGCCCCATGCAGGACCAGGACCGGCCCGTCCTCTTGGCCCTAGGTGCCGAGGCGCGTGCCCTGCGCCAGATCCAGGCGGCAGCCCGTCTCGCCCGCCAGCTCGGCGCCCCCTGGATCGCGGTGCACGTGGAGACCGCGGGGGCCGTGAACGAGGACCCCGAGCAGGTGGAAGTCTGGCTGCGTGAAGCCCAGCGCCTGGGCGCCATGGTCCGTACCGTTCAGGCCCCCCTGGTGGTGCAGGGGCTCGTCGAGGTGGTCCGGGAGACCCGCGCCCGCGCCCTGCTCCTCGGCAGGGCGCGGGCGCGCTGGCCCTGGGCACGGCTCGGCCACAGCACCGCCGAGGAACTGCAGCGCCGGGGTCTCGACTGCCGGATCCAGGTCTTCGAGGAGGACCTCGGTGCCGACCACGCCCCCCTCCGGTTCAGCGACGCGCTCGCGGCGTTGACCGTGCTCGGCGCCTGCACGGGGCTGACCTGGCTGCTGGCGCCCGGTGCCGGGCCCAACCTGGCCTTGCCGCTGTTCCTGGCGGGCGTAGCCTGGATCGCCCACCGGTGGGGACAGGGCCTCGCGACCCTCGCCTCCGTGCTCAGCGCACTGCTGGTCCGGATGCTGGCGGAGTCGCCGCGCTTCGCCGGTTCCGCAGAGCGCTGGCCAAACCTGCTTGTGTTCCTTCTCCTCCTGCTGGGGACGCAGACGATGACAGGTCTCCTTGGCCGGTTGCGGTGGCTGGCCGCCGAATCGCACGCACGCGAACTGCACCTGGTCTCGCTCCACCTGCTCGGCCGCGCCCTTGCCCGCAGCAGGAACCCGGAGGAGATCGCACAGGTGGTCGCCGAGCACGTCAGCCGTGCCTTCCACGCGGACGCCTGGGTCCTGATCCCGGAGCAGGACACCTGGTCGGTGCTGCCACGGCCGCTCGAACCCTCCCTCCACATTCCAGGCGAAGCGCTCCTCGCGCGCATGGGGGCCCGGGAGTTCCAAGGCGATCCCCTGGAGCCGCTGGCGGAAGGTGGGGCCTTCTACCTGCCCCTCGGATCCACGGAACGCCTCGAGGGCCTGCTCCGCATCGTGCCGGGCCGCGCCGGGCTCCCGCCGCGAACCTGGGAGCCGCTCATGGCCTTTGCCGTCCAGGTGGCCTTGACCCTGGGCCGCCACCGGTGGTTGGAGGAGGCCCGCCTCGCCCGCGTGCAGCACGAAACCGAGCGGATGCGCAGCGCGCTGCTGGATGCCATCGGCCACGACCTGCGCACCCCGCTGGCCGCCATCCACGGGGCCGCCGGCAGCCTGCTGCTGCCCGCGGGGCTGCCGGAAACGGCGAGGCTGGACCTGCTGCGGATGATCCAGCAGGAGAGCGAACGCTTGTCCCATCTGCTTTCCAACCTGCTCGACCTCACCCGGCTGGAGTCCGGCTCGCTCTCCGTTGAGAAGGCATGGCAGCCCTTCGAGGAGGTGGTCGGCGCCGCCGTCCTGCAGGTGGAGCGCGAAGGTGCGGAGGTCCTTCTGGACCTTCCCGCGGACCTGCCGCTCGTCCCCATGGACGCGGCCCTGCTTCAGCAGGCGCTCATCCACCTGCTCAGCAATGCGCGCCGGCATTCCGGCGGAGCGCCGGTGGAGCTGCGCGCCTGGCGCGAGGTCGGCCGGTTCCTGGTGGAGGTCGCCGACCGGGGTCCGGGCATCCCGGAGGGCCAGCTGGAGCGCATCTTCGAGAAGTTCTACCGGCTCCCCGGTGCTGGTGGGGGCGGGATCGGCCTTGGCCTGTCCATCTGCCGGGCGATCGTTCGGGCGCACGGCGGCGCACTCCGCGCGGAGAACCGCGAAGGGGGCGGCGCCCGCTTCCTGCTGGAGCTCCCTCTGGACGGTCCGCCGCTGCCGCTGCTGCAGGCCGAGTGGGAGGCGGTCCCATGAGTCGGCCAACCCTCCTCCTCGTGGAGGACGAGGCCGCCCTGCGGCGGTTCCTGCTGCCGACGCTGGAATCGCAGGGCTACCACGTGCTGGAAGCTCGCAGCGCCGAGGCCGGCGTGCGCATGGCCCGGTCCCACAACCCCGATCTCCTGCTGCTCGACCTGGGCCTCCCTGACGCTGACGGAGGAGCGGTGCTGGAAGCCTTCCGCGGGTGGAGCCGGCGCCCGGTGATCGTCCTGTCGGCCCGCACCCAGGAGCGGGAGAAGGTGCGGGCCCTCGATCTGGGCGCAGACGACTACCTCACCAAGCCCTTCGGCGCCGAGGAGCTGCTGGCCCGGATCCGCGCCGCCCTGCGGCGCACCGCCAGCCTGGGCGAGGCCGGGCCCGTCCTCTCCGGGGGCGGACTGCGGATCGACCTGGCACGGCGCGAGGTGCTCCTGGAGGGCCGGCCGGTGAAGCTTACGCACCTGGAATACCGCCTGCTCGAGGCCCTCGTCCACCGCGCGGGCAAGGTGGCAACCCACGCCCAGCTGCTGGAGGAGGTGTGGGGCCCGGGAGGCGATGGCCAGGTCCACTACCTTCGCATCTACATGGCCCAGCTGCGGCGCAAGCTTGAAACCGACCCGGCGCGGCCCCGCCACTTCCTCACCGAGCCCAACGTGGGCTACCGCCTCCGCCTCGAAGGCGACTCCTGACCCAGCCGGTGCGCGAATGAGGCTGGACCTTGCTCCCGCCTCGGGCACAATCGAGGATCGGGCCCGCGCAGGGCCGCGGGGATCCATGAAGACGCCTGCCGAGATCCGTGCCATCCACGACCTGCCCTTTCCGGAGCTGCTGTTCCGGGCGGCCACCGTGCACCGGGCGCACTGGGAGCCCACCGCGATCCAGTTCTGCACCCTCGACTCCATCAAGACCGGGGCCTGTCCGGAGGACTGCGCCTACTGTCCACAGAGCGCGAAGTACAACACCGGCCTCAAGGTCGAGCCGATGAAGGAGGTCGCCGCGGTGCTGGCCGGGGCGGCCGCCGCCAAGGCCCACGGCTCCACCCGCTACTGCATGGGCGCCGCCTGGCGCGAGGTGAAGGACGACCGCAATTTCGAGGCGGTGCTGGAGATGGTGCGCGGCGTGGCGGGCCTGGGCATGGAGGTCTGCGTCACCCTCGGCATGCTCGACGCCGACCAGGCGCTGCGGCTGAAGCAGGCCGGCTGCACGGTCTACAACCACAACATCGACTCCAGCCCGGACTTCTACGAGACCATCGTCAGCACCCGCAAGTTCGAGGACCGGCTGCGCACCATCGACGCGGTGCGCCGGGCCGGCCTGGAGGTCTGCTGCGGCGGGATCGTCGGCATGGGCGAGTCGGTGGAGCACCGGATCCATTTCCTGCAGGAGCTCGCCGAACTGGACCCGGCCCCGGAGAGCATCCCGATCAACCACCTGGTGCCGGTGCCGGGCACCCCCCTGGCCGACCTGCCGCCGGTGCCGCCGCTGGAGTTCATCCGCATGATCGCCACCGCGCGGATCCTGTTCCCGGCCAGCCGCATCCGCCTCAGCGCCGGGCGCACCTCCATGTCCGACGAGATGCAGGCGCTGGCGTTCTTCGCCGGGGCGAACAGCATCTTCACCGGGGATCGCCTGCTGACCACCCCCAACCCTGGTGAGGATCGCGACCTCGGGCTGCTGCAGGCCCTGGGCATGCGCGTGGAGGGATCGCCGGTCCCGGCCTGAGCGCGGCCCCGGCGCGAATTCTTGAGTCGCGGCCCGCCCGGGCCGAAGGGAAAGGGGATGACGACCTCCGGCCGCTGGCCCACCGTGTCCGAGGATGCCCTCGAGCTGGAGGTCTCCCAGCAGCTGACCGAACTGGTCTACGGGCCCGCCCTCCTCACCCAGGTCGCCGGCCTCGGGCTCGCCTCGATCCTCGCCTGGGCTGCCTCCACCGCGGGCCGGGGCTGGACCCTGCTGGCCTGGTGGTTCGCCATGGCCGCCCTGGCCTCGATCCGGCTGCTCAGCGCCGAGCGCCGCAAGAACGATCCCGACCCTCAGGCGGGTTGGCGATGCTGGCGGCGGAAGGCGGTGCTGGGCGCCACCACCTCCGGGCTGCTCTGGAGCCTCGGCGGCTGGCTGGCCATGTGGGGCACGCCTGAGACCCTGCAGATCTTCACCGCCTTCCTGGTGGCCGGGGCGGTGGCCGGGGCCATCCCCAGCCTGTCGGCGGTGCCGTCCGCCTTCCGCGGCTTCTCGGTGCCGATGGTGGGCAGCGTGGTGCTCTGCACGCTGCTCCAGGCCCGCGGCACGCTGACCTGGGCCCTGGGCCTGGCGGCGATGCTGTACCTGCCCTTCATGCTGAACAGCTCCCGGCGCTTCCACCGGATCCTCCGCGACTCGATCCGGCTGGGCCTCGAGCGGGCGCACCTGGCCGAGACCCTCACCCAGGCCCGCGACGCCGCCCTGGCGGGGAGCCGGGCCAAGAGCCAGTTCCTGGCCACCATGAGCCACGAGATCCGCACCCCCATGAACGGGGTCATCGGCATGTCCGGGCTGCTGCTGGGCACCCGGCTGGACCCCGAGCAGCACGGCTTCGCCGCCACCATCAAGAAGAGCGCCGAGACGCTCATGACCATCCTCGACGACATCCTCGACTTCTCCAAGGTGGAGGCCGGCAAGCTGGAGCTGGAGTCGCTCCTGTTCGATCCGGCCGAGTCGGTGGCCGACGTGGCGCGCCTCCTGGAGCACCAGGCCGCCGCCAAGGGCCTCGACCTGAAGCTCGGCCTGGCGCCTGGGCTTCCGGCCCGCGTGCGCGGCGACCCGGGCCGGCTGCGGCAGGTGCTGATCAACCTCGGCGGCAACGCCATCAAGTTCACGGCGCACGGCTCGGTGGAACTCCGGGTGGACCGGTCTCCGGGCGGGGGCGACCGGCTCCGGTTCGAGGTGGTCGACACCGGCGTGGGCATCCCCGCCGGACAGCTCGGACGCCTCTTCGACCCCTTCACCCAGGCGGACGCCTCCACCACCCGCCGCTTCGGCGGCACCGGCCTCGGGCTGACCATCTCCCGCCGGCTGGTGGAGCTGATGGGCGGGAGCATGGACCTGGCGAGCGAGGTCGGGCGGGGCTCGCGGTTCTGGTTCGACCTGCCGCTGCCCGCCGAAGCGCCGGTCGAGGGCGAGCCGACGCAGCCGGAGGAGGCGGGCGCGGCACCGCCGCCACCCATGCGGGTGCTGGTGGTCGAGGACCACAGCGTCAACCAGCGGGTGGTCAAGGTCATGCTGGAACGCCTGGGGCACCACCCGGAACTGGCCGAGAACGGACTCGAGGCCCTGGCGGCCCTGCGGGAGCGGAGCTTCGACCTCGTCCTCATGGACTGCCAGATGCCCGACATGGACGGATTCGAGGCCACCCGCCGGCTGCGGCGGGGCGAGGCCGGGCCCGCCAACCAGGCGGTGGGCGTGATCGCCCTCACCGCCAACGCCCTGAAGGGCGACCGCGAGCGCTGCCTGGACGCCGGAATGACCGACTACCTGTCCAAGCCGCTGCAGCCCGAGGCGCTGGACCGCGCCCTGCGCCGCCACGCCCCGGTCCGCTGAGCGGGACTCAGCGCAGGAAGGCCCACCAGAGCCAGTACAGGGCCGGGATCGCGCATCCGGTGGCGGTCAGCCAGGCACCCCGTCCCCCGAGACCGTCGGGGCCGCGGAGGATGAACAGTCCCGTGAGGCCGAGGGTCAGCAGCCCGAGGGCGTAGAGGTCGGCGATCCAGGTCCAGGCCTGCTTGGGCGCGTTGATGTGGAGGCGGTTGAAGGCCAGCAGCACCGGCCTGGGCTGGAGCGCCTCGAACAGCACCTTGCCCGTGGGCAGGTCGGCGGAGTACTTCCCCTGCTTCATGATCACTTCGATCGTGTCCTCGTCGGGCTGGAAGGCGACCCGCGGGCGTTCCGTGACCCTGAGCCGCTGCAGCAGGATCCGCGCGATCTCGTCCTCGGGAGGATCCTTGGGCAGAGGGCCCACCTCCCGCGTCTCCCGGACCAGCCGGTAGTTCGGGTTCCAGTCGGCCACATGGTTGATGGCCAGGCCGGAGATCGCGTAGACCACGGTCATGCCCGCGGCCAGGTAGCCGATGTCCCGGTGCAGGGCGCGGTTCCAGCGCCGCCAGGGGATGGGCGAGAGCGGACTCAAGTCGCAGCGGCGGCTACTTGGCGATCGCGGCGCCGAGGCCTTCCAGGCGGACCACCTTCATCGGCCCCTTGATCTTCGCGGGATCGAACTTGCGGTCCAGGGCCTTGGCCTCGACCGGGCACATGTCCTTCTGCTCCTGCACGGAGAGGACCTTCAGGGAAATGGTGCCTTCGGCCACGGCCTCCTTGCCCTGGGCGTCGGCGGGAAACACGATCACGCCGTCGTCCACCTTGAACTGGAGTTCCTGGAACTTCTTGTCGCCCTTGATGTTGAGGAAGCACCCCCGTTCAGGGCAGATGTTCACCACGATGCCGCGGACCTTGACCTTCTTGCCGACGAACCTCTCGGGGTTGCCGAGGATCTCGGAGATCTTCGTCTCCTCCTTGATGGTGAAGGCCTTGCCGAAATGGGCAAAGTCGGCGGCGAGGGCGACCATTGGGAGCAGGAGGAGGGGGATCAGGCGACGGCAGATCATGCAAGGTCCTCGGAAGGAAAATCCCGGTCAAGCATAGCAGACCTTCGGATGACTTGAGCATTCCGCGTACCGGCGGGCCTTCACCTGGGAGCCGCGTCCACCGCCCCTGCGGTGCCGTGACCGGAACCCTTGGTGTAGTCGTACTCGGAGCCGAAGACGCTGTGGGGGATCAGGTAGATCGCCAGCGTCACCAGGGTGGCGGCGAGGATGGCGGCGCGGCCGCGGCGGGCGTCGGTGACGAACAGGGCCGCGACCAGCCAGGCCGCCAGCTCCACCAGCACCTTGTTGTCGGTCCAGTCGTAGCCGAAGGGGATGCCCGACCAGAGCACGCCGAAGGCGTAGCGCTGGACGATCGGGCCGAGCACGAAGGCGCCCACCAGCAGTGAGCCGATGGTGGCCCACAGCAGGCCCCGGGCCGGCGCCCCGGCCAGGGCCTGCAGTCCGGTGCGCAGGGCCAGGGTCATCGAGAGGAAGATCACCAGGATGTGCGGCACCAGCACCCAGCGCGGGACCGGGGCCTTGTAGCGGGCGTAGATGGGCTTCTCCCCGGTGACCGAGCGGGGCCCGCGCCCGTCGTCGAGCGACACGAAGTATTCGTACTTGCCGGCCCGCTCGGGCAGGGAGGGGAGCACCACGCCGATCCCCTGGAGCTGCTCCACCTCGCCGCGCCGGGTGAACCGGAAGGTGCCGGCGGTCATCGGGGTCTGGGTCCAGTTGTCTGCGGACTTGTAGCGGCGCCACTTGACCGTCCCGGCGAGGCCGGCGGGAACCGGCTCCTTGACCATGATCTGCAGGCCGGTTCCGATCTCCTCGCTGCGCAGGAAGATGAAGCTGGCCGGGCCGTGGGCGGTGGCCACCGAGCCGCGCAGGGGATAGGTCGGCCCGGTGCGGTTCTGGTGGAAGAAGGTGGCGACCGCCAGGGCCGCGGACAGGAGCCAGAGGAGCAGGGAGCGGAACAGGGTCGAGCGCGGACCGGGCATCGGGGGGCACCTTTCTCCACCAAGCTATCGGAAAACGCCGGTCCGGCGGAACCGGGCGCGCCGGCCCGTGGCGGGCGGAATTCGGGCCGGGGCGGGAAGCGCCGCCCGCGTTAAAATGGCCCCTTTGATCCGCCATGCGGCGCCCGCCGGCGCGCAGACCAAGGAACGGCATGCACACCATGGACAAGGCCTTCGATTTCCGTACCGCGCAGACACGCTGGTACGCCCTCTGGGAGGACAGCGGCGCCTTCACCGGCCAGCGCGACCCCGCCCGGAAGCCCTTCTCCATGTCGCTGCCGCCGCCCAACATCACCGGCAACCTGCACATGGGCCACGCCCTCGCCTACACGCTGCCGGACGTGATGGCCCGGCTGAAGCGGGCCCAGGGCCGGGACGTCTGCTGGGTGCCGGGGGTGGACCACGCCGGCATCGCCACCCAGGTGATCGTCGAGCGCCAGCTCAAGGCTGAGGGCACCGACCGCCACCAGCTCGGGCGCGAGGCCTTCCTGGAGCGGATCTGGGCGTGGAAGGAGCAGAACCAGCAGGACATCGAGAACCAGCTGCGGCGCCTGGGCGCCAGCCTGGACTGGTCGCGCAAGCGCTTCACCATGGACCCGGACCTCAACCGGGCGGTGCGCAAGGTGTTCGTGGAGGCCTATGGGTCGGGTCGCATCTACCGCGGGCCGCGCATGATCCAGTGGGACCCTGCCAGCCAGACCGCCCTGTCCGACCTGGAAGTGAAGTACGTCGAGAAGAAGGGCAAGCTCTGGCACCTGCGCTACCCGCTCGCCGACGGCAGCGGGCAGATGGTGGTCGCCACCACCCGGCCCGAGACCATGCTGGGCGACACCGCCGTGGCCGTGCACCCCGAGGATGAGCGCTACCGACACCTGCTCGGCCGGAAGATCCGCCTGCCGCTCACCAACCGGGAGATACCGGTGGTGGCCGACAGCTTCGTCGATCCCGCCTTCGGCACCGGCTGCGTCAAGGTGACCCCCGCCCACGATCCCAACGACCACGCCGCCGGCCAGCGGCTCGGCCTGGACAGCCTCACGGTGATCGGCTTCGACGCGAAGATGACCGCCGAGGCGGGGCCGAAATATGCGGGTCTGGACCGTTTCGCCTGCCGCAAGCAGGTGGTGGAGGACCTGGAGGCCCTGGACCTGATCGAGAAGATCGAGGACTACACCCACCAGGTCTCGGTGTCCGACCGCACCGGCGCGGTGCTGGAGCCGCTGGTGAGCGAGCAGTGGTTCATGCGGATGGGCGATGCCGCCGCCGAGGCGCTGGCGGCGGTGCGCGACGGCCGCATCACCTTCACCCCGGCCCACCACGTGGCAGTCTGGGAGCACTGGCTGACGAATATCACCGACTGGTGCATCAGCCGCCAGCTGGTCTGGGGCCACCGCATCCCGGCCTGGACCTGCGCGGCCTGCGGCCACCTGCACGTGGAACTGGAGGCGCCCGCCGCCTGTGCGAAGTGTGGCGCCAAGGACCCGGTGCAGGACCCGGACACGCTCGACACCTGGTTCAGCTCGGCCCTGTGGCCCTTCAGCATCCTCGGCTGGCCCGACGACACCGCCGACCTGCGCCACTACTACCCCAACGACCTGATGTGCACCAGCTACGACATCATCTTCTTCTGGGTGGCGCGGATGGCCATGAGCGGCCTCACCTGGATGCACGAGGTGCCGTTCCGGCAGGTCTACTTCAACAGCCTGGTGCGCGACGAGAGCGGCCAGAAGATGTCCAAGTCCAAGGGCAACGTCATCGATCCGCTGGAGGTGATGGAGGAGTTCGGCACCGACGCCCTGCGCTTCACGCTGATCTCGATGAGCGCCCCGGGCACCGACATCGCCCTGTCGCGCTCCAGGCTCGAAGCCAGCCGCAACTTCTGCAACAAGCTGTGGAACGCCGCCCGCTTCGTGCAGCTGAGCCTGCCCGAGGACCTCACCCTGGCCACCGAGCCCGAGTTCGGCGAGGCGGAATTCTGGATGGCCCGGCGCATGCGGGAGGACCTGGCGCGGGTCACCGAGGCGCTGGAGGGCTTCCGCTTCCACGAGGCCGCCGAGATCCTCTACCACCTGGTCTGGGACGACTTCTGCAGCACCTACATCGAGCTGGCCAAGGTCCGGCTGCAGCAGGGGACGCCCGCGCAGAAGGCGGCGATCCTGCACTTCCTGGACGTCCTGCTGCGCGCCCTGCACCCGATGGTCCCCTTCGTCACCGAGGAGATCCACGACGCGGTGCTGGCCGGCCGCCTGCCGGCCGGGGAGTCGGCCCTGCTGGCCCGCCGCGGCTGGCCCCTGGGCGATCCGGCACTGGCCGCGGAGGGCGGCGATCCGGGTCTGATCCCGGTGTTCCAGGAGGCGCTGACCTGCTTCCTGCGGCTGCGGGCCGAGCAGGGCCTGGATCCCTCCAAGCGCCTGCAGGCGCTGTGCACCCTGCGCGAGCTGGCGCCCTTCGAGGAGGCGCTCAAGAGCCTGGCCAAGCTCGAGTCGGTGACCTTCGCCGAAGGCGACCTGTCCAGCCCGACCCGGGCCGTGGCCGTGCTCGGTGCCGGCATGGTGGCGCTGGAGCTGGCCGGCCTCAAGGACCCGGCCGCCGAGCGCGCCAAGCTCGAGAAGGAGCAGGAGAAGCTGCTCAAGGAGCTCGAACCCCTGCGCGCCCGGCTGGTGGACGCCGGCTTCCTGGCCAAGGCCCCGGAGGCGGCGGTGGCCAAGCTCAAGGGCCAGGTCGAGGAGAAGGAGACGCGGCTGGCGAAGCTCTCAGCCCTGCTGGGCTGAGCCCGCCCCCCTCCGTTCCAGGTCCTCCCGGAGCGCCCGGACCTCCAGCAGGGCGAGCCGCGCGGCGGCCTCGAGGGCAGGAGCCCGGGGCGCCGCCTCAGGCTCCCCCAGCCCGGACCGGCCGTGGGCGCGCATGCGCTCCAGCAGCCGGTCGCGGAGCCGTTCCGGGTCGGCGACGCCGCGCAGCCGGCCCTCGTGGAGGTTCGACGCCGCCCCGTGGCCCGGGCGCTCGGCTTCGGCCCCGCCGCCCCCGCCAGCGGTGCGCACCACGAGGTCGCCGATGCCGAGGAAGCGCTGCAGCGGGCCGCGGTGGACGTCCAGGTCCTGGATGTTGGCCAGGCTGAAGGTCTGCTCCCGGAAGGTCCACAGGCCCTGCTGGATGCGCAGGCAGCGGTCGGTGAGGATGTAGTAGCGGCAGCGGAAGTTCCAGACCAGGAGCAGGAAGCTGCCGGCGCAGGCGACGAGGAAGAGGCCCCAGGCCACCGCTTCCAGCACCAGGAAGGCCTCCATCGGCACCGCCCGGACCGCCCGGGTCACGCCCCTGGCCCGGCCCCAGGGCACCCGCCCCAGGACCAGCGCCGTGTGGAGGAATGCGGCGCCGGCGACGAGGCCGGCGACCGCCCCGACCTGCCTGAGCCCCCACTGCAGCAGCAGGTACTGGTAGTAGCCCTCCCCGGCCCGGAACACCTCGGCGTGGGACTCCTCCCCGGGAGGAACCTGGGGTCCTTCCGGGATCCTCAGCCAGCGCAGCAGGAGCAGCCGCAGGCGCTCAACCACGGAAGCCCCCGCGGAGGGCGGCGCGCAGCGCCCGCAGTTCCTCGGCGAGTTCGTTCAGGGCGGCGGCGGCATCCGGCTCGGAGCCGCCATCCGCGGTGGTCGAGGTCCCGCGCAGCTTGGCGTAGAGGAAGTCGCGCATGGCGCCGTGGTCGGCGATGCCTTCCAGGGTCATCTGGGCGCCGGAGCCTCCGGAGGCGGTCTGGATCTGGATCCGGGCCAGCCCCAGCCAGCGCTCCACCACGTTGCTGACCAGGTGGATGTCCTGGATCCGGGCATAGGTCAGGTGGATCTCCCGGCGGAACAGGATGCCCCAGCTCATGGACAGCCCTTCGGCGTCCAGCCGGTAGGTCAGCGTGTGGTAGCGGAAGTACAGGTACGGAAGCAGCACCGGCAGGGCGGGGAAGGCCGCCAGGGACAGCAGGACGTAGTAGGTGAACAGGCGCGGGACCGGTCGCTCGATCCGGTCCTGCCGGTCGCGGTTCATGGCGCCTCCGGGCAGGGCACCAGTGTACCGGGGCGCTTCTGGCACACTGGACCCATGCAGAAGACCTTCTACGCCGGCATGGAGATCGAAGCCCCCTGCGGGCGGTGCAAGTCGGACACGCGGCATCGGGTGCTGACCTTGACCGGCGGCACTCCCGAGAACCTCATCTGCGGCCACTGCAACTCGGTGCACAAGTACCGGGCGGAGAAGCCCCGGCCGGAACCCCGCGCCGCCCGCGACGGCGCCCCGCGCAGCCGTCCGGCGGCCAGTCCCAGCCGCTTCCAGGAGCTGATGGTGAACGAGCAGGCCGGGGCTTCCGCGCGCCCCTACAGCCCCGCCCAGGCCTGGGCCGAAGGGACCTGGATGGACCACCCCAGCTTCGGCCTCGGCCGCGTGCAGAAGCGCTTCGGGAAGAAGGTCGAGGTGCTCTTCAGGGCCGGGCTCAAGACCCTGATCAGCGGTTGACCGGAGGCACCATGCATCCTCCCGCGGGGAAGGAGCGACCGGAGCCAGCGACGGCGCCGCTCTACCCGCTGGCCCGGATCCTGGTGGAGCGGGGCTTCCTCGATGCCGGGCCGGCGCTGGCGGCGCAGGCCTCCGCCCAGGCCGCCGGAAGGTCCTTCGATGCCTTCCTGAAGGAATCCGGGACCCTTCCCGAGGCGCACCTCTACGCCGCCCTCGCCGAGCTGCACCGGGTCCCCTACGTGGACGTCTCGGGTCTCGACTTCGACGCCGGGCAGCTCAACCTCCTGCCCGAGTACCTGGCCCGCCGCCACACCTGCCTGCCGCTCGAGCAGCGGGGCCGGCAGCTCACGGTGGTCATGGCCGACCCCGTGGACCTCGACGCGGTCCAGGACATCGCCTTCGCCACCGGACGCACCGTCACCGCGCTGATGGGCGCCCCAGGACAGATCCAGGAGGCGATCCAGCGGCACTACTCCCGCCACCTCGAGGGGGCGGGAGCGCTGATCGAGGCGGGCAGCCACGGCACCGAGGATCCCTTCCTGGTGCGCTGGGGCCAGGCCAGCGCCCTCGAACCCACCGCCGAGGACGGCCCGGTGGTGCAGCTGCTCAACCTCGTCCTGCGTAAGGCGATCCAGCTGGGCGCCAGCGACATCCACCTGGAGCCCGGGCAGACCGAGGGGGTGGTGCGGTTCCGCCTGGACGGCCTGCTCACGGACCAGCTGAAGGTCCCTTCGGGCATGCACCCCAGCCTGGTCTCCCGGCTGAAGATCCTCGGCCGCATGGACATCGCCGAGCGCCGGCTGCCGCAGGACGGCTCGGCCCGGGTCAAGGTGGACGCCCGCGAGGTGGACCTGCGCCTGTCCACGATCCCGCTGCGCCAGGGCGAGAAGGCGGTGATCCGGATCCTCGATGCGGCGGCGGGCGCCTTCGAGCTCGACAGCATCGGCTTCACCCCGGGCGACTTCGCCAAGGTCGAGAAGCTCATCCGGCGCCACATGGGGATGGTGATCATGACCGGCCCCACGGGCAGCGGGAAGACCACCACCCTCTACAGCATGCTGAACCGGATCAAGAGCCGGACCCTCAACATCGTCACGGTCGAGGACCCGATCGAGTACAACTACGACGGCCTCAACCAGATGCAGGTGAACGCCGACATCCACCTGACCTTCGCCTCCGGGCTGCGCTCGATCCTCCGGCAGGACCCGGACGTGATCCTGGTGGGCGAGATCCGCGACGCGGAGACCGCGGAGATCGCCTGCCGCGCGGCCCTCACCGGCCACCTCGTGTTCAGCACCCTGCACACCAACGACGCCCCCTCCAGCATCACGCGGCTGCTCGACATCGGCCTGCCCAAGTACCTCGTGGCCTCCGTCCTGTCGGGGATCATCGGGCAGCGGCTGGTGCGGCGGGTCTGCCCCGACTGCCAGGTGCCGGACCCGGTGGATCCGGCGGTGGTCGCGGAACTGGGCCTGCCGGAGGCCAGCCTGGCCGGCGGCCGGTTCGTGCGCGGGGCCGGCTGCGCCCGCTGCCACGACAAGGGCTACCGGGGACGGCTCGGCGTGTTCGAGACGCTGGTTCCGGACAGCCGCATGCGGGACCTGATCCTGCAGGGCGCCAGCGAGGAGGACATCCGGGCCGCGGCCCGCGATGCCGGCATGCGGACGCTGATGGAGGACGGCCTGGAGAAGGCCAAGGGCGGCATCACCACCCTGGCGGAACTGGGCCGCGTGCTCGAGGTGGGCGAGTACGTCACCAGCAGCTGCCTCGGCTGCGGCAGGGTGCTCAACAGCAGCTACCGCTTCTGCCCCTTCTGCCGGCTGGAGCACCGGCGGGTCTGCGCCGGCTGCGGGACCACCCTGCAGGCGGGCTGGGTGGTGTGCGCCGACTGCGGTGCCGCGGTCTGAGCCGGTGAACGGGGAGCCCCTGCTGGCGGAGGAACCGGCCGGGATCCGCTCACTGCGGTTCGCGGTGATCGACCTCGAGACCACCGGGGGGGCCCCCCGGGCCTTCTGGGACCGGCACGAGCGGTTCCACGCCGCCAGCGAGATCACCGACGTCGGCCTGGTGGCGCTCTCCGGCTGCGTGATCGAAGGCGGGTTCGAGCGCCTGTGCAGCATCGAGCGGGGGATTCCCCCGGCCATCCAGCGCCTCACCGGGATCACGCCGGACCTGCTGCGGGGGGCCCCGCCGTGGGAGCGGGTGGCCCTCGAGCTCGCGCCGCACCTGGAGGGACGGGTCTGGGTGGCCCACCACGCGCCCTTCGACGGCAGCTTCCTGAAGGCCTACCTTCCGCCGGGCTGCTGGTCGCGCCACCGCCTGCTCTGCACGGTGCGGCTGGCGCGCCGGCTGGTGCCGGAAGCCCCCAGCAAGGCGCTGGGGGCGCTGGTGGGCTTCCTCGGCCTGGCCAACCGCCGCCCCCACCGGGCGCTGCCCGATGCCGAGGCCACCGCGGAGCTGCTGCAGGTCCTGATCGCCCGGGCGGAGGCCGAGGGGATGGAAGCCGCGGCCTTCTGCCGGCTCGGCGAGGTGCCGTGGAAAAAGCTGTAGGATGGCGGGCATGGAACTCCTCGACCTCGGGCGCTTCTGGGACCTGGTCCGCCACGGCGGCTGGCGGGGCGCGGCGCTTTGGGGGGTCCTGGCGGCGCAGGCGCTCCTGTGGGTCGGCCTGGTCCGCCTGCACCTGGCCATCGTCCGGGAGGACGCCCCCTGGGAGGAGTGCGTCGGCAAGATCCGCAGCGCCTTCCTGCGCCGGCTCAACGGCGAGGAGGAGATCGCCGAACTGAAGGTGCACCGCTACGCGCCCCTCGCGGACCGGCTGATCGCCCTGCACTTCGCCGAGGAGAAGGCCGACCTCACCACCCGCTACCTGCTCCTGCGCTGGAAGCTGAAGGAGGGGCTGAGGCCCTTCTGGATCCGCTGGGGACACCTGCTGATCGCCTTCGGCGTGGTGGTCTGGTTCCTCTACGGCGTCCGCCTGGACATCGGCATGGAGGTGCTCAAGCGGACCCCGGTGGATCCTCGCCTCCTCTGGGTCTGGCTCGGCTACGCCATGGTCATCGCCTGGAAGCTCGTGCGCCTCCAGGGAAACCTCGAGCGGGTGCAGCGCAGCCTGCTTCTGCCGCGGAAGGAGGAGTGACCCCGGCGGCGGCCTCGCGGGGACGCCGCGCCCGGCGCTGGGGGGCGCTGTGCGAGCGGCTGACGCTCTGGCTGCTGTGGCTGCGGGGGTGGGACCCGGTGGCGTGGCGGCTCCGGCAGGGGCGCTACGAGCTGGACCTGCTGGTCTGCCGCGGGGACGAGCTGCGGCTCCTGGAAGTGAAGGCGCGCGGAGCCGGCGCCTGGGTGGGCGCCGATACCGCCCTCTCCCCGGAGCAGCGCCTGCGCCTTCAGCGGGTGCTGAGGGGCTTCCTCGACCGGGTTCCGTGGCCGGGTCGGGTGGCCTTCCAGCGGGTCAGCTGGAGGGGCTGGCGCGTCCGGTTCCACCCGCCGGAACGCTGGGACGCCCTCCGCATTCCCCGCTGAGCCTGCGGGTCAGTCCAGGGTCGCCTTCCGCTCGCCGTCGAGCCAGCGCAGGTTCACGGAGCGGCCCGGCGCCAGGGTCCTGGCCGAGACCACCGGGCGGGCGGCGTCGTCCAGCGCCAGGACGAAGCCGCGCCGCAGCGGCCCCTGCGGGTCGAGGCCCTCGAGGCGGGCGGCCAGCAGTCCCAGCCGCTGGGCGCGGGCCTGCAGAGCCTGAGCCGCCAGCGGGGCGAGCCGGCGCTGGGCCTCCCGGACCCGCGCCCGGTCCGGTTCCCCCCCCGCCTGGTCGGCGCGGTGCAGAAGGCGCTGGCGGAGCAGGGCCAGCCGGCCCAGGGCCCGGTCGAGGGCCCGCTGCGGGTGCGCCAGGTGCAGGCGGTGGACCAGGTCCAGCAGCCGATGGCCGGCGCGGGCCGATGGATCGCGCTGCAACAGGCCGCGGTCGCTGAGCAGGTTCAGGGTGGTCTCCAGCCCGGCCAGCCGCCAGGCCATCCGGGCCGCGAGGGCTTCGCCGCGACGGCGCAGCTCGCTGGCCAGCCGCGCGCGGTCCGGGGTGGCCAGCTCGGCCGCCTGGCTGGGGGTGGCTGCGCGAAGGTCCGCCGCCAGGTCCACGAGGGTGGTGTCGATCTCGTGGCCGACGCCGGTCACCACCGGCAGCCGGCACGCCGACACCGCCCGCACCAGGTCCGGGTGGTTGAACCCCCACAGGTCCTCCGGGCTGCCGCCCCCGCGCACCAGGAGGACCACCTCGCAGCCCCAGTGGGGATCCTGCACTTCCTGCAGGGCGAGCAGGTTCTCCTCGACGCAGCGATCCCCCTGGGCCGCGGCCGGGGCCACCAGGACATCGATCCCCGGGGCGCGCCGGGCGGTGACCTCGAGCACGTCGCGCAGGGCCGCTCCGCCCAGGGCGGCCACCACGCCGATGCGCCGCGGGAAGCGGGGCAGTGCCCGGCGCGGCCGGTCGAACAGGCCTTCGGCCCGGAGTTCGGCCTCCAGCTGCCGCAGCCGCGCCTGGAGGTCGCCGGCCCCGGCCGGCTCGCAGCGGGTGACGGCGAAGGTCAGGCTGCCGCCGGCCACGTAGAGGTTCAAGGAACCCTTCACCACCACCCGCTCGCCGTTCTTCGGCAGGTGTCCGATCAGGCGCTGCTGGCTGGCCCAGACCGCGCACTGCAGGGCCGCGCCCTCCTCCTTGAGGGTGAAGTACCAGTGCCGCCCGGAGCTTCGGAACCCGGAAACCTCCCCCACCACGGCCACCGCGGCGAAGGGCGGCTCGACGCGCGCCTTGACCTGCTCGAGCAGGCGCTTGACCGGGAGCGGGGCGTCGTGCACGGAGGCGGCCCGGACGGTCAGGCCCCTCCGGCGTCGAAGCGGTGCACCCGGGGGCCGTCAGGGGAGACCGGGGGGTAGGTCTGGCGGTTGGTGTGCGGGAAGGGGCCTTCGGGAACCGGCATTCCGAGGAATCCGCAGAGGTCCGCCCAGGCATGGTCCGAGCTGGGATCCAGCTCCAGCAGCGCATCCCGGCCGGTGAAATGGGCGCGGATCTCCGCATCGCGCCGGCGGAGACCGCCGACGAAGGCCTCGCGGGTCAGCTCACTCACCTTCAGGTGCCGGAAGTAGAGCCGGAGCAGGTGCGGCTTCACGTTGACCAGCCAGCTCTGCACCGAGCGCCACCAGGCATCCTCGTCGCGCACGGTGAGGACGAACCGGCTGCCGGGGAAGGCCTGGTCCATCGCCTTGTAGCAGTCGCCGACGTTCCAGGGCCGGTCCTTGAAGCAACGGTACGGCCGGGCCGCCTCGACCAGGGGCCGGAAGTCCCCCTCGAGGGCGCACCGGGTCAGCGCCTGATCACCCGGCAGGGTCTTAGGCGAGGCCGCCGGGCCCAGGCCCAGGATCCGGAAAGCCTGCAGCACCGAGCTGGTGGCGGTCTTGTTGAAGCCGATGCAGAACACCTTCGGCATCGGTCCAAGGTCCGTGGGGGGCGGGGGCGGCACGGCCAGGGTCATGGCTCGATCATACGGCCGGTCCGACGAGGCGGGACAGGATCGCCTCCAGGCAGGCCTCGGCATCCTGGTCCTGGGTGCGCAGGTGGAGTTCCGGCGACACCGGCGGCTCGTAGGCGCTGTCGATGCCGGTGAAGTTCTTCAGGGCGCCGCTGCGGGCCTTGGCGTAGAGGCCCTTGGGATCCCGCCGTTCGCATTCCTCCAGGGGCGTGTCGACGAAGACCTCCAGGAACTCCCCTTCCGGGAACCGCTCCCGGGCCATCCACCGCTCCGCCCGGAAGGGGGAGACCAGCGCCACCAGGACGATGAGCCCGGCGTCGGTCATCAGCCGCGCCACTTCCGCCACCCGCCGGATGTTCTCCACGCGGTCGGCTTCGGTGAACCCGAGGTCGCGGTTCAGCCCGTGGCGGAGGTTGTCGCCGTCGAGGACGAAGGTGTGGCGGCCGGCGGCGTGCAGCCGGCGCTCGAGCAGGTTGGCGAGGGTCGACTTCCCGGACCCGGACAGGCCGGTGAACCAGACGCAGCGGGGCACCTGCAGCTTGAGCCGGGCGCGCGCGTCGCGGTCCACGTCGAAGGCCTGGGGGTGGATGTTGGAGGCCCGCCGCAGGGCGAACACGATCATGCCCGCGCCGACGGTCTCGAGGGTCAGCTTGTCGATCATGATGAACGCGCCCAGCAGCCGGTTCGCCGCGTAGGGCTCGAAGGCGACAGGCCGCGAGAGGCTCAGGTTGACCAGGCCGATCTCGTTGAGGCCCAGGGTCCGGGCGGCCAGGTGCGCCCCGGTCGACACCTCCTCGCGGTGCTTGATGAGCGTGACCGTTCCCGTGACCTCCCGGGCCTGCAGCTTGAACAGGTAGGGGCGGCCCGCCAGCAGGGGCCGCTCCGACATCCACAGCAGGCGCGCCTCGAACTGGTCGGCCACCTCCGGCGGGTCCTCGGCGGCGACGATCAGGTCGCCGCGGGTGACGTCGACCTCCTCGGCCAGCGTCAGGGTGACCGAGTCGCCGGCCTCGGCGCGTTGCCCGGGCCCCTCCCAGGTGACGATCCCACGCACCCGGGTGGTCGCCCCGGAAGGGAGGATCCGCACGGCCATGCCCGGTTCCACCGAGCCCTGGGCGATCCGCCCGCAGAAGCCCCGGAAATCCAGGTTCGGCCGGTTCACCCACTGCACCGGCAGGCGCAGGGGCGCGCTCCGGGCGCCGGCCTCGACTTCGGCGGACTCCAGGCAGCTCAGCAGGCTGGGGCCGGTGTACCAGGGCATCCGGGACCCGGGCTCGACGACGTTGTCGCCATCCAGGGCGCAGAGCGGGATCGGGACCATGCGGGAGAAGCCGAGCTCCGCGGCGAAGCCGGAAAAGCCGCGGACGATGTCCTCGAAGGTCCCCAGGCTGAAGCCGACCAGGTCCATCTTGTTGACCGCCAGGACCACCTGGCGGATGCCCATCATGCCGACGATGCGGGCGTGGCGGCGGGTCTGCTGGAGCACGCCCTTGCGGGCATCCACCAGGATCACCGCCAGCTCGGCGGTGGAGGCCCCGGTGGCCATGTTGCGGGTGTACTGCTCGTGCCCTGGCGTGTCGGCGACGATGAACCGCCTGCGGGGGCTGGAGAAGTACCGGTAGGCCACGTCGATGGTGATGCCCTGCTCCCGCTCGGCCTGGAGGCCGTCCAGGAGCAGCGCGTAGTCGACGGCCCCGCCCTGGGTGCCGTACTGGCGGGAATCCGCCGCCAGCGCCGCGCGCTGGTCGTCGAAGATGCACTCGGACTCGTGCAGGAGGCGGCCGATCAGGGTCGACTTGCCGTCGTCGACGCTGCCGCAGGTGATGAAGCGGAGCGGGGGCAGGCGGTCGGCGGGCATCAGAAGTACCCCTCCTGCTTCTTCTTCTCCATGGAACCGGGCTGGTCGCTGTCGATCAGGCGTCCCTGGCGCTCGGAAACGCTGGCGGCGGCGGTCTCGGAGATGATCTCCTCCAGGGTGGCGGCGGCGCTCTCCACGGCCCCGGTCAGGGGGTAGCAGCCGAGGGTCCGGAAGCGGACCCGCTTCACCTGCGGGACCTCCCCGGGGGCCAGCGGCAGGCGGCCGTCGTCGACCAGGATCCAGGTCCCGCCCCGGTCCACCACCGGGCGCTCCCGGGCGAAGTAGAGCGGCACGATCGCGATGCGCTCCTGCTGGATGTATCGCCAGACATCCTCCTCCGTCCAGTTGGAGAGGGGGAAGACGCGGACGCTCTCCCCCGGCCGGAGCCGGGTGTTGTAGAGGTTCCAGAGTTCCGGGCGCTGCTGGCGCGGGTCCCAGCGGTGACCGGCCAGGCGGACCGAGAAGACCCGCTCCTTGGCCCGCGACTTCTCCTCGTCGCGGCGCGCGCCGCCGAACACCACGTCGAAGCCGTGCAGGTCCAGGGCCTGCTTCAGGGCCTCGGTCTTCATCACGTCGGTGTAGTAGGAGGACCCGTGGGTGAAGGGGGTGACGCCCGCCTCGAGCCCGGCCCGGTTGGTGTGGGTGAGCAGGGTCATGCCGGCCTCGGCCGCCGCCCGCTCCCGGTGCGCGTACATCTCGCGGAACTTCCAGGTGGTGTCCACATGCAGCAGCGGGAAGGGCGGCGGCGCCGGGTGGAAGGCCTTGCGGGCCAGGTGCAGCATCACCGACGAGTCCTTGCCGATGGAATACAGCATCACGGGCCGCTGGGCGCCCGCCACCGCCTCGCGGAGGATCTCGACGCTCTCGGATTCCAGGTGGCGGAGGTGCATGGTCGGGGTCCGGAGGTTCAGGGGGCGGCGTCCGGCCGCCCGCGGTCCAGCTGGTCCCAGTGCAGGATGGCGTTGAACACGAGGAAGTAGCTCCCCTGGGTCTCGCCCCGCCACATCGGGTTGTTCGAGAACAGGAGGACGTGGCCCTTGCGCACGGGGACGTCGATTACCGCCGGGTGCTGGGCGATCTCGCCGCCGCCGTCGAGCAGGCCGGACACCAGCAGGTCCTTGGCGTCGCCGAAGCGCAGCACCACCCGGGGCCGCTGCTGCGCCGGGATGATCGCCAGCGGGTTGCGCCGGTGCTCGGCGGTGAGGGGCGGCGCCTGCCAGGGCTCAACCTTCGGCTCCTCCTCGACCTCCACGTAGGGACGCCCCTGGGGGATGTCGGGATCGGCCAGGCTGCCCCGGCCGGTGGGCCGCTGAGGTTCGGCGGGATCGCCGCGGCGCGGCCGGCCGCCGAGGGTGTTGCTGACGGAGAACACCAGGCCGTTCGAAAGGTAGACGGAGAGGTCCTCTCCATAGCCGTAGACGATCGGGCTGGCCGGGTCGACGACCCTGGCCCGCACCACCGTGCCCGGGGCCTTCAGCCGGCTGCTGCGCTGGGCGCCCACGCCCCGGGTCCAGCCTGCGCCAACGGCCAGGTCCGAGGTGTCATCGGTGGTGATCAGCAGGCCGCCCTCCTGGACGAAGGCCTCCAGGTTTGCCAGGCCCCGCCAGCCCAGGCCGGGGCGCATGTCCTCGGTGACGTCCAGGCCGCCGAGGTTGGGGGTCAGGGAGGTCGGCATCCACGGCAGCGGGTTGCCCCACATGGGCAGGCCGGCGATCACCTGCTGGGGGGGGCGGCCCACCGGCGGGAACAGCAGGACGTCCCAGCGGGCGCGCAGGTCGGGGGTCGCAGCCACCGTCTGGGTGCTGATGTAGTCGTAGGGGACGCCCAGGCGGTCCAGGGCCAGGCGCCACCAGCCTTCGTCCTGGGTCGCCAACCAGCTGTGGATGTAGCCGATCCGGGGCGTCCGCAGGGCGTGGGAGCGGACCGCAGGCGCGGAGGCCGCGGCGTGGAATCGAAGGCCAAGGTCGGCGGCGGTCCGCCCCAGCGCCTCCCGATCGCCGCCCTCGAGGATGAAGCTGCCCCGGTTGAAGCGCCGTCCTGCGGCCTCGAAGGGCTCCTCCGCCACCCGGACCGCCAGGTCGCGGTGGCGGAAACGCAAGCTCATCAGCCGCGGATCGGCGTCGTGGTTGAGGAGCAGCACCCGACCCTGACCCTGGACGCCGCCTGCCGCCTGGATCCGGCCCGTCACCGGGGCCATCGCCGCAGCCAGCACGGAAGGGTCGGCCACGCGCACGGCCTGGACGTTGAAGAGTTCGCCCAGGGTCCAGCCGGTGTCGTCGTAGACGTTCTTCTGCGGGTCGGCCGGGCTCCAGTACTGGGTGTCCAGCAGCGCGTCGGCGATCCGGCTGTAGGGCTGGTCCATCCGGACGATGTAGCTTCCCGCGAGGAAGGTCCTGGGCTCGGCGGGCTTCGGTCCCCTGGGCGCCGGTGGCGCGCCCGGCTGGGACGGCTTCGGCCGGGCCGGCAGGGTGACGGTGAAGGGGGCGGTCGCGCGGGCGACCTCGCAGTGCTGGGCCTGCAGGACCCGCAGCAGCTCCGCCTGGGCGCCGGGCCTCGGATCGTCGGCGGGGAACACGTAGGCGGCGGGACCTTCGCTGCGGGCCTTCAGCACCGACCGCTTGGCCTTGAGGTAGAAGTTCTTCAGGAACAGCTTGTCGTTGGCGGCGTAGTGCGACAGCGAGACCAGCAGCGCGGTCTGCTGGTAGTTGTTGTTGTTGCGCTGGGACCAGAGCGTCTTCGGGAGGGGGGGGTTGGGCCGGTACCAGGTCCGCGCGTACTCCTGGGGCTGCAGCACCCGCTCCTGGATGTCGGCGCCGGCGTTGCCGAAGGTCTCGAACAGTCGGCTGGTGCCGTTGTGCATGGCGGCGATGAACATCATGTAGCCCGGCGACCAGGTATCGAAGGTGCCGTGGGTGAACACGCCGGGCATGCCGAACCGGGTCATCTCCGACACCGTGTTCCAGCCCAGCAGCTGCCACTCGTCGACGAGGATCGGATCGATCCAGGCGTTGTAGGGGCCGTCGCCGGCGGTGTTGTCGTAGAAGTACGGGACGCTCTCGTGGAGGTCGTGGAGGACCTGGGCCCTCTGGCCCACGAAGAAGTCGATGACGTTCCGGGTCAGGGCCAGGGTGGCGACCATGGCGTCGCGGTTGTTGTCATGGGCCAGGTACCGGCCCCAGTACACCAGCGGCGGGACCGCCGCGCCCGGGTGGGCGAGGTGCCAGTTGTAGAGGTCCACCTGGCGGTCGCGGCCGTCGACCTCGACGACCGGCGTGATCATCGTGATCACGCGGGAACGGATGGCCTTGAGGTAGGGTGCCTCGTCCACCGCCAGCCGGTAGGCCAGTTCCATCAGCGCCGTCGGGGCCCCGGTCTCGGGGGAGTGCAGGGCGCCGGTGATCCAGTAGACCGGGGCGCTGGCCTGCACCAGCCGGTCGGCCTCGGCATCGTCCAGGCCGATGGTGCGCGGGTCCGCCAGCTTGGCGAGGCGGCTGCGGTTGTCGTCCAGGCGGGCGAGCAGCCCGGCGTCGGCGATGACCGCCGCGATCATCTCCCGGCCCTCCTCGGAGCGGCCGAGCGAGAGCACCTTCACCCGCGGGCTGGCCTTCTCCAGGGCGCGCAGGTAGGCGTGGACCTCGGCGACGTACGGAAGCCGCCCCGGGGCCCCGGCGATGTCGCCGAGCGCCTGCGCCGGCGTAGGGACGCCCTTCGCCGCCGGCAGGTAGTCCACCAGGGGGGAGAGGAAGTGGGGCGCGGTGGTGCAGGCGCGGATCCTCCGGCCGTAGGCCTCGTCCACCGCCTGCCCGGGATCGCGGGCGTACCGCAGGGGCTGGCCGGCGCAGGGAACGAGCCCCGCCAGCGCCACAAAGGCCGCCAGGGCCCCCTTGCACAGCCGCTTGCCCATCACCGCGCTCCCCTTTCGAGTCCATCCACGGTCCCACGGCGGAGCGGGTCCTGCCAATGCTCCGGAAGGTAACTTCAGGGCTCCAGGCAGGCGGCGATGGAAACCAGGTGGACCAGCTCGGCGACCACGGTGCGGAGCTCCGGGTCCGCCTGGTAGCGCGCCCCGACCTTGCGCCGAGCCGAGGGGACGTCGCCGCAGGCCTTGCCGCGGGCGATCAGCTCCCGGCAGGCATCGGGCATCGGGCCCCAGTTCCCGCACTCGACCATGGCCTCGTTCAGGAAGATGAACTTGGGGATGGCCTCGCCGCCGTTGGTCAGGAAGCGGGCGAACACCTCAGGCCACTGCTGGCGGCTGATGTAGCGGACCCGCAGGTGCGGGGCGGAATCGGCCATGCGCTGCAGGGCCGGCACGTGGCGCACGACGTCGCCGCACCAGTCCTCGGCGATGGCCACCACGTGCACCGGCCGGGGCAGGTCGGCGAGGAGAGCCTGCACCTGCGGGTCCAGGCCCAGGGCCAGCCGGTTGGCCTCGATGCGGTCGCGCTGTTCCGGCGATTCGGCCGCCTCGAGCCAGCCGGCGTAGTCGAGTCCCGAGGCGAAGATCGCCTTCCAGTCGAGGGCGGGCAGGACGGGGGGACGCGGCATCGGGACTCCTGGGTGGGCCACTCACTCGGTGGTCAGTCCGGCATCCGCCTCGCAGGGGTGGTGGTGGTCGCGGATGATGCCGATCGCCAGCTCGTAGTCAGGTTCCTGGGCCAGTTCCGGCACCAGCTGGGTGTGCACCACCGTGCCGTTCTCGTCGAGCACCACGACGGCCCGCGCCAGCAGCCCGGCCAGGGGCCCGTCGAGGATCCGCAGGCCGAAGTCCTCGGCGAAGCCCGGGCTGCGGAAGGCCGAGGCGGGCACCACCCGGTCCAGCCCCTGGGTGCCGCAGAACCGCTTGTGGGCGAAGGGCAGGTCCATCGAGACGCACAGCACCACCGTGTCGGAGGGTTCGGTGGCGCGCTCGTTGAAGATCCGCACGCTGTCGGCGCAGACCGGGGTGTCGAGGCTGGGGAAGATGTTCAGGATGGCCCGCCGCCCCTCGAGCCCGGTGAGGGTGAGGTCGCCCAGGTCCACGCCGGTCAGGCGGAAGTCCGGACAGGCCGAGCCGATGCCGGGAAGCTCCCCGCAGGTCCGCAGCGGTTCTCCCTTGAAGGTGATGGTGGCCATGGGTCCTCCCGGAGGGTGTGCCCATGCTAACCGGGCGGGCCCGCCGGGCACAGGCGTGGAGGGCTATTTCGCCGCGGCGGCGGCGAACTCGAACCGCGGCCTGAAATCCGGATCGCGGTCCAGGTCCGGGAGCAGGCGGGTCAGGGGCCGGATGTCCGCGTTGTCCAGGCGCGCCGCGGTGGCGGCGAACACCCGGATCCGGGCGTCGGCCGGCAGGGCCAGCGAGTCCGCCCCGGCGGGCACCTCCAGCACCACCTGGAACAGGTAGCCGTAGGCGTAGATGGCGTCCTCGCCCTTGGCGTGGTGGTGGGAGCTCCACCAGGCCGGCCGGCCCTCGCGCAGGAAGGCTGGGGCGATGCGTTCCAGGGGGTTCTTCACGGAGTAGGTCAGTTCCTCCACCCTGCCCTTGAACACGCGGTTGTCCCAGGAGCCCAGGAAGCAGTTCCAGGCCGGGATGGCGCGCTCCTGCCGGTTCCCGCCTGCCGTGAAGACGGCGCGGACGCCCTCCTCCGTGGCGGCGGCGAGCAGGTGCACCCGGCGGGTCCCTGCCGGCAGCCGCAGGACCTGGCCCTGGCAGGACAGGGCATTCCGGGCACCCGGGTCGCGCGGGCCGATCCGGAAGGGCAGGCCCCCCACGGTCAGCCGGTCCTCGATCATCTCCGCCGGCAGGCTCCGGTAGGTGCCGTCCAGGCTGCCGTCCATGCGGTCCTCGTGTCCGCTGAAGGCGTCCACGTCGAAGGCCAGATCCAGCGGCGTGCCCTCCGGTGCCGCCACCCGCGGGTTGGCGACGGGCCGGAGCCCGAGGGTCCGCACCTGGTAGGGGGCGAAGTCGAGACGCAGTGCACCCTGGGCCGTGTCGAGGCGGCCGAGGGGACGCTCGAGCCCGTCGAGCTCCCCGGCGGCCGCGATCCCGCCGGCCAGGTCGAGGCGGACCCCCGCCGCGGCCCGTCCGTGCAGTTCCTGGAGGCGGACCACGTAGCCGTCGCCGTCCTCGGCGCGCTTGAAGGCCTGCACCGCCACCTGGTCGGAGGACAGGGACACGAGGCTGAAGGCGCGGCCCAGCGGGCCCTCGTGAGGGGGCACGGCGAAGGCGGCCAGCGGCTGGTCCTGGCGCAGGGCCTGCCAGGGCGCCTTGCCCTGGCGCCAGTCGCCGCGGTGGCCGGCCAGCCCGTGGGTGAAGTGGTGCCGGCCCCAGTCCTGCCAGCGCTGCTCCTGGTAGTCGGAACTGATGCCGGGGCTGTACAGCAGGGTCAGCCGCAGCGTGTGGTCGTCGGGCTTGTCACTGCCGTACTTCGCCCCGGTGAGGAGGGTGACGCCGTAGGACCCGCTGGGGTCCGTGAGGTCGATCCAGCCGTGCGAGGGGACTTCGTATTTCTTCGGGTCGTTGTTGCCGCGCTGCACCGTGCCCAGGTCCCAGCTGTAGGTGGCGAGCGGGTTCCCGGGCGCCAGCGGGAAGCCGGCCTTCAGGCTGGCTTCTGCGGACTTCCAGTCGACGCGGTTGACGACCTCCAGGCGGTCCGAGCCCGCGGCGAGTCGGTAGACCTGCTGGAACCGGGATCCCTCGGATTCGCGCACCACCTCCACCGCCACCCGCACCGGTCCGGACTCCACCACGCGCACCTGCGCCGGTCCGCCGACGAAACCGCGCGGCGGCTTCTGCCGGTCCTTCCAGTCCATGTTCCAGGCCGGCCAGTAGTGCGGTTTCTCGTGCTGGAAGGCCAGCCGGGCGGGCCCGGCGAGCAGTTCCTTGCCCAGCGCCTTGTCGAACAGGCTCGACAGGTCGCCGGCGGCGTCGAGGGCAGCGCGGTAGCGGGCGCTTTCAAGGCCCGAGGCGGTGACCTTCAGCGCCGAGCGGACCGGGCCGGTGCCGGCCCGCAGGCTGAACACCGCGAAACCCACGGCGGGAACCTTGGCCAGGAACAGCACCCGCGCCCGGCCGTCCGGTCCGGTGGTGCGCTGGGTCGGCAGGGCCCGGCCGGCGCCGTCCACGGCGCACAGGTCCGCGGCTCCGGCCAGTTCCGCCGGGACCAGGGCCTCGACCACGTCCTCGCGGGCGATGCCCAGGGGGTTGAAGACCACCAGTGGAGTCCCCTCCACCCGGGTGTCCAGGCCCCGGGACAGGGCCGCCACGGCATCGGCCTGCACCCCCTCGAAGGCGCGGGCGGCCAGGATGCCGTCGTTCCAGGCGTACTCGTAGGCCTTGGGGATCGAGGTGCCGGGCAGGGTGTCGTGGAACTGGTTCCGCAGCACCAGCCCCCAGGCCTTCCGGAGCAGCTCGGCGGGGTAGGCGCCCGCCCCCACCAGTTCCGCCGCCGCCGCGGCCTTCTCGGCCCCGTCGGCGAGCAGCTCGCCTTCGCGGTTGAGGCGCTTCATGAAGGCCTGCGACGTGATCGATCCCGCGGAGTGCTCGGTGAGCAGCAGGTCGCCCTGGTAGACCGGCAGGCGCTCCTTCTGGGCCGGGGTGAGGCCCTTGAAGAGGAGGTCGGCCGGACCCGCCACCACCTTCACCGGGCCCGGGTTCGCGAGGGCCGCCCGCAGGGTCGCCATGGACTCCGGCATGGGCGCTCCGCCCTCGTCGCCGGTGCCGTTGTACAGCAGGTCGGTCTTGACCCCGAGCTTCTCGCCGTTGGCGTCGAGGCGCTTCACCCAGGCTTCGCCGGTGAGCGGCCGGGTCAGCTTGGCGTCGTAGGCGCCCGGGTTGAAGGCGGCGACGATGCCCTTGCCGTCGGGACCGACCCAGCGGCCCAGGTTGAAGGGGATGCCCTGGGCCGATCCCCAGGTCAGCTTCTGGGTGGAGAAGCCCTGCAGTCCGGCGTGGGCGAGGATCGACGGCAGCGAGGCCGGGAAGCCGAAGCAGTCGGGGAGCATGAAATCGGCGCTCTCGGTGCCGAACTCGCGCTTGAAGTACCGGTGCCCCACCAGCAGCTGCCGGAACAGCGACTCGGAGCTGGGCACGTTGACGTCGCTCTCCTCCCAGGCGGTCCCCGAGGGCCACCACTGGCCGCGGGCCACATAGCCCTTGAGCCGCCTGTATTCGGCCGGGTAGTACTCCTGGAACAGCTGGTAGCGGCCGGCGCCGGTCCAGCTGAAGACGTAGTCCGGCCAGCGGTCCATGTAGGCGAAGTTGTCGTACAGCGTGTCCCGGAGCATGCGCCGCACCACCAGGGGGTAGGCCCAGCGCCACTGGGTGTCGAGGTGGGAGTAGTTGACGACGAACAGGGTCCGGTCCTTGGTCAGGTCCGGCGCCGGCGGTTCCGCCGCGGCCAGGCAGGCGGCGAGGGCGGGAAGCACGAGGATGGACCGCAGGGTCATGGGAGCTCCGGGGCAGGGGTGCCTTCGATTCCGTCGCGCAGGAGGCCGGCGGCGGCCTCCGGGGTGTCCGCCCCGACCAGGGCGGCGCGGTAGTCCTCGTCCATCAGCCGCCGGGCGAGCCGGGCGAAGGCCCGCAGGTGGGTGTCGGCTGCCCCATCGGTGGCCAGCAGCAGGATCGTGTGCACGGGCTGGCCGTCGGCAGCCCCCCAGTCCAGGGGCCGGTCCAGGCGCAGCATCGCAAGCCCGCCGGTCCCCAGGCCCTTGAACTTGGCATGGGGCACCGCGAAGCCGTGGCCGATCCCGGTGGCGGAGGTCCGTTCGCGGGCCAGGACGGCGGCTTCCAGACGGTCCGGGTCCTCGGCGCGACCGGCCAGCGCGAGCCGCTCCACCAGCACCTGGATCGCCTCGTCGCGGCTGGCGCAGGAGGCGCCGAGCTGCACCAGTTCCGGATCCACCAGGGGGGGGCCCGGGCGGGCCGCGGCGAAGGCAGCCAGCAGGTCGGCCACCTCCTCCTCCCCGGCTGCCGCCACGGCGGCCCGGGCCAGGTCCATGCAGGAGTCGAGGTCCAGGGCAGCGATCGCGGCCTTGAGTTCCGGTGCGGCGGCCGGGACCACGCTGAGCTTGTCCAGGCCCAGGCCCAGCAGCGCCGGCAGCAGGCGCAGGTCCGAGGCGAGCTCGCCGCACAGGCTCAATTCCTTGCCGAGGGCGCGGGCGGTGCGGGCGACCTCCGCCAGCAGGCGCAGGGTGGCCGGGTTCCAGCCCCGGGAGGCCGGGCAGAGGGCTGGATCGTCCCGGTCCGCCGCGAACAGGTACTGCACAAGGTCGTTGGTCCCGACGCTGAAGAAGTCGGCGACGGCATCGAAGCCGCCGAGGTCGAGGGCGGCGGCGGGCACCTCGACCATCATCCCGAGCGGCGGCGCCGCCCCCTGGAAGGCGCCTTCGGACCGCAGCGCATCCGCCACCTCCTGCAACTGCCCGCGCACCCAGGCCATCTCGGCCGGCCGCGCGACCATCGGCACCAGCAGCCGAAGGTCCCCGGCGCTGGAGGCGCGCAGCGCCGCCCGCAGCTGGGTCCGCACCAGCCCGGCGTGGAACGGGTACCAGCGCACCCCGCGGAGGCCCAGGAAGGGATTGGCCTCCAGCGGCAGGCGCAGGAAGGGCATGGGCTTGTCGCCGCCGGCATCGAGCAGGCGGAGGACCACCGGACGACCGGCGGCGGCCCGCAGGACCTGGGCGTAGAGTTCGGCCTGCTCAGCCTCGGAGGGGGCCTCCTCGCGGTCGAGGAACAGCAGTTCGGTGCGCAGGATGCCGATGCCGTCGGCGCCCCGGGAAACGGCGAAGGCCGCCTCCTCGGGGCCTGAGGCGTTGGCCAGCACGGACACCGTTCGGCCGTCGAGGGTGCGGACGGGGCCGGCGGTCCGCGCCGCCAGCCGGGCGTCCCGGGCCTGCCTGCGGCGCTCCTCCGCCTCGAAGCGGGCGGCCAGGTCCGCCGGTGGATCCACCAGGAGCAGGCCGCGGTGGCCGTCGATCAGCACCCGCTGGCCCACCTGCAGGGTCGCGCGCAGGCCCGGCAGGCCGCCGACGCAGGGGATGCCCAGGGCGCGCGCCAGGATGGCGGTGTGGGAGCGGGTGCCGGCCTCGCCGAGGACCAGTCCGGCGATCTGGCGGCGGTCCAGGGCGAGCAGCCGCGACGGGGGCAGCTGGTCGGCGACCAGCACGCCCGGGCCGGTGGCGTCCTGGCTCCGGTCGGGACGGCCGAGCAGCCGCGCCTCCAGGCGCTCCTGGAGGCCCTGTAGGTCGTGGGCGCGCTCCACCACCCGGGCGCTGCTCGAGCCGCGCAGGGCCTGTACCGCCGCCTCGGTGGCCCGGCGCAGCGCCGCCACCGCCGACAGCCCCTCGCGCTCGACACCGGCCCGCATCGCGCCGGTCCAGGCCTCGTCCTCCAGCAGCGCGGCGTGGGCGGCGAGGATGCCGCGCTCGGCGGGGTGGCCGGCGCGCCGGGATTCCGAGCGCAGCGATCGGCCGAGCCCCTCGAGGGCAGCGGCCAGGGCGGCCCGTTCGCGGCCCGGATCCGGCGCCGCGGCGGTTCCGTCCTCGGTCCCCGCGCCGGGTTCGAGGAATCGCACCGGCCCCACCCCCAGGCCCGGCGCCAGGCCGGTGCCGGCGCGCCAGGCCGGGCCGCCTTCGGGGAGGCCGCCGGGCAAGGCGGCGGGCGGCGGCTCCGTCTCGGTGTCGACCGCCAGGAATGGCCCCCACAGGTATCCGTCCAGGGCCGCCAGGACGGCCTCGGCCCGCGGCCCTTCGGCCTCCAGCAGGCAAGGATCGCCGACGCCGGTCTCGGTGGCCAGCAGGCCCAGCACGCTCCGCAGCGGGGCGCTGCGGCCGTTGCGCAGGTTGGTCCAGGTGGCCTCGGCGGACAACGCCATCGCCCGTTCCCGGAGCGCGGCGGCGGGTCGCGCGTGCAGCCCTTCGGGCAGCGGGAAGGCGAACCGCAGCTCGGCCATCAGCGCTGCAGCCGGGCGAACACCTCGGCCGGGTTGCGGATCGCCTGCTGGATCGGGATCTCCAGCACCCGGGCGACCCCGGCGAAGCGGTCGCGGCCTTCGATGGCCACGTCGGAGGCCACGACCAGGGCGTCGGCACCCGCCACGTCCTCCTCCGTCAGCCGGTTCTCGATGCCCATGGCGCCCTGGGTCTCGACCTTGATCTGGTGGCCCAGGGCCCGGCCGGCGCGCTCGAGCTGCTCGGCGGCCATGTAGGTGTGGGCGATGCCGGTGGGACAGGCGGTGATCGCGAGGATCCTCATGCACCCTCCTTGGGCGCCGCGGCGGGCCGCAGCAGGTTGATGGCCACGGCCACCGCCAGGGTCCCGGCGGCAATGGCGGCCAGGTAGCCGAGTCGGTTCACCACCACCGGCAGGACGATCAGGCCGCCGTGCGGGGCGTGGTCGCCGACCGCAGCCCCCATGGCGATCGCCCCCCCGAGGGCGGAGCCGGCCACGATCGTCGGGATGACCCGGACCGGATCGGCGGCGGCGAAAGGGATCGCCCCCTCGGTGATGCCGATGGCGCCCATGGCGAGGGCCGCCAGGCCGGACTCCCGCTCGAGCGCGGTCCAGCGGCCGGGGGCGAGCAGCGTCGCCAGCCCAAGCCCCAGGGGCGGGATGCAGATCGCCGCCGCGCAGGCTCCCATCACCGCGACGTTGCCTTCCTTGATCATGGCCGCGCCGAAGAAGAAGGCGGCCTTGTTCACCGGCCCGCCCATGTCGAAGGCGATCATCGCGCCGAGCACCAGCCCCAGCAGCAGCTGGTTGCCGGTGCCCAGGCTGCGGAGCGAGGCGCCCAGCCAGGCCATCTGGTCGCGGATCGGCGCGCCGAGCAGGCCGATCATGAGCAGCCCGACGGCCAGGCTGGACAGCACCGGGATCACCAGGATCGGCATGACCGGACGGACGGTCCGGTGGACCGGGACCTTCTTGATCAGGTTGACCGCCGTTCCCGCCAGGAGCCCAGCCGCCAGCCCGCCCAGGAACCCGGCCCCCACCTGGTGGGCCACGAAGCCGCCGACGAAGCCCGGGACCAGGCCGGGACGGTCGGCCATGCCGTGGGCGATGTAGCCGGCCAGCACCGGCACGACCAGGGCGAAGGCGGCCCCGCCGACGTCCATGAGCAGCTTCAGCACCGGCGAGCCGCTCACATCCGGCCCGATCCCCGGCTTCATCGGCGCAAAGGCGATCGCGGTGGCGACCAGGATGCCGCCACAGGCGACGAAGGGGATCACGTGGGAGACCCCGGAGAGGAGGTAGCGCTTCAGGTTCCGCAGGGCTTCGAGCATGGGGCGTCCGGGGTACCGCGCCAGCATAGGGAACCCGGGCATGCCTCCGGTAGCTGAGCTTCTGACCGGGAAAATGGTACTTTTTGACACGGTTGCCTCGTCCCGCCCGCCGGATCCACCCATGTCCGAAACCCACTCCCACCTTTGGAAAATCGAACACGGCGCGATGGAGCGCGCCTGGGGCTTGTACCTTGTGGCCGTGGGGTCGGGGGAGTCCCCGGAGGCCGTTCCGGGCGCCGACTGGATGCTGCTGGTGGCGGTGCGCGGGGCCGGGTTCCTGGGGCTGCCGGGCCGGCGGCGCCTGCGCCTGGAGGCGGGCGAGGTGGCCCTCGTGGCGTCCGGAGCCGGTCCCTTCACGCCCGAGCCGGGGCGCGGGTGCCGGGTCCACCACCTGCAGTTCGCCGGCGAGGTGGCCGCGCGCTGGCTGGCCCCGGGCCTTCTCGGTCCCTTGCCGCGGGTGATCCGCACCGGCTTCGACGAACCCCTGCTGGCCCTGCTGTCGCGGCTGATGGACATGGCGCGCCGCCCGGACCCTGAGCACGGACGGCCCATGGCCGGCCTGCTCGCCCACCTGCTGGCGCGGCTCGACCAGGCCGCCCGGCAGGCGGGCCGGGCCGAGCGGCCCGGGCGGCTGGTCCAGGAGGCCCGGCGCCTGCTCGCGGACCCGGACCGCCAGGACCTCCCGCCGGAAGCGCTGGCCCAGGAGCTGGGGGTGAGCTACTCCTGGTTCCGGCGCTGCTTCCGCCGCCAGACCGGCCTGGGGCCGCAGGGCTACCGGGCCCGCCGGCGCCTGGAACGGGCCTGCGAGGCCCTGGTGGACACCCGCCTGCCGATCGGTGCGATCGCCGCGGACCTCGGGTTCAGTTCCCAGGGCTATTTCGCCCGCTGGTTCCGCAGGGCCACCGGGCTCTCCCCGAGCGTGTGGCGGTCGAGCCGGCCCGGGCGGTAGGTCGATCCTCGGCATCCGGCACCCTTACCTCGCGTTACAATGGTCTCCCCCATCTTTGCCAACGGAGGATCCATGCGATCGCGATCCCTTTCCACCCTGGCCTTCGCCCTGGCGCTGGGCAGCCTTCCGGGCCTGGCCCAGACCAAGCTGCTGCGCTTCCCGGACCTCCACGGGAACCGGGTGGCCTTCACCTACGGCGGCGACCTCTGGACCGCCCCTGCGGCCGGCGGCGCCGCGACCCGGCTGACGGCGCACCCGGGGCTCGAACTGTTCGCCAAGTTCAGCCCCGACGGCAAGTGGATCGCCTTCACCGGCCAGTACGACGGCGACGAGCAGGTCTACGTGGTGCCCGCCGGCGGCGGCGTGCCGCGCCAGTTGACCTTCTATCCGGCCGGCGCTCCGGGCGCCCCGCGGCACGGCTACGAGAACCAGGTGATGGGCTGGTCGCCGGACGGCAAGCGGATCCTGTTCCGCTCCAGCCGCGAGGCCGACGGCGTGCTCAGCCGCAGCGCGCTCTACACCGTGCCGGTGGAGGGCGGTCCGGCCACCCGGCTGCCGATGCCGCTGGCCGGCGCCGGGACCTTCTCCCCGGATGGGACGAAGGTCCTGTACGCACCGCTGTTCCGCGACTTCCGCCACTGGAAGCGCTACGAGGGCGGCTGGGCCCAGGACCTGTACGTCTACGACCTCGCCACCGGCGACCAGAAGGTGGTGGCGCACTCCAAGCGCACCGAGCGCGACCCGATGTGGATCGGCGGCAGCGTCTGTTTCGTGTCCGACCGCGACGGGACCCTGAACCTCTACAGCGCCGGGCCGGCCTCCGACAAGGTCAAGCAGCTGACCTTCAACAAGACCTGGGACGTGCGCTGGGCCAGCAGCGACCGCCAGTCCAGGATCGTCTACGAACTGAACGGCGAGCTGCACATCTACGACCTCAAGGCCGGCAAGGACGCCCAGATCTCCATCACCGTGCCCACCGACGGCGGCGCCTCGCGGCCCACGCGGATCGCCGTCGACCGCAACATCGAGAGCTTCGCGCTGTCGCCGAAGGGCGAGCGCGCCCTGTTCGTGGGCCGCGGCGATGTGTTCACCGCGCCCATCGAGAAGGGCCCCTCCCGCAACCTGACCCGGTCCTCCGGCGCCCACGACAAGTTCGCCCGCTGGTCCCCGGACGGGCGCCGGATCGCCTTCATGTCCGACCTGAGCGGCGAGGACCAGCTCTACCTCGTGGACCAGGACGGCAAGGGGAAGCCGGAAGCCCTGACCACCGACCTCAAGGGCTACCTGAACGCCCCGGAGTGGTCGCCGGACGGCAGGCGCATCGCTTTCACCGACCGCGAAGGCACGGTCCACGTCGTCACGGTCGCCGACCGCAAGCGCATCCAGGCGGCCAAGGATCCCTTCGGACGGGTCGGCGACCTGGCCTGGTCCCCCGACGGACAGTACCTCGCCTTCTCCCTGGCCAACACCAACAACACCCGCTCGCTGCACATCTGGAGCGCCGGCGAAGGCAAGCTCCGCAGGGTCACCGGCGAACTCTTCACCGCCGCATCGCCCGCCTGGGATCCGGATGGCAGGACCCTCTACCACCTCTCCAACCGCGACTACGTGCCGCAGATGTCGAACCTGGAATTCGACTTCGCCGGCTCCCGCAGCACCGGCATCTTCGCGCTCTCGCTGCGCAAGGACGGCCCGCACCCGTTCCCGCCGGAGAGCGACGAGGTGACCCTGGCCGCCGAGAAGAAGGAGGAGGGCGGCGAGAGGAAGCCCGAGGGCGGAGCCAAGCCCGAGGCCAGGGTGGCGGCGCCCGTGCGGATCGACTGGGAGGGGCTCGACCAGCGGGTGACCCGGGTGCCGGTGCCGGCGGACAACATCAACGGCCTGGAGGCGGTCAAGGGACACCTGATCTACAGCAAGTCCGGACCGCAGCTCTACGGCGGCGGCGGACCCGGCCGCAACAGCCTGTGGATCTTCGAGCAGAAGAAGCGGCAGGAGACCGAACTGGCGGCCGAGGTGCAGGGCTGGACCCTCAGTCCGGACGGCAGCAAGGTCCTGCTCCGCTCAGGCCAGGGGCCGCAGGCCGGCTTCTTCCTGCTCGACGCCAAACCCGGCGCCAAGGAGCGCAAGCCGGTCAGCACCAAGGACCTCCACGTGGACCGCATTCCCGCCCAGGAGTGGACGCAGATCTACGACGAGGCCTGGCGGCAGTTCCGCGACTTCTTCTACGTGAAGAACATGCACGGCTACGACTGGGCCAAGCTGCGCGAGCAGTACCGGCCCTGGCTCCAGCACGTCACCCACCGCTCGGACCTGACCTACGTGCTCACCGAGCTCATCGCCGAGCTAAACATCGGGCACACCTACACCGAGGGCGGCGACTACCTGGTCCCCGAGCGGCCCAAGGTCGGCCTGCCGGGCGCCACCTTCGTGCTGGACGAGAAGGCCGGCCTGTTCCGGATCGGGAAGATCCTCCGCGGCCACAACGAGGAGCCGAAGTACCGCTCGCCGCTCACCGAGGTGGGGGTGGACGCCCGCGAGGGCGACTACGTGCTCGCCATCGACGGCATCGACCTCAAGGCCGGCGACGATCCCTACCGCCTGCTCCGGCACAAGACCCACCCGGTCACCCTCACCCTCAATGCCAAGCCGGGCGCGGAGGGAGCCCGCCAGGTGAGCTACCGGCCCATCGAGAGCGAGGCGAACCTGCGCTACCTGGACTTCGTCCTGCGCTCCAGGGAGACCGTGGACAAGGCCAGTGGCGGACGGATGGGCTACCTGCACATCCCCGACATGGGCGCGCCGGGCATGTACGAGTTCATCAAGTGGTACTACCCGCAGATCCGCAAGGAGGGCCTGATCGTCGACGTCCGCGCCAACGGCGGCGGCAACATCAGCCAGATGATCCTCGAGCGCCTGGGCAAGAGGCTGCTGGGAACCCGCTTCGGCAACGGCGGGGACCTGCCGACCACCTACCCGAGCACGGTCTTCCACGGCCACATGGCCGCCCTGACCAGCGAGACGAGCGCCTCCGACGGCGACATCTTCCCGCACTACTTCCGCGCCGCCGGGCTGGGCCCGCTGATTGGCAAGCGCACCTGGGGCGGGGTCGTGGGCGGCGGCAACACCCCGCTGATGGACGGCGGCAGCGTCTTCGTGCCGCGCAGCGGGACGAACTCGGCCACCGGCGAGTGGATCATCGAAGGCGAGGGCGTGTCGCCGGACATCGAGGTGGAGAACACGCCCAAGGACATGCTGGCCGGCCGCGACGCCCAGCTGCAGCGGGGCATCCAGGAAGTGCTGAAGCGCATGCAGGCCGATCCGAAGAAGCTGCCGGCGCGGCCCAAGGACCCGGTCAAGACCAGGTAGACAGGAACGAACCACGAAGGGCACGAAGCAGGGATTCATCCCTCCTTCGTGCCCTTGGTGCACGTCAGGCTTCGGCGTGGCCTTGCATCGCCTCCCAGAGGGCTTCCACGTCGCTGCGTTCGGTGGCGGCGGCGCCGATGCTGACGCGGATCATCTGCCGGCCCTTCAGCACCGAGGGGGTCAGGTAGAACCGCCCTTCCTGGTTGATCCGCTCGGCGAGGGCGAGGTTGTGCGCGGCCAGGGCGGGCTCGTCGCCGGCCAGGGCAGGGGGGACATGGCGGACGCAGAGGGTCTGCAGGGGAACCGGCGCCAGCAGCTCCCAGCAGGGCTGGGCGGCGACCCGCTCCCGCAGCCACTGGGCATTCGCCAGGTCCCGGCGCAGCCGGGCCTGGAGCCCGTCCACGCCCTGGTCCACGAGCAGCAGCCACAGCTTGAGGGCGCGGAAGCGCCGGCCGAGGGGGATCCCCCAGTCGCGCAGGTTGTTCACCTGCCCGTCCTGGGCGGTGTGCAGGTAGCTGGGGTTGGTGCCCATCACCCGGATCAGGTGCTGGGGATCGCGCAGGAAGTAGGCGCTGAAGTCGAAACCGACGCCCAGCCACTTGTGCGGGTTGAGCACGATGGAGTCGGCCGCCTCGACGCCTTCCCACATCCAGCGGCATTCGGGCAGGATCATGGCGCTGCCGGCCATGGCCGCATCGACGTGCAGCCAGAGGCCGTGGCGCCCGGCCACGGCGGCCATCCCGGCCAGGGGATCGAGGGCGGTGGTGGCGGTGGTGCCGACCGCCGCCACCAGGGCGCAGGGCCGGCGCCCGGCGGCCCGGTCCTCGGCGATGGCCGCCTCGAGCAGGTCCAGGCGCAGGGCGTGGGCAGCGTCGGTGGGGATCAGCCGCAGGTGGTCCTGGCCGAACCCGGCCAGGAGGGCGGCCTTGGGGATGGAGCTGTGGGCCTGGTCGGAGGCATAGACCACCAGCGGCGGCGCCCCGGACTGCAGGCCGCCGCGGGACTGGCCCATGCCCGAGCTGCGCTCCCGCGCGCAGAGCAGCGCGCAGAGGGTGGCGGTGCTGGCGGTGTCGTGGATGACCCCGGTCCAGGCCGGCGACAGGCCGAGCATGCCGCGCAGCCACGCCATCACCCCCTCCTCGACCTCGGTCGCGGCGGGGCTGGTCTGCCAGCTCATGCCCTGCACCCCCAGCCCCGAGGCCAGCAGGTCGCCGAGCACCGACGCAAGGTCGGTGTTGCTCGGGAAGTAGGCGAAGAAGCCTGGGTGGTTCCAGTGGGTGATGCCCGGCAGGACGTCGCGGCGGAACGACTCCAGGGCCTCCGGGACATGGCCCCCCTCCTGCGGCGGGGCCGCCGGGAACCGGGACCGCACCTCGCCCGGGGCCACACGGCTCATCACCGGCAGGTCGCGGATCCCCTCCCGGTAGCTGGCGACCCAATCCACCAGCTGATGCCCGTACCGGCGGAATTCATCGGGTGTCATGGACCCTCCAACCACGGAAAAGGTGATAATATTTGATCAAATCGAAAGTTTAAATCGTAAAAACGAAAAACTATAACCACGAAAAACACGAAAAGCACGAAAAAATGAATAATTTTCGTGTTTTTCGTGAATTTCGTGGTTAATAATTCTTTCAGTGGTGTGCTTCGGCCTTCGCAGCCGAAGGCATCGACAGGATGCTCACTTTGCCGCTGGCGAGGTCGTAGTGGGCCGGGACGACCTTCACCTTCCCGCCGTCCACCAGGTGCTTGACCATCGGGCTGCGGTCGAGGATCGCCTGGGCCTGGCGCCGGGTGTTGGATTCCACCAGGTGCCCGAGGTGCTCGAGGGGGTTCTCGTTGGGGTCGTGGCGGACGCTGTCCAGGAGGCCGGCCATGGCCGCCTGCAGGCTCCAGAGGTTGCCCGGCAGGGGCTTCTGGCCGGACTCCTGCACCGCCTTGACCGCGCCGCAGCCGCTGTGCCCCAGCACCACCACCACCTTCGACCCGAGGTGCTCCACCGCGTACTCGATGCTGGCCAGCCCCTGCAGGTCCGGGCAGTTGCCGGCCTCGCGGATGGTGAACAGGCGGCCCAGCTCCTGGTCGAAGATGAGGTTGTCGGCCAGCCGCGAGTCGCTGCAGGTGACGATGACCGCGAAGGGCGCCTGTCCCTTGGCGAGGGTCTGGCGCAGGCCCGGATCGTTGCCGGCCTGGACGCTGCGGACCCGGGCGCCGGCCACGAAGCGGGCGTTGCCGGCCTTCAGTTCGGCCAGGGCGCCGTCGGGCGACTCCGCTTCCGAGCCCACGACCCGGGGGGCGGATTCCACCTTCTCGGCGAGGTCGGTCCGCAGCCGGCTGTTCTCCTTCTCCAGGCGCTGGAGGCGGATCTCCAGGTCGCGCAGGCGGCGGGCCTGGCGGGCCTTCTCCGGGTCGGGCCTGGGTGGCTCGGCCTTCGCGGGCGGGGGTTCGGGCTTCTCGGCCTCCGCCTTGGCCGCCTCGCCCTTGGATTCCTTGGCGTGGGCGGCCTTCTTCGCCTCCGCCGGCTTGGCCTTGTCGTGCTTGGCCGGGGCTTCGGCCTTGTGGTCCTCGGCGCAGGCCGGAAGCAAGGCCAGGGCAAGGCTCAGGACGCTGGGCAGGGGACGCATGGCAACCTCGTTGTCCCCCTCATCGAGCAATTTCCGCGCCCCTTTAGCCTGGGGCAGGACGGGTCACTCGTACCGCAGCGCCTCGATCGGGTCCTGGCGGGCCGCCTTGAGCGCCGGCCAGAGGCCGAACACCAGGCCGATGGCGGTGCTGACGCCGAAGCCCAGGACGATGCTCCACAGCGGCGCTGCCGCCGGGAACTCGAAGATCAGCCGGACCGTGCCGGCGATGCCCAGGCCCACGGCGATGCCGATGGCGCCGCCGACCCCGGTGAGCGACACCGCCTCGACCAGGAACTGGCTGGCGATGTCCCGGCGGGTGGCGCCCAGGGCCTTGCGCACGCCGATCTCGCGGGTACGCTCGGTGACGCTGACAAGCATGATGTTCATCACGCCGACGCCGCCCACCAGCAGGGCGATGCCGGCGATCAGGATCATCGCCCCGGCGATGCCGCCGGTGATCTCCTGGAAGGCCTTCAGGTTGCCCTCGCTGGTGAAGATCGCGAAATCGTTGGGCTGATTGGCCTTCAGGCCACGGCGGGCACGCAGGATCGCCACCTCCTGGTCGGTCATCTCCTGGACCCGGGCGGGATCCTTGGGGATGGTGGCGATGTGGATCGTGTCGCCGCCGCCGTTCTTGATCTGCGGCCACATCTCGTCGAAGGTGCTGATCGGCATGATCAGGATGTTGTCGGCATCGCCGCCGAAGAGGGAGCCCTTCTTCTCCAGCAGGCCGACGATGGTGAAGGGGATGCCGCCCAGCAGTACCTGGCGGCCGATGGGGTCGCGCTTGTCGTAGAGGGCCGTGGCCAGTTCCGGGCCGACCACGCAGATCCGGGCCGAGTGGGACACGTCCGCGTCGGACAGGAAGCGGCCGTCCTTCACGAAGCTGTTGTTGGCGGGGGCGTAGTCGGGATTGGTCCCGCAGATGGTCGGGCCGTTGCCCTCCTGGCCGCTGGGGCTCTTGACCGAGAGCGTCGCGCCGATCGGCCCGAACAGGTAGCGCTCCTGGCTCACCGCGGCCGCGAGGGTCCCCAGCCGTTTCAGCGCCTCCGCGTCCTCGATGGTCAGGTCGCGGCGGCGCTTCTGGTCCTCGGGCAGCGGGCCGCCCCCGCCGTGCCGGGGCTCGTACTTCTGGAACTGCACCAGGGTGGCGCCGAAGCTGGTGAAGCTCTCCGTCACGGCGTTGTTGAAGCCGGCCACGAAGCTGACCATGGCGATGACCGTGGCCACCCCGGCGATGATGCCGAGCAGCGTGAGGAAGGAACGCAGCTTCTGGGTGACGATGGCGCGGACGGCGAAGCGCACGTTCTCCCAGCCGATGGCGCGGAGGAAGCCGGGTTTCTTGAGGGCCGCAGAGGACATGGCCGCTACTCCGCGCGCAGGGCGTCGATGACCGGCAGGTTGGAGGCGCGGATCGCCGGCAGGGAGCCGGCGGCGATCCCCACCAGGGTCGAAAGGCCCACGCCCGTGAGCACGATGCCCGGGGTCACCTGGGCCGGGAAGCCGGCGAGGGCCTTCACCAGGCTCGTGGCGCCCCAGCCGAGGAGCACGCCGACGACGCCCCCGGCCAGCGCCAGCAGTGTCGCCTCCAGCAGGAACTGCCGGCGGATGTCGCGCTTGCGGGCGCCGAGGGCGAGGCGGACGCCGATCTCCTGGGTCCGCTCGACGACGCTGACCAGCATGATGTTCATGATCACGATGCCGCCCACGCCGAGGCTCACCGAGGAGATCAGGATCAGCAGGATGAAGGCGACCCGGCTGATCTGCTTCCACAGCTCCTGGAGCGTCTCCTGGGTGATGATGCCGAAGGGGTCCTCGGCCTTGTAGCCGGTGTGGCGCATGGCGCGGAACATCGCCCGCAGCTCGTCGATGCTGGCGTCGATGCCGGCCACCCCGCCGGCGGCCTTGACCTGGAGCTCGAGCGACTGGTTGGCCGGCATGAAGTTCTTGCGGTAGACGTCGAGGGGGATGTAGATGCGGCCGTCCTGGTTGAAGCCGATGCCCTTGCCCTGCTTGGGCATGACGCCGATGACGCGGAACGGCAGCCCCTTGATGAGCAGGCTCCGGCCGACCGGATCGAGGCCCGGGAAGAGCTCCTCGCGGGTGTTCGCCCCGATGACCGCCACGTACCGCGCCGACTGGTCCTCCTCCTCGGAGAAGAACCGTCCGCCCTCGAACTCCAGGCTGAACATGGGCGCGAGCTTCGGCGTCGTCCCGATCACCACCACGTCCGGAAGGCGCCGGTCGCCGCTGTTCACGGCCATCGCGGTGCCCGCCGCCGCGTTCACCTGGATGGCGTTGGCCAGGATCCCGGAGTTGATGCGCTCGTATTCCCGGAAGGTGATCGGCGGGCGCTTGATGGCGTTGATGAACTCCTTGCGCGAGCGGATGATGCCGAACTTCTGGACGATGTAGACGTCCGGCGCCATCACGATGATCTTCTCCTTCACGTAGGCGTTCAGGCCGGAAATGATCCCGACGACGCCGACGATGGTGGTGACGCCGATGATGATGCCGAGCAGCGTCAGCGCGCTGCGCAGCTTGTGGGCCTTGAGGGCCCTCAGGGCGCCCCGGAGGAGGTCCGCGGTGAGCATCGGCTAGCCCTTGCCGCCGTCCTTGCCGTCCTTGCGGGCCTTCTTGTCGACGTGCACCTGGTCGCCGTCCTTCAGCTCCCGAAGCACCCGGTTGGGGCCGGTGACGAGGCTCTCGCCGCCCTTCAGGCCCTCGGTGACCTCGATGCTGAGGTCGCCGATCAGGCCGGTCTTCACCGCAACGAACCTCGCCTTGCCGCCCTCCATCAGGAACACGCCCTCGAGCTCCTTGGGCGCGCCGGATTTGGGCGCGGCCTTGGCGTCCTTGTCCTTCTTCGGCTCGCGCATGACGATGGCCTGGAAGGGGATGGCCAGGGCCTGGTCGCGCCGGCCGGTGAAGATGTCGGCCTGGGCGCTCAGGCCCGGCTTGATGGTCAGGGGCGGGTTCTTGATCTGCACCTTGACCTTGAACTTGGTGGCCTCGTTCTGGCTGAGCTTGAGGATGGGGCTGCCGCCGACCTCGGTGACCAGCCCCTCGAACAGCTGGTTCGGGTAGGCGTCGATGCGGACCTGGGCGGACTGCCCGACCTTGACGTTGGGGATGGAGGCCTCGTCCACCTCCATCTCCGCCTCGACCTTGCTCATGTCCGAGATGGTCACCAGCACGGTGCCGGCCTGGTTCTGGATGCCGGGCACGGCGGTCTCGCCGAGCTCGATGCGGCGGGCGGTAACCACCCCGTCCATGGGCGCGGTGATGGTGGTGTGGGAGAGCCCGACCCGCGACTGGTTGCGGGTCGCGGCGGCCTGCTCGGCCCGCCGCCGCGAGCTCTCCTCGGAGGCCTGGGCGGTCTCCAGGGCGGTGCGGGTCTTCTCGAATTCGGCCTGGGAGATGATCCCGGCCTTGTGGTTGGCCTTGGCCCGCTCGAAGTCGGCCTTCACCTGGAGGTGGTTGGCCTTGGCCGAGGCGTAGTCGGACTGGGCCGCGCGCGCATTGGCCTCCATCGCCTCGGAGTTGGCCCGGGCGCTGCGCGGATCGATCTCAAGGAGGAACTGCCCGCGGGTGACGCGGTCGCCCTCCTTCACCGCCAGTCGGGTCACCTGGCCGACCATGTTGGCGGAGATGTCGGCCTTGGTGACCGCCTGGACCTTGCCGTTGGCGCTCACCTTGGCCTGCAGGTCCTCGCGGCCGACGGCGGCCACCTGGACCGCGGCGCCCTTCTCACCCCGGCTGGCCATGGCCACGCTGAAGATGACGAGGACGGCCAGTCCGCCGCCGAGGATCCACAGCTTCTTCTTTCGGTTCATGTCGAAGACCTCCCGCGGGTGGGACCTTCACCTGGATTCGCAAGGCGGCTCCTGGGGTTTAGCGGCGACCGGGCTTGACAGAAGGATTGATAATAGAAATCATTTCTAAATGCATTCGAATTCCCCTCGGAGGTCCCCCATGCCGCCACGATCCCTGACCTTCCTCGGCTTGCTCCTCACGGCCTCGCCGGTACTGGTGGCCCATACGCGGGTCAACGCCTCGAACGCCACCCTGACCGGCCAGGTGCGGGACGACCAGGGCCGCCCCGTTTCCCGGGCCCGGATCCGGCTCGACAGTCCGGTCAGCGGCTACCGCCAGGCCGCCATCGCCGACGCCCAGGGCCGCTTCACCCTGTACAACATCCCCTACAACGACTACCACCTGGAGGTCCTGGCCCCGGGCTTCCAGGAGGTGCACCGCGACCTGGAGCTGCGCAGCAGCCTGCCCGTGGACCTGGCCTTGACCCTCAAGCCGCAGGGCGCGGAAGTGGCGGTCGAGGAGGTGCTCAGCCTGGTGGAGGGCCACCCCTCGGTGCACCTGGACATCGACCGCAGCACCATCGAACGGATCCCGAGCGCCGTGCAGAGCCGGGCCATGGAGAACCTCCTGCTGGCGACCCCGGGCTTCGTGGCCAACGACAACGGCCGCTTCCACTTCCGCGGCAGCCACGGGCAGCTCACCTGGGTGGTGGATGGCGTGCCGCTCTCCGACCAGACCCACGCCACCCACAGCAACAGCATGGACCCCGCCCAGGTGGAGAGCATGGAGGTCATCACCGGGGGCATCTCCGCCGAATACGGCGGCAAGCCCGTGGCCGTCGTCCACATGACCACCAAGTCCGGCCTGGGGACCCCGGGCGGCTTCGCCGGGGAGGCCTCCGCGGGGCTGGCCCGCTTCGGCACCTTCGAGGCCGGCTTCGGCGCCCGCGGCGGCGGCGACCGGTTCGGGTGGTTCGTGACCGGGGCCGGCAGCGGCACGGACCGCTTCCTGGACCCGGTGGACTTCCGCAACTTGCACAACCACGGGACCACCGGCCGCCTGTTCAGCCGGTTCGACTGGATCCTCGGCGAGTCGGACACCCTGAGGCTTTCCTTCAGCGGCGGCCGGACCGACCGCGACGTGGTCAACCTCGCCTCCCAGCAGGAGGCCGGCATGAACCAGCGCTTCGCCACCGGGGACGCCAACCTGAGCGTGGGCTGGACCCACCTGTTCAGCCCGCGGCAGAGCCTGGACGCGTCGATCTACACGCGCCGGGCCACGGCCCGCCTGGATCCCACCCGGGGGCTGGAGCCCGGCTTCGGCGCCGGAGGGCCCGATGCGCCGGTGTGGGCCGCCCAGGATCGCCGCCTGGAGAACCAGGGCGTCCAGCTGGCCTTCAACCAGCGCCTGGGCACCGACAGCAGCCTGCGCGCCGGCCTGCAATACGTGGCCTTCCCCATCCAGGAGAGCTTCCGCTTCGCCATCACCTCCGACGCCTTCGTGACCGGCCCGGACAGCCCCCTGTTCGCCTACACGCCCGCGGGCGGGGGCCACGTCTGGTCCTTCGCCGAACGGCTGCGGCCGAGCCTCGCCTCCGCCTACGTGCAGTCGGACCTCCATGCAGGGAACCTGTTCCTGGCCCTGGGGCTGCGCCACGACGCCTGGACCCTGCGCGGGCAGCGCGACACCGGGCTGCAGCCACGGATCGGCGCCAGTTGGCGGTTCCCGGCCACCGGCACCGTGCTGCGCGCCTCCTACGACCGGCTCTTCATCACCCCCGACCGGGAGAACCTCGCCCTGTCCAGCTCCCACGAGGCCGCCGAACTGGGCGAGGCGGAGGCGGGCCACGACCACGCCGTCCACCAGGTCCGTCCCGAGGTCCAGGACGCCTGGTCCGCCGGGCTCGAACAGCAGTTCGGGCGCTGGGGCCGGCTGAGCTTCGAGACCTGGGTCCGCACCGGCCGGAACACCGCGGACGTGGAGCAGTTCCTGAACACCGGGGCGGAGTTCCCCATCGCCCTGGCCCGGGGCCACTTCCGCGGCTGGAACCTGCGCATGGACCTGGTCCCGGTGCACGGGTTCAGCGCCTACCTGAGCCTGGGCCGGACCCGGGCCCTGGTGGAGGGGCCGGTCACCGGCGGACTGGAACTCCACGCCGGGCACGAGGAGCACGAACCGGAAGGGCGCTTCCCCATCGACCACGACCAGAAGCTCACCGCCCAGGCGGGCCTGCGTTTCGAGCGGGAGGCCTGGTGGCTGCAGGCCATCGGCCGCTACGACAGCGGCCTGGTGGCCGGCGATCCCGACGAGGCCGAGGGCAATCCGGACCTGGCCTTCGGCCTGGGGCACATCCGGTACGATGCCGGCGACGGCGTCTGGAGGGTGGAGCCCCGCACCACCTGGAACTTCGGCGCGGGCGTGAAGGTCGGTCTGGGCCGCGGCCGGCAGCTGATGCTGTCCGCCGACCTGCTCAATGCCTTCGACAAGGCGACCCTCTACAACTTCCTCAGCCACCGCGGCGGCACCCACGTGTTCCCGCCGCGGACCTGGGCGGTGCGGGCGAAGGTCCAGTTCTGACCCGGGCCTCGGATCGTCCCACCGGCCTTCAGCGATCCCGGAACCTTGGGGTCCCGCCACGTTCTGGGCTATGCTGGATTAGCCTCGTAACCTGAGGCATGTATGGAGTCCCCATGCCCACCTCCCTTCGCCGCCTGGGCCTGAGCGCCCTGAGCCTGCTCCTGGTTCCCGCCCTGCGGGCCGACGAGGGCATGTGGACCTTCGACAACCTGCCCCTGAAGCAGATCAAGGAGAAGTACGGGCTCACGCCGGACCAGGCGTGGCTGGACCACGCCCGGCTGTCGGCGGTCTCCATGGGCGGCTGCTCGGCCTCCTTCGTCAGCCCCGAAGGCCTGGTGATCACCAACCACCACTGCGGCCGCGGCAGCATCCAGGCCCTCTCCAGCAAGGAGAAGGACTACATCAAGCACGGGTTCCTGGCGCGGACCCGCGAGGAGGAGCTGAAGGTCCCCAACGCCACCTGGCGCACCCTGATGAAGATGGAGAACGTCTCCGAGCAGGTGGCCAAGGCGGTGAAGCCGGGGATGACCGAGCAGCAGAGCGCCGAGGCGCGGCGTGCGGTGCTCGACGGCCTCCGCGGCGAGTTGGACAAGCGCGACGGCCTGACCTACCAGGTCGTGAACCTGTACCAGGGCGGCGAGACCTGGCTCTACGGCTTCAAGGTCTACCGGGACGTCCGCCTGGTGGCGGCGCCCGAGCAGGGCATCGCCTTCTTCGGCGGCGACCCTGACAATTTCACCTACCCGCGCCACAACCTGGACTTCTGCCTGTTCCGCGTGTACGAGGACGGCAAGCCCTACGCGCCGCCGCACCACCTCAAGTGGACCTCCGGCGAGCTGAAGCTCGGCGATCCCACCTTCATCATCGGCCATCCCGGCCGCACCTCGCGCCTGCAGACCAGCGCCCAGACCCGGCAGGACCGCGACCTCAACGTCCCCAACGCGATCCGCGCGTCGGAGCGGACCCGGGCGATCCTCGGCGAGTACGCCGCGCGCAGCCCCGAGCACGCCCGCCAGGTGGGCTCGCTGATCTTCGGCGTCGAGAACGGCCTGAAGGCCAACCGCGGCGCCCTGGTCGGGCTCAAGGACGCGGAGGCGATGAAGCGCCTCGAGGACGCCGAGAAGGAGCTCAAGGCGAAGGTCGCCCAGGATCCCAAGCTGGCGGCCAGCGCCGGCCAGAGCTGGGCAAAGGTTGAGCAGGCCCTGAAGCAGCAGGCAGCCCTGGCGCTCGAGGCGCGGCACGTGGGCGCGGCGCGCTCCACCACCCTCGGCCAGGCCCTCGCCCTGGTGCGTCTGTTCGAGCAGGAGGCGCTGCCGGCGGAGAAGCGGCTGGCGGACCTCAGGACCGAGGAGGCGCTCAAGGCCGCCAAGGAGCGCGCCGGCCAGGTGCCGCGCGGCATGATGGGCGCCGCCTTCAACCCCGAGCAGGAGACCCTGCTGTTCACCCGCGGACTCGAGGACGCCGCCAAGGATCTCGGCGCGGCCCACCCGTTCGTGAAGGCGGTGCTGGGCGGGAGGCCCGCCGCCGAGGTGGCCAAGGCCGCGGTGGAAGGCACCCGGCTCCGCGACGCCGCCTTCCGCAAGGCCCTGGTGGAGGGCGGCCGCAAGGCGGTCGCCGAGAGCGCCGACCCGATGGTCGCCCTGGCCCGGAAGATCGAGCCCCTGGCCCTGGCCCTGCGCCGGAAGCAGGACGCCGCCCAGGCGGTGATCGCCGAGCACGGATCCCGCATCGCCAAGGCGCGCTTCGCGGTCTACGGCCGGACCAAGTACCCGGACGCCACCGGCAGCCTGCGGCTCACCTACGGGGCGGTGTCCACCTACCCGGCCAACGGCACGCTCATCCAGCCCTTCACCACCTTCCTCGGCCTCTACGACCGCCACGAGGGCTGGGGCAGCAAGGCCGAGAACGGCGCCTGGGCCCTGCCGCAGCGCTGGCTCGACGCCAAGGCCAGGCTCAGGCTGGAGACCCCCTTCAACTTCATCACCAACAACGACATCATCGGCGGCAACTCGGGCTCGCCCGTGCTGAACGCCGGCGGCGAACTGGTCGGGCTGGTCTTCGACGGCAACATCGAAAGCAACGCCGGCCGCTACTTCTTCGACCCGAAGGTGAACCGCGCGGTGTGCGTGGACGCCCGGGCGATCACCGAGGCCCTCGACAAGGTCATGGACGCCCCGCACCTGGTCAAGGAACTCACCGGCCGCTGAACCCCGCCGCACCCTGGAGGAACCATGTTCAAGACCCGCCTGACCCTGCTGGGCCTCGCCCTGGTGCTCGCCGCCCGCGCCGACGAAGGCATGTGGACCTTCGACAACCTGCCGCGCAGGAAGATGGAGGCGAAGCTCGGCTTCGCCCCGGACCAGGCCTGGCTCGACCACGTCCGCCTGGCGTCGCTGCGCTTTCCCGGCGGCAGCGGCTCCTTCGTCTCCGCCGACGGCCTGGTGCTGACCAACCACCACGTCGGCCACAACTGGATCCAGGCGGTGTCGAGCAAGGACCACGACTACGTCGAGCAGGGCTTCGTCGCCGCCAGCCGCGACCAGGAGATCAAGGTCCCGGGGCTGGTGCTGAACACCCTCGAGCGCATGGAGAACGTCACCACCGAGATCGACAAGGCGGTCCAGCCGGGCTTGAGCGAGACCGAGGCCGCGAAGGCGCGGGCCGCCGCCATCCAGGAGCTGGTGAAGGCCCGGGCCGCGGCCTGGAGCCTCGACGCCCAGCCGGTGGTGCTCTACCAGGGCGGCGAGACCTGGATCTACGGCTACCGGAAGCACGAGGACGTGCGCCTGGTGATGGCCCCGGAATACGGCGTGGCGGCCTTCGGCAAGGACTGGGACAACTTCTCCTGGCCCCGCCATGACCTCGACTTCAGCCTGTTCCGCGTGTACCAGGACGGCAAGCCCTATGCGCCGGCGCACTTCCTCAAGTGGACCGCCGGCGGCGTGAAGTACGGCGACGCCACCTTCGTGGTCGGCCACCCCGGACGCACCTCGCGCCTGGACACGATGGCGCAGATGCGGTTCAACCGCGACGTCGCGGTGCCGCAGAACCTGCGCAGCCTGGACCGCCGGCGCAAGGCCCTTCACGCCTTCGCCGGCCAGTCCGCGGAGAACGCCCGCACCGTCAGCGCCCAGATCATGGGCATCGAGAACGCCTACAAGGTCGTCAGCAACGAGCTGGTGGGCCTCCGCAACGCCGAGGCCATGGTCGAGGTGGAGGCGCTCGAGAAGGACCTCCGCGCCAAGGTGGCCAAGGACCCGGCCCTCACCGCCCTGGCCGGACAGAGCTGGACGAAGATCGAGCAGGCCCTCGAGCGGCAGAAGGCCCTCGCCAAGGACCTCGCCTTCGCCACGGCCCGCGGCAGCCAGCTCCTGTCCGCCGCGGTCACCCTGCTGCGCGTGGTCGAGGAGGGCGCCCGGCCGGCTGAGCAGCGCACCGGCGAGTACCGGAACGAGCGCACCCTGGCGCAGGCCAAGGCGCGGCTCGAGGCCACCCGGCCGGTGTCGGCGGGGAACGAGGTGCGGCAGCTGGCCCTCGGCCTCCAGGAGGCCCTCGAGGAACTGGGCCCGAAGCACCCCTTCGTCGAGGCGGCCCTCGCCGGCCAGCCCGCCGCGAAGGCGGCCCAGGCCCTGGTGGAGGGCACGAAGATGGGCGAGGCCGAATTCCGCAAGACGCTGCTCGCCGGAGGCCCCAAGGCGGTGGCCGAGAGCGGCGACCCGATGCTGGTCCTGGCGCGCCGGATCGAGCCGATGCTGCGCAGCCTCCGCGCCCAGCAGGAGGAGCTCCAGGCCCTGGTCGCCGAGCACAACGCCCGCATCGCCAAGGCCCGCTTCGCGGTCTACGGCAAGGACACCTACCCCGACGCCACCTTCACCCTGCGCCTGTCCTACGGCAAGGTGGAGACCTATCCGCTGGCCGGCACCCTGGCCCAGCCCTTCACCACCTTCGGCGGGCTCTATGACCGCGCCGATGCCTGGGGCCCGCAGGCCGAGGACGGTTCCTGGGCGCTGCCGAAGCGCTGGATCGACCGGCGCTCGGCGCTGAACCCGAGCACCCCCTACAACTTCATCAGCAGCAACGACATCATCGGCGGCAACTCGGGCAGCCCGGTGGTGGACCGCAAGGGCGAACTGGTCGGCCTGGCCTTCGACGGCAACATCGAGAGCAATGCCGGCCGCTTCTACTACGACCCGCGGCTCAACCGGATGCTGGCGGTGGACGCCCGCGGGATCGTCGAGGCGCTGACCAAGGTGTTCGCCGCGCCGCACCTGGTGAAGGAACTGACCGGCCGCTGAGGCGGCCCCGGGAGATCCCATGACCCTCCGCGCCGCCGCGCTTTCCGTCCTGACCCTGGCCCTGGCGGCCGACGAGGGCATGTGGACCTTCGACAATGTCCCGGTGAAGGCCATCCAGGCCCGCTACGGCTTCGCCCCGGACGGAGCCTGGCTGAAGCGGCTGCAGCTGGCGACGGTGCGCTTCCCCGGCGGCACCGGCGCCTTCGTCAGCGGCGACGGCCTGGTGGTGACCAACCACCACGTGGGCCGCGGCTACATCTCGCAGGTGTCGACCGCCGCCGCCGACCGCGCCCGGGACGGCTTCACCGCCGCCGACCGCGCCGCGGAGATCCCCGTCCCCGGGCTGGAGATCAGCATCCTCGTGTCGATGGAGGACGTGACCGCCCAGGTCCATGCCGCCGTGCCGGCCGGCGCCTCCGCCCCGGAGGCGCTCAAGGCCCGGCGCACCGCCCACGCCTCGCTGCGGGCGGCGCAGGAGGCCGCCACGGGCCTCAGCTGCGAGACGGTCACCCTCTACCAGGGCGGCGAGTACTGGATCTACCGCTACCGCAAGTTCAAGGACGTGCGGCTGGTGGCGGCCCCCGAGGACCAGGTCGCCAACTTCGGCGGCGATCCGGACAACTACACCTACCCGCGCTGGAACCTGGACTTCACCCTGTTCCGGGTCTACGAGGGCGGCCGTCCCTACCGACCCGAGGCGCACCTGCCATTCGCCTCGACGCCGCTGAGGGCCGGCGACCTCACCTTCATCGCCGGCAACCCGGGCACCACCTTCCGCCAGCAGACCCATGCCCAGATGCTGTACGCCCGCGACTCCGGCCTGCCTTCCCAGCTGGCCTGGCTGGGGCGGCAGCGCCAGGCGCTGGAAGCCTACGCCCGGACCTCCCCGGAGGCCGCCCGGCTGGCTGCCGACGCCCTCTACGGCAACGGCAACTACGCCAAG
>JAYRFV010000003.1:0-20732 GCA_041908165.1 Holophagales bacterium | reverse complement strand
CCTTCCTGGAACTGCTGGCGGTGGCGGTGCTGCTGGGCTTCCTCCACGCCACCCTCGGCGCGCTGCTGAAGTTCCTGGCGCTGGTGCCGGTGGTCCTGTCGCTGGGCTGCATGAGCCTGGTGATCAACGGCCTGCTGTTCTGGCTGGCGGGGACGGTGTCGGTGAAGCTCGGCCTCGGCTTCCGGGTGGACGGCTTCTGGCCCGGGTTCTTCGGTGCGGTGGTCTCGGGGTTCATCGCCTGGCTGCTGGAGACCGTTCTGGTCGGCCGTGGCGGCCGTCCCGAACCCCCGCCACCGCGCCTGAAGATCATCAACTGACATGGATCCCCGCCTGCCGGTCCTGGTCTTCCTGCTGCTGGGCCTGGCCCTGGCCGGGCTGGGGCTGCACAAGCGCCGCCAGGGCGCGCGCCACGGAGCCGGCGAGGCGCTCGACGCCGAAACCTTCGCCCGCGCCGGCCGCGAACAGGGCAACCCCCTGATCGTCGCCGGCGGCGCCCTGATCGCCATCACCCTCCTGGTCTGGCTGCTCGCCCGCTGAATCCGCGGGCGGCATTCCTGGCCGGGCCCGCCCGCCGCTAGAGTGGACGGATGTCCCCCGCCCGGCGCCTGCTCCTGCTCCTCACGAGCATCAACATGGTCAACTACCTGGACCGCTACGTGGAGAAGGCGGTCCTCGAGCCGCTCGGCCGGGAGCTGCACCTGAGCAACGCCCAGCTGGGGCGCATGACCTTCGTCTTCATCGTCGTCTACATGGTCTCGGCGCCGCTGTTCGGGGTCCTCGCCGACCGCTTCAACCGCAGCCGGCTGGTGTCCGCGGGGGTGGTGCTGTGGAGCCTGGCGACCATGGGCGCGGCCCTGGCGCACAGCTACCCGGCGCTGCTGCTGAGCCGCTCCCTGGTGGGCGTCGGCGAGGCCGCCTACGCCAGCCTGGGCCCGGCGATGCTGGCCGACAGCTTCCCGGAGTCCGAACGCGCCCGGAAGTTCACCTGGTTCTACCTGGCGATCCCGGTGGGCAGCGCCCTCGGCTACGGGCTGGGGGGCGCGGTGGCCGGCTGGCTGGGCTGGCGGGAGGCCTTCCTGATCGCCGGCCTGCCTGGGCTGGGGCTGGCGGCCTGGATGGCCCTGCAGGAGGACCCGGTCCGCGGCGCCCACGACACCGCCCCCGACACCTCCGCGGACCTGCCCTTCGCCGCCCGGGTGAAGGCGATCTTCCGCAACCGGGTCTGGCTGGTCTGCACCGCCAGCTACGTGGCCTACACCTTCGCCATGGGCATCCTCGGCGCCTGGGCGCCGACCCTGCTGCAGCGGAGGTTTCACGTCGGCGTCACCCAGGCCGGTCTGGTCTTCGGCGGCTTCGCCCTGGTCACCGGCATCCTCGGCACCTTCCTCGGCGACTTCCTCACGGACCGGCTCCAGCGGCGCTGGCCGGACGCCGGCCTGTGGATCAGCGGGCTGACGCTGGTGGCCGCCGCGCCGGTGGTGGCCTGGGCCCTGCACGCCGGGACCCTGGCCGCGGCCTACCCACTGTTCTTCCTGGGCATGCTGCTGCTGTTCGTCAACACCAGCCCGGTCAACGCCCTCACCGTGAGCTGCCTGCCGGCCAGCGTCCGCGCCACCGGCACCGCCCTCAACGTGTTCTTCATCCACATCCTCGGCGACGCCATCAGCCCCGAACTGGCGGGCCACCGCGCGGATGCCCTCCAGGCCGCCGGCCTGGCCCCCGGGCCGGCCATGGCCCGGGCCATGGTCTACGCCGTCCCGGCGATCCTCCTGTCGGGGCTGGTGCTGGCCTGGGCGCGGAGCCGCGGGCCGTCCTCCGGGGCCGGCTCCGGCTCGAGCCCCCCTGGCGGTCGGCGGTAGCATGGAGGGATGAAGTACGCCTACGCCCCGAAGGGCTGGAAGCCCCGGCCCCAGCCCGCCACCTCGGCGGCCGCGGGGATGCTGCAGGCCGCGGAGCAGATGGTGCAGCACGGCAACTGGCCGCAGGCGGAGACCCTCGCCCGCAAGGTGCTGCGCGAGGTGCCCGGGCACCCCGGCGCCGAGGGCATCCTCGGCATCCTGGCGGTGGAGAAGGACGACTTCCCCACCGGCATCCAGGTGCTGACCGGGGCCATCGCCGACGGCTACCGCAGTCCGGCCGTCTACCGCTACCTCGGCTATGCCCTCAAGCAGATGGGCGAGGTGGACGCCGCCCTCGAGGCCTATCGCAGGGGCTGGGAGCTGGATCCCCGGGATCCGGCCCTGGCCAACAATTTCGCCTCCGCCTTGATGGTCAAGGCCCGGTGGCCGGAGGCGCGGACCTGGGCCCTGCGGGCGCTGGACCTGAAGCCCGGCTATCCGGACGCCCGGCTCAACCTGGGCCTGCTGGACCTGCAGGCCGGGGACCTCCAGAAGGGCTGGGAGGGCTACGAGGCGCGCTGGGACCTGCCGGGCTTCCGCCGGCCCAACTTCGGCCGCTCGCTCTGGGGCGGGTCCGCCACCCGGGGCAAGCACCTGCTGCTCTACCCCGACCAGGGCCTCGGCGACACCCTCATGTTCGCCCGCTACGTGCCGCGGGTGGCGGCCATGGGCCTGGCGGTGCACCTCCTGGGGCAGAAGGAGCTGCTGCCGGTGCTGGCCACGCTGGAGGGGGCGCTGTCCCTGCACACCCACGGCGAGCAGTTGCCGGAGTTCGACCTGCACGCCTCCCTGCCTTCGCTCCCCAGGCTCCTGAAGACCGCCACCGTGGAGGCGATCCCCTGGAGCGGGCCCTACCTGGGGGTCCCGGCCCGGGTGCCGCACCGGGTCGAGCTGGACGCCGCCCTCGCCGCCGCGCCGGGCCGGAAGGTCGGCCTGGTCTGGCGGGGCAACCGGGCCCACGGCCACGATGCCTACCGCTCGGTCCCCGCGGAGGCCCTCGCGGCGCTGGCCGGGCTGCCCGGGATCACCTGGTTCAGCCTCCAGCTCGAGGCCGAGGGACGCCTTCCGCTCCCCGGGATGGTGGACCTCGCGCCGTTCCTGGGGGACTTCGCCGATACGGCCCACGCCCTGGAGGCCCTCGACCTGCTGGTGAGCGTGGACAGCTCCGTCGCCCACCTGGCCGGGGCCATGGGCCGGCCGGTTCTCCTGCTGCTGCACCGCAACGCCGACTGGCGCTGGTTCCTGGAGCGCACGGACAGCCCCTGGTACCCGGGCCACACGCTGCTCCGCCAGGCAAGGTACGGGGACTGGGCCGGACCGGTGGCCGCGGTGAGGGAGCGCCTGGCGGGGTAGGCCGAAGCCCGGCAGGAAAACGGCCCCCGCGGGAGGCGGGGGCCGTTTCCTTCGCGGCGGGTCCGTCCTATTCGGACACGGCGAACACCACCTTCTCGTTCCTGAACCGCTCCTTGGCCACGATCTTGATGGTCGCGTTCATCTTGTCCTCGGAGATCGTCAGCTTGTAGTGCTCGTCCTTGACCAGGGAGCCGGGCACCACGTTGACCTTGCCGATCTTCTTCACGCCGGCCTCCTGGGCGGAGATCTTCACCTCGTCGTTCGAGCGGAGGTCCAGGTCGTGGTCGAAGAGGTCGTCGGACCACTTCGGGCCGCTGCGGTCCTTGGCGAACACCGGGATGATGATGACGCCCTTCTGCTCCAGCATCTTGCGCTCGCCGATCATGTAGTGGAGCGAGTTGAGCTTGGACTTCTGCTTCTCGTTGGTGGCGGAGAGGGCGTTCATCTCGTCGATGAGCTTGGCCTTCTCGGTGCGCAGCCCGGCGATCTCCTCCTCGATCTGCTTCTTCTGGGTGACCAGGTCGTTGACCTCCTCCTGCAGCTTCTCGCCCTGGGCCACGGCGGTGTCCCGCTCGCCCTCGATCTTGGCCTTCTCCTCGGCCTGCAGCTCGGTGGGGGTGATCTTGGCCTTGCCCTGGCTCACCCAGCTGCCGTACACGCCGTTGGCGTAGAAGTGGTAGACCTCGAAGCCCGGGGCCAGCTTGTCCATGATCAGGACGCGGCTGATCAGGCGCTTGGCCTCGTCCTCGTTGACCCCCTTCTTCTTCAGGAAGCGCAGCGCCATGCCGTAGTGGCTGTCGTTGGCCTTGGCGACGTCGGGCTTGGGCAGGGCGGCGCGCAGCTTGGAAATTTTCTCGTTGAGCTCCTTGATCTCCTTGTCCTTGTCCAGGACCTCCTGGAGCAGGGACTGGTAGGAGCTGTTCTTCTCGGCCTTGATGCGCTCCTCCAGGGCCTTCTTCTGCTCCTCGGTGAGCTGCATCGTCTCGGCGTTGGGCTTGATGTCGGAGACGCCCGCCTGCTGGAGCTTCTGGGCCTGGGTTCCGCCGGTGGTGCTGGCCTGCTGGCTGAGCTTGTCCAGTTCGGCCGCCTTCTGGCTCAGCTCCTTGATCTCCTTCTCCTCGCTCGTGGTCCGCTTGCAGGCGGTGGTGAGGGTCAGGGTGGCCACCGAGAGGCTGGCGGCGGTGAGCAGACCGAACAGTGCCATGGAGAGGCGGGGGAATCGCATCAAAGTCCTCCGGGTGGGGCTGATCCACGTCAAGAAAATGTCAGGGCAGCAAGCTAACACCATACTCCCCTGCAGGAAACCGGGGCAAGCTGCACCCTGGTCCCCGGCCGCCTGCGGAACCGCGCGGACCATCCGCCGCATTCCATGGACGAACGGGGCCGCCGGCCGGGGCTGAAGCGGAGGGTCGGGTCGGCTGGGCCATCGCTGCTAACCTTTCCGGGCGGGGCCCACCCGCGCCATCCCGCGGCCGCGGCCGCCCGATTCGATCCCTGGAGCACTCCATGGCCACCACCGGCAGGCACCTGTTCACCTCGGAAAGCGTCACCGAAGGCCACCCCGACAAGATCGCCGACCAGATCAGCGATGCCGTGCTCGACGCCGCCCTCGCCGACGATCCCGGCAGCCGCGTCGCCTGCGAGACCCTGGTCACCACCGGGCTGGTGGTGGTCGCCGGCGAGATCACCACCCGCACCTACATCCCGGTGGCCCAGCTGGTCCGCAGCGTGGTGCGCGACATCGGCTACGACCACAGCACCAAGGGCTTCGACGCCGACACCTGCGGGGTGATGGTCACCCTCGACCGGCAGAGCCCGGACATCGCCATGGGCGTGGACATCGGCGGCGCCGGCGACCAGGGCCTGATGTTCGGCTACGCCACCCGCGAGACACCGGAGCTGATGCCGGCGCCGATCCAGTACGCCCACAGCCTCACCCGCCGGCTGGCCGAGGCCCGCAAGGAAGGCCTGCTGCCCTGGCTGAGGCCGGACGGCAAGAGCCAGGTGACGGTGGAGTACGACGGCGACCGGGTGCTGCGCATCGACGCCGTGGTGGTCAGCACCCAGCACGACGAGGCGGTGCCCAACGCCACCCTGCACGCCGAGATCGAGAAGCAGGTGATCCGCTACGCCCTGCCCGAGGAGCTGCTGGACGGCAAGACCAAGTTCTACATCAACCCCACCGGCCGCTTCGTCATCGGCGGGCCGATGGGCGACTGCGGACTCACCGGCCGCAAGATCATCGTCGACTCCTACGGCGGGGCCGGCCGCCACGGCGGCGGCGCCTTCAGCGGCAAGGACCCGAGCAAGGTCGACCGCAGCGCCGCCTACATGGCCCGCTACATCGCCAAGAACCTGGTGGCCTCGGGTCTCGTGGACCGCTGCGAGGTCCAGCTGGCCTACGCCATCGGCGTGGCCGAGCCGGTCTCCATCGCGGTGGACAGCTACGGCACCGCCAAGGTCTCCGACGAGGCCATCGTGCGCGCCGTGCGCGACGTGTTCAGCTGCACGCCCAAGTCGATGATCGAGACGCTGGACCTGCGCCGGCCGATCTTCCGCGCCACCGCCGCCTATGGCCACTTCGGCCGGCCGGAGTTCCGCTGGGAGCAGACCGATCGGGCCGACGCGCTGCGGGCGGCCGCCCGCTAGCCCCTCGGCGCCGTGGCTTCGCCCAGCTTGGCCGCCAGCTCGGCGATCCGGTAGGGCTTCGGCAGCATTCCTGCCGCGCCTTCGGAAATCAGTTCCTGGACCTCCTCGTTGTCGCCGTAGCCGGTGCACACGATCACGGGCACGCCTGGGTCGATGCGCCGCATGTCCAGGTAGGCCTCCCGGCCCCCCTTGCGGGGCATCTTGAGGTCCAGGAGCACGGCGTCCAGGCCGGCGTGCGTGTCCCGGAAGGCGGCCACGCCCTCCTCGCCGTCCTTCGCGGTCACCACCCGGTAGCCCAGCGACTCCAGGATGGAAGTCCCGAGCTCCCGGAGCAGGGGCTCGTCCTCGACCAGCAGGACCGTCCCCTGGCCGGCGGAGGAGGCCGGCGCGGGCGGCTTCTCGGCGACGGCCAGCGTGCCCTCCGGCAGGAAGACGTGGAAGGTGGTCCCCTTGCCGCGCGCCGATTCCACGGTGATGGCGCCGCGGTGGGCCCGGACGATCCCGTAGGCGGTGGAGAGCCCGAGCCCGGTGCCGGTCATCCCGGTGGCGTGCTTGGTGGTGAAGAAGGGCTCGAACACGCGCTTTCGGACCTCCTCGGTCATGCCGATGCCCTGGTCGGCGACGGTCAGTTCCACGTACCGCCCCGGCGGCAGGGGCAGGCCCGACTGCGCCTGTTCCTCCAGGGTCCGCAGCCGGCTGCCGAGGGTGAGGGTGCCGCGCTCCGGCATGGCCTCGAGGGCGTTGAGGCAGAGGTTCACCAGCACCTGGTGGATCTGGGCAGGATCGCCGTCCACCCGGAGGCTCCCGTCCAGCTCCAGCACCACCTGCTGGTCGGGCCCCATGCTCGGCCGCAGCATCGCCAGGCAGTCCGCGGCGATGGCGGGGAGGTCCAGGGACTCGACGATGTTGCGCCCGCGGCGGCCGAAGGCCAGGAGCTTGCGCGTCAGCTCGCCCGACCTGGAGGCGGCCAGGATGATGGCGCGCAGGTACTCCTGGCGTCTGGGTTCGGTCTCCCCGGCCAGGAGCAGGTCCGCGTAGCCCATGATCCCGCCCAGCATGTTGTTGAAGTCGTGGGCCACGCCGCCGGCGAGGCTGCCCAGGCTGTCCATCTTCTGCGCCTGGTTGACCTCGAGTTCGAGCAGCCGCCGCGTCTGCTCCGCCTGCCGCTCCTCGGTGATGTCGCGGAACACGCCGATGATGTTCAGCGGCTCGTCCGGATGGAGACGCCCGGGGGTGGCGGTCACCAGCAGGGTCCGCAGGCCCCCGTCCGGGCGCCGGATCCTTAGATCGTAGGTGCTCTTCCGCTGCTCGGCGCGGATGCGGGTCTCGGCCCGCACGCGCTCCTGCCCGTCGGGCTCCAGGAAGTCCAGCAGGAGGCGGCCCGGAAGCCCTCCCGGCGGGACTCCGAAGATCTGTTCCGCCACCGGGTTGGCATAGAGGAAGCGCTCCTGGGCGTCGACCACGGCGAAGCCCTCGCCCTGGCGCTCCAGGAGTTCCCGGTACAGGCGCTCCGAATCCGCCCTGGCCTCGGCGGCGCGGTACCGCTCGGTGGCGTCGCGGATGGTGAACAGACGGGAGTCCTGGCCGCCGAAGCGCACCGGGACCACCGAGGCGTCCCCCCACAGCGTGGTGCCGTCCGCGCGCAGGAAGGGCATCTCGACGCCGCGGACCTCCGGGCCCGGGCCGCCGGGCGCCTCGACCTGGGCGGGGCCGGCCCGGTCGGTCCAGAAGCCGAGCTCCTGCACCGGGCGCCCGACGCACTCCTGCTTCGGGAACCCGAACATCCGCTCGAAGCCGCGGTTGGCCTCGAGCACGCTCCCGGAGACCGGATCCAGGATGAGCAGCGCGTCCGGGTTGCCCTCGAAGATCCGCGAGAACTTCTCCTCGCTGGCCTGCAGCGCGGCCATCGCGGCCTTCAGCCTTGCCCGCTCCCGGTTGAAGCCCTCCAGCACCACCCACAGCATCAGGGCGCAGATGAGCATGCTCAGGACGTAGCCGGTGGACAGGTCCACCAGGCGCTCCAGGCCGCCCGAGAAGGTGTGGACCGACTGGGGCCAGGCGTGCTCCGCCAGGTGCAGCCCGATGATGTTGGCCACCAGGAGGGCCAGCACGACGTAGCGGAAGGCGCCCTGGAAGAACAGCACCAGGAACAGCGCTGCGCTGAAGAAGTACAGGCCGATGCTGCCCTGGGAACCGCCGTTGGCGAACCAGATCAGGTCCAGGCAGGCGATCAGGCTGATCAGCATGGTCTTGCGGTGGTAGCGGCCGCGCCGGGCCGCCCACGCCAGGGCCAGGGAGACCAGGCCGAAGGCCAGCACCACCCGGTCCACCCAGGGGCTCAGGTTCTGGAACTGGTTGACGGGGATGACCACGAAGATCGCGAGCACCCCGCCGAGCAGGCACAGGCCGTGGAAGAACTGCTGTTCCAGGGCCAGCTCAGGGTCCGGGACCACCCAGCGCTTCACCGCTTCCCAGCCCTTCTCCAATCCACCACCCCCGATCCGTCCTGGCCGTCTGAATGATTCATCAAGCATATCAGTAGCAAGTCTCGACTTGGACAGGGCGGGAAGGGTCCGCCCTGGAGGACGGTCAGGACTGGCAGTGCCCGCACCAGACGGTGGCGCGCTGGCCCAGGCGGCCCCCCTTCAGGGGGCGGCCGCAGCGCCGGCAGGGCAGCCCCGCCCGGCCGTAGACCAGCAGGTCCTGCTGGAAGTAGCCCGGCCGCCCATCCGGGTGGATGAAGTCGCGCAGGGTGGTGCCGCCGGCCTCGATGGCCTGGGCGAGCACCGCACGCACGGCGTCCACCAGGCGTTCGTAGCGGGCCAGCGCCACCTGCCCCGCGGCGCGGCCGGGGCGGATGCCTGCCTGGAACAGGGCCTCGGCGGCGTAGATGTTGCCGACGCCGACGACGGTGCCCTGGTCCATGAGGAAGGTCTTCACGCTGGCGCCCCGGCCGCGGCTCCGGCCGTGCAGGTAGCCGGCGGTGAATTCCGTGGACAGCGGCTCAGGTCCGAGGTCCCGGAGCAGGTGGTGGGTCTCCCCCGGGGCCTGCCAGAGCAGGCAGCCGAACCGGCGCGGATCGGTGAAGCGCAGCACCTGCCCGGAATCCAGGGCCAGGTCGACGTGGTCGTGCGGACCCACCGGAACCTCCGGCGCCACCACCCGCAGCTGCCCGGACATGCCCAGGTGCAGGAGCGCGCTGCCGGCTTCGGTGTCCAGCAGCAGGTACTTGGCCCGCCGCCGCAGGTCAAGGATCCGCTGGCCGGGCAGCAGCCCGGTCACCGCCGCCGGGATCGGCCAGCGCAGGTCCGGCCGCCGCAGGGTCACCGCCAGGATCCGCCGCCCCAGCAGCCCGGGCGCCAGACCGCGGCGGGTGGTTTCGACTTCCGGCAGTTCGGGCATGGCTGCAGCTTACGCTGGACCGTCCCTCTGCCACGATGGTCAGGTTCCGAAAGGTGCACTCCCGGCCATGAGCCACGACCCCTTCGACGGCGTTCTTCTGGACGACCCTCGCCCCCCGGTGCCAGGTGCGCTGGGGATCCAGCTGCACCTGCGGGTGGCGCGGCGGCTGCGCCCGGGCACCGGCCTGGACGCGCTGCGCGCCCGCGCCGAGGCCTGCCGCGACCTGCTCGCCCACGGCCTGGCCCCGGCCACCCTGCGCGACCTGCGCGCGCACGGCCTGGACTTCGGCCAGCCCCGTTCCGCCCACAGCCTGGCCAGCCTGGTCGCGCACCTGGAGGCCTACCTGGAGGAGGTCGACCGGGCCGGATTCCTGGAGCCCGACGCCGCCCTGTGGCGGGCGGTGGATCTGGAACTGGGCGGGAAGCGCGGCCTGTGGATCGAGCGCAGCGCCGCCGACGGCCCGCTGGCCGCCGGTCTGCGCGACCTCAGCCCGGCGCGGCTGCGGGCCCTGGCCTGCGTGCCGGGCCTCGGCGGCGCGACCTTCCACCTGGCCACCCGCAAGGGCGGCGGCCCCTCGGGCCTGTTCGGCAGCGCCCAGCCGCTGGTGGCGTGGTTCCTGGACGGCCTCGAGGCGCACGGCCAGGCCCTGCCGAACGAACTGGCGCTGGAGGAGCCCGCAGGATGGGGCGAGGCGCCCTGGTCGGCGGCCCTGGAGGGGCTGTTCGACGGCCCCCTCGACCTGGAACCCCACGCCGCCGTGTTCCAGCGCGGCCTGGTGGACGGACCCCTGGACCTGCTCCGCCACGCCGTCGAGCAGGTCTGCGCCTGGTGCGCCGAGGGCCTCCGCCCGCGCGACATCACCGTGGTCCACCCCTCGCCGCAGTCCGCCGCACCCTTCCTCGCCCCGCTGCTCGCCGCCGAAGGCATCGACCTGCAGGTCCGCGGCGGCCTCCGGCCGCTCCTCGCCAGCGCCGCCTGGAGCCCGCTGTGGGCGCTGCTCAGCGGCCTGCACCGGCTGGATCCCTGCGAGGTCTCGGCCGGCCTGCGCGTGTCCCGGCGGGACGAGGTGCGGCGCTGGGCCGACCTGCTGGCCCTCGCCGACCAGGATGGCGCGCCGGCCTTCCAGGGCAGCTTCATCCACCTGGACGACCGCAGCCGCGCCTCCGCCACGGCGCTCTGGCGGGAGTTGAACGGACTGCGCCAGGCCCGCCTCCCCGCCCGTGCCTGGGCGGACCGCATCGAGGGGCTGGCGGCCAGCCTGCGCCTGCCCCTGGATCCCGAGGACTTCTTCCCGCCCCTGGGGCTGCTGAAGGAGATCTGGGATTCGGAACCCTGGACCCTGGCCGACCTGCGCCTCGCCCTGGAAGCCTTCCTCGAGGCGGCGCGCAGCGCCCAGCCGCCCCGCGCCGCCGAGGGCCTGCGGCTGGTGGCTCCGGACACCCTGCTGGACGACTGGTCCGGCGCCCGCGCCACCTTGATCCTGGACCTGGCGGAAGGCGCCTGGCCGGGCAGGGCCGCCGACAACCCGGACCTGGACGGCCACCGCCAGGCTGCGATCAACCGGGCCCTGCTGGCCGCCAGCGCCTCCGGCGATGCGCGGTTCCCGCCGGCCCTGCAGCGCTTCTGGCTGCCCCGCAGCGAGCACGGCGACCAGATCCCGCGGAGCTTCCAGCGCGAAGCCTATGCCTTCAACAAGGCCCTGGCCCTGACCCGGGAACGACTGCTGGCGCTCAGTCCCGGCGCCGATGCGGAGGGCCGCCCCCAGGCCCAGGGACCTTTCTGGAATGCCCTCGAGGGCGCCGCCCCGTGGCAGCCGCAGCGCGACCGGGCCCACAGCCACTGGCGCTGGCAGTGGGAGGGCCACACGCCGGCGCCGCGGCCGGCGGCCCGCGCCGCCGCCGCCCTGGCGCGCCCCTTGGCCGAGGCGCTGCAGGCCGGCGCACCGGACTTCGACCAGGTCCCCGGCGTGCGCGCCGCCTGGCTGAAGGGGCCGGCCAGTCCCACCGCCCTGGAAGGGCTGGCGCGCTGCCCCTTCCGCTCCCTGGCCGAGCGGGTCTGGGGTCTGGGCGGCCACGACGCCGCCAGCCGCTACGCCATGGCGGTGGGGATCCTGGCCCACCATGTGCTGGAGGACCTGCTCGCGCCCCACGTGGGGATTCCGGACTGGCCCGCCGCCTTCGCCTCCGCCCACGGGTTGGATGCGGATTCGGTTCCCGAGGACCTGCTTCCGGTTGTGCGCCAGCGCTGGGAGGCGAACCGCGACGCCTGGCTGGCGGGCCTCGGCGGCCGCATCCCCGAGGAGCAGTGGCCACTGGCGGTGCTCGACCTGGAAGACCTGCTGCCGAACCTGGCGTCGGCACTGCTGCGGGATGCCCGGTCCGCGGCGCCGGAGGGCCGCGAGGTCGCCCTGCTGCACCCGGCCTGCCTCAGCGCCGAGGAACGCGCCAAGGGCAGGCTGCCGGCGCACCTGCAGCGCGGCTGGACCCGCACCCTGCTGGCGCTGGAAGGGCAGCTGGGCCCCCTCGACCTGGACCTCGGCCCTGGCCGCAGCCTGGCGGTGGCGGGCAAGGTCGACCGGATCGAGCGCTGGCAGCACGCCGACGGCCTGGCCCTGCTCCGGGTCACCGACTACAAGACCTCGAAGCTGGCGCGCCTGAAGGCCTTCGCCGAGCCCGACGCGCCCTTCGCCTCGCACCTGCAGATGCCCCTCTACATGCTGCTGGCCGAGGCCGCGCACCCGGGCAGCCTCGTCAGCACCGTGCTGCTGCCCCTCCGCGAGGAGGACCCGGAGCCCTTCACCAAGCACCTCGCGACCCTGGCCGAAGCCGGCGACTGGCGGGCGCGGCTGCGGCAGAACCTGGCCGGGTTCGAGGCGCGGCTGGAGCGCGGCGACTTCCCTCCGACCCCCGGCGAACACTGCGCCCGCTGCCAGCTGGGCGCCCTCTGCGGCCGGCCGGTGGACGTCAGCGCCGTGGCCGACGAGGAGGACGCCTGATGCGCGCCCTCGACCTCCGCGCCCCCGGCATCCTCGAGGATTCCCTGGTGGTCAGCGCCAGCGCCGGTTCCGGCAAGACCTTCACGCTCACCGTGCTGGTCACCGCCCACCTGGGCCAGGGCCGGCTGCGGCCCTACGAGATCCTCGCCACCACCTTCAGCGAAGCGGCCGCGGCCGACCTGCGCGAACGGCTGCTGCGGCCCCTGGACCTGCTCGCCGCCTTCGATGAACAGGCCTGGCGGGACCTGCTGCCGCGGCTCGGCCCCGAGCCCGGTGTGGAACTGGCGGCGCGGCTGAAGGCCCTGGCCCCGGCCGAGCGGCTGCGCAAGTCCGCCGGCGAGGTGGCCGAAGCCGCGGTCCACTGGACCGAAGCGCCCTGGGCCCAGTCCCCGGCCCGCGCCCGGGCCTTCTGGCGGCGCACCCGGCGCGAGGCCGAACTGCTGCAGGTGTCCACCATCCACGCCCTGGCCCTGCGCGTGCTCGGCCGGGGCGACGGCGCGCCCGGGCGGCTCCTCGATGTCGCCCATCCGGCCCTGCTGCGGCTGCTGCGGCAGACCCTGCGCGAGGACCTGGACCTCGCGGCGGGCCACCCCGACCGGGTGCCGGCGCGGCGCCTGCTGGCCTGGGCCGAACACCACTGGGCGGACCTCTCCCGCGGGCACGACCAGCACCAGGACGCCCTCGGTCACCTGGATCCGGTGGACCTGGTCCCGCTGCGCGCCGCGGCCCTGGCCGCCCTCGCCGCCGCCGAAGCGGCCCTGGCGCCCTTCGCCGCGGACCCGCAGCGGGCGCTGGAACCGGCCAGTCCCCAGCGGCGCCATTTCAAGCCCCGCGCGATCCTGCGGATCCCGGGGCCGGCCGCGGACCTGGACGCCCGGCTGCGCTGGGCCGAGGCCCAGGGGCGCCGGGCCGACCCCGCCAAGACCTATTACGCCGAAGCCTTCCGCACCGCCATGGCCGCCTTCGAACCCCTGGCCGACGCCCTGGAGGCCTGGCTCCGCGGGCTGCTGGTGAGCGCCCTGCGCCGCTTCGAGGACCGCAAGGCCGAGCAGGGCCAGGCCACCTTCGGCGACCTGGTGCGGCTCGCCCTGCAGGTGCTGAAGCGGGACGGGCTCGGCGCACCGGCGCCGAAGCTGCTGCTGGTGGACGAGTACCAGGACACGTCGCAGTCCCAGGACGCCTTCCTGGCCGCCCTGGGGGCCGGGCAGCGGGTGTTCGTCGGCGACGTCAAGCAGGCCATCTACGGTTTCCGCGGCGGCGATCCCGGCCTGCTGCGCGACCACCTGGCCCGCGCCGGCGACCGGGCCTTCCGGCTGCCGTTCAACTTCCGCTCCACCCCGCCGGTGGTGGACCTGGCCAACTGTTTCGTGGACCGGCTCTGGCCCCAGCTCGACCCCGGCGGCGAGGATCCCGAGGGCGTCCAGACGGCGGTCGGCGAGGGCGCCCTGCCGGTGGGCCTGGTGCGCAGCGCCAGTCCGCGCGCCGACCTGCCGGCCCTGGCCGACTGGATCGCCGGCCTGTCCCGCCGCGGCGGCTGGGACCACCGCTTCGGCGCACCGGCGGGGGACCGGCCGCGCCGCCGCACCCTGCTGCTCAAGCAGCGCACCCGCCTGCCGGCCCTGCTGCAGCGGCTCAAGCGCCTGGGCATCCAGCCCTACGTGGTGGCCCACAGCGGATTCTGGGACAGCCCCGGGGTGCGGCTGCTGCTGGCCGCCCTGGAAGCCGTGGCCCACCCCGAACGGCCGGCTCCCTGCATGGCGCTGCTGCGGCACCTCGCGGGTTTGGACGATGCGGCGATCACCCGCCTCGCCCAGGCCCGCGAAGGCCGCCTTCCCGGGCTCGGCCGGCTGGATCCGGGCCTGTTCCCGGAACCGCAGCAGGACGCGGTCCGCTGGCTGCTGGAACTGCGCTCGGCCAGCACCCAGGAACTGGCCGGCCGGGTGCTCGCCCAGGGGGCCCTGCTCGAGGCGGTCGCCGCCCTGCGCGCGCACGGCCACCTGGAGCCCCTGCGCGCGCGCCGCAACCTGGGCGCCCTGCTGGCCTTGCTGCTGGAGCTGCCCGCCAGCCCGGCGGTGGCCTGGGCGCTGCTGGAGGACGAGCGCGCCGGGGTCGAGCGCGGCGACCTGCCGGCCCCCGCCGACACCGCCGACCTGCTCATCCAGACCGTCCACGCGAGCAAGGGCCTGGAGTACGACGACGTCATCCTGCCGCTGCTGCATGCCCAGCCGCGGTCCTTCAAGCACGGTGAAGTCCGCACCGGGTCCGGAGGCGAACTGCTGCTGGCCTGGAAGCTCGGGACGTTCCCGGGCGCCGCCTACCGCGAGCTGAAGCCGCGGGTGGAGGGCCGCCAGCGCCGCGACGAACTGAACCTGCTGTACGTCGCCCTCACCCGCGCCTGCGAGCGGCTGTGCCTGCTGCTGCAGGAGCCGGGCGCGAAGAAGCCGCCCGCCGAGTCCAAGACCTGGGCCCAGTGGGGCCAGCACCTGGCCGATGCCCACCCGGAGCTGGCCCTGCTGGGCCGCGCGCCGCTGCCCGATCCGCCGCCGGCCGAGGCCGGCGTGGTGCCGCTGCCGCCCCCGTCTGCCGCGGTCCTGGCGGCCGGCCCTGAAGCCGGGGGACTGCACGAGGGCCAGAGCGCCGACAGCCGCGCCCGCGCCCTGCAGGAGGGGGAAGCGGTGCACGCCTTCCTGCGCGACCTGCTGGTGCGCTGGGAGGATCCGGCGGCCTTCGCGGCCTGCCTCGCGTCCGCGCCGGAGGTGCCCCACGCCCGCGAGAACGCCTTGCGCTTCCTGCAGCAGTTCGAAGCGCGCGGCTGGCGGACCCTGCGCCGCCGCACCGAGCTGCCGCTGGCCGGCGCCGCCGCCAGCGGCGCCCTCGGCCGCGCCGACCTGGTGGTCTGGACGGAGGACCGCATCCACCTGCTCGACTTCAAGCACAGCAGGGGTTTCGACGAGGCGGCGCTGGCCCTGTACCGCGCCCAGCTGGCCCGCTACGCCGCGGTGCTGGAGGCGCGCGAGGGCCTGCCGGTGGAGGCCTGGCTGGTGGCGCTGCGCAGCGGCCAGTGGGTGCCGCTCCCGGGGGCCGCTCCGACCGGCTGAAGCCGCCTACGCCGGCTGCCCCGGCGCGGTGAAATCCTCGCCGGGGTTGATGAACTGGTCCTGCTCCACGCCGTGCTGGCGGTCGTGCAGCTGCCGGTAGCGGCCATTCAGGGCGATCAGCTCCCTGTGGTTGCCGCGTTCGACGATCTCGCCGTGCTCGATCACCAGGATCTGGTCGGCGCTCTCGATGGTGCTGAGGCGGTGGGCGATGACGAAGGTGGTGCGGCCGGCGCGCAGCTTGCGCAACCCGTCGCGGATCAGCGCCTCGCTCTCGCTGTCGAGGCTGGAGGTGGCCTCGTCCAGCAGCAGGATCCGCGGGTCGGCCAGGATCGCCCGGGCGATCGCCACCCGCTGGCGCTGGCCGCCCGACAGCTTCACCCCGCGCTCGCCGACCACCGTGTCGTAGCCCTGCTCGAAGCGGTCCACGAACTCGTGGACGTTGGCGATCCGACCGACCGCCTCGATCTCCGCGCGGGTGGAGCCGGGCTTGGCGAAGCCGATGTTGTCGGCGACCGTGCCGTCGAACAGGAAGTTGTCCTGCATGACCACGCCCAGCTTGGCGCGGTACTCGCGGAGCTTCAGCGAGTGCACATCCTGGCCGTCCACCAGCACCTGGCCCCGCTGCGGATGGTTGAAGGCCATGATCAGCGACAGGATGGTGCTCTTGCCGGAGCCGCTGGAGCCCACCAGGGCCACGGTGCTCCCGGCCGCCGCCTCGAAGCTGACGCCCTTCAGCACCGGCGCGTTCTCCTCGTAGGCGAAGTGGACGTCGCGGAAGGCCAGGGCGCCCTCCACCGCCGGCAGCGGCGCGCGGCTCGCGTCCTCCTGGTCCTCGGTGGCCATGTCGAGGACCTCGCGGACCCGGTCCAGGCCGGCGAAGGCCTCGCTCACCTGGGTGCCGATGTTGGCGATCTGCACCACCGGCGCCGCCATCAGGCCGACGAAGAAGGTGTACATGATCAGGTCGCCCAGGGTCATCGCCCCGGCGAAGATGGCCCGGCCGCCGATGATCATGATCAGCACCCCGAGGGCGCCGACGATCGCCGTGCCGAAGGCGGTGATGGCGCTGGTGCCGGTGAGGGTGGCGGCGATGTTCTTGAACAGCCGCTCGGTGCCCTCGGCGAAGACCTTGCGCTCGCGCGCCTCGGCCACGTAGACCTTGAGGATGCGGATCCCGCCCACCGACTCGGTGAGCCGGCCGGTGATGTCGGCGGTGATCTCGTTGCGCTGCCGGAACAGCGGGCGCAGCTTGCGGAAGGCCAGCGCCATGGCGCCGCCGAAGGCGGACAGGAACAGCACCGTCGCCAGGGTGAGCTTCCAGTTCAGCCAGAACAGCACCGCCAGCGAGATCACCGCGGTCAGCACCCCGCCCACCAGCTGGATGATGCCGGTGCCCACCAGGTTGCGGACGCCCTCGGCGTCGTTCATCACCCGCGCGATGACCACGCCGCTCTTGGTGCCGTCGAAGTAGCGGATCGGCAGCCGCAGGATGTGGTCCTGCACCCGCTGGCGCATGGTCATGATCGCCCGCTGGGCGGCCACGCTCACCACCTGCGAGTTGGCGTAGCTGGTGACCGCCTGCAGCAGGGTCGCCGCCCCGGCGCCCAGCGCCAGCGGCAGCAGCAGGTGGCCGTTGTGCTTGGCGAGGACCTCGTCGATCAGGTACTTGGTGCTGGCCGGCAGGACCAGCCCCGCCAGCCGGCTCACCAGCATCAGGGCCAGCCCCAGGGCGAGCGACCGGCGGTGCTGGTGGAGCAGCGCCCGGGCTTCGCGCCAGGCGCGGGCGGTGTTCACTTTCGGCTTGATGGCTGGCTGCGTCATTCGGATCCCTGGCAATCCTCCAGCATGGCGCATGGGTGACACGTTCCCAAGGAGCGGGATCATGATTGGCAAGGCCGCTATGCCCACCCGCCGGCCGTCCAGGACCTCCCATGCCCATCAAGCTCCCCGCCGACACCCAGAAGAAGCTGGTGCTCTCCATCCAGCGTTTCCTCTCCGAGCAGTACGACCTCAGCGTCGGCGAGGTCAACGCCGGGATCGTCCTCGACTTCTGCCTGAAGGAGATCGGCCCGTCCATCTACAACCAGGCGGTGGCCGAGGCCCAGGGGGTCCTGCAGGACCGGGTGGCCGAACTGGAGAACGTCTGCTTCGAGGACGAGTTCGCCTACTGGCCGCCGGCCGGCCGGAAGGCGGTCGTGCGCAAGCCGTCCCGCTGATCCGGATCAGCAGCCGCAGCCGGTCCCGCAGCCGCCGCAGGCGGCCTTGAAGGCGCTCAGCATCCCGAGGGCGCGGCCTTGCGCGTAGACCCGCGCCGCCAGGGCCAGGGCGGCGACCGCGTCGGCCGCGGGGAACCACCGGCCGGCCAGGACGCCCGCCAGCAGGAGTCCCGCCAGCTCCACCAGGGTCCGGGCGCGGTCGGCGTCCAGGGCGAGGCTCGGATGGACCTCCGCCAGCGGCGCCTTGGCGCGCCAGAGGGCAGCCTGCAATCCCAGAACCAGGAGCGCCAGGCCGGGGGCGGCCACGCTGGCGACCGGCAGGTGGCGTCCGAGCAGGACGATGCCGGCCACCGCCGCCAGCGCCAGGGCCAGCAGGCGCAGCGCGAAGCTGACCACGCGGAAACTGCGCATCTCCCGCTCCAGCCCGCGGTTGCCGAGGCCGGCGCGGATCCGGAAGGCCAGGGTGAGGGCGAGGGGCACCTGCAGCAGGCTGGCCGCGCCGAAGCCGCCCAGGGCCGGGGAGTCGAGGGCCAGGCCGGAGGCGAGGGCCGTGCCGCCCGCCAGCAGCGCCAGCACCGCCGAAAGGAGGGACAGCGGCGCGGCCTGGGCGGGGCAGGGGAGCGAGGGGGACAGGGCCGGTTCGGACATCGGGGCAGGTTCCTGGATCGGGCATGGCCAGAGCCTCCAGGGCCGGAGGGACCAGCGGGAGGGGGCGACCAGTGCAACAGGATCGCACACGACGGGGGCGACCTTCCCAGCCAGTCAGCGCGGGCGGAAGGGGACGATGTTGGTCGGTTCCGGGTCACCTTCCGCGGCCGCCTCGGCCGGTTCCAGGTCCTCCACCCGGTAGGCGTTCTCAACGCCGGAATCCCAGCGGACGAAATAGGGGCGCGGCGCGGCCCCCGGCCTGTGCGGACGGTCGCCGGCGAACAGGACCGTGCCGGTGCTGCCGCCGCCCTGCTGCTCGGGAATCCAGTTCGGCCACGCGCCGCCGTAGCAGATCACCCCGGCGCGGGTCAGCCGGACGCGGTCCCCGGCTTTGAACGCAAGGTCCATGCAGCCACCCCCGGGGAACGGTACCAGGACCGCCGCCCCGGGGTGCTCGGGAACCGAAGCCGCCCGGCGCGACCGGCCCTGGATGGACAGGGCCGGTCCGGGCCTGGAGGTTCCATTCAGGCGCCCTGGAAGAGGCTCAGGGTGGCGCCCACCGGATCGCGGAGGACGGCGAAGCGGCCGATCTGGATGTCCGTGACAGGCACGATGATCGTGCCGCCCAGGGCCGCGACCTTGGCCGCGGCGGCGTCGATGTCGGCCACCGCCACGTAGGCCGCCCAGTGGTCCGGCACGCCTTCCCAGCCCGCGCCGTCCATCGCCATCATCCCCGCCACCTGGTCGGTGCCCCGGTGCTGGAGGTGGTACACGAAATCGCCCGCCATCGTCTGCGCGGTGGAGGTCCAGCCGAACAGGTCGGCATAGAAGGCCTTCTCGGCCTCGACGTTGCGGCTCATGCACTCGTACCAGCAGAAGGTGCCGGCGGCGACGGGCTGCGGCTCCCCCGGCGGCTGGTCGCTGGCGTAGAGGCCGAGCATGGCGCCCTCGGGATCGCCGAACACGGCGATGCGGCCCACCTCCGGGATCTCGGTGACGGGGAGGTAGACCGTCGCCCCGCGCGCCTTGGCCTTGTCCAGGACCGCCTCGATGTCCTTCACCCACACGTAGGACAGCCAGTGGGAGGGCGCCTGGACCTCCGCGGGCATGGCCATCATGTCGCCCACCATCGTGGACCCGCTGGAGATGACCTGCATGGCCATGCCGCCCAGGGTCTCCTCCACGATCCGCCAGCCGAACAGCCCCTCGTAAAAGGCCTTGCTGGCGGCCATGTCCGGCGTGTTGAGCTGGTTCCAGCAGAAGGCGCCGTATCCCGTCGGCATGCTCGGCTCTGCCATGGTCTCCTCCTCGGAAAACGCCATCATGCGCCGATCACGGCGGCAGGGAAGCGCGGAATTGCCGATGGGGCGGTGGTCTGGGGGCGGGACGGCTCCGCCGGTTCCTAGAAGGGCGGCGCCCCTTCCACCACCGGCTTCAGCCGCAGGTCCTGGAAGTCGTAGCTGAAGTCGGTGGACGGGGAAACCGGCTGCATGCGGATCTCCCGGACCTTGCCGGCGGGATCCAGGGCGAAGGTCACGTAGGCGTCGGCGTCCATGCTGCGGTCGGGCCAGCGGGCCACGAAGGTGTCCTGCTGCCAGTGCTCGAGGACCGCATCGAGGGCGGGCGTGTGGGAGAAGCGGATGCGCAGGCGGCCCTCCTTCGCCTCGAGGTGCACGTCCCCGTACCAGGGGTCCCGGTACCGGCCGGCATAGGCCGCGAGCGGCAGGGAGGGCCGGCTGGCAGCATCCCGGCCCGCGCTGGCCTTGGCCACCGCCGCCTTGGCGCGGGCCTCGCGGGCGGCCTTCACTTCCGCGTGGGCCGCCACCCAATCCTTGGGCGGGGCGCCCAGGTAGTGGTCGAGCACCGTGTGGGTGATGGCATCGAAGGCCTCGGTGACCTCCGCGTTGGTGAGGACCACCACCCCCAGCTTCAGCTCCGGCAGCAGGGTGACCCGCGAGACCATCCCGGCCAGCCCCCCGGTGTGGCCCACCAGGCGGGTCCCGCGGTAGTCCCGCACGCCCAGGCCCATGGCATAGGCGGCCAGGGTGGGCAGGGCCTCCTTGAGGGGGCCCTCCCGCGGCCGCAGGGGCAGCAGGGTCAGCGGCGTTTCGAGCAGCCGCGCCTGGGCCGCGCTGTACAGCCGCTGGCCCTGGCCGAGGTCGCCCTGGGCCAGCAGCACCCGCACCCACTTGGACAGGTCCTCCGCCGAGGACAGGATCGCGCCCGCGGGGGCGTTGTTGTTGAACGGGTCCTGGGGCAGGGTGACGAGCTTGCCCTCCGCGGGTGCATGCGGCGTGGCTACGTCCGCGTCCGGTTTCAGGAATTTCGACCTGGGCAGGCTGTCGGCCATGCCCAGCGGCCCGAAGAACCGCGCCCGCATGACCTCCTCCCAGGGCTTGCCGCCCACCTGCTTCAGCAGCAGCCCGGCGACGCTGTAAAGGATGTTGTCGTAGGCGTAGGTGCTGCGGAAGCT
>JAYRFV010000002.1:0-1989 GCA_041908165.1 Holophagales bacterium | reverse complement strand
GGCTTCATGGGATCTCCTGGTCCCAGGATGCCAGCCTCGCAATGCGATGCCAATGCTCCTGGCCCCATCCGGGGGCCGGTGATAGTCTCCCTGCAGGTTTCCTGGTCTTTATGGAGGTCCGAAGTGGCCGCATCCAGCAAGAAGGTCTTCGTGCTCGACACCAACGTCCTGCTCCACGACCCGAAGGCGATCTTCCACTTCCAGGAGCACGACGTGGTCATCCCGATCGTGGTGATCGAGGAGATCGACCACTTCAAGAAGGACCAGACCGAGATCGGCCGCAACGCCCGCAACGTGTCGCGGATGATGGACCGGCTGCGCGGCCAGGGCAGCCTCAGCAAGGGCGTGAAGATGGAGGGGGGCGGCATCCTCAAGGTGGACGTCACCACCCACGCCTACGACATCCAGTTCTTCAGCCTGGACAAGCACAAGGTCGACAACCACATCCTCGGCTGCGCCCAGGAGCTTCTGAAGGTGCGCAAGGAGAAGGTGGTGCTGGTCACCAAGGACACCAACCTGCGCATCAAGGCCGACGCCATGGGCCTGCAGGCGGAGGACTACACCACCGACCGGGTGGAGCTGGAGGAGCTCTACACCGGCTTCGACACCTGGGAGGTCAGCCCGGAGAAGGTGGATCTGCTGTTCGACGGCGGCCTGGCCCTGGAGGAGGACCGGGAGCTCTACCCCAACCAGTTCGTCACCCTGGTGGACCAGGGCAACCCCGCCCACACCGCCCTGGCCCGCTTCGACGCCGCGGACCGGCTGCTGAAGCCGCTCAAGCGCATGGAGATGCCGCCCTGGGGCGTGAAGGCCCGCAACCGCGAGCAGCAGTTCGCCCTCGACCTGCTGCTGGACGACTCGGTGCAGGTGGTGACCCTGGTGGGCAAGGCGGGCACGGGCAAGACCCTGCTGGCGATCGCCGCCGGCCTCCAGCAGGTGGTGGACGAGGAGCGCTACAACCGGCTGCTGGTGAGCCGCCCGGTGATGCCCATGGGCCGCGACCTGGGCTTCCTGCCCGGCGACGTCGGCGAGAAGCTGCGGCCCTACATGCAGCCGATCTACGACAACCTCGACTTCATCGTCGCCGCCAACATGGAGATGCGCCGCCGGGTGTCGATGACCTCGGCGCAGCTGGAGGAGGGCGGCTACCTCAGCGTCGAGCCGCTCACCTACATCCGCGGACGCAGCATCCCCAACCAGTACATCATCGTGGACGAGGCCCAGAACCTCACGCCGCACGAGGTGAAGACCATCCTCACCCGGGCCGGCGACGGCACCAAGGTCGTCCTCACCGGCGACCCCTACCAGATCGACAACCCCTACGTGGACGCCAGCACCAACGGCCTGAGCTTCCTCGCCGAGCACTTCAAGGGCCTGGACCTCTCCGGCCATGTGACGCTCCTGAAGGGCGAACGCAGCCGCATGGCCGAACTGGCCAGCAACCTGCTCTGAGGGCCCCATGGCCGACTCCGACTGGGACAACTCCGGACTTCCCCCCGAGAAGCAGGGCATGTCGACCTGGCTCAAGGTGCTGCTCGGCTGCGGGGTGTTCTTCCTGCTGGCCACCGCCACCTGTGCGGGCGGCTGCTATGTCCTCGGCCGGAAGATCGAGAAGGACCCGGAAGGCTTCAAGCAGACCATGTTCGGCTACGTGAAGCAGTTCATGCGCGAGGACTGGGAGGAGCTGCGCGCCGTGGTCGAGCGGCTGGGCACCGACGAGGGCACCCGGGCCCTGTACCGCTCCGCTCCGGGCCTCGCCGCCACCTGGCCGTCCGAGGAGGCCTTCCTGGCCGCCGCCCGCGAGTGGCGGCCGATGCTGGAGCCGGTGCCCGCCGAGATCCCCGACCTCGAGGGCCACGACCTCAGCTACAACAACAACATGGGCACCATGCACCTGCGCTTCCGCCAGGCCAACGGCGCCCGCATCGACCTGACCTGGAAGGGCAGCCGGCAGAAGGGCGTCCCCCGCGCCCGCCAGCTGACCACCCT
>JAYRFV010000001.1:0-2495 GCA_041908165.1 Holophagales bacterium | reverse complement strand
GGCCTGGCCCTGGGCGGGATCCACGGCTTCGGCGGGCCCGACGGCACCGAGTTCCGCGCCTTCGGCGGATCGATTCCGCTGGGCGCCATGGGCATCATGGACAACGCCAAGGATGTCTTCCGCGGCGCCCTGACCAGTGCCATCTACGCGGTGGTGCCGCTCACCCTCCTGCTCTCCGCCTACCAGCCGGCGGTGGACACGCTCCGCGGCGAGGGCTGGAAGGGCCTGCTGCTGGGTCCGGCCCTGGGCCTGCTGCACGGGTTGTTCTTTTCCCAGGTGCTGATCCTGCCGCTGTGGTGCGTGGCCTTCCGCACCCTCGGCTCCTTCCTGCCGGGGCCCCTGGCCCTGGCCGACATGAACGCGGTGCTGCTGGGCTTCCAGCTTCTTCTCTGGTCGCTCGCATTGAGCCTGCTGCTGCGCTCGAACGCCGGCCTGGCCCTGCTGCTGGCCCTCGGACTGCGGGCCCTGGGCGGGGTGATGGCCTGGGGCGGCGAATTCCTCGGCAATCCGGACCTGTTCCCGGTCCCGGCCTTCGTGGTGAAGTCCATGGCCTTCCTCGGCCACCTGCTGCCGACCGGGCAGGTGCCCAGCGACCCGCTGGCCTGGAGCGCCCTGCCCCTGTCCCTCGGCGGGCCCTGGCTGCTGGCGGCGCTCCTGCGGCTGATCCCGGCGAAGAAGGGCAAGGGCCGCTAGGCGTGCCCTCCCTGGCGGCGCTGGCGCTGGCGGCGGCCCTGGGCCAGGCCGGCGACGCCCCACCGGACGCGGCTGCCACCCGGCAGCGCCTGGCGGCGCTGCAGGCGCAGCTGTCCCAGGTCGACCAGCAGCTGGAATCCCTGCGCAAGCGGCGCAAGGGCGTGTTGGTGGACCTGCAGGGCATCACCCTGCAGCGGAACCGGATCCGCGCCCAGGAGGAGGGCGCCCGGCTGCGCCGCGACGAGGCCCAGGGCGAGGTCCAGCGGATCCTGGCGGACCGCGAGCGGATCCAGGGCGAGCTGGGCCGCCTGCGCGGCCAGCTGCGCCAGCAGGTGCGCTGGATGCACGCCCTCGGGCCCTATGGCGACCTGGGCTTCCTGACCGGCGCCCAGGACTTCGCCAGCTTCCTCCGCAACGGCCGCATGCTGGCCTGGTGGCGGATCCAGGAACAGCGGCGGCTGGCCCGCATCCAGCAGCTGCAGGGGGACCTGGGGCGGCGCGAGACCGAACTGAAGGGCACCCTCGCGCGGGTGGCGACCGAGGAACGCGAGGCTTCCCAGCTGCAGGCCGGCCTGCGCCTGAACCAGGAGCGCCTGGAGGACTTCCTGCTCAACCTGCAGCAGGACGAGCGCGCCAAGAAGCAGGTGCAGGCCGAACTCACCGAGGAGGCCCTGCAGCTGGAGCGGCTGATGGGCAGCCTCACCGGCAAGGGCAGGGGCGAGGCGTTCACGCCCGCCTCCGCCTTCGCGGGCCTGCGCGGGGAGCTGCCGCAGCCGGTCGACGGCGAGCTGGCCGAGGCCTTCGGCGAGCACCTGCACCCGCGCTACCGGACCCGGACCGAGCAGACCGGCATCCTGGTGTCCGCCCCCTTCGGCGTGCCCGTCCACGCCGTGGCCGACGGCCGCGTCGCCTTCGCCGACTTCTACCAGAGCTACGGCCCGATGGTGATCCTGGAGCACGGCGGCGGCTGGTTCACCCTCTACACCCACCTGCAGGGCGTGCTGCTGCGCAAGGGCGAGGTGCTCAAGGCCGGCGAGCGGGTCGGCTACGTCGGCGAGACCGCCGACGGTCCCCGCGTCGGCTTCGAGATCCGCTACCAGAAGCAGCCGCAGGACCCGCAGAAGTGGTTCAAGCGGCGGTACCGGTAGCTGGCGGGCAGGCGTGGGGAGGGTCCGGCGCTACCGGATCGTCTGCCCCATGTTGAAGAGCGGCACGTAGACGGCCAGCAGCAGGCCGAGGACCACGAAGCCCATGAACAGGATCAGGATCGGGCCGATCAGGCTGGTGACCGCGGTGGTGGCCTTCTCGACCTCCGAATCGAAGAAGTCGGAGACGTGCGAGAGCATGTCCGGCAGGGCGGAGCTCTGCTCGCCGACCCGCACCATCTCCACCGCCAGCGGGTCGAGCATGCGCGACTGCTCGAGGGCGAAGTTCAGCGAGGCGCCGGCGCGCACCTGCTCGGTGACGGTCAGCAGCTTGAGCTTCATCCGCTCGCTGGAGCTGGTGCGCTGGATCACCTCCAGGGCCTGCAGCACGGGCAGGCCGCCGGCCAGCAGGACGCTCATGGTGCGGGCAAACACCGAGGAGTGGTACATGCGGTACAGCGTCCCGATCTTCGGCAGGGCCAGCAGCACCCGCTCGAAGATCCGCCGGCCGGCCTCGGTGGTCACCATCCAGCGGCCGAGGAAGGCCAGCACCCCGAGGAGCACCAGCTGGATCCAGGCGGTGCTGCGCATGAAGTTGCCGAAGGAGAGCAGGACCCGGGTGGCCTGGGGCATGTCCTCGGCGCCCTGGTAGATCTC